>NZ_JBTCHQ010000020.1:0-58163 GCF_054254355.1 Ancylomarina sp. YFZ004
TGGAGCAACATTTACATTCTTAACTGTAATAACAACTGTTGATGTTGATGTCAAATCACCATCGCTAACTGTTAACTCAAATGTATAAGCTTTGTCTGCAACCACTTCAGGAGCAGTAAAGCTTGGTTTTGCAGTGTTTGCATTGGTAAGGGTAATTCCCTCATCGCAAACCCATGCGAAAGTCAAAGTAGTTTGAGCATCAACATCCGAAGAAGCACTCGCATCAAGATTAACTACATCACCTTCGTTTACGGTTTGTGGATTTCCTGCATTTGCTACCGGAGCAACATTTACATTCTTCACAGTGATAACAACTATTGATGTTGATTTCAAATCACCATCGCAAACTGTTAATTCAAAAGTATAAGCTTTGTCTGCAACCACTGCTGGTGCAGTGAAACTTGGATTTACTGTTTTAGATCCTGTTAAATTAAGATTTTCTACAGATGTCCAAGAATAAGTCATTGTTGTGTTAGCGTCGACATCACTAGAAGCACTTCCATCCAATGTTACAACATCACCTTCGTTTACTGTTTGCGCATCACCTGCGTTAGCAACTGGAGCTTTGTTTACATGATTTACCGTAACCACAACAGTGGCTTTCTCCTCAACAAAGCCATCACTAACCGTCACCTCAAAGTGGTAAGCTGTAGCAACCTCCACCTCAGGTGCTATAAAGCTTGGATTGGCAGAGTTCATATCGGTTAATTTAACACCTTCCTGACAATACCAAGAGAATGCTAATGCTTGTCCATCAACATCTGAGGATTGGCTTGCATCAAGACTTACTACATCCCCTTCGTTGATCGATTGAGCTTCGCCGGCATCAGCAACAGGATTATGATTCACTGCAGGTATATGGTTTATGGTAACCACAACTTCAGCAGTAGCTTCCAATGTGCCATCGCTAACGGTCACAACAAAATGATATGGGATTGGGGCATCCACATCAGGTGCTGTAAAGCTTGGTGTGGCGGTTTCAACTCCTGTTAATGCGAGACCTTCTTTTGATGTCCAAGAATAAGTCAATGTTGTATTAGCATCAGGATCTGTGGATGCACTTGCATCCAATACTACCACATCGCCTTCTTTCACAATTTTTGCATCACCAGCATTGGCTATAGGAACATCATTTACATCTTTTACTGTAATAGTAAAAGTATCTTCCTCGAATAAACCAGCCTTATCCGTTACTTTAGCAGTAATACTGTACTTAGCTTTTTCTTCGAAATCAAGTACTCTTGTAGTGTGAATTATTCCATCTACAATTTTGAAAGTTCCATTGGCATTGTCAAGCAGCTCAATAGTAAGTTCATCTCCACGGTCAGAATCATAAGTGTCAAGTAATCCGACTTCTGAATCAGCAGCTTTGTTTTCATCAATCTCCAAAACTTCGCCATACATAGAAAAAGATGGGGCTTCATTCACATCTACAGCTACAAAAGTTAGGGGCTGATTAAATGTATAACCACTCTCCACTTCTGTTACTTTAAATATTAAATGGAAATTATTGGACGAGTAAGATGATACATATATAGAATAAGTATTCAATAATAAATTACTTCCTTCTAAACGTACATCAGCATTCTGTTTATCTTTGCCTTCTCTGATACATGAAACCAACTCGTAGGTAAACGTATTTAAAAGGTCAGCCTTATCTTCATCTGTAACACTAAGTGTTGCAATTACATCATCTTTTCCTAAATCATCAGGAATCTCCAATGAAGAAGCAATTAATTCTGTTGGAATGTCATTAACATCCGTCACAGTAATTTCAAACTCATTAGAGATAAACAAACTACCCTTATCTGTCGATTTAATCTTAAGAGAGTAAGAATCTTTCACCTCAAAGTTAGCGCTAGCTTTTAAGTATAAGCCATCATTTATAATTGTAAACATGGCGTTATCCAATACATCTCCATCTAAAGAATAAATGAATTTCTCAGTTGATTTTGTATCTGGATCAGTCGTAGAAAGTGTTGCAATTTTTGCATCTACGCTAGTGTTCTCAACAACATTACTATTATCAAGTGCTATCGATATAGGAGCTTCATTTACATCCAATACATGAATGGTATAAGAACGGGAATCCATTCCTTTTACATCCATCTGGATTTTATAAATACTCTTTGATTCAAAATCGAAACCTGCCTTGGCAAACAATTGTTTATCCTTAATAGAAAACATATCATTATCCTCAGTTCCATCAGCTAAAGAATATTTACAAACTGCCAAATCAGTTGTAGCACCCAATACCTTAATATCGGCAACTAAAGCGTCAGCTCCTTTGTTTTCTTCAATCTCATACTTAGAAAGAATGATATCAAAATCAATTTTAGATTCTGTATCTAAATCTCCTGTCGATAAAGATTCGATAGCTGTAGCTGTTGCTTTAGTACGAACCTCAAAAGTATTATCTCCATTCAAATAAATGGTCATAGCCGCATAGCAGTCTTTCCATTCTGTTAAATTGTATAAGTATTCCATTGTTTCGTCAGCACCTACAACGCTTGCTGGCTTTCCCGAAGCATCAGAAACCGTAACAGCTGGCGCATCCGCTTTAGTCATAGCCGTAATAGTTGCTACAGGACTATCTAAAGAAAAACTAAATGGTTTTGCTGATTCAACAGCTGAAATCGTATTCCAAACATTTGTTTTATAAGCCCAGAAGTAAGTTTCTGCACTGAAAGCAAAACCACTAAAAGAACATGCAACATCAACAGGAATTGCTTTCATGATATCATCCCCATCAATCTTCCAATTTCCATTTAGTGCTGCTGCAGCAGTTACTCCTTCAGCTTGTTTATTCTCATAAGAGAAAAACAAAGAAGCATCTTTCGAAGGCATTTCTGATAGACTTGCAGTCACTACAGAACTAACAGCTCCTTTTCCAATAGGAAGTTCAAAGCTTTGGTCTGCTATTGATCCAGCAAATTGCTTTTCTACCTTAGCATTGTTAATCGTTTCAACATGCTTAGTTCCGGTTGCAGCCAATTCACAATCTTTTGCAAGGAATAAGTTACAAGCATCAACAACGAAATTGTTACTCACCAAACTAAGTTTACTTGCTATAGATATATCATTCTTAACAAGGACATTTGCATCACCTTCACATGACAAGTCAAACAAGTTTGCATTAAGATCCAAAGTCTGATCACCAAGAGCATTTAATACCAAAGAACCATCAGTTTGAACCAAAGATCCTTTACCGATAGCATTCCCTTTAATGGAACTTGAAGTAGAACTGATATCCAAACTTGCACCATCAGCAATCTCCAACTCATTAATAGAAAGCGTAGATAAAGCTATAGCCTTATTCTTACACATAACAGTACCTGCAATGATATTTAATTTATCAGTTACTGTGAAGTTTTTCGCCGTTTCCTGCTCATCAGTAATCAAATATACCGTTTCGCCTGGCGTATTTACCGTTAAGTTTTTAAATTGCATATCGACATTGGAAGCAGAAGCTAATATTGTATGAACAGGCTTACCTGCTAAAATATTCACCTGCCCTAGAACGCGATCTGCCCATCCAGTAATACTCATTGCAAGATCTCCACTCACATTCATTACAAAGCCTTCGGCCATGGCACCCGTTACACCAGAACTTGAAAACTTAGCATCTCCAGTAGTGATTACACCAGCATTTAAATTAATGGTTCCCCTTACCCATGCACTGGTTGCTTCACGCCCCCAATAGCTCATACTTAAGTTACCGCCATTAATATCAACCTGACTGCTTGCAAGCGTATTGAAAGCTCCTGTCACAGCAATATCACCACCGTTAATAATAACAGTTCCTGCAATATCAATATTTTCATCAACATTAAATGTAACACCATCTTCTATTGTAAAGCTGGCCTCATCATCTACTGTCACCGATTTAACATGAGATTCGCTACTCAGTACTGGGTAATTTATATCCCCAGCTTGAATCATTACAGCTGTCGTTACAGAAGGAAGTTTCCCTTCATCCCAGTTACCTGCATCTTCCCAGACAGTTGAATTCTTACCTGTCCAAAGACCTGGAACAACTGCGTTGATATCAACATTGATTCCATAATCTTCAACAGAATAATAGCTAACACTCCCTCTTGATTTTGGTAATGTTTTACCATATCCATAAGCCAAACGCAGAGTGGTCGCTCCCATTAACGCATCCGCTGGTACAGTAACCATTTTCGATAAAGTACCTGCTCCCGAATGAGCTCCAAAATCTACAACTTCACTTTCACTATCGAACCAACCATCATGATTCCAATCAATCCATGCGCCCAAATAATACTCGTAGTTTCCACCTGGATCGAAAGACACTGTCACCTTATACGACTGATTCGGTTTTAGATCAGTTGAAATATTGGTAAAATCATTGTATCCAGCTTCAGGACGTTCGGTAGTGTTATTTATGGTATTTAAATGGAAAGCCGTAATACCTTTTTCACCACTCTTAATAGTATAAGGCAGATATTCTCCAAATGGAAGCGTATTCGCATCAATCACGGGTACATCACCATCAGTATAGTAATCGATACTTATCCCGTCGTTGGTATAAGGATAGATCTTATAGAAATAATGAGTGTCATAATCAAGCTCTGTGGCTACAGCAAATTCCTCTGCAGGATCGACATACATACAATTTGCCTCTTCTACAACACCATCAACTGGCGCTACAATATTTGCAGCATCGTCTTTTGCCCATTTAATCATATATCCCCAAGGCTTAATGCTACTTTTGGAATCTAACCAAGAAATAGCCTGCCAAGTACTTAATGATAACTCTGCAGCAAATTTAGTAACATGAGCATCTGGTTCCCCAAAAAATGTTTCGAAACTAAGTTCCTCTCCATAAGAAACACCATATTCATTAGCAATAAAGGCTCTATATGAATAACTTGTCCCTTTATCCAGACCTTTTGCTTCTATAACAAACTCTTCTGTCGAGCTATTATCTACTAGCTTTATGTCTTCCACTGTAGGTAGAGAATGTTTCGAAAGAACAATTCCTCTCTCTGTTACTGTACCTCTACCATCAGAAATAAATTTAGCTTTCAATTTCGCGAAATCGAATCCACGTTCTGTAAACTCTAAAGTTTTAATTGTTGCTAAACCAGGCTTTATCAAAACTGCATAATCCTCAGTCTGTCCATTTTCAGCAGCATAACAAGCATCAGTAATAGCATTACCTGTATAATCAGAAATCACACGTAAACGCAACATTTTATTTAACTCCGCATCATATGGCACAGTTAAATCAAACTGATTCTCACCTTTCAGATCTTCAAGTTCAATTAACTCCTCACTTACATCAAGAGTACCATCACCATTTTTATCCAAATAAACTTTTACTCGTTCAGGATTTGTTCCACCAACGGTAACTTTAGCTTTATATGTCTTACCAGGGATCAAAGTAGTATAATGAATCCCAGAGAAATCTTTATAACCTTTATCTTGAACAGCAGAACCAGAACTTGAGTTAATCGTATTTAAGGCAAAAGCCTTGATACCAATACCGTAATTATTATCTAGATTTGTTGTTTGTCCAAAACAAGAAACTTCTTGTGTACTTGCATACACATTGATTGCTTTTTCTTCTTCAAATTCTGAATTTCCATTCTCATTTGTTGCAGTCAATTTCACATCATAAACCCCTTTAGCTGAAAATTTAACCACAGGATTCTGAGATGTAGCAGATGTTTCATCTTCAAATTCAATTTCAGTTGTACCAAAATCCCACAACCATGAAGTAGGTGTGTAAGTTGATAAATCTGTAAATTTAACAGCTAGGTTATTATCACCTAAAACAAGCATTGATTTTGATACTGAAAAGCTAGCTACAGGTGAGCTAGTACAACCTTCTACTACATATTCCTTATACACAGGACGGTGATTTGGAGCACTTATAGTAATTACTAGCTTATCGATATTATCAACAGCAGCAAAGTTAATTTCAGCAGCACCATTCACAACACTTGCCTTAGCCAATAGTTTGTCACCTTGTACTACAGTAACTAAAGCATCAGGATTACTAATCTTTAACACTGTTAGTGAAGTTGCACCACACTCAACACTTGCTGGTAAATCAGCAGTAAGAACCTGAGGAGCTTGCGTCCACATTTTCATTGCTGGATCACCAAAAAGGTGGAATAAACGATAGGTATACAATCTATTCGCTTCACCTGGCGCCCAGGTTTGATCCATTCGCATCAGCCCCATATTCAAAACATCACCTAGTGAAGTTACCGAATTTTCAAATCCTGATGGATCTGGATTAGTAACACCTGCTCCAGTACCAAAAGATGGATTAATACCTGGATTAGGCCAAATAGCTTCTACCATTCCAAGTGACAAACCATCATTAGGACCTGATAAAGAATAATATGCAGCTCCAAAAACAGCTACAGCACCACCATCTTTTTGTCTTAAGAATTTCTCTGCAAAACATTCAGGTAATTGATATTCACCTGTATGACAGTTAATAGAAAAAACCACTGGCAGTTTGTTACCATTTTTAAGGTCGCCAATATGATCCGTTAAAAATTCAGGGTGAGCCCAACCAGTACCTCCAGCATAACCATGATCACGATGGAATAAATAAAAGCGACCATCGTTTATTGCTGTAGCGATATCGTCAGCTCCTCCATCCCAGGCAAAGCCATTCTCACGCAATAGCTCATCAGGCAAAGCCTCGCCATTTGAGAAATAACCATTATCAAAATGGGTAGGAGTATTCTTAGAATCGGTATAATAAATTCGATCTACATCGTAGCCTTGAGCTGTAACATAATCACGAATATCTTCACTTGTGTGACAAAATCTACGAGCGGCAAAACCATCTGGAGCCTCCCCATCGTATACATCCTGAAATTGAGCACAATTCAAACCTTTATGATAAAAACTCGCATCATCGACAGGGTTTTTCTCATAATTTATAATTTTGTCAATAGTAACCTCAGATTGTTCAACTGTTGCTACAGAAATACGTCCATGAGCAATATCCGGCGTATAATCATCTGCACCATCCATACATGAATAGTATAAATCTGAAGCATATGTTTCACCTTTAGATGTCTGCAAATTCATCCCAGGAACCTGCTCATTATCACCAATTAAAACAAAATAACTTGGTTTAGGAATCCATGTATTATACCTACTATGAATAGCCTCTTTAATTTCATCAGTTGTCCATGAATCTTTGGATACAATTTCTACTTTATAACCAAGACTAGCTTTCCATGATGCCAATTTTTTAGCCGCATGATCAAACATGGAATGGGTGATGATAATATAGTCTTTAGAAGCATCATCACCTTCTGAATCCATTTGTAGATTCCTAGTTTCCTGTTGAACATTCTCAGGGTTAATAACCATTCTCTTAAGAATATTCAAATCACCCGTCGTGGTATTCACACGAGTTTTATCGGTCCCAGTATGTATTTGGTAAACCATTTTTGAATAAACTCTCAAGGTCTTGGTCACCGGGTTAAACTGAACCGGACAAACTTGTACGCGAAGCATACGAGCATCCTTCATAATTTGATCAGAAACAATACTGACCACATTATCAGGAAAAAAAGCATCCTTTTCGTACACCGAAGCATCCTTTTCAAATTTGGGTGAAGGAGCACCCTGTGTATCCATTGGCAATTCCAATGCCGGATGAACATTATAACCCGAATAGTCGATATATTCAGAATCAACAAGTTCAACCGAAGGGCGAATATTCTTTGATACAGCAATCATATCGTTACGCATTGGTAAAGCCGGGGCTCCCACCTGTCCTAATTTTCCAAATTGGTCGATATGTAAAAAATTATACATTTCCCCCTTTTCTGCTTTTTCTGCAAGCATGGCGCCAGGAAAAGTATACGAGATTTGCAAATACCCTGCACGCATTGATTCCAATGTTCGACTGGGTTTAATGGATTGTAGCGCATCAACAGATTGTTGATTGCTTTGGGTAAATGGCAGAAATTTATTCTGACCAAAAGCCGAGCTACAAAGGATCATTAATAAGATCCCTAAATAGTAATGTTTCTTCATGTAATTGTTTAATTAAGTTAGTTAATCGGTTTATTTAATATGAATCATCACAACTCACACTAAAGCAAACATAAAAGAACAAAATTGATAACACAAAAAAAACATACCAAATAACATAAGAACAATTAGATTCAAAAGATAACAAAACATAACACACAGTACACAACAAGGCATAAACACTCAAAACACAAGTATACCGCAGTCTTCAATATTCAATCAGACTCAAGCTTGTAATCCAATTAGAACAGGCTCTCAACAATGTAGAATCATTAAAAACTACACTCTCTGGATGCAATAAACATCCTAAATACTGACCCTCAATCCAATATGATCAAGATCAGGCAAACAAACAAAGTAATTGTAATTTATAAATAAAATAAATAGAACATAAGCTAGGAAAATAAAATAACAACAACAGTAGTCTACAACTACATAATTCACAAAACAATACACAAAATAAGAACATTCACATTAACAATTTTCATTAGTTATGCATAACAAAGACAATAGATTCATAATCTATATAAAGGTCTAGTATTATTCATATAAAAGCATTCACTTAAATCGATATAGCTATAATTTAGCTATCGCGGTATTTATTTTATCACAATCCTATTTACAATAGACCAATTAATAATGTCAGGTAAAAGCTTCTTCCGGGTGCGTAAATAGATTGTTGACTACTTTTTACCGATCGGTTAAGATGTTCGTAATACGCCTCATCAAAAATATTACGCACGCCTGCAATCATTTGCATTTTATCATTAAATGAATAGGAGGCTTTAAAATCTAACAAACTAAAGGCAGGACTAACCGTTTCACCAAAATCTGAAGAAATCCGGTTTTGTTTGATGACATGACGCAGCATGAACTCTGAATGGAATTTATCTTTATAGAAATGTCCTCCTAGTGCATATCTCAAATCAAGAGGTGGTATTTCTGCTAGGGCCTGATTCCTATCCTTATTCTTGCCATAGGTATAGGCCACATTCGCTTTGTGATAAACCACAGAACAAATCTTTTGATACCACGAAAGTTCAAAACCTCGCATAATCGCTTTATCGATATTAACGTATTGCTTTACGCCAGGAGCAGTCGCCAATAAAGGGGTTAATTCCTCTCTTATTTCAGAGCTCACATAGTCACGTAAATAAGATGTGAATAAATTGACTGAGAGTTCTGAATTCTCCCTCTTCCAAGTGAAATTATAGTCAAGCTGATAATTCACTTCCGACTTTAGTTTCGTATTCCCAATTCTTTCATAGGGATCTCTATCGACAGGCAGATAGTTTATAAACCGTTCAGTTAAACTACCGCTTCGCTCTGCCCGACCTAACCATAAACCCATTCTAACTTCTTTAGAAATGTCATAACTAGCGCCCAAACTAAGCGATATGTTTAACTTATCTGATGGATCATCCTTATTGGTATCAATAAACTTTGTCGCTTTATCACGGCTTTCTGCCTGATTAAACTCCAAGCGTGTTGAAGCAACAAAATAGACCTCATCCCATGAAAAATGAGATTCTCCAAATAAGCCAAACTTTCTAATGCGGCTATCTTGCCAGATATTATCCCAAATGGTGTTGCCAGCCATTGGCCCCATTAACATTTCACGAGAACGATTACCTTCTGATTCTTCCGATTTAAAATCAAATCCAGCAAAAAGAGAACTCTTCTTAAATTCAAAACTGGCTTCGGAACGAGCTCCATAATTCTTAGTTTTTGCTTTGGTAATAGCATTTACCATACGTGGGCTTAAATTTTTCCCCAAATTATCCATCGTATGATCAACAAAAGAGCCATAAAATGAGGTGGAGAGAGAATTTAGTACTGAATTTTTAAAATTAATCTTGTGTTGAATATTCATCAGCCAGGTATCATCCTCACGTAAGTCCATATTCAATGCTGGAAAGTCTACATCTTCAGCATAGTTATTATTAGCAGTAAGTTTCAAGCTTTGTCGGCTTGATAACTTAAAGACCGAACTCAAACCTATATTTCGACGATTGAAACTAGAAGGAATCTTATTCCCATCACCGTCCTCATAGTCATCCCCCTCATTGTAAGCTGCCAATAAATTTATATTATAGAAATCCCCTTTTATACCAGCAAGCGCTTCTGTACGCTTAATATTACCATTACTCTCATAACTTCCACTAGTCCTTCCATACAGCCTAGTTGTATCAGTAAAACTAGCTGGTGAGGATTTAAAATGAATCGTCCCACCCAAGGCGTTCCCAAAACGAAGAGAATGTGGGCCCCTAATAATTTCGACTTGTTCAACCATTGCCAATGGAATCTGACTGGCCGGAGGATCCATACGATTTGGACAAGCAGCTGTAGCTGACAAACCATTATCCATGACAATATTCAACTGATCGTATTTAAAGCCACGCATAACCGGGTCGAAGCCATAACTACCACTCTTTCGTATGCCACCGATAAAAGCATTCTGATTCAAAAAATCACCTGCATCATGTGAAAGCTTATCGCTATTATTCACCTTTACAACATGACTATCGCCTTTTCGATTGCTTCTGGCAATTACTGTAGCTGGCATTAAAGAAATATAGGATTCCCTTAAGTTAAGTACACCTGATTTGAGCGCACTAAGTACAGCTTTATTACCAATTTCAATTTTCCCATAATTGACATGAGATATCAGCAAAGTGGCATCAGCAATGGGCTGAATAGAAATGAGCCCCTTTTCACTAGATATCCCTTTCTGATTGTGATATAAAAAATGAGCATTAGCAATTGAATGACCTGTCGTCTTATCTTGAAGTCTTATTGACTTTTGTGCATAAGCTTGCATACCTATAATAAGGAAGCAAAGGATTATAATATTTTTCATTTGTTTTAGATTTTTAAACTTTGGTCAGATGGTAGTCGCCATAACAGTTAGACTTTTATGTATAGAAGAATTCTGAATGGCTCGTTTCATCTTCGATTTATTTCATCCACAACATAACACTCGAGCATACAAATTCTAAGAATCAATAAAACGGATAGCATTAATTACGAGGCTATGGAAGGTTTTATCAAATAAAATTGAGTTTAAATGGAGGTCTAGATTAAGATAGATCTCATTTCAGAATTTTCTAAAATTAAATTTGTGGAGGATGAAAAATATCATAATAATACAGAGAAGGACAGAACTGGTTATATACTAGATAATCATTCTCCATAACTTTTAAATCGGGTCTCGGAGTATCCAGTATATCATTAGGTATAATGAGTTCAAATACCTTCTTAACTAATATTTTTTCATTAGATGACTTCTCTTCTTCATTTTGCTCTAACTGTTTTTCTAAATGACAGCATCCATTACATTCCAATTCTGGTTTATCCTTATTTGTACAGATTGAAGCATAATAATCTTGATTCAAGCGAAAGTTCAAGCGAATGATAATTTGCTCAAAGCTTTGTATCGAGAATAGAACAACAAATAGATATACAAGTAGCTGTTTCAAAAGAAATTTTGAATGATTGAATAATTAAAGATACAAAGCTTTCTTTTGAACAAAAAAAATATTCATTCATATTCCAATAGAATAATTCTTTTAAGATATTGATAAACTAGATAGAGTTATATTAGGTTTAAATCAATCAGTATGATTCTAATCATTAGAAATGTTAACTTGAACTTGTAAATTGACTTTTACAGCGATATTAATTTTCTACTCCATCATTTTTTATTCTATTTGTTATAAGTCGAATCTCAGAATCAAAAAAAACACATCATGACCTTTCATTCAGCCCTGCGCAATAGAATACAAAATGAATACACGGCCCAATGGTTGAATTGTCCTGATCATTTCCCTGAGTCTAAGAGACAATTCTCATATATCGAAAAGCGAATTTGGGAGATCAAATTCAATCATTTTTTGCGTGTTATAAAAAAGGAATTTAAGTATCAGAAACCCAACAAAACGAAGATACTAGAGCGATCTAAGGTCTTTTTTGAAGAGAATTTAGCTTATCCTCATGAGCAATTAACGCTCATCTTCTCTAATGAGATGCTTAATGCCACAAAAGACTTTATTCGAAAGGCCTGGGAGTTTGACAAGGAACTAAGTCAGAGTGAGATTTTCCAAGCCCTGCGTAACGTATGGGTTATGCTTGGTTTGCAATCCTTCTTTGGGAAAGAAATCAAGATTACACCTTCACTTTTGGCATATAGCTTACTCTATCCCTACACAGATAACCTAATTGATACGCCAACGATAAGTAAGAATGAAAAACTAGATTTCTGCGAACGTTTTGCACTTCGATTAGATGGCAAACCTGTTGACGCTATGTCTCTAATAGAAAGTCGAATTTTCGATTTAGTTGGAATGATAGAAAGTGAGTTTGAACGAAAAACACATCCTGAACTATTCGAAAGTTTGTTAGCCATTCACCATGCGCAAACCCAAAGCTTAAAACTGGTGAATACAAAAACAGATTTGTCAGAAGATGAGCGTTTTCAAATTTGCATAGACAAGGGAGCCACCTCGGTTATTGCTGATGGCTTTTTGGTTATGGGTAATCTGGATGAAAATCAATACCATTTTCTCTACGAATATGGAGCTTATCTTCAAATTCTGGATGATTTGCAAGATGCCCGGGATGATTATGAAGAAGGTATCATGACCTATTTTTCTAATAATCTATCAACAACTAAGTTAGACCACTTGCTTTGTAAAACTTATTATTTGGGAAAAACCTTCTATCAAAATATTGAGAAATGGTACCCTAATGAACTTTCTTTTAAAGGCCTTATCCAGCGCAGTTTTGGTTTCTTACTTTTGGCTTCTGTCTATCAGAATCAAGCCGATTTTAGTGAAGCCTTTGTTCAAAACATTGAAAAACATGCCCCATTCCGCTTTTCATTTCTTCAAAAGAAAAAAGTAGAATTGGACCCGCTTCGTCATCACCTAATAAATAAGGTAGAAGCTTATAGAGCCAAAGAATTTGCTTTATAATTTTAACTCAAGACTTCCGAACTTCTGCTTCAAGTTTCTATCGTACATGATAATACTACCTGCAACTGATACATTCACACTCAAAGGCGTATCAAACTTCACCAAATGATGCGATTTATCAATGGCATTCTTAGTTAGGCCATTATCCTCAGCACCTAACAAATAAACACAGCGACGAGGGTGCTTAAATTCTTCCAAGGCAACTGCCTTTTCATCAAGTTCAACACCTACTAAAACAGCCCCTTTAGGAAGGTGCTTGTAAAAATCGTCGAAATTCTCGTAATGAAAATATGGCATGGCTCCCACAGCCTTGTGGGTATCGCAAGCTTGCTTTGCATAGCGTTTACCTACTGTAAATATAAAGCTAGCACCCATATTCTGAGCCGATCGCCAAAGCACACCCAAATTCTCAGGTGTTTTTCCATTCTGTATGCCTATTCCAAAAAATCCTTGTTCTAGAGTATCTATCATGAGTTTCTTCAATGTCTATATTATCGCGCAAATATAAAGTTATTCATGCATAGAGCAAATAATAAAAGCTGCACTTTTCAGTACAGCTTTATATATATTTACAATTCCTCATTATGATTCATATATATTACATTTTTTTTGTACGATACAAATAATTATAATCTCTTAATAAGCATACAAAAAACAAATCGGGTTTCATCTGAGTTACAATCTCTAACTGTTCCATCACCCTTTTACGAGCACGTAAACCAAATTGAACTTTCTCCACTGGATCATCAAGGCTTTCTAGCTGTATTATAACTTTTCTAATTAAACGCAGATCCTTTTCTGTTAATCGACTTGCCTCAGGAAAACTCAAGTCATAATCTTCCGGTATCTCCTCGAGTATCGTATTCTCCAATTGAATTTTCTTTCCAATACGAATGACACATGTTTCAGCAAGTAAATCACCCAAACGTTGTCCTTTTCCTCCTATTACAACTGTAAGTATAGCACAGACATAAGAGGTTAGTAACATATCTACAAAACGAAACAGCCATCTAACAAAATAATGACTAAATCTAGGAGCACCACCATCAATTCGGCTTACCTTAATTTTCATAATTTTTTTTCCTGGACTTTGTCCATCCATAAAGGTTTCAAATAGCAAGGAATAAAACATGGGAACAATGAGAAATACAATTAAGTATGGTGACGAACCTCCCGCAGAACCTAAAATAAATGCCAATATCATAAATAAAACACCCAAAAATAATCCATCTAATAAGGATGCTACAATTCTTTCTCCTACGCTGGCAACCTTATAACTTATCTGTACGTTTTGAGAAGTTTCTACTCTTATGTTTTCCATTCTAATAATATTTTTTACTTTTGCTAAGATAGTTATCATAAAGAAAAATCAAAGCATATATTCTTCCAGATCATAAAATAAAAGAATAAAACTCTTGATTTCAAGCTCCTATGATAACTAACAAATATGTTTCTTTATTAATGATAATGGGAATGCTAATACAAATTAAGAAAGTATGAAGGAAGTTGTGTTTTTAGATATCAACGCTAATCGATGGAAAACATTTGAAGACATGTTAAACAATCCAAAGAAAATGGAGAGTGATAATATAGCTGACCTGTACATTCAACTTACCGATGATCTATCATATGCCCAAACCTACTATCCTGAATCAGAAACAACGATCTATCTGAATCAGCTTTCTGCCAGAGTTCATCAACATATATACAAAAATAAGAAAATGAAAACCGGACGTCTTAAAACGTTCTGGACAAGAGAATTGCCTTTAATCATGTACGGTGCCAGGAAACAGTTGCTTTATGCTTTCTTAATCTTTGTTGTATCTATGCTTATAGGTATAATATCTGCTAAAAATGATTTGAATTTTGTTCGCATCATTATGGGAGATAATTACGTGAATATGACAATCGAAAACATTAAGAAAGGAGATCCTTTAGCAGTTTACAAACAAAGTGGAGAAACAATGATGTTTCTTCAAATTACAATTAATAATGTAAAAGTAGCCTTTATCGCATTTCTCTTTGGCATATTTACTGCATTTGGAACCGGTTTCATGCTCTTTAAAAATGGGGTGATGTTAGGTAGTTTTCAATACTTTTTCGTTCAACATGATCTATTTTGGGAATCAACTCGTGTTATTTGGATACATGGTGCTCTCGAAATATCAGCAATCATTTTAGCTGGTTGTGCAGGTATGGTCATGGGCAACAGTTTAATTTTCACAAAAACCCTTCCGCGAAAAACATCACTTAATATCGGCGTAAAAAAAGGATTAAAAATAGTCGTTGGAACAGTCCCTCTATTTATAGTGGCTGGCTTTCTTGAAGGCTTTGTTACTCGACATACCGAAATGCCAATCACTATAAGTTGGATCATCATTCTACTTTCTTTTACATTTATAGTTTGGTATTTTATTATATACCCCTACCAATTGATAAAAGCAGACAAAAAGCTGCTAAACACTGGAAACTAATTTTAACTATCTATTAAAACTTAATTTATGAACGAAAACTATCTTAATCTGCATGAGAAGCGTGAATTTGGTGATGTTATAAGCGCTATATTCTTGTTTCTAAAGCAGAATCTTGGACGTATTTTTAAAATTTTAATCATCTATGCTGCACCTTTCGCACTATTATTCGGTATTAGCTCTTCTATAGCGAACTATAAGCTTTTATCTTCATTGGGAAGTGGAAACGCTCTTGATCCATTCGCAAGTTTCAGTTCTGCTATGCTATTAAGTTACTTCTTTATGTTCTTATCATATACCATGGTTTATGGTGTTATTTTGGAGTATATGAAATTATACCAAGCCGAAGGATCTCAATTCGATTTAGCACGCGTGGGAACAGAATTGATAAAGGATATCCGTAAAATTTTATGGACCAGTTTTATTGTAGGTTTGCTAACAGTGGTAGGCTGTATGTTTTTCCTAATACCGGGTATTTTCTTAGGTGTATGCTTTGGTTTGGTATTACCTATGCGTGTTTTCGAAAACATATCCTTAGGCGATGCTTTAGGCCGTAGTTTTAAACTAATTAAGAGTAATTGGTGGTGGACATTTCTTATTCTGTTTATCGTTTGTTTGATTGCAGGTGTATTACAAATGCTTTTTGGAATTCCTGTAACAATTTACCAAGGTATTTCTACTCTACATATGTCACAAAACGGAGGTATGGAACTTAACCAGCCTTTAATGATATTACTTTATACAATAGCATCACTCGGGGCAGTAATGCTTCAAACACTCCCTATAATTGGCATAGCATTCCAATACTTCAACCTCGTGGAAGAAAAAGAGAGTGCTAATCTTCTAAAAGAGCTTGAAACCATAGGTGGAAATGAATAATAACTTTCGATACATATTATTGGTATTCTGGTTCCTCTTAACTGCAGGAACTGGAATTACTTTTGCCCAGCAAAATCAAACTGCTGATACTCTTAATTTCGATCATGGACAAGAATCAATTTGGAAGAAGGAAATTGGTCATGGTCTTATTGAAGAATATCGTCAGATGCCAGAATATATCTACGATTTGGAGCCTGTAGAACAAGAAACACCTTGGCAACGATTTAAAAGGTGGGTTTCTCGACTCATTTCAAGCTTTGCTAAAACGCTTAGTTTTCTATGGTTTCTACGTTATATTTTGATTGGAGGTTTATTTGTTTTCTTTATCGTCGTGCTTATGAGAGGTACCCTAACGGGATTGTTTCGCCCAAAAAAAGCTGTATTACCAATGTCTTATAGTTTAAGCGAAGATCCAACTCGAACCGATTGGGAAAAAATGATTGCCGAAGCTCTTGGGAATAAAGCATACCGCCTCGCTACTCGATTTCATTTTTTGCAAATACTGAAACTACTTAGCGATTCGGGCTGGATCCATTGGAAACCGGAAAAAACCAACCGCGATTACCAATATGAGATAAAAGATCAAGATCTTAATAAACATTTCAAGGATCTTACTCGTCTTTACGAAGCTATTTGGTATGGTAATTTCCCCATTTTAGAAGGTGATTATATACAAATTCAAAATGATTTTACTGATATGAAAAAAGTCATGCAAAACAAGGATAAACCAGTTGCTTCGGCTTAAAATTAGAAATATCACTTTGCGTATTAAGATGAAAACGAGCTAATTTATTTGCACAAAAAACGATCACAATCCCAAAAGATATGAAGCTTCACTTCTCCAAAAACATGATTCCTGCTTTAATACTGCTTATTCTTGTCGTATTACTGGAGCTGTTTGCCCCTAAACCTCTCGATTGGACACCTAATTTTAACAAAGATGACCAAAGGCCTTTTGGAGACAAGATTTTAGTTGAACTTATCGAAAAAGATATATTTCCCCAACAAGAAATTGGAATTCGATCTGTGCCCATCTATAACTATTCTGCAGAGGATAGTCTTAATGCAGGTAAAAACTACATCTATATTACAAAAAATCTGACTTTAGCCCCTTGGGATGGTAAAAGATTACTTCACATGGCCGAAATAGGTAATCAGATTTTCATAGCTGCCGACTTTATTGGAGATTACCTTGCTGATACTCTAAAGCTAAAGATCGAGGATAACTTAAATTGGAAAAATATAGCAAAGCTTAAAGAGCAGAAACAACATTTTGAGCGCTCAGAACTCAATAACAAACAACCGTATTTATATAAAAGAGGACACGGACGAAGCCGAATTGTAGGCTTTCCAAAAGAAAAAGTTGTCGTTTTAGGACGAGACAATAAAAACAATATTCAATTCATTAAAATTCCTTTTGGAAAAGGGAATATATTTTACCACACTCAACCTCTCGCATTTACAAACTACAATTTACTCCTAAATAACAATGCAGAATTGGTTTATAAAGCTTTTAGTTACTTGCCCCAACAAACAGCAATTTGGGATGAGTATTACAAACCTTTATCACAAAATGCTAACCAATCTCCTCTATCATATATCCTTAGTAGCCCTCCCATAAAATTGGCCTACTATTTACTTATTATTAGCTTGATTCTTTTTATGTACTTCAATGGCAAACGCCAACAACGAAGCATCCCCATAATCAAGGCACTTAAAAACAGTAGTCTGGACTTTATTCATACCGTGGGGCGCCTCTATTATAATAGAAAGAATCATAAGGATATTGCACAAAAAAAATTTCTGTATTTAAAGGAATATCTACGAAGTAAATATCATATAGAACTGCATGGTGATAAAGAAAAATACCTGCATCAACTCAGTTTGCGCTCAAGCATATCGGAACGAACACTAATTTTACTGTTTGAGCAGGCAGATTTGCTATTAAAAAAAGAACAAATTAATGACGAGGATCTCGAAAACTTCCACGCCAAAATAGAATACATTTACGAAAATTGTCAATAAGATTAAACCACATAACAAATGGAAAGTAAAACACTATTTCAAAATAGAATCGACCTTGAGGATCTAAACCAAAAAGTAAATCAGATAAAGCAGGAGATTGGAAAAGTAATCATAGGTCAGGAGAAAATGCTCGACCTTTTAATAGTATGTCTTCTTTCCAAAGGACATGTCCTGATTGAAGGTATACCAGGAGTGGCAAAAACACTTACTGCAAAATTAATGGCAAAATGTGTTTCTGCCGATTTTTCGCGTCTTCAATTCACCCCCGACCTGATGCCTTCCGATGTTCTAGGAACCACAATATTTAATATGGCCAAATCGGAATTTGAATTCAATAAAGGTCCTATTTTCTCAAATATTGTCCTAATTGATGAGATCAACCGTGCCCCTGCTAAAACACAGGCAGCATTATTCGAAGTTATGCAGGAGAATCAGGTTAGTATGGATGGAACAACCTATCAACTGGATGATCCATTCTGGGTTCTAGCAACTCAAAATCCTATCGATCAGGAAGGAACTTATCGTCTTCCTGAAGCACAACTTGATCGATTTCTGATGAAAATCGAAGTGGGCTACCCAAGTATTGAAGAAGAGTTGGAGATTCTCAACACCAAGCACGACAGAAAAGGGAGATGTGATATGGAAGAAGTAAGTTCTCTAATAAGTGTAAATGAGATATGCAATTTTAGAGATCGCATACAGGCTTTGCATATTGATGAGAATCTTCGCAAATACATCGCTACGATTGTTCACAAGACAAGGAATCACCCAGCCCTGCTTTTAGGTGCATCACCTCGAGCTTCTCTAGCTGTAATGATTGCTTCCAAAGCTTTTGCAGCCATGCAGGGACGCGATTTTGTGACACCTGAAGATATACTTGAAATGGCCATACCATGTCTGCACCATCGCTTAATTCTAACTCCTGAGAAAGAAATGGAAGGTGTCAGTTCTGCTCAAGTCATGTCTCAAATTATCGAAGGCATTGAAGTTCCTCGTTAACACTAAAGATCAATTAATTCAAATCGAAAAGAGCTTCACCTCTATTTCATTGTAGCATACAAAAGAAAGCAGATGAATTTCATCAAATCACTATATCTAACCGAACGGTTCTATCTGAGTATGATCGGCATTATCGTTCTAGCTCTCCTTGGGCATTTTATCCCACTACTTTTCCCATTTGCTAAAATCATTCTTCTTTTGTTTTTGGCATTAGTTGTTGTGGATAGTTTAATGCTATATCGTAGCAAAAAAGGACTATCCGGGAAGAGAATTTGCCCTGAAAAGTTATCAAATGGAGATGAAAATCCAATAGATATAAATATTGAGAACAACTACCCCTTTACTGTAAACATAAAGGTGATAGATGAAGTACCCCTTCAGTTTCAAATGAGGGATTTTGAATCGATTATCAGATTGAAAGCAGGACATGGAAAAACCATTAGCTATAATCTTCGACCGGTAGAAAGAGGCGAATATCAATTTGGGCATATCAATTTGTTTGCTGCGACAACATTGGGTTTCCTCGAACGCAGATATCAGGAAGAACAAAAGAGGACTCTACCTGTTTACCCATCCTTTATGCAAATGCGACAGTATGAACTTTTAGCTATTTCGAATAGATTAAGTGAAGTAGGCGTAAAAAAGGTTCGCCGAATTGGGCATCAAATGGAATTCGATCAGATACGTGAATACGTCAGAGGTGATGACTTTCGAACGATCAACTGGAAAGCTACAGCTCGAAAAAGCCAGTTAATGGCAAATCAGTATCAGGATGAGAAATCACAACCCGTATACTCAATTATAGACATGGGTCGATCGATGAAAATGCCTTTTAATGGCTTATCTCTTTTAGATTACGCTATTAATGCCAGTTTGGTTATCTCAAACACAGCCAGTCTAAAACAAGATAAAACAGGATTGATAACCTTCAATAAGGAGATTGAAGCTATTGTGCCAGCAAACAGCCAGCGCACCCATATTCTAAAAATTATGGAAGTACTCTACAATCAGAAAACGTCCTATTCTGAACCTAATTTCGAATTGTTACATGCTACTGTTCGTCGTCGTATACCGCAACGAAGTCTTTTAATCCTGTTCACCAATTTTGAGAGTTTAGAGTCGATGAAACGACAACTTCCTTATCTAACAGCTTTATCGCGTCATCATTTGCTTGTCGTTATTTTCTTCTCTAACTCCGAAATTAAAGAATTGATCAAAGAACCAGCTAAGACACAGGAAGAAATTTATATCAAAACCATTGGTGAAAAATTCATTTATGACAAAAAACAAATTGTAAAAGAATTAGAAAAATATGGTATTCATTCGCTAATGAGCGATCCACAAAATGTCACGATCAATACGCTCAATAAATATCTGGAATTGAAAGCCAGAGGGCTTATTTAATAAATGGTGAAATATTAAAACAAAGAAAGCTGTTCATTTAGGAACAGCTTTCTTTGTTTTACTTGATCAAATTATTTAGTTTAAATGTGTAAACTAGCATTAAGAATCTGAAAAAAAGGAAAGTTCCTAAACCTCTTTAATTTATTTCCAATAGATACAAAAGCACCAGTTAGTTATATTTATAATATCCTTTTATTGAAATCTCCATTGAAGAATGGTTGCTAAAAATATCAAGCCGTAAACAGTAGGAATCAAATACATGACAGCTTTGTTTTTAATATTTAAAGTGCTATTGAGTTTCTTAATCGTAATACTACTGACAAATATGCCTAATCCAATTAATAAGACTAAAAGAACCGATATCATTAATTGAGGCTGTTGCCCCAATGTAAACATGCTAATTTGTCCCTTAAGAAATAGTTGCGTGTTTTGTAGGCCGTCTATATTCGAAAACACATGTTCAAAATACGGAATTCGAGATGTCATTTTTAACACAGCCTTACACAAATGAGCGGCAGCCATAATAGGGAGAAATCCGGCAGCAAATGATTTTAAATACTGAAGAAATGAAATTTTCTCTCTGAATATTTTACTGATAATGTAAGGAATAGTCCAAATGATAAAAGGGAAAATAACAAACAATACGACAGACTTTAAAAAGCCAGCGACAAAATGATTTGAAATATCTAAGCTGTTGTTTAAAGCTTTTGGGGTAAACATTAAAATAGATTTAGTTACCGACCACTCACTTAATATTTCGTAAATCACAAAACCAGAAATAATCATGGTAAAAGCCAGTTCGGCCGCTGTCAATTCTAATTTCGAAAACAAACTTTCCTTAAGCTTCAGTTTTACAAACCCTGGATTTGGACGCGTCGAAAAATTCTCAGAATTGTTTTTATCACAAACTTTACGGCAGCCTCCACACAAAATACATTCCGCGTTATCAGCAATATTCTTCGGAAATAAATCAACACCACAACTCTTTTCATTAACTCTGTACAAATGCGTTTTACTAACACATGATTTATCTTTACAGGATACACAGCTATCGTTAGCTTTTACTCGCCATCCCAAAAATGAAAAACGAGAATACAAGCCTAAAAGAATCCCTATGGGGCAAACATATTTACAGAAAGTATTCTTCTTATAAATTAAGCCGATCAAAATAGAAAGCCCTACAATTACCGAAAGATAAATAGCCATATACATGGGACTACGGTGAATCGCAAAGCCATTGATTCCTACAAACAGAATTAGAACGTAAAAAATAGTGATCATCCAGCCTGACTTTAACCATGCTGGTCTTTCTTTTTTTAATCCGATTAGTGATGCAAATGAAGTTATCATTTCTATAGGACAGATCATACACCAAATTCTACCGAAAAAGATAGAAGAGATTACCAAAAATGGCCACCAATACGACCATACAATCAGGTTAGCCAAATTGAAATTTCTGAGTTGCTTTAAAAAACCAGCTTCAGTCGCGTGAGCAGAAAAACCTATATATATCAATGAAAACAGAACAAAAAGAACCAAAGTCTTAATAAGTAAGCTAAAATATTTAAGAGAGATTAATTGATTCAGAATCTTCATAAGGAGTGTTCTTTGTTATAAAAAAAAGAGGGATAGCTCCCTCTTTTTTATCTTTCATTATGCAAATATATCAATATAGTAATTGACTATTTCAAGTTTTGTTTACTTATGCATATCTTTTGCTGCACTTAAAGCTTTCTCTAAAGTTATGTTAGGAATATTATCAGGTATCTTTCTATTATGACATCCAAGACAAGCATACTCAAGAGCTAGTGAAGCAGGTCTGGTTTCATCATCACGAACCCATTTACCATCTTCAGTAAACATAGACTCATCCTTAACTGTAATTTTCATTAAGTGTGAACGAACATCACCTTCGTATCCACTATCACCTGTTTTTGCACCAGATTTAGCAGCAAGTGGCATATGACAGTCAATACAGTTAGCCAAAGCACTATGATTAGTAGTTTCTGTTTGAGTGTCATGACAAGATGTACACGTTTTCTTAATACCATCACCATCCCAAATAACACGTTTATGAGGGTCGTGACAAGTCGTACAACTCATTCCACCATCGATATGCTTCGTTGTTGTAAGCTCATCCCACTGCTCATGGTGCTTAATAAATCCACCACTTGCATTAATAGGACTCTTGTAATCTCTGTTATGACATGTACCACATAAGAAGTTAACATCATTTCCAGCAGCGTCAGGCTTTTGAATAATACCGTCAACTTCTAATCCACCCATTGAGTTATCAAGATGAGCCATTTCATATACTTTATCAATATTTAATTTTGTTGGTCCTTCGATATGTGCGCTACCGGGTCCGTGACATGACTCACAACCAATGCCGCTTTCAGTAAAAGTTCCTAAACCTTCAACACCAGCAAGCCATGTTCCCTCTTGTGTTCCACCAGTTGTGTGGCACTTAAAACAACTGTAGTTATATGTTTTTTTATCTCCAGGATGATAATTAGACCAGCCATGGTCTTCGCCACCATAAAAGTTAAATTGATTGTGCCCCATACCTGGGTTAAACTGACTGTCTTTAGTTCCAATAATTTCTCCGTCAACACCAACGAATCTAACTTTCCAGCCATATCCACCAACTACACCAGCAATATTATCCCAAGTTACATTACCATCAGTTAAATTAGTTAACCAAGCAGACTGAAAGTTATCAGCTACATCAGGATAAACCGGACCTAGGCTACCAGGAGTAAGAGAAAATTTATAAGGGTGTCCGGAATCTTTCCAGTCTTCAAAATGGTCAGAGTGACATGTTTTACATGATTCAGATCCAACATAAGACATTTCACTAGGATCTGGAATAGGATTAACATCAATATCATCATCGTCGTTGCTACAACTTGAAAAGCCAAGTCCAAAGACAAACAGACAGGCGACCATATAGAATAAATAATTTCTTGATTTCATAACAGAAAGGTTTAGGTTTTTTGATGATATAAACTTAGTGCTTCTGTTATTTGTGTACAATCGCAAGTTTTACGTAATTTGGATACCATAAACTACGTAGTTTTCTACAAATCAATCATATTATGCTTGATTGCAAAGCGTACCAATGCAACTGCTGATTTAAGATTCAGCTTTTGCATTAAATTTCTTCTATGTGTTTCAACAGTTCTAAGACTTATATTTAATTCATCCGAAACCTGATGATTCGAGAGGTCATTGGCAAGTAGTTTAATGATTTCAATTTCTCTCTTAGTCAAATTCTGTTCTGGCTTTTCATTATCATTGTCTTTCACAGAATCATCCAGTATTTCATCGAGCATGAGTGCTGATATTCTGTTTCCTAGATGTTTTTTTCCAGACGTAACGGCATTAATAGCATTTAATAGCTCTTCTTTTTTCGAATTCTTCAATAAATAACCATCAGCACCTGCTTTCATTACTTGTAGAACATATTCCTTCGACTCATGTTGAGTGAGCATTAAAATTTTAGTATCCTGATATTCTTTTTTTATTGACTTGGTTGCTTCTATTCCATTAAGTTCTGGCATGGAAATATCCATTAACACAATGTCTGGCTTAAGGCTCTGAACTTTTTCAATGGCTTCTATCCCATTATTTGCCTCACCGACTATCTTAATATCCTTTTCTTTCTCCAGCATGGCCTTAATACCATCAATAATAATCTCATGATCGTCAACCAATAAAATTGTCTGCATAGTAAACTTAGTTTAAGGGGATTTCAATTAATACTTCGGTTCCATTTCCTATTTCTGAGCTCAAGGAAAATAAACCATCAAAAGCGGCAATTCGTTCCCTCATACTTATCAATCCAATGCCACGGTTAGTAGTCTCCTTTATTTTTGCCTCATAATCAAAACCGACACCATTATCAACAATTATTAGTGAAACAAAACCCTCATTCTTAATCAACTGGATATTCGTTTCAGTTGCATGTGCATGTTTTAATATGTTATTAGTTGTTTCCTGTACAATTCTATAGAGTACGTTTTCTATTTTCTCATCAAGCCTAGCATTTATATTAAATTTTGTGAATTTAAAAAGTCCAGGATATTGCTTATTTAATTCATCAGTCAGATTTTCGATAGCAACTGCAAGTCCAAAATCTTTTAACAGAATAGGTACTAAATCGTGTGCAATACTTTTCGACTCATTTATTGCCTCATCGATCTTATCTTGAATTGTATTAATATGTTGATTCAATTCGCAATTATTCTTCAAGTCTGGCGGAAAGTTATTATCCAGATAATAGGATATTCCTGTAAGAATCACCCCCAAGCCATCATGAATATCTCGAGCAATTCGTAAGCGTTCTTTCTCCTGAGCTTCGTTAATGTCAATTAGATGTTTTTTTCGGATTCTATCCAATTGATAATTCATCTCCTTTTGTTCTCGTATATCGCGGGCTACATAAACGACTCCTACTAAATCCCCTGCTTTATTTTTAAGAGTTGAACAAGAAAAAAGGACTGGAATTCTCTCATTTGAACTGCTAATATAAACCCTCTCTTTATTACAATCACAGTCTTGTTCACAAAGGGTGCTACTATTAAAATCAATTAGTTTATTTTCTTTTCCCATTAATACTTGATTAATGTGTTTTCCATTTAACTCGCTTTTTGTATAGTGTAATAAATTTCGTGTGGCTGTATTGCTTAAACTAACTAGACCATTGGTATCAGTTACAATTATTGACTCTGACATACTTTTCAGAATATCATTAAAATAGTTTTTTGAAATTGTGGTTTTATTTAACTCATCTACCATTAAATTAAACGATTCCCCAAGAATTTCAAGCTCATCATTTGTTTTCATATAGGTTTTAACGGACAGGTCGCCTTTGGATATTCTCTTGGTACTCTGAACAAGTTCTTTTAAGGGAAGGGTGATTCGTTTGATAAATTTAGCAACAGATACATATCCTATGACAGTAATCAGAATTAAGAGTGAAAGAATTGTTATTGTACAATGAACTGCAGCGGTGGAATTTATTTCAATATACTCATCAATTTCATTCTTAGTTTCTTTTAATAAGGATTCAATTTCTTTGTCTACCTGTACTAGCATTAAATTAATTTGTTCTACTAATTCCTGATGGGTTGATGTGTTAACACCAATAATATGAGATTTGCTGATGATGTGTTCAAAACGATCCAGATAGTTATCAAATCCAGAAAACAAGGCTTTATTGTGAGAACTTGACAATAGTTTATTGCAATTAGTTAAAGTTTTTCTTGCAGAATCTAACTTGGTATGAAAGTCTTTCAAATCAGATTCTTTATGATACAGCATATAGGTGTAGGCAGGTGTAATCGTTTTATTGAAGGAATCACGAAGATCGTGCACTGCATCCAATTCGATATATTCAAAAACAATTTTTTCTGAGGTCGTATTAAGTACTCTAATACTTATTAGACCAGCTATTCCTATCAGAATAATAAACAGAATAAGGAGGGTGAATTTTTGGGAAAGACGGCTACCTATTTTGTGCTTTGCTTGTTCCATCAATGACGTTTGTTAATTAATAGAAAACCGTAAACTGGGGACTGGTTTTCATTATAGATTAGATTTTATTCTGAAGCGAATAAGTTGATTATTCCCTCCTAAGATAATAATCATTTGGACTTTTAGCTGATTTAGAGAAAATTAAAAGCTAGCATCTCTTTTAGGCACATGAAATATTCATACTTGAAAATACGAGTCCTTAGGGGCAAATAATGATTACTTGAGTAGAATAATACTGGCACAGAAAAAAAAGACAAGTTTATAACTCATCCATTTTATTGAAAAATTCCAATTAAATAATATCCTTTTAGCTGACTAAATAAAATGCTTTATCGAAAAGCATTTATTGCAACCATCCATTATTCTCTCTTTCGTGTCCTATACTCGACTCATATCCATGACCAGGATAAATCAGAGTACTATCTGGAAGAATCATCAATTTGGTTTTGATGCTATTGAGCTCCATTTGCGTGTATTTTTCATCCTCCTCATCGGTCTTTCCAGGAGTACTGCCTATACCTTCCTTTTGAAGTGTATCACCTGTTATCAGAATATTTGCAATGTGCAAAGCGATGCTCCCTTTTGTGTGTCCAGGAATATGATAAACCTTCAAATTCTCGAAACCTGAAATATTGGGTATAACAGCCTCATCGAGAAATGTGATTGCAGTCTTATCCCGATACATATAAGCTTCTTTGCTATAAGCATAAATTGGCACCTTGTACAGATTCTGATAATGTGTATTCCCTCCCACATGGTCACCATGTCCGTGCGTGTTGAAAATGCCCTGCACCTTAAGCTTATTCTTATTAATAAAATCTTCTATTTGCTGATCAATTTTACCAGGATCAACAATAAGAGCTTCTCGTGTATCAGTATTGTATAAAACATAGCCATTTTGCCAGAAACCATTACCATGATCAATATCAATCATTTGTATCTTATACTGATCACCAGCTAAAGAACTCACCGAGAGAGTTAGTGCAAATAAAATGATAATAAATACCTTCTTCATAGCTTAAAATTTATTATTGTTAGGATCAACCTAAACAATTCAGACACATCAATATAGGTAGTAAATGTGGAATATTGAAAAAAAAATACTTTTTGAGAAATAAACCATGGCCTAATAGAAGAACTGAGAAATCTGTATATTATTAACATTTCCCCAATTTATTATGCTAATTATTTACTATATTGATAGACCGCTTAAAGTTCCTTTTAAACTATTCATAATACGATGAAAAAACGTCCAGAATCAGAACTTATCACCACCAATTCAAACGACTTAGCTGATACAGTACGTATCATTTTTGAAAAAACGACTTCTGAATATGGTAAAGAATATTTTAGCCAAATGGTTCTTCAACTAGCTAATTCACTTGGGGCAGATTATACTTTCATTGGAGAACTTGATAAGGATAAAGTTGATTCAATCTATACCCTCGCATTTTGTAGAAAAGGAGAAATTATTGAGAATAGATCTTTTCAACTTGAAAATACCCCTTGTGAAAATGTTATCTGTAAATCACACCATGTCTATACCTCAAATGTAGCCCGTCAGTTCCCGCAGAATGAATTTCTTAGCCAAAATAGCATCGAAGCCTATCTGGGCATTCCGCTTTTCAATTCCCAAAATGACACAATTGGCGTAGTCGTCTGCATGTTTGAACATGCTGCAGAATCATCGCAATTTGTACAGGATGTTATTCAGGTATTTTCTTCCCGAATTTCCTCAGAAATTGAACGTATCCACTTAGAGGATGAGTTACGAAGAAGTGAGAATCGCTTTCAGCATATTGCTGATAATTCGGCCGCTTGGAACTGGGAAGTAGATCAACATGGAAAATTTACATACACAAGTAACAAAATAAAAGAAATTCTAGGCTATCATCCCTCAGAACTCGTAGGTAAAAGATATTTTTATGAATTCTATTCTGAACTAAATTTGAAGGACTATAAGAATTTTGTTTTTACAACATTTCAAAAGAAAGAATCCTTTATAGGATTTGAAAATCAAAAATTAAATAAAAATGGCGAAACAGTTTGGTTTAAAACCTTTGGAGTACCTATTATCAAACATACCGGGGATTTATTAGGATACAGAGGAACCTCCATCGACATAAGCGAGCAGAAAAAAACGGAATTTCAGATTCAAAAGCAGAACGAATTTTTAAGGACAGTTTTAAATTCTCTTAATTACCCTTTCTATGTTATTAACGTGAAGGACTATACTATCTCACATTCAAATTACGCTGGTGCAAGTTTAAACATGGCACAAAAAACAAGCTGTTATCAAGTTTCTCACAATAGGGATACTCCATGCTGTGGCACAGAGTATCCTTGTCCCCTAAAAATAACAGTAAAGTCTGGGAAATCGTGTATGGTCGAACACATTCATACCAATAAGAATGGTATTGAATACCCTTGCGAAGTCCATTGCCATCCCATATTTGAAAAAGAAGGCAATGTCTCTCAAGTGATTGTATACAGTATTGACAGAACGGAAAGAGAGCAGGCTAACTGGACAATCAAACAGAGAGTTAAAGAATTACAATGTATACATCAACTGACTCAGGTTATAGAAAAAGACAGAAGCTGTTCTGAAGAAAAACGCAATGAAATAATCAAGATTATTCCTTTAGGTTTTCAATACCCTGAACATACAGGCTGTTCCATTATATTCTATGGCGAAGTATTTAAAACGGAGAACAACACTTCTAGCCCCTGGATGCTTGAGAATCCCCTTTACAATGGAAATAAATTGGTCGGTTATATTCAAGTTTGTTTCAATAAAAAATCGAAAAAAAATCCTTTCCTTAAGGAAGAAAAAGAGTTACTCAATACAATTAGTCAACAGTTGTCTGCGTTTATCGAACAACAACACAATGAAAAACTCCGAGAAGTTATTTACAAAATTTCTGAGGCTTCAAATACGACAGACAATCTTACAGAATTGATCAATCTAATTCATCAGCAATTAAGTCAACTGATCGATACCAGTAATTTTTATGTGGCCCTGTACAACGAACAGATTGATCACTTTACGGTTCCTTATTCTGTTGATCAGAAAGTCGATATACTTTCCTTTCCAGCAGGAAAAAGCCTAACCAAATATGTGGTTCAAAAACAATGTTCACTATTAGTAACAAGCGATATATTGGACAAGCTTGAAAATGATGGTGAAGTTATTTCAGTCGGGATGCGTTCTAAAACGTGGCTCGGAGTTCCACTGATGCATAAAGAAAAGGCTATTGGGGTCCTTTCAGTACAAAACTATCATGACAAAAAAGCTTATGATCTCAAAGATCTTGAAATACTGGAATTCGTTTCTCATCAAATTAGCATTTCTGTCCAAAGAAAAATGGCCGATGATGATCTTAAAGAAGCTCTTTTGAAAGCACAGGAATCTGATCGATTAAAAACAGCTTTTCTATCTACTATTTCTCATGAGTTACGAACTCCCTTAAATGCTATTATTGGATTCTCGGAACTGATTAGTAATGAATGGAATAAAGAACAAACCGTTGAATTCTCAAAATTAATCAATCAAAGTGGTCTGGATCTGCTGGGTATAGTCGATAATATTCTAAATATAAATCAACTGGAAGGTCAAAATATAAAAATTAACAGAACTAATTTTCAGGTACAAGTCTTATGTTTAAATCTATTAGACAAAATTCGTAGTGAAGAAGATCAAAACAATCACCAAAAACTAATTTTAAATTTTAAACCATCACTACCCTCTCAAGATATCAGAATTGTGACCGATCATGATAAATTATTCAAAATTCTCTATAACATTCTTAGTAATGCGATGAAATTTACTCCTGAAGGTGAAATTACATTGGGTTACCTAATAGAAAACAGGGAAAATACACCTCATGTGAAATTTTCCGTAAAAGATTCTGGAATAGGCATCTCACAAGACAACCAGAATATTATTTTTAATATCTTCAGACAAGAGGATGATTCTCAATCCAGAAAATTTGGAGGGGCAGGTATCGGCTTATCAGTTGCAAAAAAATTCACCGAACAACTTAATGGCCATATTGAGGTACAATCAGAATTAGGTAAAGGCTCAGAGTTTACTGTTTGGATTCCATTAAAACCAGATCTTATACTATCAAATTAATAGTCCTTTATCTTGAATTAAGAGATAAGAATTTTATAATAAACTACCTCTAAAATCAAAATAACTAAAGACTAAAAATTGAATAAGTTTACATTGTAAACATCAAGTAAAAACTAACATTCGGCTTCAGATCTAGATCACAAACTTTATTCCATAAAAAAAAATCTAGCATTATAATTAAATACAAACATCCATTAACTCTTGATGTAAAGCCGTTTCCTTTTTCTTAGTCAGATTCAATTTTTCCACATGTGACATATCATTAAGAAGTTGGGAACAAGTTACAATACCTTGTTTCATCAGAACCTGTTTTTCCTTTCTAGTTAGCTTGTGTAAAATAGTAATAGGGTATAACTTAAGATCTTCTACAAGAAACTTTAAGCCCTTATTTTGAGGATAATTCCAGGCTAAAAGCTGCAAATCGTTGTATTTGGCATATTGCATTGAATCAGAAGTGAAACGTGTATTGGTCACCACCCAGCCCTTAAAAGACAAGTCTTGATATTCAGGCATTTTTTCTCGTTTGCGAATAATATCATTCACCCGAGAACGCACATATAACGGAACCTGCACACTCACCTGCTTACCTTGATCTTTATGATACTTACACTCAACTAAATTCTGAACACTTTCTTTATTAGCAATCACATCCATTTCGTGAGTCACAGAGTAACCATCAACCACTATACCGACCTCTATCTTATGCCCTTGTTTTTCGAAAAGCTGACCAATAAACTGCTCAAATGGATACCCCGTTGGCCCCAAAGCAAAAATGGCTTCTTTCAATCGGTATCTCATGGCAGCATGAGCTCTTTCACGACGCAGAATCTTGAAGGCACGTGAATAAATCTGCTTGGTTGTAACTCCTGAATATATCCAATCCTTTATATCGGTAATTATCATTAAAACGGTCTCTTTCTCAGCTCCAGCATTATGAAGCGATCGTTTTAATTTTTCAATAGCAAAAGGTTCAGAATCACCCGATGCTTTTCTAACAAGAATAAGATTATTATTGTGTAATGTAGTTGTATCCATGTGACTATGACTAATAAAATTCTGATTCAGTAACTTTGCGTTTTTGACAGATTTATATGCTAATAAAAGCAAACATGATCTAAATTTATATAATATTTTGATCAATTGATCCTCCCAAGTGTTTTAATTAACACCTATCAAATTTCACAGCATCCTATATCGATAAAAACAAGCTACCTTCTTTTAGCATTGTCATTTTTTTTGGCATAGAGTTTGAACATACGACAGTATATTACTTGATTCTAAAACTATAACGATGAAAAAGTTCATATTAGTACTAATCCTTGTTAGCTTCATATTGGGGCTATATGCCCAAGAAAAGGCCGTTAATTTAACGCGAAAGGAAAAAAAAGAAATTAGAAAACAAGAACAAAAAAAGATTGATAAAGCAATGAGTGAAGCCGTGGCTATCAGTCTTAACAAACAACAATGGGTATTGGAAGCCACTCAATTATCAAATAGAAAAGGATATTCAAAATTTGTTGATAACACACTCAATTTTATTGCTATTGATGGTAACAAAGCCTTTATTCAGCTAGGTTCAAATTCCAGATTAGGTCCTAATGGTGTTGGTGGTATTTCTGTTGAGGCCCAAGTGAGTAAGTACGAGCTTATTAAAAATGACAAGAGTGGCACTTACTTCCTTCATATATATCTTGCATCAAATCTGGGTTCGTTTGATATTCAACTCAATAGCAATCCCAATGGAAGAATAGCATCTGCAACAATTAGGGGTAACACAGCCAGAAAACTCAAATACAAAGGTCAATTGGTTCCTCTAAGTGCTTCAATGGTATTTAAAGGCACACCTTTCTTTTAAGATGAAATCATAAGCAATAAGATCGCTCAGCAATGATCGATCTTTTTTTATACTCATACTGTGTTAAGCCATCACAATTTTGGCAAAAATGAATTCAATTTCCCTTTTTAATTTTTTCGAATCGCCATTCGCAGAGCTGCTTAAAGCGATGCATGACATTCAAGGTGACTCTATCGTGTATCGCTTCCCACATTCTATTGATTAAATTTCTATTAGACCATTTTTCCTTACCATAAAAGTTAAAACCTACCATCAGAAATAATTGGGTTTGTTCGGTTTCTTGTTGATCAGGAATTGAAGATCGTACATACATTGAAAAAACACCAATAGGGTAACCTCCTCTGCTCTTATACAACAAATAGCGGGCATTATCAGTTCCCACCGGATCAGGAGTCGTCTTTATCTTAATCGCATTGAGACTAAACAGGGGAATAAAACTTCGTCCCAACAGACTTTTTTTAATCCAGGAGGGAAAATTTATCCAGCCAAATAAATAGATGGAAAGATTTTCCAGACTATTGTTCCTATTAATAACTTTTGCGATATGATTTGGCCAACAACTTGAATCTCCATCCCATTTAAGTAATTCCTCAAAAATATATTTTGCAGGTGCATTTATGCCTATTTTATGAATATTCAATATTTTAAAAGAGCTTACTTCCACGCCAAGTCGTTGTAAAATTCGATACGTATAATTCTCCCTTTCAGCTTGACTATCGAAGTGTATTAAAGTGGCTTTATTTGGTTTGTTCATTAAAAAACACCTGATATCTGAAAAAATATGCTTGCTTTTATTGGGAGGTTTCAGAGTCATAGATTGGTTTTCTTTGTTGATCAATTGAGAAAATAAAGTTTCCCTTTCAATTGAGTATCTATCTTAAGTTACAAAACTACAACTCGCATTCCCAGTTTTCTATCATATTTTGTTTTAGCAATTCATTTCTTTCTGCGACTCATTTTATCACCAACTATTTCAAAAGCTGCATATAAGCATCAAAAACCAACAGATGATAAGCCGACACATATAGAACTTTAGAAAAAAGTATCACTTTCGTAGAACACAAAATGACCAAATTGATCATCAACTTGGTCATTACTTGTAAAAGGATATTAGTATTAACTCATTTCATAAACTTTCAAATTGTATTTTAATCTTTTACCTCTACCTTTTCCACCCCCAGAATGCCTGCGTTCTCCTTTCCCCTTACCGAGCTCACCTGTTGCTTTGATATCTTTTTCATTCTTTCGGCATTTCCCCAATTTTCTTCCCGCTTTGGAACCTAAATTTTCAGGACCTTTATAATCTAAATGTGCCATAATTACCGAATTAAAAATTACTAATTCATTGGATTCTAACTTGTGTAATTCTTCCTCTTTTTTGTATCCGTAGAATTCTTAAATTCCTGGAAAAATCTTTTGATATCAGGTAAAAGAAGAAGTAAAAAGAAAATCGCTGACAAGCCTAAAATTAGCTTTCCAAAAATACAATAGGGACCACAATAAAAATCATCTCCAAATCCAAACAAGCAGGTTGAGCAACCTATCAATATCATCAAGACATAATCAACAAACAGCAATAATGGAAGGACGATGAATACCTTAAAATTTACTGAAGCTTTCATAATTTACAGATTTTAAAAAAACATCCATTCTAAACAAAAAACCACATCTACAGTAAAGATAATGAACATAGGTTCACAATGCAAGCGTTTTGAATATATAATCTGAAACAAAGGCCCCAAATCCGTAGATTGTAGGTGGACTTTTCGCTGGTCGCATTTTTAAATGCATTATCTTATCAGTTTTCCGCCATTACTCAGTCTCTAGGCTTATTTTGGGAGAATACTTGTATCTTTTCTTATCCGATTTAAGTAGATTTAATTGTGTCCATACCTAGTTGAACGAATTTGGTAAAACTGAAAAGTTATAAAATTTGTCATGTCTTAAGAGTTATGGAAGTAATAAGGCAGAGAGGATGTAAATAAAGAAAAGAGGTTACCTCTTACCGGGCAACCTCTTTTATCTTGCATAGAACTATGTTCTACTTTTTGATCAGTTTTTTAACGATACCATCTCGTACGCCATCCAAAACAATAAGATAGGTTCCTGATGGAAGACCGGATACATCCAGTTCAGTTCTGTCGCTGTTGATCTGCATACTGCGAATCAAATGACCGTTAATGCTTATAAGTTTCAACTTGCTGTTGATATCCTGATTGGTCGTAATCGTTACCAGATGTTCAGCAGGGTTTGGACTTATTGTAATCAATTCCTTAGGTATTTCATTACCCAGACTTTCTGACTGAACGAAAGTATTAATACCAGATGTGCCAGTATTGGTAATGTTTACCGTGTAGTCTTCAACTTCGCCATATGAGAAGGTCTCGCAAGCTGTACCAGCATAATTATATTTCATACTAACACGCATACGGGTTGTTCCCAAATTCGCATCTGAAGGAACAGTAAAATCACCTGAAAGTGTTCCACTACTGCTTGAAGATCCACTTACCATTTTTTCCGAAGCATCAAAATTGCCATCATGGTTATAGTCAATCCAAACATTCCAGAATTCGGTGTAGCTTGAACTATTGAAACCGACACTGAAATAGATTGTTTGTGAACTTCCCTGTGCCAGATTGGTTGTCATGCTGGTATAATCGGCATAGCCACCATCATTTCCAGTACTGTTGTCAATGCTGCCCAGTTGTATTAGATCGATCCATTCGTAGCTTGAATTATTGCCCTTTGAATCGCAATAAACAACGGCTGCTGAATTGGTGGTTAAATTCGATGTTGCCGAAAAGGCGCTTGAACCGTTATTATTTGTGGCTCTTACCTGGTATTCGTAAGTGGTTTGTTCGCTGGCACCTGTATAATCATAGGTGGTCGATCCGATAGTTATGGTATTCCAACTGCCTCCCTGCTCACGAATTTGCAAATCGTAAGAAGTGGCAGTGCTTACTGCATTCCAAGCTATAGTAAATGAATTTGTTGTAATATTACTGGCAGTTAAACCATCGGGAGTTACCGGTGGCTCCTGGCTTGCGGCCTGTATGCTAACCGTGTAATCTTCAACTTCACCATAGGAAAAAGCCTCACAGGCAGTTTGGACACCATTGTATTTCATACTGACGCGCATTCTGGTGCTTCCTACTGCATTGGCAGGAATTGTCATATTACCTGTTACAGTGGTCTTACTCATCGAACCTGCATCAAATGCCAACTCTTCGGCATCGTTAAAAATGCCATCCTTATTGTAATCGATCCAGATTTTCCAGTATTCATTATAGGTTGAGCTTGAGAAACCAGGCGTTAATGAAACGACATATTGACTTCCAGCAGTTAAATCAATAACTTCAGATGTGAAATCTGAATAGCCTGCAGCTTCAGAACTCTTGGTGAAATTGCCTATGCCTACTTCTGCAATCCATTCCGAATTGGCGTTGTTCCCTTTTGATTCGCAATAAACAACTGCTGCTGAATTGGTGGTTACATTCGATGTTGCCGAATAGGCACTTGAACCGTTATTATTTGTGGCTCTTACCTGGTATTCGTAAGTAGTTTGTTCGCTGGCACCTGTATAATCATAGGTGGTCGATCCGTTAGTTATGGTATTCCAACTGCCTCCTTGCTCACGAATTTGCAAATCGTAAGAAGTGGCAGTGCTTACTGCATTCCAAGCTATGGTAAATGAATTTGTTGTAATATTACTGGCAGTTAAACCATCGGGAGTTACCGGTGGCTCCTGGCTTGCGGCTTGTATACTAACCGTGTAATCTTCAACTTCACCATAGGAAAAAGCCTCACAGGCAGTTTGGACACCGTTGTATTTCATACTGACGCGCATTCTGGTGCTTCCTACTGCATTGGCAGGAATTGTCATATTACCTGTTACGGTGGTCTTACTCATCGAACCTGCATCAAATGCCAACTCTTCGGCATCGTTAAAAATGCCATCCTTATTGTAATCGATCCAAATTTTCCAGTATTCATTATAGGTTGAGCTTGAGAAACCAGGCGTTAATGAAACGGCATATTGACTTCCCGCTGTTAAATCAATAACTTCAGATGTGAAATCTGAATAGCCTGCAGCTTCAGAACTCTTGGTGAAATTGCCTATGCCTACTTCTGCAATCCATTCCGAATTGGCGTTGTTCCCTTTTGATTCGCAATAGATCACTTGGGCTTCTGCTGTTGTTGCCAATCCAAGTGTTGAATAGTCGCTACTGCCACTGGTATTGTTTGCACGTATCTGGTAGTCATAGCCTGTGTTCGCAAGCAAGCCTGATACGACCAAACTGTTGGTACTTGTGTTATAGTCAGTCCAACTACCTCCTTGTGGACGAAGCTGTACATCGTAATCGTCAGCATTGGCAACTGTGTTCCAATTTAATGTAAAACCATCTGCTGTGATACTGTTGGCTGTTATATTTGTCGGAATTGCCGGTATTGGAGGCATTGCTAGTGTAGTTACATTTCCAATGGCAGTGTAATCACTGTTTCCGGCACTGTTCACTGCTCTCAACTGGAACTCATAATTGGTCTCGGGTGTGGCTCCAGTATAGGAGTAGTTATTGGTTGAGATACTGAATGTGCTCCACACTCCACTGTTTTCACGAATTTGAACATCGTATGAGGATGCTCCACCTGTTGCGTTCCACTGAAGATCAAAGGCATTTGCTAAAATATTGGTCGCCACAAGTCCGCTAGGAATTGCAGGAGGATTGCCATCGTCAAGTGCTGCAAAGGCGTTCATTCGCCCGCTACCTAACTTGCCAAGATAAGTTGGAATGGTAGCGTCAATATTATCGGTGGTGTTGACCAACTTATCCCAAGCTTGCTGTGCGGTAATATTTCCGTAGTTTTTTGAAACGATTAATGCCGCCACTCCTGAAACATGAGGACATGCCATTGAAGTTCCCTGCATCACACCATATTGGTTGTTGGGTAAAGTTGAGTGTATGGCTGTTGGGTCATTGTTGGTGGAGATCAATTCTCCCCCTGGAGCTGAAATATCGACCCAGCTGTCATAATTGGAATACCATGATTTTTCATCTTTGCAATTCGTTGCGCCAACCGCCAGGGCACTGTCGTAGCAACCAGGATACCATAAACCGGATGAATCATCGTTTCCTGCTGCGATAATAACAAGTCCGCCATTCATAGCTTCGCCTGGTCCACCCGCATTGGCTACAAAATAATCTATGGCATCAAGACAGGCTTGGTCATATACACCTTTATTACTATATCCCCAAGAGTTCTGGGAAATAACGGCTCCGTTATCGGCTGCATAGATAAATGCCTCTTCGAAACCTCCACTGGAAATGTCAGTGAACACATTACAGGACATCAAGCGTACGCCATCATTATTCCCATTTCCTCCAGCTACACCAGCTACGCCAATGCCATTGTTTGTCTCGGCTGCTACAGTACCTGCAACATGTGTTCCATGATCTCCAACGGAAATGGTTCCTGTGTTATCTACAAAATTGTAGCCATAAATGTCATCAACATAACCATTGTTGTCATCATCCACACCATTGCCAGCGATTTCTCCAGGATTCACCCACATGTTACCGGCTAGATCTTCATGATCCCAATCGATTCCACCATCTTCAATGGCTACAACTACATTTGAATTTCCGGTTTCAAGAGTCCATGCCTCTAAAAGACTGATGTCTGATCCTGGTGTTCCGCCGTTTTGACCTGTGTTCTCGTAATGCCACTGATCCACAAATCGCGGATCATTGGGGGCACCATTTAATGAACTTGGGCTAGCGCTGGCTTCAGGAGCTTGGGTAGGACTCACTGAATAATCCACTAGCTTTGCTTCCGGTATGGCTTGTGCCATTGAAACCTCAGCCAGATTTTCGTAGGTCGAGATCAGTTGTTCCACCGATGTTTTAGAGCTAAACTCAATCTCGTACCAAAGATGAAGACCATATTGGCGGTGTTTCGCCTCATGCTTTCCTGATTCACGAAATACACGCTTCATTTTCTTTGCAATAAACCTTTCGTTCAGTTTGTCAACTGCTTTCATTTGGGTTACAACAAAGCCCTTTTGGGGGCGAGACTTTAGTTTATGCCCTCTCTCCAGTGTACTGGAAAGGACATCAACTTTTTGAACAAAACTGTTGTTGAATTTTACGCGAATAACACCCTTATAATTTCCTTGGGAGTTAACAACACGCTGTTGTGCCATTGCTGCTTGAAATAGAAACAGAAGAACAATCAAAAATGTAAAATGCTTCATAGGTAATAGGTTTAAAATGATTTAATTAGTATTAAATACATAATTAAATTACTCTTTTTTTATTACTTAAAAACAAACATATCTCCGTAATTAATAATATGTTACACATCAATGCTCGTGCATCATAATGTAATTATCATGACATGGGTGTTTGCTTGACAAATGAAAAATAAGAAATAAATCAAGGTTAAACTTAGATATTGTATGTCAGGCAGATATATAGTATTCGGAAACGAAGAGTCACATGAGAAAAGTGTATAAAAAGAGATTCGCGTGTCATGATTCAGTCTCTAATTCATAAAATGGATTTGCTATGCGGCTGAAGCCAGAAATCTTAAAGAAATGATTCACATAAATCTTAAAATTGACTGAAGAACATTCAATTTAAAATATGTGTATTCTGGGAATTCTGTCAATCTCGAGATAGTTTTAATACAGCTATGCTTATCGGGGTGATGGTATTAATGTAAATCAAGAATCAGCTCATTTTCTCCTGAATGTTGTTAGAACTGTTTATCATTCCAATAATATTTAGCGAATAAGGATGTGAAGAACTTGAGGGTTTTGAATGCAAAGAAGCTAGAGTAAAGTTTGATTATACTTCTGATTTGCATAAATTTATAGGAGGTAGATTTTATTTCTGAATTGGGCGGGAGGCTTATGAACTAATAAAGCCAGTTGATGACATTTCATCCGACTCACTGTAATATGCCTTCTTGGCATGATTTGATGACTGAGCAAGACGAATCATTTAAGGATATTAGAGAATTGACTGTACCATTATTGTTGATACACACACACCTTAGGTTTTGTGCGAAAATAAGAACCTTAATTCAATGGATAAACTGCAAATTGAAACAAAATGGAAAGCCAACCCACAAACAACACTGCACATCAATAAAAACAAGTGGATATGGAAGATACATTAAAAAACATATTAAAGAGGCATCACTTTACTAATGAAGCATCTTCAATTATTGAAGAAGAAAACCTCTTGCCTTTAGGCTTATTAAACCGTTTACATTCCAATTATCCCGAAAATTCCGGAATTATGGAATCGTCAGCATTCATGTTTACAACAAAAGATCATTATAGTGGATTAAATGGGTTTAAAGAAATTACTAAGGTGCTCAATAAACATGGCATTGATATTGGTTTTATTCAAGAGCGGGAGCTTTTCATACTTGTTTATCGTTTTTTGGCAACCAAGTTTGTCTTGAATGCCATAAACTGGCAAAATTTTGAAAATGATTCTCTTTTTCATCTCGTCTTTCCACAGCATGGGATGATAAATCCACTAACAGTAATAGCTTATAATGAGGCTAAAACAGAAGATGTCAGACAATCATTAATCACAGATTATATCCGGAGAAATACAAACCCACACGATGGAAAACAACAATTAAACAAGCCTTGGTTTGAAAATGAAGAAGGTGAACTCGTCATTTTGGAAGGTAGTCAGCATAAATACCCTCAGTGCCAGTTAATTTTTGATCAAACAACACAATCTTGTTTTTCCTTCTGTACCTACTGTTTTCGTCATGCGCAGGTAAGAGGTGACGAAGATATGTTTAACCAGCTTGATATCAAACCGGTACACGACTACTTGAAAAAACATAAAGAAGTAACTGATATGCTACTTACCGGTGGGGATGCTGGTTATATGCCCTATGAAAGACTAAGAGATTATGCTCTGCCTTTAATCGATGATCCGGAGCTTACTCATATTAAAAGCTTACGAATTGGATCGAGAGCCTTAAGCTATCAGCCTGAAATGTTTTTAACAAAGGATTACAAAAGAGTTCTGGAGTTATTCAAAATCTTAACAGACCATGGTGTGCAAGTCGTATGGATGTCACATTTTTCGACACCCCGAGAAGTTTTAAATCCAGCAAGCATTGCTGCAATACGCAGACTGCGCCTATATGGAGCTGTAGTAAAAAGTCAAAGTCCAATGATGAACCACATCAGTTTATTTACTGATGAAAATGGTAAAGTGGACATAGATCGCTCTGCACAAAACTGGATTGATCTTGGAAATGTGTTTGCTATGTTATCAGTGGGTTTCCACTCAATCTACTGTGCACGACCAACAGGCGAGCACCACTATTTTACGGTTCCACTTTCTGAAATAAATAAGGTGTTCAGTAAAGTTTACCGTTCGTTAGCATCAATCAATCGCCCTTCCCGCTACATTACAATGACATCGTCAGCAGGTAAAACGTCAATTCTTGGCACTGTTGAGATTAATGGACAAAAAGCCTTTGCCTTAAAATTCAACGAATCGAGAAATATGGAATGGATGGATCAGGTGTTTCTAGCCAAATACGATGAACATGAAAATACTATTGAAAACCTTATCCCCTTTGAGGGAGAGAAACATTTCTACGAGGATGATCTGCGACGAATAGAAAACGACAAACAGGAAACTCTCCTAAAAAGAATGAAAGAATAATGATTAACTCCATAGATGATGATAAACAAGATTGTAAAATCAACAACTGAAGCAGTAGCTGATATATTTGACGGAGCCGTCATCATGATTAGCGGGTTTGGTAATGCTGGTAGTCCTATTGAGCTCATCCATGCTCTTATTGATCAAGGCGCAAAAGATCTTACGATTGTTAGTAATAATACGGGAAGTGGCAATGTAGGGCTTGCAGCGCTAATCGCACATAAACGGGTTAAGAAGATGATTTGTTCTTTCCCCAGAACAGCCAATTCAACTGTATTCCCCAATTTATATACTAAAGGAGAAATCGAATTGGAACTCGTACCACAGGGTACATTAGCCGAAAGAATAAGAGCTGGAGGTGCAGGTATACCGGCCTTTTACACACCAACATCGGTAAATACCCCATTGGCAGAAGGTAAGGAAAGTCGAACTTTTGAAAGCAAAAGCTGTGTGATGGAATATGCCATTAAGGCTGATTTTTCTTTGGTAAAATGTGAAGCTGCAGATCGGTATGGCAATTTAATTTACAATAAGACGGCTCGTAATTTTGGTCCTATCATGTGTACGGCTGCCAACAATACCATCGTGCAGACAAGAAAAATAGTAGAACTGGGCGAAATCGATCCTGAATGCGTTGTGACGCCAGGCATTTTTGTAAAAAAGCTTGTGGAAGTCAATCATCCAGCCGATGAAGCAAAACTTGTATCAGAAAATAGGAGGTATCCATGGAGTTAGAAAATAACAAAAAGGGTTGGAACAGGAACGAGATGGCCCAAAAGGTAGCTCTAGATATTCCTGATGGCGCCTATGTTAATCTTGGCATAGGTCTGCCCGAATTGGTAGCTGACTACGTTCCCAAAGGCAGAGAGGTGATTTATCATACCGAGAATGGACTACTTGGAATGGGACCTGTGCCCGAAGCAGGGAAAGAAGATCCTGAACTCATAAATGCAGGGAAAAAAAATATTACAACGATAAAAGGCGCCTGTTTTTTTCACCATGCCGATAGTTTTACAATGATTAGAGGCCAGCATATTGACATCTGTGTTCTTGGAACCTTACAGGTTTCAGAAACAGGAGACCTTGCCAACTGGTCTACCGGCAAGCCTGGTTCAGTCCCTGCAGTAGGTGGGGCGATGGATTTGGTTTCTGGTGTAAAAACCATATTGGTAATTACAAACCATTGTTCAAAAGATGGGAAACCAAAAATAGTTAAAAACTGCACCTACCCACTAACAGGTAAAGCTGTTGTTGACCGCATTTATACTGATTTAGCAATAATTGATGTCTGCAATAATAGCCTTTTTGTTAGAGAACTTGCACCAGGCATAAGCTTCGACTACTTGCAAGAAAAAACAGGAGCAAAACTCAATCAGTACGAATAATAGAAAAATTCAGCCAAACTCAATTCATTACGACTATGGATACTGATCACATCGATTCGGGAAATCATAAAAGAACCAGCGAAGAAATTTACAAGCAAGCTTGTAAAATTATACCTGGTGGGGTTAGCCGAAACACCATTTTCCACCACCCCTACCCTCATTATATCAGTCATGCTATTGGCTGTTATGCCACAGATATTAACGACATCCAAAGATTGGATTTTGGAAACAATATGGCTGCCTTAATACATGGACATGCGCATCCTGATATTGTAGATGCGGTTATCAAACAAATTCGAAAAGGAACAGCATTCACCATGGCTACTGAAGCTGAAGTGCTTTATGCTCAATTGCTGTGCGACAGGGCTCCATCCTTTGAGAAAATACGATTCGTCAATTCAGGAACAGAAGCCGTAATGGCTATGATAAAAACCGCACGAGCCTATACTGGCAGACCTAAAATAGCCAAAGCCGAAGGTGCCTATCACGGTACTTACGATTTTGCTGAAGTCAGCCAAACGGCCAATCCATCAAACTGGGGTGATATCAACCAGCCTAATTCTGTCCCTGTAGCAAATGGGACACCACAATCTGTCTTGAATGATGTTATTATTTTCCCATACAATGATATTGAAAAAACATTAGCAATACTGGATCAAAACGCCAGCGAAATAGCCTGTGTTATAATTGACCCTATACCACATCGTGTTGGACTGATGAAAGGGAAACCTGATTTTATTGAGGCCATTTATGAATGGACCCGAAAAAATGGAGCCCTACTCGCTTTTGACGAGGTCGTATCATTTCGTGTTGATTATGGCGGTGCTCAGCAAACTTATTCTATAAAACCCGACCTCACGGCTTTGGGGAAAATAATTGGTGGCGGGTTTCCCGTCGGGGCCTTTATCGGACGTTCTGATATCATGAAAGTTCTGGATCCGAGAGAAAGTAAGCTTCTATTTCCACATTCCGGAACATTTTCGGCAAATCCTGTAACAATGATCGCAGGTCGTATTGCCATGGAGATGTTTGATAAAGACGCTATTTTGAAACTAAATATCTTAACACAAAAGGCCATTGACCAAATAAAAGAAGCTATAAAAATTGCTGATGTTCCTGTTTCCATAACTGGAACCGGATCGATGTTTCGATTGCATTTAAAGGCAAGTGCTCCGAAAAACTATCGTGAAGCATATCAAGCCATGGACACACGACTATTAATCAATGAAATGCTGGATTATCTCTTCTTAGATGAAAAAATAATGATGATAAACACACTAACCTGTATGTTTTCGACAGTGATGACACAAAAAGAAATTGATATGATATCTCAGGCTCTTTTAAATACGTTTAAACGTTTTAAATCACAATTACACTCATTAGATAAATAAACAAGAAAACGCTATGACAGATGTCTATATTTGCGATGCTGTAAGAACTCCCGTAGGTAAATACGGTGGTTGTCTATCGTCTTTACGCGCCGACGATCTTGCAGCAATCCCCTTGAAGGCTTTAATGGAACGAAACCAAAATATCAACTTTTCAGATATCGATGATGTTCTTATGGGCTGTGCCAATCAGGCAGGAGAAGATAATCGAAATGTAGCCCGCATGGCTTTATTACTTGCTGGCTATCCGGAAACTGTGTCAGGAGTCACAATCAATCGCTTGTGTGGTTCAGGTATGGATGCCATTGGAACAGCTGCCAGAGCCATAAAGGCCGGAGAAGCTGAACTTATCATTGCTGGTGGTGTAGAAAGTATGTCGCGCGCCCCATTTGTTATAGCTAAAGCTCCAAATGCTTTTTCCCGATCGCAAAAATTTTACGATACCACCTTAGGCTGGAGATTTGTGAATCCTGCATTTGATAAAAAGTACGGAACAGAATCGATGATAGAAACGGCCGAAAATATTGCTACTGATTTTAATATCAGCCGGGAAGATCAGGACAAATTTGCACAATGGAGCCAGGAAAAAGCGCATGCTGCTCAATACAAAGGCTTTCTTGCTGACGAAATCATTCCCGTACTTATTCCTCAACATAAAAGTGCCCCTTTAAGAGTAGACAAAGACGAACACCCACGATTAAGCTCTCTGGAAAAATTGGCTTCTTTAAAAACACTCATTAGTAAAAATGGAAGTATTACAGCTGGAAATGCCTCGGGCGTGAACGATGGCGCAGCAGCTTTAATTATTGCATCAGAAAAGGCCGTGAAGAAATATGGATTAAAAGCCAAGGCTAAAATTATAGGCATGAAAACTGCAGGTGTGCCTCCAAGAATTATGGGAATGGGCCCCGTGCCAGCGACCAATAGTCTCTTAAAACATTTGGGTTTGGAGCTAACTGAAATGGATATTATCGAACTTAACGAAGCTTTCTCAGCTCAAGCTCTTGCCTGTATTCGTGAGTTTGGACTTACTGATCAGGATCGCCGGATCAACCCAATGGGCGGCGCAATAGCTTTAGGCCATCCACTGGGAATGAGTGGTGCCAGAATTGTGATATCGGCACTCTATCAGCTTCAGCGCTCGAAATCAAAAAAAGCCCTCTGTACCATGTGTATAGGCGTTGGTCAGGGGATTTCTATGGTTCTTGAAAAGGTTTAAGAGACTAATTATCTTGTCCAATAAACCACAAATGACTGCAAAAACACAACAAACTAAGGAACTATGACTAAAATAAATATCGCAAATACCGAATCTGATTTTAATACGATCGCTGAATTGTCTTCAATCATTTGGAAAGAGCATTACACAGATATTATTGGTTACCGTCAAGTTGATTATATGCTTAAAAAATATCAATCGGTAGAAGCCATAAAAGATCAGATTGAAGAGGGAGCTTTATATTACCTCATCACACACCAAGGCTCAACAGTGGGTTACCTCTCCTATTATAAAAAAACAGATTGCTTGTTTTTAAACAAAATTTATATTTTAAAAGAATCGAGAGGCAAAGGCATCGGTAAAAAAGCCATGCACTTTCTTGAAACGACAGCAGAACATCTGGGCTACAAAACCCTATCGCTGACCGTTAATAAAAATAATAAAGAAACAATTAAAGCTTACGTAAAAATGGGATTTAAGCAGGTAAGGGATATTGTGATTGATATTGGTAATAATTTTGTGATGGACGATTACATAATGGAAAAAGAGCTTTGATTATAAAATCAAAACTTAATCATATGTTATGTACAAATTCACAAAACATGAGTCTTATATGCAAAAATAAATCCCCAAGATAAATCTTGGGGATTTTGCTGTTTTAAAAGAACTAAGAAGTAAATAATGAACTTCCTTTATTCGCTAGAGTCAATATTATTAGAAAGACTATAAGCTCGTAATTTTTTCCTCAGCTTTATTATCGTCTTTTTCCTTTAACTTTTCTGAATTGTCAGAAGTTTTTCTGTCAATTAATTTATGATAAGGATCAATAGCAACGCTGTGTGGTTTTTTATCGACAACAAAGGAGAATGAATTTTCTTTAGCTGTAATATGAACCTTCTTAAAGAATATTTCCTGCTCATCTTTATTTTCATCTTCAATAAAAATAGCCAAATCAATCCAGTCGTTCATATCAACATACTCTTTGTCCTCTTTTTTGTTATCATTACTAAAAGAAATTTTAACAGCACCTTCAGCACTTTCGACCTCAGCTGATTCATCTTTTATTGTTTTAACAACTCTGTATTTTTCTGCCTCAACAATAAAATCAACTCTGAATTTCCCATCCTCAGTTTTGCTAACATAGGCACTATCTACTTTATTATCGAACAAAGTGATGGTCTCCAACATATCAGTAATCACATAATCCAAAGAATCCGGCATATGATGTTTCATCAAATCAACAAACTCAAGCGAAGTGGTATAAGGTGGCTCCTGAAAACCAACATCAGAAATATACTCACTCAGTGCTGTATTCAAATTATCCTCGCCCATATAGTCAGATATGGCATACATGGCTACAGCACCTTTGTTGTAATGAATGTATTGCTGATTTTCGTTATACATCAATGGTTGCTCTTTAACTTTCTCAGCTCCCCTTCCTCTTAGATAACGATTAAGCTCTTCTTTCATGAACTTACGGATTTTACTTTTCGGATATTTCTGCTCCAACACCTTAATGGCTGAATATTCAGATAAACTCTCCGACATTAAAGTCGCTCCCTGAACATTTGCTCCAATAACCTGATGTGCCCACCATTGATGTGCCATTTCGTGTGCTGTTACATGATATGCATAGTTAACAGCGCCTTTGTCAGATTTATCTTCCTTTGCTATAAAACCAATGGCTTCAGAAAAAGGAATGGTATTAGGAAAGGATTGTGCAAAAGTCCCAATGGTACGAGGGAATTCAATGACACGTACCTGTTTATGTTGATAAGGACTATAATTGTCTCCATAATATTTAAGTGATGCTTTTAAGGCATCAACCATATCGACTATATTATAATCGTGACCTTTATGGTAATATATTTCGATATTTACATCCTCATATTTATCGGTATAAACTTCGTATTCTGCTGATACCCATGAATAAAAATTGAGGATTGGCGCATCCATTTTATAATGGAAAAAAGCCCTATCACCATCAATCCATTTCTTCTGCAAATAACCAGGTGCAATTGCAATTTGATCGGCAGCTGTACTCACAGTCGTTTCGAAATTCACCCAGTCGGCACATTCCGAAATATAAGTATTGCCTAAAGAAACTGTGTCGGTTGGTGCTGCCATACGATCTCGCTTTGGCAGATCATATTTTTCACGAACAGTATTGTCCTGTAACTCTCCATCTCGGGAATAACCAATAGTCAAAAACCTTCCATTATTAAAAAAGGTCCCATTGGCCAACACTGGCGAATTATTTCTTAAGAAATGATTCTCTTGATTACTTAATGTCAAATTAATTAGCATTGTATCACCTGGCAAAAGCGGCTTTTCGAGCTTGTAAATATCATATTGGAATAAGGTATCCTTACTCACCAAATCAGCAGTACGCGAAAACTTAACTGCAGCATTTTTATAGCTATAGTTGATATGTACTGAGTCTATTGTCTCATTGGATTTATTCTTGACAATATATTGTCCTCTAACTTTTAAATCGCGAGTTGCAGGATACAAATCTACATCAAGATTAACATCAGTAATACGTGGCTGAGCAATATTGAAATACTTAGAATATTTGTTTTCATACTCAACACTCTCAAGCTCGTTCTCTTGTGCAGACTTGTGCTCGTTCTCTATATTATTGAACCAATAGATATAGCCACCAACAGAAATAAAACCTAGAGTACAAACAATTAGAGAAGTATACAATGTACGGGTCCAATTTTCTTTTGCTCTACGGAAACGAATCTTAACCGTTTCGCGTACACCACGTCGCCAAATGGCCAAACCAGCAATTAACAATACCGATGAGAATAGAAACCAATACAATCGATAAAACATATAGGCAGGAATACTGCTACCATATCCATTCATATCGGAATATTTAAAACCACTATCGACATTGAATATAAATATTCGTTGTTCGATACCCAGCTCTGATAACATGGGACTAGCAATAGAAAATATAAACAGTGCAAAAAAGCCAATGTAAAAATTAGATAAGAGCGATTGTACAAATAGAGACAATGCAGCATACACAATATATACTGGCAATTTTAATATAAATAGCTCAAAGAAATAATGCAACGGTTCAATTTCGTAGTAGCCTTCTGAAATCTGAATAGCAATACACGAAAACATTACAACCACTAATAAAAGGATCTGTACTTTTATCAAGGCTATAAATTTTGAGAAATATTGTACCCAGTTTGGGGTGTGAGTCACATCAACCAACTCGAACATTTTTGCACGACGCTCGCGCTGCACAAGCATGCCTGAGTATAAAAAGGTAATCAGTAAAAGAAACAGATTAAACATGGTGCTTGGAACCATCAACATTTTCCAGGTTGTAGGATGTGTTGTTGTTCCAAAAATTGTTCCTGTTACACTGTTTCCAACAATTAAAAATAGAATACCGAAAGCCACAAGTACCATAAAAGGAACCGACTTAATAACGTACTTAAAGTTCATAACAGACATATTCCACATCAATCTGAGATTCCAAGAGTAACTGTTATCAATAGTCACCCTAGGAAGGTTTATATCTCTCAAGTTGTTAAAATTGTCTTTTACCACAACAGCGCTCTTTTTAGAGAACCATCGAAAAGTCAGAGCATTTTGAGTGAACTGAAACTTAAAGTAAGTTCCTGCAAATATAATTGCTGCAACGGACATCCATATTAATCGGTTGATTAAAACCAAGCCTCCCATTGGTAAAAGGTTTGTATTTCGTTCAGCAACATTCCAATATTCGGTAGCATGGCTTATGGCTGACATACCAAATGGATCGAGCAAGGCAGAAAGCGTCTTGCTCTCAAGATCACTCATTAAGCCCTGCGACATACTCTGTAGAAAAAACAGAATAATCATCGTGATAAAACCCGCACCTAAATTTCTGGTGAAAGTGATAACAGCAAAAACGATAGCACCAAAAAGAAGAATATTGGGCAAAATAATTAAGCCATATATCTGTAAAAAAGCCAATGGACGGAAAGGTCCAAGCATTTCGGGATTTACACCTGGTAATAAGGGCGCAATGATTAAGCCTAAGCCAAATACCAAGAAAATTGCCAAAGAGATAACAATTGAGCTAAGGAATTTAGCTGGAATATAAGCCGATTTTTTAAAGGGATATGAATACAAAATAGAATGCATCTCGGAGCTGAAATCTCTATTAACAGAACCGCCCACAATGGATGGCAGAAGGAAATATGCCAAGATCAGTAATCCAAAACTACCGAATAATGCAATGGGTGAATTGGCTAAACGTACCGAAGCTGTTGTGGCTGTATTACTATCGAACACGCCAATATTACCAGCCATTATCAATGTTGAGATAACAAGCAGCACTGCTGCATACACATAGGTAGCAGGGTTCTTGAGCCAGTATTTTAATTCGAATTTAAATAGAGTTATAAATTTACCCATGATTAGTTTACATTTTTTAGTGCAACAAAGTAAACATCCTCTAAATCGGCCTCTTTTTGAATAAATAATTCACCGGGCTGTGTTTCAGAGTAAACATTAATATTCATGCTATTGTCGTCGTTGAATTTACTCGACAGAATTTCAAAATTATCTTTGTGCTCGTTAAGCTCACTACGTTCAATTCGCTTCGCCCACATTTTTCCTTTGATCTGCTGAACAGATTCTCTAGGGGTTTGATGAGTCAGAATTGCACCGCCATTCATAATAGCCATATCGGTACACAACTCTTTAACATCCTCTACAATGTGAGTAGAGAAAATAACAATGTGATTGGTTCCAATCTCGCGCAAAACATTAAGAAAGCGACTTCGTTCTGCAGGATCTAATCCAGCAGTTGGTTCATCAACAATAATTAGTTTTGGGTTATTAAGTAAAAGCTGAGCAATACCAAAACGTTGTTTCATACCACCTGAATAGCCAGCCACATGTTTCTTACGGGCTTCAGTCAAGTTAGTCTGTTCTAGCACTGCCTCAACAATAGCTTTTCGTTCTTGCTTATTTGAAATCCCCTTAAGTTCTGCAAAATGCATCAATAAATCTTCTGCCGACATTTTAGGATAAACACCAAATGATTGTGGTAAATAACCAAGCGAATTGCGAAGGGTCATTTTATCTTCCATGATATTAACGCCATCAAATAATATGCTTCCAGAATCACCTTCCTGAAGGGTCGCTATGGTACGCATAAGTGTTGACTTACCTGCACCATTGGGTCCCAAAAGGCCAAACATACCAGTTCCAATTTTTATATTGACATCGTTTAATGCCTTAACACCATTACTATAGGTCTTAGTAAGATTCTCGATAATTAATTCCATTTATTTAATATTTAGGGTTATTTTTTATTCTTACTCAACATCAATTTCTTTTATACAACATTAGTATTCGATTGCTTTTAAATCCCTGATAATTGAATTATAAAGTCTCAAAATTGATCTCTAACAAACCTATACAATATATACTAATATTAATACTGTCAAGTTTGTCAACATAAATAATTTCGACAAAGACCTTGTTCTTACACTTGAGTATGTGTTATTACACTTTAAAATTGAATGATATCTTGTATATACCACTTTGATCATTTTACAACACCAACCGATCATCATAATTATAATAGAACTTAAATATTTTCGAATTTTTGCGCATTAATTGCAACTACGCCTTTTGAAATTGCACTTATTATGGATAAAATCATGAACTTTACACAAATTTAGAAACCATTGAAAACTTTATAAACCAAAGAATATGAAAAAGTACAGGTATAAACATCAAAATGAAGAAGAAACAAAGGCTTATATCAAAAAAAATAAGCTGGATGCTAAGAAAAGTGATTCTGGTTTATATTACGTCGTATCCAAAGAGGGTGAAGGGAAACAGCCAAGTCCTGATTCGAATATAACAATTGCTTACTTGGGCTATCTAACCAATGGCAATACCTTCGATCAAAACGAAAGGTTCGAGGTTAATCTTTCAGAGGTTGTTGCTGGCTGGACAGAAGGTATTCAATATTTTAAAGAAGGTGGCGAAGGTATTCTACTGATCCCTGCTCATTTGGCTTATGGGAATGACGACTATGGCTCAATCCCTGGCGGATCGGTTCTAATCTTCGATATTCAACTCATTAAAGTTCATTAGTAAATTAGACTTATTCCCTTGACCTTAAAAAAAAGACCTAACAGATTTAAAATCTGTTAGGTCTAAATATATATTATAAACTACGAAAACTTAGATACGTTTCATCATAGCTTCAATTTCTCTAACCTGAGCTGATAGATGTTTCTGCTTATCTAGCTTTTTTGCTTCTGTTAAGTAATGTCTAGCCAGCGTCTTATTTCTCTGAGCCAAAGCAATACCAGAAAGATTCAATTTAGCAACTGCCTGATCCGTTTTTACCCTAAGACCCGTTTTAAGTGCTTTCTTGAAAGCTTTATCAGCCTTGGAATTGTTTTGTTTTTGTGATTCGATCAATCCAGAAAGATAATAGTGATATGCTTCCTGACCTTTAATCATTCTTTCAGGATGTTTCACACGAGCTAATATACTTGCAGCTTTATCGAACTTATTTTTTCTTACAAAATAAAAGGCAATCAGGTTAATTATATTCTTAAAGTGGAATAAAACGAATAAACCTGAAACTAAAAGTGACCAAATGCCCGATGACACCATTCCTTGAACAAAAAGGAAAATAGATCCTAAAAACAAAATTCCGGCAACAATCAACCGAAGGTATTTTCTTATCATGATAGATATTTTAATATTTAATAATACAAAACAAACCATTTTTTGATATAAACTAGCATGTTAGACTCGTATTTTTTCGAATAAATCCTCTCTTTTCTAAAGGTTCTTTCATTTAATAAGTATAATCCATTCAATTCAATTGACTTGCAGAATAAAATAAAACCTGAACGATTTTTGAAAACCAGTCAGGTCTGAATATGTAATATATGCTTTAAGAAGCCCTATTGCTGATTCTCCGAGACTTTAAAGGATCTCTATAAATCATCCTGAAGTTTTGAAATTTCTCTATCTATTGTTTTTTAAGGATTGCTTAACGATATCAGTTAAGTTTTTCAGTCATATAGAATTATCAGGCAAATCATTATCAAAAAGGAGGTCAAGCTCTCATTTGATGCCTAAATAGCTGGATGTTATGAAGACATCCAATAATCTAAAGAAGATGGTAACGGATTTTTATTATCCAAATAAAAACAGCGAAACAAGAATTGAAAAAGCTCTATTATAAGCTGTAAAACAGAGCCTTTTCGAATGCAATTTGCTGTAGCATTAAAGAATTTATTGCCGAATTTTACAAGATTCCCAGCGGATCATTTATCACGGGATCAAATATATCAGCACTCACTAAAGATATGCCATAACTCAAATTAATTAAAGAATGCAGTTTATAACAAGAAGGACACATGGGAACAATTTTCGCCCCATTAACTTTATCATTAATTACATGAGCACCTAAAGTTGGTTCATTAGAGCATGAAGCAACCGAGCACTTTTTAGGCCATGATCTTCCAGTAGAATCCATCCAATGTTGTTTCCAAGATTCACTATCAAAATCATTTACTGCTATTCCATTTGTGTTTTTCCAATTTCTGGGAGTAACTGACATAATCACTTTCTTTTTTTGTTAATAATCTGAATATATAAATCGAAATAAATTAAAAAATAATATCGAATCAGTCCTTATTACTCAAGCACGACTAACACCCACATCAGCTTATACTTATTTCCTTTTTTTTGTTTTCTTCTACATCAATCTAAAAGTATCACTTAGTATTTCTATTTATGAAATTCTCAATGAATTTTAAGAGTAGAACACGACAGATATATTTAATTCACAATTAAGCCTCTAGTTTTCTAATATTACCATTTTAAAACACTCCTTTTAGACTTAAATCGTGAGCAAAGCTAACAGCATTTATGAAAAAACATGCTTGTCAAATCTGTCAAGTTTGTCAAGTTGAATCACTTACGAAAACACAAAAGAAATTCATCTAAATAGATAATCATTTTTCCAAATTAGATCTTGTGTGGATGAGTTCAAAAAAAACTAGCCTTCAATATTGCAAATCGAGCTCTCTGCTCAAGCCATCCCGCAGCCTGGAGAGATTGATGAACGCCTTTTTTGCGGATAGGATTCACGCCCAATAGTTGAATGGCTCCGGATATATTTAAAACTATTATGTGAAGAAAACTAAAGAGTGAGTTTTCGTTAATTTTTGTCCTCTTAAGATAGAATGTGTTTTTAGCATATTTCATACTATCACAAAGATCTAATCTCATTTTTTTTCACAATTTAAAGTGCGTATAGAACAAAAAGTATAGGCTTTCATTTTTGAGAATACTGAAGTAAACACCAGGTAGCCAGATCTAATAAAAGCCCTATTTTATCTAGTAAAACAGAGCTTTTATTATGTGATTTATATTCGGAATCTTATTGCTGGTACTCTGAAACTTTAAAGGATCTCAGTAAATCATCCTGAAGTTTCGAAATTTCGATGCCTATTGTTTTTAAGGTTTGTTTGTCGATATCTGTTAAGTTCTTCAACAAAACAGAATTATCAGGTAAGTCATTATCAAGAAGGAGATCAACCTGCCACTTAATGCGTAAATGCATCAGGAAGTTGTAACTCTTTTCAATCTCCTCACCCCTCTTTTCAGGAATAACATCAAGTGCCATCAACTGATTCAGACGTAATAAACTATTGGTTTCAGATAGGGCATGATAAAGGGCCTGAATTCTTAAATAACCAATAATGGGTAGCAGAAATTGCTTAATGTCAACCTTTTTCTTACCGATACTCGGTTTATGTCGAATCAAGGTCTTAGCAAGTTGATTAAAAAAGGTGGTATTCCCATCCAAAGTAGAATACACATGATCAAACAGCTGCTTAATCAAGCGATCATTCCCATAAATTAAACGCAAGTCAAAGAAAATTGAACTATCCAAAACATTTGACATATCCGGATTGTTGATCCAATTTGAAAAGTACTCTTTCCAAACATCAAGTGCATTGCACCATTCGGGATTGCCAGCCATTAAATCACCCTTACATCGAGAATAACCTATGGCATGCAGGTTTTCATTAACAATCTCCGATAAACGTAAAAAGTAATCTTTATTTTCTTCTGTATGAACTTCAAAAATAATAGCATTGTCCTGGTCAGCTTTTAGAGTTTGCTCACCACGGCCTTCACTTCCCATGGCCACAAAAGCAAATTCACAGGGAGCCTCACCTACTTCTTTCAAGGCCATTTCGATTATTCTTGTGTTAATGGCATCGGCTATGGAGGTAATGGTACGCGAAATACTATTGATATTATCGGTACTGGTAAAAATAGCCTGAATTAATACAGGGAGCTTATCGTAAATGCGTTTCAGATCACTAATCATGAAACAAGCGTTAATCTCACGAATTAGGTAACTTAAGGAATTGCGCTGCATTTCCAAACATTGCTTATTACTGATATTCCCAATAATAGCCCCGAAGTTGTTTTCAACCAACAAATGCGTAATGTCTTTTTGTTCGAAGAGTAAAACCGCCTCGTACAAGAGTGCATCCTGATTAATGGTTTTTACGGGTGAGGTCATCACCGAATAAATTGGCTTATCAGCCGCAACTTTTTTCGCCAAAACCCGACTTCTCAAATCCGTATCGGTAACAACACCAATAATTTCGTCCTTTTCCTTAACACAAATCAGCTTCGATCGATTATCGGTCATGATTCTGGCAGCATCGCTAACCGAATCACTAAGGCTACAAGTCACATTCTTGTTGATCAAATTGTGAACAGGCTGATTCATCAACTGCAAGGACAATTGAATATCATCCGATAATTTTTGAGCGTCCAATCTTAGACGTTTATGCTCCGTTACATTTCTAACGGCAATAATATAGCCAATTTGTCCCGATTGTGTAATCTGAGTCGCTGAAACCACAACATTCTCCATACCTGCTTTTGCATTGAGCAATTCAGTTTCGAAGGTATAGGTCATTTGGGGGTTAGCTATCATTGCCACCATTTCGTCCCAGCTCTTTCTAAATAGCTTTGAAAAATCAGTTCCAATCAAAGCATCGTTCTCATCCTGTAAAAGACTGATGAATCTGATATTTGTGAACACCACTTTACCCTTAACCAGCATCAAAGTCCCCTCCGTTGAAGCATCAACCAAACTCTTGTATTTTTGAATCGATAACCTCAATTGCTCCTCAGCCTTAACTCGTTTATCCTCTATAGCCTTAGACTGTCGTAGAATGTAAAAGAAGATAATGACCATTAAGAGTACGATAACGAAAGAGACCTTCAATAAGGACTTCTTTAAATTCTTTATTTCAAGTCTGACATCTTCGAGATAAATCCCCGTTCCTATCACCCAATTCCATGCCTCAAAACCTTTCACATACGAAAGTTTTGGAACTATTTTAGACGCATCATCCTTCCATTGCCAATAATATTCAAGCGTACCTTCTCCCTTTTCTCTTACCAATTGAGCCGCATCCACAAAAAGCTTATTTTCGTGATTATCTGCAAAATTAGACATATCCTTACCATTCAAGTCCGATCGATAGGGATGCATAATCATAACGGGACTCGACGATGTAATCCAAAAGTAATCCTTCTGCTCCTTCCCATACCTCATCTTTCCAACCTGCCCGGCAGCGGCCTTTTTCGCTTCTTCCAGTGTTAAGGATCCACTCTTATAAGCCTCCTGATATTCCGCCAAAACACTCCATGCCGTATTGGTTAATTCCAAAATCGTTTCCTTTTTTCTATCCATCATGCTTTGCTCAAACAAAGGGATGATAATCACATAAAACGATACTATAAACATGCTTACAGCAAGTAGTGTCGGTACAACGATGCTATAAATAAACTTATTGGGTTTTAGATCCTTCATACTAAGGCGTGTCTTATAGATATTAATTTGAACTTGAATATAAGATGTTTATTATGGATTAACATCAATTATGATGGGTTGATTTGCATATTCGTATAAATTATCCAGATTACTCGAATTGACATAAATCGTCCCATTATTTTCAATCATCCCATAACTTTCGTGAATGTGACCAAAGATATGATATTGTGGCTTCACCTCTTTAACTCTTGCTGTTAAATGTGGACAACCACATGACTCTGCTCTCCTATTTTTATCCAAAATATGCTGCGGAGGGACATGGGTAATTAAAATATCGGTATCATCAGGTATCTCATTCCAATGTATACGAATACTTTTTTCACTACGATTAAAAGCCCAATTACGAAACCAGGGCTGAACTGGTGATCCCCATATTTTCAGGCCTTCAATTTCAATACCAGAATCAATCAAATAAATTACCCCCTCGGGTATCAACTTTTTTATTTCTTTCGATGTGGCAAGCTCGAAAAAGAAATCATGGTTACCAGCAATCAACACTTTATACTGATAATCAAGAGTTGAGAACCAATTTATAAAATCGATAATTTGCTCTTTAGTCCCCATCTCACTCATGTCTCCTGCATGAATAATCATATCAGCTGGGGCCAACTTTACATCTTGATGCTTACCATGTGTATCCGAGATACAGATTATTTTCATAGTCTTTCTTTATCCTTTTATACCAATTTAATTTCAAAAGTATCTTTAAATAAAATAGAATTATTTTTAGCTAGATCAAGGCAGAAAAGTAAAACATAGTTGAGTTACGTTGCATCTTTTTTAACGAAGATATAGCTGAAAAAAAATATTTTATAAGATAGGTTTTGATGTTAATTTGGTATTTATTAGCTCTTGAAGATATTCATTTCATTTATGATTCAAAAATAAAGGTGATCCACATTGTGAACCACCTCGAATAAATAAAAATAAGTTATTCCTTATAAGACTAATAAAGACTTGATTGTAATGCTGCCTTGGAACTGCACACATTCACTCTAAGCGAACAAAATTCCCTTTAGTGAAGCCTGAGCCTTCAACAATCGCGCATTTAGAGGCTTTTCCATTACCAATGCTGGCATCCGTGATCTTAATGACTCCAATTTTGGAATCAACACTTCCAAGAGAAATACCAGTATCCGGGTCAATTAAGTCCTCTCCCTTGCTATAAACTGCAAATGAATCTCCGACTTTTAAACCATCAGCTTCTCCGGAATTAATAAAAACCACCCCGGCTTTTTCGATGATCACTTTAGCTTGCCAGGGAATATCATCTGCACTGCTATTAATCATGCTTACGATGGATTCTATAGCCTCGCGGGCAGCTTTACCCACTAACGATTCATCAAATGACTTTTGGCTCTTAAAAGCTAGTTTTCTGGTGCGTAGCTTTAAACCTTTAGATGCTTTTTGCTTTCTAACATTTTCGGCAGTAACAATTTCCCCCGTAGACGTATTCACCATCCTAACATCGATACCAACAGTAGCAGACTGGCTGGAAACTCCAATCCCAATCCCTTTTATGGCCCCTCCGGTTTCTCCTTTTTTATAACCAAATTCCGATACCGAACCCATTACGGCAAGTTCTACACCCAATACCTGACCAACTTTCGCTGCGCTTTGAGCTGTGATTCTACCAGTCTGTCCAAAATCCTGTTCATTAAGGATCTTATCCAGTTCCATTCGTTCAATGACCCTGTAATTCCCTGACTTAACCAATGCAGTGGTCAGCATGTCGCTGACGCCATTTCCGACTCCCTTATTATTCCACCATCGCCAGCTTTTATCCGTTTTATCTTCGAAAACAAAAACTGCAATTCTCTTCTTTATTTGAGGCTGCTGCGCTGAAAGTTTAGCGGTCGTAAACGAAAACAACAGAAGAAGTCCCAGGAATTGAATAAGATTAACATGTTTATTCATATCTAATTTATATTTAATAAAACATAAAGCAAAATGGTAAAGAGATTTACCAATTCTGAGTTTGATTTAGTAAGCTAGTCTAAAGCCCATAGCATCAGATACCAACATCTCAAACTGAGCTTAAATAGACTATTTTAAATCAATTAGATATAAGTTAAGAATTTTTCTTGTGTGAAATTAGAAGCTTTTACTAACACCCTTTTTTTGAGGATAATCTGTGACAGTCATGTTTTGAGCTTAAAAAAACAAAATACCAAAATCAAGTGGAGTTAATGAACAAGTCTTGACAGCCCCGATACT
>NZ_JBTCHQ010000021.1:0-26139 GCF_054254355.1 Ancylomarina sp. YFZ004
TCTTGCTAAGTTGCGACGGTTTTTTCGCACCGACTTAAATTATTTACATAAAACTAATCAAAATAAATTATGTTACAAACAGAAATGAGAGTCCGCTGCAATTTAGCTTTTGTTACAATGCGTTAAAAACAAGCACATGTGAGAGCAAAGCACATTAAAATAAGTGCTAATAGATATGCTTTGGCGTAGAAATTTGCTCTTCCTAATTAATTAACTTCGTTAAAAATAAGAACAAAGACATATTGACAATTTTCGTGAGTTCATATCATAAAAAGGGTTCGCTAAATAGTTAAGCTTCTAGACAAAATGCTAGCTCTGGTAAAAACCAAGCTTACAAGTACGCCCTCACTACATTTGCAAAAGCATAGAAAATTGGATAGAACGAAGGCTTTAATGCAAATTTTATGACAAAGTAAAAACCTTAAGCATGGCGACACTACACGGGACTACAAGCTTGATCTCAGGAGAATAAAAATGATAAAAATTCTAAAGCTAAAACCTATCTAAAAAGAACAAAGGCTACAAGCTGACATGCGAGAACACAAAAGAGATAGATTTTACTTTCAACAAAAGGACAATCACACTTATCTATCTCTTTTGCTAACGAATTGTAACGGTATTGCTAAGTTGCGTGGGCGATTTCAAAGAGTCATCCTTTCAAACCGCTAAAGAAGCAAGCCGTAATAAATTTGTTTATATTTTTAAGCAAACCAATTGTATTGGCTTGCTGGTGTTTATTAATTGAACTAACCTTCAAGCGACTCGCCGCCGCCCATGAAATTTAGCTTTTGTTGTGTGGTCGTACTTTAATCAATTTATCAAATAGTCCAGTTTTTGTTATGAAAATCTTCCTGTCAAACATTTCACCTTGTTTTTCAATTTCAACCAATCCAAAATAACAAAGAAACCTTTCAAAAGTCCTTATTGAATAACAGTGATTCGCATAATGTTCAACGGTCCCATAAGTCGGTGTAATTGATTCTAAAAATTGAGGGAAGGCTTTAAGATATTTCTCGGTATAAAAAGAGTCTAACCGTTTCTGTATTCCATATTTTGATATTAGCATCAATGAAAAACCACAGCCGAGCTGTCCTAATTGTTCGTCTTCGTAATTGTCGTAATAAGCCCAACTAAACTTTTGTGTCATTGTTTTAAAGACCAATTCAAATAATTTCTGATTGTCGGATGCAATTTTTTCTCCTGTTTTTGTCAGGCTTAATTTACCGTTTCTTTTTTTAGTCAGACCAGCTAATTCAGCTAACAGTCGAGTCAGATTAATAGTTAATGAATCACTTTCCTTATATAATTTAGAAATTTCTGATGAAAATTGATATTCCTCTAAGAATCCTTGATTATAAATTTCATGAACAATTTTAGTAGGTAAAAATCCTTTCGCAGTCAACTTGATTTCACCAGATTCTCTCACTAAATTCAAAAAGTATTTAACCTGATTAAGTATTGGAATATTTAGATGTTCTTCTTTAGCAAGTGTTTCCATACTTATAGGACTTTGGGGATCAAAAGTAAAATGCAAAAGGTTATGCATTTCAACTGGAGAATATCCCTCAAATTCAGGAATTGCCCGATTGTTCTGCTCGTTCATAGCTTGATCAATTTGTCTTTGTACGTCTTTAAAGTCCATTCAGGTTTTCATTTGTCAGTTTTGTATGCCACACAACGGATGGCGGTATGTACCGTTGGCGCTTTAGTTGATTTAAGTTTTATTTACCTGCTATTGTTTATTCAAGGCGTATTAGTTTCGAAAACCTACTGCCCGCCAATGGTATATGAACGCGTGTTGTGGGTAGTTTATATTATTTTTTCTTTCATGATTTTACCAAAACTGTTTAGAGCATAAATTGTCCCAGAATTTACACGTGCCACACCACCGCCATCCAATCCATGGCTTTCAAGCAGTCCAATCGAAAAACAATGGTCTAATATATAAGTATCAATTAAATCATTCTGAGAAGTTATTTCAGCTCTTTGGTCAAAAATCTTTATTTGCTGAACGTCTTCTGTATATGCAGAATTTATTATCGATGATAACCTGAGGAATTGTTTTTTATCAAGGTCATTATCAATAAAAAGTCTTAAACTCTTGGCTAGCCATTTTATTTTGGTTGCGTTATCTGCTCTTTCCAAAATCAACAATATTTTGGAGCCAATCTTTTTATAATCGCTATTCTTAAAATAATTCTCTTTAAATTCATCAATCTCTACTTGATTCTTTAGGTTCAGGTTGTTGATGAAGTGAATTATTTTAGTCAGGAGAATTCTATCGGATGCAGATTTTATCAATTTAACAACTGATATGCCAGCACCAATAAATGGAATATCCTTGAATAATCCATCATCCAATAAGCTGTCAATAGCAGTTTCTCCAAGGTCTTTACTTAAAGATAAAATCTCGGTTTTTTCTATTTCGTTCATATTGATTCTTTTAATTACCCACAACGGTCTTGCTAAGTTGCGTGGGCGATTTCGAAGAACTTTCCTTTCAAACCGCCAAATAAGCAAGCCGCATAAATTTGTTTATATTTTTGAGCAAACCAATTTTTGTGGCTTGCTGGTGTTTATTAATTGAACTAACTCTCAAGAGACTCGCCACCGCCCATGAAATTTAGCTTTTGTTATCGGCTTTTATTTTTTTGTCATTAATTCTAAATAATTTTCCACAAAATAGACCCAATCATCCAACTTGTCATAAAGTTGTTCTGTTGATGGAAAAGGGATTGTAATATCTGGTGCAATTCCAATATTGTCAATTGGAAATTCTGGTAACCTCTGTGAGCGGGTCATAGGAAATATCAATTTGAAATTCTCTGATGGAAATTCTTCAGATACTGCATTCGAATAGTCAAGTACACCAGCTGTGTTATGATTCCCAAACAGAATAACTTTTTTGCTATTTTTAGCTGTCAATAAGAACTGCTCTGCTGAAGATGCATTACCTTCATTTATTATGATGCCAACCCTTTGGGGATATAAATAAACACTATCTATTTTCGCCCCATTATCATTACCAGACATAGGATGAATTACAAAACCACCAATATTTTTATTCATTGCTTCAAGTAATGATTCTGTCCATTTAATCCATTCTTCTCCCTTTCTAATTTCCCCATTCTTTAATGCATCTCTAAAAAATTTTATATTTCCTTTGCTTGCATACCATTCAACTCCCTTACTTTCGTAAGAATTTGTGTAAATAAGCTCAGTTAATTTTTGATAATAATTGTCCTGCCCGCCACCATTATTTCTTATGTCAATTATTAGATTTGGACGAGACGTTATTTCATTCCAATGTTGAATTACAATATTATTTGAATAATCTGAATGAAAATCGGTAATGCGAAGATAATATGTACTGTCGTTTAAATAGGTTGCAACTGGATGTGTGTTTGTTCCATTAGGGTATTCTGCTTCATAAGAATAAAGAAAAGCTTTGTCTAATATTTCATTTGATGTCTGTCTAACAAACCTTGTATCGCCATGTATTTCTAATACTTTATTATCAATGTGAATTGAGGCTTTGCCTTTTCGGATACGAGAATTTATTGGATTAAAGGAAGTCATATTAAACTCATTGTTCTCAAACTTCGAAAATTCAAACATTACTTGATTGCATTCATATTTTGGATATTGAATAGCTACACCAACAAAATAACCATCGCCTTTTTCTGTTATTGCTATCTTCCCTCGAAAACCAATCCAAATTCCCTCTATTGATTTGCCTGTCTTATTAATACTGTCCAAACTAACAGGATAGAAACGAGGCTGTTTTATTTGATCTCCAATAGATGTTTGATTTATTTTTTTTCTGTTTCTTCTTACTCTTAAATGATTGTCTTTAAACCATGAAGTATAAAAACTTAAATATCTTCCACAAGAATCAGGATATTGAATAATTCGATTTTTTAGGTCTTGCTCTAAATCTTTTAGGTCAGACAATGTTTCTTTATTTACTTTATCGTTGTAGCCAGGATAATCATTTCTAACTTTCTCAACGAGGTATTCAAAATCCTTTAAGCAATCACTTTTTTGTGCTTGAACATTTAATGAAAATAGAATTACAAAATTTAAATACAATATTTTTTTTATCATAGTCTGGTTGTTTTTATAATTGCCGATAACGGATTGCGCTATGTAACGTAGGCGCCTTAGTTGATTTATGTTTCAAATTTTATAAAAAGGCAAAGTAGCTATTTTAGGATTACATTTAACTATAACTATTCAAAAATGGCTACTTTGCCGTTGCTCATTAAAAGCACTAAACCTTCGTAAACCCTCTACCCGCCTATGTTATATGAGCGCGTGTTATCGGCTTTTTTTTCAATTCTATCAATTAATTCAATTACTTCAAGATATGCTTTCTTTACAAATATATCTTTCGTTTCTGTGTTAATTAGGCTAAATGTTAAGTTGTTATTAAAATTATTGAACTTAATATCATTATCAAATATTTTGTGTATTAGCATCCAACTATTATTGTCGTATTCTTTAAAATCATCTAATAATTTGTCCATATCCTCAGTTTTATTTTCGCTTACTGGTAAACCAAAATAAAAATGATTGTATTGAGCTGTAAATCGAACGCTAACAATAAACCCTGAATTTGTTTTTAAGTTTAGTATGCATTTCTGTTTCTGAGATTGACCTTTTCGGTAAACTTCATAATGGGTCAAATCAGTAATGCAGTTATTAGTCTTTGACTCCTTTATACTGTTCTTATCAAAAGGCTTAATAACTTCACATTTTTCAGAATCTACAAACATTTCTTGTAGTGTACACCAAAATTCATGAACAGCATGCCATTTAATATGTTTAAAATTATCATATAGTTTTTGCGCAGATTTCAAGTTGTTCTCTGAACTGCTGATTAATTGCTTATATGCTAACCTTTCTTCTCTGCTCGAACTATTTCCTGTCATTTTGTTTAACAATTTAATATATTGAATTATCGATTCACGCAAAAAAGGTTGATTAAAAACATCTTTTACACAAATCTCTAGCCATGGAATTATATGTTCAGAATAACTTATTAAGACAACATTTTTTTTATTTAAGTATTTTCCAATACTAGTCTCTGAAGGTTCATGACCGTCAAGAGTCAAATATAAAACTGAAATATCATCAAGGCTAATCTTCTCATTTTCGACCACATGATCAATGTATCTTTCTAATTGCCCCCCTGATTTTAAATTACTATCATCTGCATATATTTTATTTTCAATGATTATACACTTGTTGTCAACTCTATTTATTACAAGTATATCAATGTTATTATTCTCTTTTTTATCAATTTCACTAGGATAAACAATGGTATCTTTAGTTATTGGAAATGAATAAAGTTCTTTAATTTGATTGATGAATGTTTTTAAGAAGAAAGCATTTTGACCGTGAGTTCCCAAAGGTTGTAATAAAACTGAAATGAATCTTGAGTGTAGCCTTCGTTCATCATGAGGCTTATGAAGAGATGTGAAAATATTAAATTTCTCCTCCCTTTTTGAAAGCATTTCATATTCACTTCTAATAATATTTAATTCTTTCAGAAAATATTCCATTTGTACTATATTAGCTATTTAATATTGGTTAATTGCCGATAACGGCTGCGCTAAGTGGCGTAGGCGCCTTAGTTGAGTTATGTTTCAAATTTTATAAAAGGCAAGGTAGCTATTTTTGTAATTACATTTAACTATAATAATTCTAAAATAGATAGTTTGCCGAACTCATTAAAAGCATTAACATTCGAAAACCACCAACCGCCTTTGCCATTTAGCGTTTGTTATAGGTTGTTAGAAACATTTATGTGAGAGAAAAACATCACCATTATTTTGGGCTGATATAGACAGCTTTGGCGTGGAATTTGCAACTAAAAGAACTGAACCTAAATGACAATTTGCGCACCTCCCCCGCGCGTATTCATTTATAAAAGACTCGATCCTTTAGAAATCATAACTGTCAAAAGCATCATCTTGCCTTAAACACTTTCGGACAAGGTTGGCAAAAGAGAAGCAAATTGGATAAGCTGAGTTGCTCTGGCAAATTGCGTGACAAAGCGAATGAGGCCAAGCAGAGAGCGAAATCTCGTGATCACAACCAAAATCAAGCTAAACAAAACACAAGGGTTAAAACTCAGTAAAACCTAGTAAAACAACTGGTGAACAATTCAAGAGGGATATTCCATTAAAGTAGAAATGGCATCAAGCTTTCCAGCGAGTGCCATTACGAATCAATTACCTATAACGGCTAGGCTATGAAGCGTACCTTTTTGTGTTGCGCCTGCGGCAAAAAGGTATGCTTTATGAGCCATTGTTATCGCTTAGTGCTTTATCATTTTCTGTTAATGTTTCTCTAATTTTCTTCTCATTTTCCTGAATGGATTTACAGAATGTATTGAAATCTAACAATTCAGTAGGTATAGGAATACTCCATTTTTTAACCACACCATTATACCCATTTAAATATCCAATCTCTTTTTCTAAAATTGGTGATTTATTATTACTTGTAGGATAAAGAAAACCTCCAATCTTAGCTTGCTTGACATACATATATGAGATTATTTGGTTCATATCATTTCTGTCAATTTCTTTATGCTCTAGTCTTTTATATTTTGCATCAATTATAAATCCATCTTTCCAAAAATCAGGATAACGGATATAACCTCTACGGTTTTTAAATAAGTGTATACCTCCTTTTGAAATGTCATTCCTCGGATGCTTAAAACCACAATCTTTGAGAATCGTGTTTGTATATTCTTCCCAAAGCCAAGCACCATCAAACAATAGTCCGTAGATTTTGTCTTTTTCTTGTCCGTATTTTAAACCTTCATATCTAAGTATCTGCAAACAGATACGTTGCAAATCAGTGTATTCATAAAAGTATGGATGAGTCAAGGGGCGTAGGTTGCTATTTATGACAGATATTTTATAATTATGCTCAAAAGAGGGAGTTGCTTGAATAATTTCAATGACATTACTCTGAGTTTCAGAATCACTTAATAATATGTTATGTGCGAAGCTATGTTTTTTAATAAATTCAATTGTGTGTCTTATTAGTTGAGTGATTTTATTATCATAACTATGTTCTCTAGAACTGTATGCAACCTCTCCCTTAAATGGTATATTTTTTTTTATATGTCGTGCTATGTTTACAGCACCTTTTATGTTTGAATTATTATATTCTTTTCGCTTATATTCCTTGTAAAGACCTTGACTTACTGCCTTTTTAAGATAAAATGGAAAAAGGTAAATAAGAAAATCAAAGGTATTTGCGTTTGCAGTACTATGTTTTAGGTCAAAAAGATTTATTGAAAACACTTTTTGAAGCATATAATGCAAGAAATAATCTTTCTCACCATCTGAGAACCTCGACTTAATAGTCACTTCGCTTTCATTTAACCCAACAAAACCCATAATATTGTTGGTCGATATCGTCGTTTCATTTATTGAAAAAATATGCTCATTTCTTATTGTTTCTTTCCCATTTGAAAAAATCAAAAGATTATTATTTGCATCTTCTTTATTGTTAATTTTTAATTGAGCAATTTTTTCAAGATTAGGCAAATGCTCTAATTCTTCATTTGAAAGATGTTTGCTGCTATTATCAGATATTCTCAACATCGGCTTTCATATCATAAGAGAGTTTAAGGTTTTCCAATATTTCTGTAGAGTTCGGAAGTCCTCTCAAATATTCAAAAATCACACCTTTCAAATGGTTTTCCCAAAGATGTTCAAATGGGGCATCAACTTCTTTGTACGTCTCTAATTTCAGGAAATAAGCTGGACCAATGTGATATGCAGAATTAAGTCCTTGTATATTTTCAATAGCGTTATTCAAAGATATCATCCTTTGTTCGGGCTCACCTTTCCATTCATCAATTTGTCCATTCCACATTGAGGTTCTTTCAAGTGCAGTTATTTCTTGCCATGCAAATCGCCTTCGCATTGCGAAATCCATACTCTCAACACTTCGGTCAATATCATTCATTGTTCCGATGATGTAAACATTTTCAGGAACATAGAAACCATCAAAAAACACGTCAGCTTCATCTTGGAGATTAGAATATTGTGTCTTAACCTTTCCCTTTTCTCCGCGATAACCTGAATCTATTGAGAAAAACAACTCCCCAAATACCTTTGAAATTTCAGCACGGTTGATTTCGTCAATAATTATAACAAAATTCTTTCTTTCAATTTTTTCAATTACATTACTGTTTTCTAAATCACCGCTTAACTCCTGATTATTATAGAGTGTATAGATATATGAATCACTTTGACGATTATGTGACCGATTAAAGAACTCTCTAATATCTTTTACTTTATCTAAGCTTTGCTCCTTTAGTAATAATTGTGAAAGTTCATGAAATGGTAAAGCCAATTCTGATATTATGGCATTATTAGGGACCTTTACTTTTATTTGGGTGTCATTATATTCAGATATTGTGAATTTATTGCCCGTTGATAATTCTAATTCATCACCATCATCAATACACTTATCTAAAAAATCAGAAATATTCTTTCGTACAATATTTTCCTTTTTTAATTCATCTTCGGATTTTGAGCTGTCAATTAAATTTTGGAGTGCTTTTTTACAGAATGTTTTAAAAACTCCATCTCTTAATTCGAAACCAAGTTCACCACCATCTTTTTTTAATGGTCGAAGGCCTTCAACAAAATCAGTATAATCATAAGAAGGATGAAACTGAACGAATTCCCATTCACCTAATTGTGCTGCAATCTGTTTTGCAAGATAAGTTTTTCCTGTTCCTGGTGCACCCGTTAGAATTAGATTCTTATTGTTCAAAAGTAGGTCAATATATTTTTGCATTGAGGCTTCGTTTTTTCTAGTTAATTCTCTCTCTTGCTCAAAATACTCTTTCAAATACCAAGCAAATACAGAACTATGCCAAGAATCATTGAATTCAATATTTGAACTACAATAGTTAATAAAATTAAAGTTGTCGGTCAACCACTCTTCTTGGATTTTTGGATAATCAGGAAGTCTATCCTTTAATTTAGTAATTACATCTTTTAGATATCTATAATTTACTACTGTTGTTACTATGTTTGGAAGAAATGCTGCAACAACTCTGTTTGTTCCAGAAGGCCTGTTACCAGTAGTTTGTTTTCTAAAAAAAGCTATAATTTTTTGATATTGAGCTTTACTTATTTTATTTTCTTTTGCAATAATTTTAATTACAGGTTGAATAGCTGACCAGTTGTTTTTAATTTTTTCAAATTCTTCCCATGTGAAATTTCCTTGTCGTAAATCTGAAATACCATTTTCAGTTGTATCCTTTACTAATTTCTGAAATACCGTATCTGTCCAGTTATTATTGACTGCTTGTACTTTATATTCTTGAACTGAATGTTTATACAATGGAAACCAATCAAAAAAAACCCAATGTTTATTCTCGATTGCGTCATCATATATTTTCTGTAATAAGTGTCTTTCTTTCAAATCTATTTCTTCCTTTCTATATGTCCTTGGTAGTGCATCTTTTTGCATTAGCGATAACGTAGTTGCTAAGTTTCGTGGGCGATTTCAAAGAATCATCCTATCAATGCGCCAAGTAAGCAAGCCGATTTAATTAACTTATTTATGTTTTGAGCAAACCAATTGAATTGGCTTGCTGGTGTTTCTTAATTGTACTAAACTCTCAAATTGCCCATCCGCGCCCATGAAATTTAGCTTTTGTTATAGCCTTTGCTTTCTTTTACCAGTATCGAATTTTCAAATACTCCAAAAGGTTTTTATATGTTTTGCTGTTAATTCCAGATAAAAGTCTTTCAGGGGTAATTATCATGTACTTTGATTGATCGTGCAAATGATTCCTCCAAGTTTCTTCCATTCCCAAATTGCTACACTTATATTTTTTGTCAAGCAAGTCTGAATTTTCAGATGGAATAACATGCACATGCAAAAAGTCAGAAGCTTTTAAAGTTTCATTTTCTTTATTATTAACCATTTGTTCAGCCCAAAGAGTCTGTCTCATTAATTGATAAAATGGTTCAAAATAAAAGCAACTGTGATTAATTGAATTTAACTGCTTTGAATCATTAATTAAATCCGTATATCTTTGCTTTCTTACTTCCCCTTTACAATTCTGCGGGTCTTTTAAACAACCCTCTGTTGCTTTATTTTGGTTGCTATAAAATTCTGTATATTTCCATTCTATTGGAATTAACCAATTTGAACCATTTTTGTGAACCGCATAAATCAAAGCATCTACAGATGTACAATGACTTCCTCTATTAGGCACACCTTCATTAAGATGGTCATTGTCACTTACCGATTCAAATTGTATGAAAGCGGGTTTGAATTTGTCTGTAACTATTGGTAAAACATCTTTAAATTCAGATGAAATATTTTTCAGTATAGATAATACCGCACTTTTGTCATTTCTAATTTGATAAAGGTAATTTACACATGCAATCTGTGACGAAAGAGTATGTCCAGTAGGTTCTTTTCCTCCCCACCACGAAACTTTATTTTCTTTAAAGTATTCAACAGCTTCTGTTCTTATTGGCTCAAATAAATTCTTCAAATTATCGAGTAGAACGAAGTCTCGATACTTAGTCATGAATTTTCTTCCACCATGACTTCCATAAAAAACTGGATTCTTACTTTTAATTAAGTCAACAGCTTTTGTTCTCTGGGTCTCTTGGTAATTTGATGCCATTTTCTATTAAGTTTGGTTAATTTCGTTTTTTTTCAAGCATTGGCTATAACGTTTCGTGTATGAGTAGTGCGGGATTTCGAAGCGCCAACTTATCAAATTACACTGTCGTTTCTTAATTGTTAAATCGTCCATATTTAGCACTTTACCGCATTACTTATGACACATTGTTGTATGCTGGGCTTCATTCATTGTCAATTAGTTATCAATTTAGCACAATCAAAAATCCGCTCAATCGAAGCACTGCTGTTCCCGAAAAAAATAGTTTTTAGGGAGGGCAAAAAAAGCGGTGGCAGTCAGACAATCTCTTTTGTGATTTTTGGATAATTGTTAGTCCATGCGTATTGCAAATGTGCTGACTGTGTGGGCAGACTATAGAAACTTCTTTTTTATAAATTCATCAAAGGCTTCTTTATACTGCTTGCTGATTGGAATACGTTCTTTACCAAAAAGAATGCGGTCTCGTTCTATGGTTTTTATTTTATCGAGGCTCACAATATAGGAACGATGAATTCGCATAAATCTATCTGTCGGTAATTTTTCTTCTAAAGATTTCATTGTGGAATGAAATACAATGGGTTTCATAGATGATTCAATATAAAGTTTCACATAGTCTTTAAGCCCTTCGAAATAGAGAATTTCTGAGTAATCAATACGCTTAAGTTGGTAATCAGCTTTTATAAATAAGTAGTCCTTATTTTCAGCAGTATCAATGTTCGCATCTGTATTTGTAGGGCTTATTTGTTTAAAATATTTCTTAGCACGATTAGCCGATTTTATAAAAACCTCATAGCTTATCGGTTTTAATAAATAATCAAGCGCTTCTAGCTTAAAACCATCTAGGGCGTACTTTTCAAATGCAGTGGTAAAAATTATTCTACTATTTTTATCTAAAATACGCGCAAATTCTACACCTGTAAGGTCAGGCATTTGAATATCCAAAAATAAAAGCTGTACTGGATTATCTTCTAAAAACTCCATCGCATCGATAGGGTTGTCAAAACTATTTTTTAAATCCAAAAAAGGCGTTTTTTGAATATAACTTACGATCAGGCCCAAAGCCAAAGGCTCATCATCAACAGCTATACACGATATTTTATTCATAAGTGTTATTTAAAGGAATCTTTAAGTCTATAGCATAAACACCTTCCTTATCTGATTGTATAAGTTGAGCTTTATCGCCATATAATAAATTGAGTCGACGTTTAATGTTCACAATACCCAAGCCACCTTTCTCGGTAGCAGCTTTATTTGCCTTATCTGCTATGCTATTTTCACATGTAAATAAAAGCATGTCCCCTTTGGTTTTAAGCGAAATGGATACAAACGATTCGTTGCGATAACTAATGCCATGTTTAAATGCATTTTCAACAAAGGGAATAAATATCAATGGTGGTATTTCTACCGACGGAACATCATCTTGAATGTTTACACGTAATTTAACCTTCGATGTCAATCTTTGTTGCATCAGGTCAATGTAGTTTTGCATAAAGACAAATTCCTTTTTCAATTCAACGGTTTTAATGTCAGAATCGTAAATTAAATAACGCATCAAACCAGATAGTTTCTCAACCGCCTTCTGAGCTTTATCTCCATCAATAGCAATTAATGCATAAATATTGTTGAGTGAATTAAAGAAGAAATGAGGGCTTATTTGATTTTTCAAAAATGCGAGTTCCGTATTAAGACGTGTTTTTTCTATTTCTTCTTGTTCCTCTTTATTGTGTGTTAAACGTTGCAGATTTGCCATGCCTGTACTAAATCCGAGTACAACAATCATTAATATGAAATTGTCGACCAATTTAGGATGCAAACCGAAAGGTTTATTGCGAGGGATTTCTCTGCCTTCAATAAGCTTTATGGGCCTAAAATTGTCTAATTGCAATAGTTCGTAAAGGTATTGTGAAGCAAAAAGTAATACGAATGCAAAGAGCAATAAAACAGCAAAGAAGTATAGCTTCCTTTTATTAAAGAAGAAATGAGGCGTAATGATTAGATAATTAACATAGAACGCCACAATCATAAAGCTTAATTGGTAGTAATAGCTGTAAATCCAAAAAATGGCTCGATCATTATTCCTATCAAACACAAAAATTGGGAGAATTATAAAAAGCAGTAAGCCAATCATGTGTGGCAACCACTTTTCTATTCTGTTTTTTGAAATTTCCATATTGTAAATTTACTATTTTTAAAGAATGACTGATACAATGCACTAAATGATTTTATTGCTTTTGTGTTTTAATAATTTAGACCAGTAATCCCCAATAGATAATTTAATAATTTTCGATATTTATAAATTACCTACTGGGGCTTTGCCTATATCTTATTACTATTTTTATCGTCTTCTACTAGGTCTTTCTGCTGGTGGTGCAAGTTCTTTAATTTTTTCAAAATCAAAACCAGCTTCATTGATTGCTTTTTCAACTCCTTTTCCCCCAGGAATTTTCGCCTCTTTTAATTCTTTCATAAGGGCTTTAGCATCATCGGCAGTCAAAGATTCACTATCGTAATCAGCTAAAATTTTGTTTACTTTTTTTATTTGTTTGGTCGTAAGTGTTTCTACTTGCTCTTGTCGTGGTTTTCTGTCTGGTCGTTGCTGAGCCATTAGCCCACTTACGTTTAAGGTCATAAAACCTACTAGTGCAATAAAAAGAAGTTTTTTCATTTTACTAAAAATTAAAATTTATAAATATATTGATAATTAAACTATTCATGTCTTAATGCTTCAATAGGTTCCATTCTTGATGCTTTACGTGCAGGATACCATCCAAAAAACACACCAATGAATGTGCAAAACAAAAAGGATAATAGAATAGAATCTACTGTAATTAATACAGGCCATCCCAATGTGTTTTCTACAATATTTGTTGTGCTAATACCTAATACAATTCCAATTATACCACCCAATACGCTCAGCATTGTAGCTTCTAAAAGAAACTGACGTAAAACATCTCTGCCCTTACCACCAATGGCCATTCGTAAGCCTATTTCGCGTGTTCGTTCGGTAACCGATACATACATAATATTCATAATTCCAATGCCACCTACAATTAAGGATATACCCGCTATGGAGCCTAACAAAACCAACATCATTTCCGATATTGAACCAAAATTACTAATGAGCTCTTCTTGAGTTCTTATTTGAAAATCATCATCTGCACTCTCTTTTAATTTATGTGCTGTACGCAACAGCTCGGTTATTTCAGCACTTGTTGCAGCAATCTGATCTTCCGATTTGGCCGATATAACAATGGCGCGTAAATACGTTTGTCTGTTAATACGTTTCATTACCGTTGTGTAGGGTGCAAGTATCATATCATCCTGATCTTGCCCAAAGGTGTTGTTACCTTTCTCCTTTAAAGTACCAATGACTTTAAACGGAATGTTATTAAATCGTATGCTCTTACCAATAGGATCTTCACCTTCGGCAAATACATTCTCAATTACTGTTTGTCCGACCAGGCATACCTTAGCAGCCTTTTTTATTTCTGCCGTAGTGTAAATTCGTCCAGTTTCAACTTCATATTTTTTTATTGAAGGATATTGCTCATTTCCACTATAAATTTGAGTAGGCCAGTTATTGGAACCATATACAATTTGACCACTGCCATCCATCTCAGGAGAAATGGCACTAATCAGTTCACTGTTATTTTCCAAATAGAAAACATCGCTAACCTCCAAATTTTGTGAGTTGGATTGCCCTTGATTTACGCCGCCACGGCTTTGACTTGCCGGCTTAACAGTGATAAGGTTGGTTCCCATTGATGAAATTGTATCGCGAATACTTGCATTCGATCCTTGCCCAATGGCTAACATGGCAATTACAGCAGCCACACCTATAACAATGCCGAGCATTGTTAAAAACGAACGCATTTTATTTCGTATAATGGCTGCTATGGCGATCTTAAATAAATTAATCAGTCTCATTGTGTTTTAATTTTTATTGCGAAAAATCTAATTGCCAAAAGAATAAGTTTCATCGATTTGTTTTATTTTAATAGACCCGATGTAACTCACTATATGATTGTGCAACACCGTGTTTAAAAGTCAATAATGCTCGTTTCTTCTTTTAATTGAGCAAGAACATGAAGTGCATTTTGTCTGTTTGTTATCAGGTCGTCTTTAATAATAAGACCATCACGGAAAACGACATTTCGCGTGGTAAATTCTGCAATTTCTGGTTCGTGAGTAACAAAACAAACGGTCATTCCCTTCTCATTTAACTCCTGAAAAAGAGCCATAATCTCAAGGGACGTTCGAGTATCGAGATTTCCTGTTGCTTCATCAGCAAAAATGACTACCGGATCATTCACCATTGAACGAGCAATAGCAACTCGTTGCTGTTGTCCACCCGACATTTGATTCGATAAATGTTTCATTCTATCTTTCAAACCAACAGCAATTAATGCTTGCTCTGCCTTCTCCCTTCGTTCTGCATTGCTGACAAGTGGGTTGTACAATAAAGGCAATTCTACATTCTCAAGTGCCGATGTACGAGGTAAGAGGTTGTAGGATTGAAATACGAAACCCAATTTTTGATTGCGAATATCGGCCAGCTGGTTTCTATTTAATGATTTCACATTAATGCCATCCAAGAAATAGTCACCTTCAGAAGGCAAGTCGAGGCATCCTAGTATATTAAGTAGGGTTGATTTGCCAGAACCACTTGTACCCATTATAGCTACAAATTCGCCCTTCGAAATAGATAAATCGACACCACGTAAGGCTCTTACGGATTCCTCGCCAGCCTGATAAATTTTATGCAGGTTTTTTATTGATATGATTTCTTTGGTCTTCATTTTAGTCCTTTTATGTGATTATCATTAATTATAACAGCATCGTAATTAACGAGGACCGCCTCCGCCACCACCACGTTTTGGTCTTTCTTGAACAAAGGGGCTTTTCTCCTCATCATCCTTTTTCGATGAAAGGCTCACTTCAGAATTTTTAGCTAATTCAAATGAAGTAAGAACGACAGTACCTTCTTTTAAGCCAGATATAACTTCAATATTCGAACCATCATCAATGCCTACTTCAATAACAAGTGGATGCATACGATCACCATCTTTAACCCAAACCCTTTTGTGAGAATCGTCTAATTCGGTCTTATCTTTTCTTGAACGCTTAGACCTGCCTTCATCATTTTTTGCGTTGGACTCACTCACCTGTGCTTTTTCCTGATTTCCGGATAAGCTAGTCATATAATCATTCAGCAATTGTCGGTCTGGGCTAAAACGAGCCGCTTTTGCAGTTATTAGCAATACATCATTAGCTTCTTCAACATAAGTTGTAATGCTTGCTGTCATTCCTGGTTTCAATTTTAAATCAGGATTGCTTACCGTAATAATTACGATATAGGTAATAACATTGGATGATTCGTTTGGTTGTAATCTTATTTCCGAAACTTCACCCTCAAAATTAAGATCGGGAAAGGCATCCACTGTAAACTCAACACGTTGTTTTTCTTTCACCATGCCTATATCTGCTTCATCAATATTCGCTTCCACTTGCATTTCCTTTAAGTCATTCGTAATTGTGAATAACTCAGGTGTATTCATGCTGGCAGCAACGGTTTGACCTTCTTCTACTGCACGATTCAGAACAATGCCATCAATAGGAGAATAAATGGTAGCGTAACTTAAATTACGAGCCGCTCTATCCAAATTCGCTTTCGCTGATTTTACAGATGCCTTGCTTTTCTTTAAGTTATAAACCACTAATTCGTAGTCGCTTTGCGCTAAAAGATCTTTCTCAAAAAGAGTCTTCATTCTAAGGTAATTGGCATTTTGATAATCATATTCTGCCTGAGCCTTATCTAAATCGGCTTGTGCAGTTTCGAGACTCGATTGCAGTGTAGATTTATCCAGTTCAGCAATCAATTGACCTTTTTTAACAACGGTATTGAAATCAACATAGAGTTTTTCAATAACACCCGAAACCTGTGTACCAACCACAACCGTATTGGTAGCCTCGAGCGTTCCTGTTGCTGTAATGGTATTGCTTAGCGATCCTTTTTTTACAATCTCAGTTTTAAAAGTATACTCATGATCGCTTTTTTTCCATGAAATGTAGGTGATTGATACAACTGTAATTATGAGTATACCGATTACTGAGAATAACAGTTTTTTGCGTGGGGTATTTATCTTTTTCATCATCATTTTATTTAAAATAATATTGGATTGCCTAAATAGTAATCAATAATTTTATTTTGCAGTAAGACATTGTATTTTGCTTGTGTTAGTTTATTTTCTGCGTTTACTAAATTGTTTTTCGAAGTCAGAAAATCAACAGAATTAATCATGCCTTGTGTAAACATTTCATCGGAGAGCTGGTACGATTCATTTTCTGCATCATACTGTTCTTGCAGTGCTAAATAGTTACTGCTTGCTATTTGAGAATCAACACAAGCCTGCTCTATGTATTTTCGCAAATCGTTCTTTAAATCGATTAGCTTAAGCGCTTCATTTTGAGTTTGTATGTTGGCAATTTTCACTGCGGTTTTTACTTTTTTTCGTTGAAAAATTGGAATGGATAGCGAAAGGCCAATGGATGGGTTTATCTTATTGGAAACTTGTTCGCCAAAATTAACACCCGATATATCGGAATTATAGCCGCTTCCAAGACTTCCACCCAATGATAATTGAGGCAATGCATCGGCTTGTGCAATTTTTGTATTCATTTTTGCACTTTTCAAGCTTAAATTGGCCGATACAATTGATGGTTGTAGACCTAAAGCAATCGTGTAAATTAAATTAGCGTCCGATTTTGGTGCAATTTTTACCAAAGCTTCTATATTAGGTTCTTGTATGCTAAATGAATCGTTAATGGGCATATTCATTAGTTGCATTAGAGCAACCAAATTTATGCGAAATGTATTTTTAGCATTAACAAATAAAGCTTTATCCGAAGCGTATTGCGATTTTATATTTAAGAAATCGGAAGCCGAAATAATGCCAGCCGACTTACGTGCTTCTGCCAATTCGAATTGTTTCTTAGTCGATTGAAGCTGAGATTCCGAGTTTTTAACATTCTCTCTCACAAGCAAAGCATTAATATATGCCGAAAGTATATTCAGACTAATTAATTCCTTTTGAGTTTGAATATCCGTTTCCGACGCAGTAAGCTTCGTCTTATTTTGAGCAATGGTGTTTTTAAGTTTTGCTCCATTATACAGGGTCATTTCAGATTTTAAGGAAACTGAAAGCATGGAGTTAGAATTTTGGTTCCAGCTTCCACCTGTCTCGCTATTCTCGTAATTTTTAGTTGAGCTAAGCGTCTGGCTACCATTCAGAAATAAATTTGGTCTTTGTTCTGCTTTCGATTGAGCCAAATAAGCATTTTGGATAGCAGCACTATTACTTGCTCTGCTTATTTCGGTGCTATTTTCCCATGCATAATTTATGCAGTCATTTAACGAGAAGGATTGTTCTTGTGCCTGTATTAATTTAGGAATAATACTTAGTACAATAATCTGAACTAAAATTAGATGCTTTATCATTTTACCTTTGTTTAAATTTCAAAACAAAGATTCAGGTAATAATTGTAATCATCAATTCAATTAGACCAGTGTGGTATTATTTTAGAAGTTTGATAGTTTTTTATCGATGAGTGTTTGGGGAAGATGACTCAATAATTACAGTTTCTTTTTTTGCTGAGAACTCTGATTAGCAAATTGCACTCTTTTGCAAATTTTGGTTTATGGACTAGCTTGTGCGATTTGCAAATGTGTGCAATATGCGTAGGTCTCCTCAACTGTCCCGAAGGGCAGAAGTGGGTGGGCAAAAACTATTTTTTTTTCTGCACCAACCTTTAATCAATGAGCGAATATAATCATTCCGGTTTTTCAATTATATAATCAGGTTATTTCTGTGTATTTCGGTTTCTTAGCTTTGCATACAACGGTCTTGCTAAGTTGCGTGGGCGATTTAAAAGAGTTAACCTTTCAAACCGCGCGGAAGCAAGCCGATTAAATTTGCTTATATTTTTGAACAAACCAATTTAATTGGCTTGCTGGTGTTTCTTAATTGGACTAAACTTTCGAACTGCTCATCACCGCCCATGAAATTTAGCTTTTGTTATGCGTTGAAACATACTAAATCAGTTTATTTATAGCATCCCTGATTTTTTTATCCGTTGTTTCTTTTCCATATCCGCGTATTATATTCCGAATAATTCGATTTTCATCAAGTATATAGAAAACAGGAATCTCCTTGATTTGATAATTATTAGAGACTTCCTTTGTAGACATTAAGAATTTATAATTAAATGAATTTCTTTCTTGATATTTCTGAAGCACTTTTGAGTTTCTACTAAAACCCTCAATAGCTACAAAATCGAAATCCTTCTTATCATATTCTGTAGCCAGTTTTTTCAAAAAACCAATGGATGCCTTACATGGACCACAACTTACACTGGTAACCTGAATCATTAAAGTTTTACTTTTCAAACTATCTAGGGCTACTATACTGCTATCTGTATCATATAACATCCAATTTGGGGCAACTTCCCCTAGTAAATTTACTTTTGGCTTTGCAGGTTCTACTTCACTTCTAAGTGGGAAATCTGGGAAGTATTCTGATGCTACGAAATTCTCAAGTTTGACTTTATTAAATTTAATATCACTAATAACTTCAGCCGTTTTATCATGAGGCATATCTCTTATCACACGATAGGGCAAATTATTTGACTTATTTATCCATATACCATACTTAGATGCTTCTCCTTTGTGAGTACCATAAATAGCAGGGGGATAAGAGATTTTACTAAAACAAAATTCAACTACCGTATCATGCACGGTAATATTATACTGAATAGAATCGCCAAAGTCTTTTGAATCAATTGTTATGCTATCTTTAGTTTCCAGGGTATATTGTAGCAACCTTATTGCTCGTTTGTAAAATGGAGCATTCACTACTCTGATTGGTCGTGCATTATTTTTAAAGCTATCGATTTCCATTATTTTTTCATCCCAATGTGCACGTGCTTTCATTTCTCCATCATAGCAGAAATCCATCTTTGTAGTATCCTTTCTATTAAGAATTACAAAACTTGCACCTACAAAGGTATCTGAAGGATTACGGTATTCATGAATATAATTTTCATAAACTGCATATGCAGTTGTATCATAAGGAGCAAAACCCGACCGAACTGAAAAATAAGTAGCAGATTCTATTTGTTCTAGATTACTCAAAACCTTTTCCAAATAAGCTTTCTTATTATCATCAATTTTACAACTATGGCTTAGTATCAATGATATCAACAAAATTAAAATGGATATCATATTTATAAATCTCTCTTTTATTTTAATCATCTCTCTGGTTCGTTTTTACGCATAACGGTCTTGCTAAGTTTTGTGGGCAATTTCAACGAGCTGACTCATCAAACCGCTAAAGAAGCAAGCCGAATAAATTTATAATTTTATGCAAACCCATTTATTTGGTTTGCTGGTGTTTATTAATTGAACTAAACTTTCGAACCGCTCATCAGCGCCCATGAAATTTAGCTTTTGTTAGCAAAAGTATTTTACGCCATAATCATTCCAATCCCTATGGTTATTATAATTAGCTGTAAAATAAATAACACTAAAGCTCCAAATGACATCATAAATGTTTTTAATTTCTCTTTTCTTGTCTTAAAAATTCGATACACCATTAATAATATTAATGAATATACTAATGGGTTAACTGGCATATCTATTTTTAAAATTCTGTAACTAATCAATCCTATTAGAGTTGCTTGTCCAAGTATGAATGAATTAATAGCTAAGTGTTCTATAAAATTATATTTACGAAAAATTAATTTAGTAGATATTGCTAAAGGTATAGTTGATAATATCCAAAAATATTTAAAGTAACTATGTACATATTTCCCAGCTGCGTAGGCTACCTTTCCGATATAAACTTCAGGAAGGTTTTGTACTCCAGTAGACTCTTTGGGGACTCTTAATAGACTCTCCATAATCAAATACATAGTAACAGACAGAATTAAAAAGGAGATTGGGTTGAGTATTCCTTTTCTTTTACCAAGAATATAATCACTTGAAATTGATTTCGGATTTATAAACAGCAATTTAAGGTTAAAAAGGAACCCTTTATCCATATTCGTAATTGACAAAAAGGCATCTCTGCTAATTGATGTAAAAGTGATTTTTTTAATTTCAGATTTTTCTCCACAATTAGGACAAAAATTTGCCTTGTGTTCTGTTTTACAAGAAATACAAATCATTTATATTCATTTAATTAATTTAATCTTGAAATGGCTATTATACTTCAATAATTTATTATTTGCGTGTTTGTGCTATATTTTTGCTAACGGTCTTGCTAAGTTGCGTGGGCGATTTTAAAGAAATAACCTTTCAAACCGCGCAGAAGCAAGCCGAGTAAATTTGTTTATATTTTTTAGCAAACCAATCTAGGCGGCTTGCTGGTGTTTATTAATTGAACTAATTTTCAAACTACTCACCAGCGCCCATGAAATTTAGCTTTTGTTAGGGGGTGTTAACTTTCTAATTATACGTCTTTGCCTCTTTCAAATCCCCATTTTCAAAGTACTTGTATAATTCTACACTTTTATGATTCATTTTTCTATCAAAACCTGTCATACTTATTTCTTTCCCATTTTCAAATAATGTTTTGTAAAATAAGTTACCATAATCTAAGAGTATAGTTGAAGATAATAATTGATCTTTTTCAAATTCGTTTATGCACATCTCAATTGTATCTTTTCTTGGGTCAAGAGAATAAAAATCTGGTTTGTCTTTTGATTTAGAATAATCATAGATTTTGGTTTTTTCAATGAGTTCCATAGAATCAAAATAAGACATGTGAGTTTCTTTGATCAACAGATCATTTTGATAGTCAAATTTGATAGTTTTAATTAGATTGTTTTTGCTCTCATACTGTTTTAAATTAGTACAAATACCACCCTCATAATGATACTCATATTTAAGCTGAATTGTATCAAATTTTTCATTAACCAGATCTTCAATTAGATCTGGATTGTTAAAATAACTTGAAATAATTTTTCGGTCAAAAACTATCTTTCTACCATCAGAGAAATAGTCATATTCAAACCAAAATGTAGTGTCTCCTTCCGATGAAACTGACATGTCCTTAATAAGGGAATCATTATTATTGTATTCAAAAATTCGATATGCGAGATTATCGGTAAAGTCAAATCTTGATACTTTCTTTATTAATAAATTCTTAGCATTATATTTGAAATTAGTTGAAGAAATCATCGAGTCAAGTACTTGACCAAACATTATTGTATATGTTTTTTCTGTCTGTGAGATTAATTTATCAGATTCATACTTGTAAAAATATTTTGTTTGGTTAGTCATATTCGAAGCATCAAATAATGCTTTTGCAACTTGTTCTTTACAACTGAACAGAGTTAATATTCCAAGTAATAAAATTAGGTTTCTTTTCATGTTTGGTATTCGTGGTTAATGCCCCCTAACGGGCTTGCTAAGTTGCGGCGGTTTTACGCACCGACTTAAATGATTGACATAAAACTAATCAAAATAAATTATGTTTCAAATAGAAATGAGAGTCCGCTGCAATTTAGCTTTTGTTACAATTTGTAAAGAACAATCAAATGTGAGAGCAAAGCTCATTAGAATAGGTGCTAATAGATAGGCTTTGGCTTATAAATTTGCCCTTACCAATTAATTCACTTCGCTAAAAATAAGGATAAAGGCATATTGACAATTTTCGTGAGTTTATATCATAAAAAAGTTTCGCTAAACAGTTAAGCCTCTAAACAAAACACCAGGTATAACAAAATTCAAGCTTGCAAGAACGCCCCCACTACGTTTGCAAAAGATTAGAAAATTGGATAGAATTAAGGCTTTGATGCAAATTTTATGACAAAGTAATAAGCTCAAGCATGACGACGATGCACGGGACTACAAGCTAGATCTCAGGAAAATAAAAATGATGACAATTCTAAAGCCAAAAACTATCTTAAAAGAACAAAGGCTACAAGCTTACATGTGAGAAAACAAAAGAGATAGATTTTACTTTTAACAAAAGAACAATCGCCTTAATCTATCTCTTTTGCTTATGAATTGTAACGGTCTTGCTAAGTTTCGTGGGCCATTTCAAAGCGAAATCTTATCAAAGCGCTAAAGAAGCAAGCCGAGTGAAATTGTTTATATTTTAGCAAACCCCATTTTTAAATCTCGAACTCCTTTGAAAATAGAGTAAGTGAGTCATTGAATTGCTGGTGTTTCTTAATTGAACTAAACTTCCGAACTGCGAATCACCGCACATGAAATTTAGCTTTTGTTGTACGCTGGCTTTTTTACCATTCATTAATATTCATTAAACACATGTCAAATTAGGACACAGATAATTACCTATCTCAAATTGCTCTGTCCAAACCATTTAGTCGAATATCTTTTTCCTGTTGGAGTAACTACTATTATTCTTGTTTCTTTAAACTTCTTTGTTTCGGAGTCAAAAAAACTAAAATATTTATTGTCTTTAAAAATTAATGTTTTCCAGTTTTCTGGATTAATAGGTAAATTATCTAAGTCTTCTTTATATTTATTATAATCTAAATGTCTCTTTGTTGCTTTTCCATTTATTTTTTCTTCCAATTCAATTCTTCTGATAAATAATGGTTTGTTTCCAATATTAGTTAGTGTAACCACACAATTAAATATGTCATTAGATTTCGATTTATGACTTTGAATCAACAATTTTCTTTTTTCGCTTTTAAACTTGATATAAATATTCCAACCAAGATTTACGAATGAAATTAATAACGCAATTAATGCAATAGTAAGTTTATAGTCCATATTCTGTTCTCCTTTTAGCTTGCGTACAACGGTCTTGCTAAATTTTCGTTGGCGAGTTAAAAGAGTTGATCTTTCAAACCGCCAAGTAAGCAAGCCGAGTGAAATTGTTTATATTTTGAGCAAACCAATTTTAATTGGCTTGCTGGTGTTTATTAATTGTACTTAACTTTCGAATTGATTATCAGCGCCCATGAAATTTAGCTCTTGTTATGGGCTGACTTTTTTTGGTCTATATTTTTCGACTGTTAAAATGATAAGATGATTATACATCTTGATTAACTGCTGTTTAGAGAGACCATTCGAACACTGCAATACCATATCACCTCCCTTGTCAGAATTACCGTACATATAGAATAACTCCTTTGAGTTTTCAATTTCAAGATAGCCTATACTATCAATTTCCTCAAATCCTAAAGCATTATAGCCAAACGTTGATGTATTTGTTAATGAAAAATTCATTCCCATTGTAAATCCATGTAATTTAACATCTAATTGTAAAATAGTGTCTTTTTTATGAAAATAAAAACGGTGCATATAAACAGAGTCTTTTTCAACCTTAAAATATTCAAAGGCATCAATTCCATAGGGATTAAACAATTCAATTGCCCTATCTATAGTAGAGGTTGTTTTCTTTAAATCACCTGCTCTATACTCCTCTATAACTATATCAAACAAGTCTTCTGAAGTCTGTTTTATTGGAAATTTGAAAGTTGCTAAACCAAGGCTTTCAAAAATATATTTGAAATCTTCATTGTCAAATGGTAATTTGTTATTATTTCCCTGCGAAAAAACTGTAATGGAACTGAATATAATCATCAGCATTAAGAGTATTCTTACTTTCATTATTCTTATTTTTTTGTGAAACAATTCTTATTTCTATTATTTATCCTTTATTATGTGTTTGCCCATAACGGTCTTGCTAAGTTGCGTGGGCGATTTCAAAGAGTTATCCTCTCAAACCGCTAAAGAAGCAAGCCGAGTAAATTACTTATTTATTGCTCTAACAAGCCAATTTAGTTGGCTTGCTGGTGTTTCTTAATTGGACAAAACTTTCAAATGGCTCATCAGCGCCCATGACAATTTAGCTTTTGTTGCCCACAGTATTTTTATCCTTAATTTTTCTAGAACATAAATCCTATTCCAAGTTGAAATCCGATATTTTTAGCATCTTCATCATAATTATCTCTGTCTAAAGCAACTGAAAAACCATTTACATATCTAAAACTTCCAAATACTCCACCTTTTATCTTATATGAAAGTCCTAAAACTCCGCTAAACTCAAAAATTTTCCCGACATCAGTTCTTGTGGAAGAGCCAAAAATTTCTTTATCATCTATCAAGAAATTAAATGAAGGTCCTATTTCTAATGAGAGATTTTTAACTAAGTATATTTTTGCTAAAACAGGAACTTGTATGTAGTTAAGTTCATATTCCTCAGAAAAAGGTGGAACAGCAGGTGCTCCGGGATATGGAACACCATCAAGAATTACTTTACCCTCAGCATTATGTGTTGAATATAAAATTTCAGATTGTAGCGAAAACTTATCTCCAAATGGAATTTCTGTAACTATTCCGATATGAAATCCTGTTTTGCTATTATTTTCTACAAAATAATCTGAAGTCATATTAGTAATATTAATTCCACCTTTAACTCCAAAAATAATTTTCTTTTGAGCCTTAACTGTTAGAGTAAAAATTGTAATCGAAATAATTAAAAGAATCTTTCTCATTTTGTTAAAATTTATTTGACGGTTTTATTATTTTAAAATTTCATCCAATATTGTGGGCAACGGTCTTGCTAAGTTGCGTGGGCGATTTAAAAGAATCTACCTTTCAAAACTCACGGAAGCAAGCCGATTAAATTTGTTTATATTTTTGAACAAACCAATTTAGTTGGCTTGCTGGTGTTTATTAATTGCACTAAACTTTCAAACTGCTTATCACCGCCCATGAAATTTAGCTTTTGTTGTGCCGTCGTGCTTGTTCACTTTATTAATGTATTTTTTGTTTCTTCATTTGAATCCGTATTACTATATAATTCCCTAATGCAGCGATAGAGGGACCAGCTAGGCTGTAATAAATTACTTTGTCAATATTAATCAGCAACAATTTATCAAGAATAAAAATTACTGTAATGATTAGAAACGAAATCACAAAATACCAAAAGTTCAATCTTTTATTTTTCATACTTATTGAAAATCATTGTTTTAATTCTATTATTAAGAGTATTCAATCCGATATTTGAAGTTTTGTTAATTGACCATATCTATATCTTATTTCAAAATGAATCAGAGTTTTTTTAAAAATTTTTAAAAAGGTAAATCAGTCAATTTCTCTTTATCAGTCGAATCAAGCTCTATGTTATTCTGCTCATCGAAATGATTATTAGAATCTTTTTCAATACTCATTAACTCATAGTCTCCATTCATGTAGAGATCAAAGTCAGTCGCATTTTTCTCATAAAATTCATCAGCCGGCATACCATCAATTACATAAATTCTTCGGAATTTCATTTTTCCACTGATAAAGTAGGTATCCTTTATGAATTCACGTCCTTTTTTATCTTTATGAATCTTTCTCTTTATTTTATTTTTCACTTATCTGTAATCTTAATTTAGGTGCACTGCGTTTTTTGCATGCGGCACAACGG
>NZ_JBTCHQ010000022.1:0-11167 GCF_054254355.1 Ancylomarina sp. YFZ004
CATTCTATGGGAGGTTATGTGGCTTTGGCTTTCGCGGATAAATATGTTGATAAGTTGGCGAGTTTCTCTTTTCTGCATTCTACAGCCAATGCTGATACTGAAGAAAAAAAATCTAATAGAGCTCGTGAAATTGTATTTATCAGAAAAGGCAAAAAGGAATTGATATGTAGTACCGCAGTCCCTAATACATTTTCGAAAAAGAATCAAGAGGCCTTCTCTGAAGAGATTGATGTTTTGATAGAGATTGCTTCAAACACCAAGGATGAAGGAATTGTAACGGCCTTAAATGCTATGATGAATCGTCCGGATAGAAATGAAATGCTAAGAGAATTATCCGTTCCCAAATATAGTTTTATAGGTAAGGAAGATAATTTTATCTCTTTTGATAAAGGAATGGCTTGGGCAAATGAAAATGGAATGCAACCCGTCGTTTTTGAACATTCAGGGCATATGAGTTTTATTGAAGAAAAGGATAAATGTATTGACGCAATTCTTGAGATTTTGAGATAAGCGCAAAAAATAAGCTCCACGATTGGGGTCGTGGAGCTTGGGTTTAGATCAGATTTCGAGATAAAATATTGGACATGAGCCAAAGCTCAATGTTCAAATTGATCTATTTAGATTAGTATAGAAAATGAAGTTTTCTACTATATATAGAATTTGATCATGAAAAGAATAACAATCACAATCATGATAGGCTTAACTTCCTTGTAACGGCCAGTTAATAATTTAAGAAGCACGTAAGATGACATACCAAATACGATACCTTCTGCAATACTAAATGTTAATGGCATCATGATGATCGTTAAAAATGCAGGAATTGCTTCTGTATAATCATTCAAATCGATTTTGAAGATCGGAGACAACATAAATAAACCTACAATCACAAGAGCTGGCGCTGTTGCAGCACCTGGAATCATAATGAAAACGGGAGCAAACAATAAAGCAATAGCAAACATACCAGCAGTAGATAAAGCTGTCATACCTGTTTTACCACCTTCTGCAACACCGGCAGCACTCTCAACATATGTTGTAACAGTTGAAGTACCGAACATAGCACCAAAGAAAGTTCCAATAGCATCAGCAAAAAGAGCTTGCTTAACACGTGGTACACGGCCTTCTTTGTCCAGCATATCAGCTTTTGAAGCCACACCAACAAGTGTACCTACGGTATCGAACATATCCACAAATAAGAATGTGAAAAGTACAACAGCCATATCTAAGCTAAAGACATTAGAAAAGTCGAACTTGAAGAAGACAGGTTCAATTGAAGGAGGAATACTAATAAATTTATAACCTTCTGGAAGGTGTGCAACTCCAAGAATTACAGCAAGAACTGTAGACACAAGAATACCAATTAACAAAGCGCCTTTCATTTTACGAGCTAAAAGCACACCTGTAATAACGATACCAACAAGTCCAACAATAGCTGCAGGATCTTTCATGCTTCCCAAAGAAACTAATGTTGCAGGGTTATCAACAATAATACCAGCATTTTTAAGTCCAATAAAAGCAATGAAAAGACCAATACCTCCAGATACTGCGTGCTTCAAGTTCAAAGGAATTGAATTGACAATTAGCTCCCGAATATTGAAAGCTGTTAGTAATAGGAAAATAATACCTTCAATGAAAACTGCAGTTAAAGCAAACTGCCAGCTGTATCCCATTCCTAATACAACAGTAAATGCAAAGAATGCATTTAATCCCATACCTGGAGCCAATGCAAATGGTAATTTAGCCACAAGAGCCATAAATAATGTTGCTACAATTGCAGAAAGAGCAGTTGCTGTAAAAACAGCGCCCTTATCCATACCTGTGGCACTTAGAATATCTGGATTCACGGCAAGGATGTAAGCCATTGTCATGAAAGTGGTAATACCTGCTACAATCTCAGTTTTGAGAGTAGAACCACTACCTGTAATGTTGAAATATTTATCTAACATCGTCGTTTAGAATTGCGAATTGCAGCTTGCCAAAATTGGATTTGCTACAGTTCATTTATATTGTGATAAAGGGATTTATAAGAAGTTCCACTTCAGAGCTAAAGTAGGACGAACTTTAAAATCGTCACCAGCAAAATTATTTGAGATTTCAATCTCACCACCAAGAGATAAGTTTTTATTGGCATGGTACCATAACTGAGGCTCAGTTAAGAATACTAGTTTGTCAGAAACACTTCCTGATGCAAGAGCAACAGCATCGCCATTTTCAGACCAAAGATCAGCAAAACCAGAAAATGTTAATTTATTATCAAACATGTTAACATACCATGTTCCAGTTATTTGGAAGTTTGCCTTACCAGCATCTTTAATGGCCTTATAACCTGCGTAAGTTGAGAATCCTGATTTGGCACCACCTTTAGCGTAATTCAAACCAAAGATCCAAGCATCATTAATTGTGTAGCCGAAGTTCATTGCTGGAGTTTCAGCACTACCAACACCACCATTGTACTCAATGTGAAGACCGATAGGCATCTTTTCAGTTTTTAATACACGAGCAATCTCGAAATAACCTTGGTTGATTCCGTTTTTAGCATCGTAATCAAAGTCAATAAAGGTAAAGGTGTTACCCCATTTGTCCATTTTAAACATTTCGAAAGTCGTTGTCAAATGTCCACGTTCAAAATCACGGTGCAATTGTAAGTTTTGAGCATTTACAGCAAATGCTGAAAGAATTGCAAAAATCGTCAGTAGTTTTTTCATCGGTTTAATAAAATGATTGGTTGTAAAAAAAAAAGATATCTAAAATGGTTGTTTATTCTGTTTTTATATCGTTCAAGCTTTCAATAATATTGGAACATCCTGTTGCTTTAAGTTTTTTATAGGATTGGTGTCCCGATGCAATTAAATAGCAATGGCAACCTAAAGATTGCGCAACTTCGTAATCGTGAGTTGTATCACCGAATAGGCAAACATCTTCAGCTTTTAATTGATGCTTTTGAAATAGACTTATACCATTCTCTACTTTCGAACTGGCATATATGTCATTGATGCCAGATATTTCGTCGAAAAAGCCTTGAATATTTAGTTGTTGTGTTGAATCCTTTAGCATATTCATTTCCATTGCTGATAGAATGAATTGTTTCTTGTCTTGTTTCTTAAATAGATCAAGTAAGATTCTAGCTTCAGGAAAAATATCGGAATGCGGTAATCGCTTTGTGTAATTGGCAATAAATTCGTGGGCCGTTAAATCCCAATCTTCTTTTTGAAAATCGAAACCAACTCTTTCGTAATAATCTTTTACAGGAAATGTAAATACCTCACGATAACTTTCACTTGTGAGTAATGGAAGATTTCGTTTGCTCAACATGAGGTTGATGCTCTCAATTCCGATTTCAATATCGTTGAGAAGAGTTCCGTTATAGTCCCAGATTATGGCTTTAAATCTATGCATGATTAATTCTGTTTAAGGGGTGAGAAATTGAAAAGTCCACCTGATCTTGATCAGAATTTGCAAGATGAAAATCGAATATTTTACTTTGCTTATAGGTAATTGTGATGAGAATAAAATGCAGGTGGGAGGTAAGCGCTCTCCTTAAGGAAGAGAGGTATCTTTTTGTAGATATGGAAAGCACTAATGTGCTATGCTTAATAATGGTATTCATCCTTTCGTTTTTTGGCCGAATTTAAAATTCGGAGTTACCAGTTTCCCAGATGATGCTTTTATTCGAGCGGCAAAATAAGTTCTTTTTTAGTTTAAATGCAAAAGTCATATCGAATTTAGATTCGATATGACTAGTATTTCGTTGTTAGATTGTGATTTATGTTAGTTGAGATTTCTTATTTTATTCTTTTTCATAGAAAGATTCTATACCTGGATATTCGAATTTCTTTTTTGCCATCTCCTGAGGGAAAATCATATAGGTCACTTCTGCTTGCGATCCTAGCTTGCCTTTGTGGTCGAGAATTTCGGTATAGATTTTAGCAAACTTTTTTTCTTGAGAGATTAACTTGGCTCTCACAGTAATTTTTCCTTGATCTGTAAGGACAGATCCTCTGTATTTGGCATTCAATTCTGTCGTAACGCCACTTGTTTGGCATTTTACAAATACAACCCAACTAGCAATCTCGTCCATTATGGTAGCCTGTATACCGCCATGTAGAACATTTTTAAAACCCGAGAGGTGTCGTTGAGGTTCCCATTCTGCAATAAGAAACTCTCCATCTTCGAAAAAATCCATTTTTAAGCCATTGCTATTATGAGGGGAACAACCAAAACAATTGCCATTGTCACCATTTATAAAGGGGTTTATTATTTTTTTCATTGGGTTGAAGTATATGATACGAAGAATTTATTGACAAATGTAACATTTCTTACTAAAGTGATTATCGACATATGACCTAATGAGAATGAAATCTGTTAAAAAGAATTTACTGGCATCAGAGAGTTGTTTTTATCAAAAATGGAATCTTATGTTTGAATCTGATTTTTAGTGTAAGTAATTTAGAATGATTTTTTTTTAGCCAAGTAAAAAATGTGTCTCATGTAAACATAAGAGCGGTTCGTGGAATTGGTATTGTTAAGTCCAAAAAAAATAAGACTTTTGTGTACCTTATTATAGAATACATTCTATAATCAACTATAAATCACACTATAAAAACACCTTTGGTTTCTAACGATAACTGAAGATGTAATGCTGTAATTAAATGAAAAAACAACTTGTTACATTACTGTTCTTGATGGGGCTTGTGATTTCTAGTTTTGGGCAACAAGATAAAATGTTTACCCAATATCAGAATTACCCTTCGTCTATCAATCCTGCTTATGCTGGTTCTAGAGGATCTACTCAGATTCTTGGAATTGCAAGAAAGCAATGGGTTGGTTTAGATGGTGCGCCCAAAAGTGCAGTTCTTTCTATAAATTCTCCTATTTCATTTTTTAATATGGGTGTTGGCTTAACTCTGGAAACAGATATTATTGGTCCTGAGGAAAGTACAGATGTTGGTATTGATCTTTCTTACAAGATTAAGTTAGCCAAAACTGTATTTATGAATTTTGGCTTAAAGGCCGGTTTAACTCATCAAAAAGTTGATTTAACAAACTCCAGAGTTGTAGACCAATACGATCCTTTAATACAAGAAATTAGTAATGATGTGCTCCCTAATTTTGGTGTTGGTAGTTATGTTTATGGAGATGATTTCTTTGTAGGATTTTCTATACCCAAGCTGCTTCAAACAGAAATTAAAGGTGGTGGTATCTCAAATACCAAACTAGACAAGAGTAAATTACATTATTTCTTAATGGCTGGTTATTTAGTAAAGGTAAATCCATTTATAAAGCTGAAACCAACCCTGCTATTAAAAGCAACCCAAGGATCAAGACTTTCATGGGATCTTTCAGCAACGGCAATTTTCTTAGATCGATTTTGGTTAGGCACTTCATTTAGAAATGAGGATTCTGTCGCAGCTATTTTTCAAGTTAACATCAATAATCAACTCAGATTGGGTTACTCGTATGATATTGCTGTTTCAAAATTATCCAGTCGAACACATGGCTCACATGAAATATCTATGAGCTATGATATCGTATTTAAATCGAAGAGATTGAGATCTCCTCGTTATTTCTAGAACATTATAAAATCAACAATATATCATGAATAGGTTTGTATTATTCTTCATTCTTCTAGCTATTTCATCAGCTTCTTTCTCACAGAAATTATCTGTGCGTTCGGGTGACCGAGAGTTCGATGATTTTAACTATAAGAAAGCTATTGAATATTACGAATATGCATTGAAACATAATTCTGAAAACGTTCATGTTTTGAGAAGATTAGCTCAATCGTATCATAAAATGAACCATATCGATAAAGCGACTGAATATTTTGGGTTGTTGATTGAGAATGAAGATAAAGAGGATTCAGATTTTATTCTACTGGGAGACTTTTTGAAAGAAAGAGGTCGATATGGACAGGCTAAGCTTGTTTATCAGCAATATCTTGATAAGCATTCCGATGATAAGGGGATTCAGACAGAAATTGAGAATGTGAAAAAGTTTGAGAAAGAGACTCTCAAAGATCTTATTTGTGAATTGTCATCTTCGCCTTTTAATTCGATTTATACTGATTTTTCGCCTACCTATTATAAGGAGAATATGATTTTCAGTTCAGGTCGACAAAGTAAAGACTACAGAGGCGATAAATACGATTGGAATGGTGAATTCTTTTTGGATTTGTTCTTATACGATGACACTCAAGAACCAAAAAATCAAATTGCCCGTTTTGGCAATAGTATTGGATCAAAATTCCATGAAGGTGCTATTTGTTTCTCTTCTGATTTCAAGAAAATGTTTTTTACCAGGAGTAACTATTTTAAAGGGAAGTTGAAACGAGACAAAAACGGTGTTAATAATCTGAAAATATTTATAGCCGAAGAAAAAAAAGGTAGATGGAAGGTAAGTGCTGAGTTTCCATTCAATAGTGATGAATATTCCGTAGGCCATCCTAGTCTTTCGAAGGATGGGAAGGATTTATATTTTGTGTCTGATATGCCAGGTGGGTTTGGTGGAACTGATTTATATCGAAGTCATCTGATTGATGGTGAATGGTCGAAGCCTGAAAACTTGGGTGAGCTAGTAAATACAAAAGGCAATGAGATGTTTCCTCATTTTAATTCAAATAATTCCTTGTTTTTCTCTTCTAATGGGCATGCAGGTAAGGGAGGATTAGATTTATATGTTGTTAATACATATGGACGGGAATTTAAACCTGGACACCTTGGGTCACCTATGAATTCAAGTGCCGATGATTTTTCTTTCGTTATGCATCCTGATGGCAGGCGTGGTCATTTTGCTTCGAATAGAAATGGGGGATTGGGTGAAGATGATATTTACAGCTTTGAAATAGAGAAAGACAATAGAATTAATCTTGTGATAAAAGATTCTCTAAATAAAAATTTTGTTATCCCAGACCACGTTAGCCTTATCAAGCCTAAGGGAGTTGAAGTAAAATTTGATGATAAGAAAAGTCAATATTCATTTGATCTAAAAGGTGAGCAAGTTTATCAAATTGTGATTGAAAAATCTGGCTATTATCCAGTCGACACAGTTTTATATAGTCATATACTGGATCCAGAGATGACGCACTTTTTTAAGATGAATGAACGCCCAGCTCTTCCTAATGTTAAAGTGAACTTTGTAACTAAGGATTTCGCTAGTGGTGAATTATTGGTTCCGAATATTCTTCAAATTATCGAACCTGACATTATAGATCTTCACCCAGAGTTAGGACTTGGGAGTTATACTGTAGAGTTGGATATTAATAAAGATTACAGAGTTTTTGCTAAAAAAGATGGTTACTACGCTATCGATTTTAGATTTCGAACTAATGATAGTGATTTGAATATTAGTCACGAACTGTCAATGAAATTAATGCCTGAAAAGGATATTAAAAACGAATTTCTGCCTGATGAATTGGCAACTGTCTATTTCGATTACGATAAATCAAATGTGAAAGAAGAGGCTTTAGATAATATAGATGAAGTTGTTAATCTATTAAAGAAAAATGATAAACTGATGGTAACTCTTGTGGCAAGGGCCGATTCTCGTGGTACATCAGAGTATAATGATGCATTAGCTTTTAGAAGAGCTTCCGCAACTCGTAAGTTTTTCATTAAAGAAGGTATCGATATCAATAGAGTTGTTATTCTAGCTTTAGGAGAGAGTTCGCCTTTCGATAGACTTGAAGGCCAGTCATTAAAAGATTGGTATAGAATAAACCGATGTGTCGATTTTGAGTTGAATACTTTTCTAGATGTACATCTTGAAAAATAAGTGATCCCTATATGATTCTATACTTGAATCATAATTCTCTCTCAATAGGATAAATTCCTATTTAATGTTTTAAAGTTGGCTTTATAACATCCCCGAATTCGTTTTCGAAGCGAATTGTAATTTCAGAACATAGGTAGTTTGAGTTGGAAAAAATTGTAGCGTGAAGAACTATCAAAACACAAAATATATGAAAAATTTATACTCATATAAAGAACTTAGTCATTACTTAAGAAAAGTAATGTTATTCTTGATGGTAATATTATGTATTGGTTCATATAAAACCTTTGCAGAAGGAACCAAACAGTTGGCTCCAAAATCTACAGATCGCGTATATACAGCCTTTAGTGATGCCAAACATGGAAATTTTGGGAATTATAATAGTACAGACACGGAGCGTATTTACATCCATGTTCAAAATCCTACTGATGAGGTGATCTATTTTGGGTTTTCACAATTTGTAAACAGTGGGCATGCAAATTCAGAGTCAATGACTAAAGTTAATGCTTGGATGCGTATTAAGGACCCTAATGGGAATGTCGTATGGCCAAATGCAGGCTCACATAATGGTGAGAAGGTTCCTGGAAATATGATTACATCTTTGGGTCAGGTTAAAAATGGCCCGAATCAATTATGTGGTTCTGGGGGTTATAATGCATTTGCATTTTACCCAACTAGTGGTACCGGTGATTACTATATTGAATTTAGTGCTGCCGAGGCTAGTGAAGGAAAAAGACCTATTTATACCGAGTGGTGGGATATTACCGTTGCTACCAAGGGTGCAGGATCGAAAGCAATTGATGGAAGAGTTTATGCTAAGCAATGGGCTTTAGTCTCCCCACGTATTTCAATGGATTGGTATGACAGAGATTTTAATGGTAAGGTATACAGTTACGCTGAATCTACATCCTATAGTGGAGGTTATGTGACTGAGGTTGATTTTGAAAATTCTGGATTTAGAGGCGCTCGTTTTAATATCGCTTTTAATTCGACAGGTACTGATAATACACTCGATTTTGAAGTAAACAGAAAGTCCCTTGAAAATGAAAATAAACTTTCTCCGGAATATAAAATATTTTTGAATGAGCCAGATGTAACAGCTTTTCCCTCTGCAGATGGATATGGTAAATTTATAGTGGATGAGGAAAATGATTACCCTCGTTTATTTGGTTGTCCAGGTAAATATTTTTTCCGTGTAGCTGTCGAGAATAAGGGGCGAATTGATTTGCTTCTCGACTTTGAAGGCACTCCGAATAAATTTGATCCAGGAACAAGAGATAGAATAATTACAACTTTATCAGTCCCTTTCCCAAATGAAGAAGGCATTTTAATTCGAGATATAGCCTGGGATGGATTAGATGGTAAAGGAAATGTAGTTACTGATTTTGAAAGCATCTCTATGATTTTCGATTATTTTCAGGGAACGTTTCATTTTCCAATGTATGATGTTGAACATCTAACAACAGGTTTGGTTCCAAGAACCGTTCGACCAGAAACGCCTACTCCATATGTGCCTAAGTTATACTGGGATGATAGAAATATTAGCGAAAATTTACCCGATGGTCAACTTAAGGTTGATTTGACAGGAGACGTTGCGCCAAGTCATAATTGGTTAGACTACGATTATGGAAATGAAAATTCAATAAATACGTATTGGCATTCATATAGTTCAGGAGTAACAAAGTCTTGCCAGTTAAATCTTCCAGATCATGGTTGCGACCTTTTTACACCGGGTACTATTAGTGGAACTGTTTTCGAAGATATAGATCAGGATGGTGTTATGGATGTTGGTGAATTACCTTTTCTTGGAGCAGAGGTTCGTCTATACTGGGATAAGGATTACGATAAAAGTATCGGTGGAAGTGATGAGCTAGTTGAAACTTTTATAACTAAACTTCCTGGATCCTTTGGTTTTCCTGAAGGCTTAGGTAATTATGTTTTTAGTCCCGAAATTGGTAAACAATATCTTGTAGAGGTTAGCTTTGGATCCAATGTTATTACAGGAGAAAACCCTCGTTCATATAAGTTTTATTCTTCGGGTGTTGATTATTTCGATCAGCTTTTTGGAGTGGTTCCCTTAAAGGTTAGCCTATCTGTATCAAAACCAATTATTCAAGAAGATGGTGAAAGCTCTGAAATTGTTGTTGAATTAGATTACCCAACCCACTTACCAGTTACGATAAATCTTGCCTATGGAGGTACTGCTGAAGCAAGTGATTATGACTTGACTCCAGGAAGTCATGCTACAACCTCAATACTCATTGAGATTCCAGTAGGAGAATCTAGTGGTGTGGTTACACTCACATCCATTCATGATAATTTGAATGAGTCTGATGAAACAGTGAGTATTGATATTATATCATCCGAGAATGCTGTAAAGAATGGTGAGCAAAGTAAAGTCATTACTATTATTGATGGGAATAGTCCTATTGGTGATTTAGTTGATGATGATTCTGATGCCAATTCTCTAAGTGAAAATGCAAAACTTGATGATTTAGTTCATATTACCGCTTTAGCAACCGATGATGATGGTGATACTATTACATACTTCCTATTGGATAATGCAGGCGGACGCTTTAAGATCAATGAAACAACAGGTGTTGTAAGTGTTGCCGATGCAAGTTTAATAGATTTTGAAACCGATGAGTTTCATATTATTCGCATTGAAGCCAGAAGTACAGATACAAGTGTAATTGCAGGTGACTTCCAAATCGATGTGACTGATGTTGATGGAACAGGTGGCGATACAGATAATGCTATTGCTAATCTAAGAGATAGTGATACTGCAGCCAATTCTCTAAGTGAAAATGCAAAACGTGATGATTTGGTTCATATTACCGCTTTAGCAACCGATGATGATGGTGATAATATCACTTACGTCCTATTGAATGATGCAGGCGGACGTTTTACGATTCATGAGATAACAGGAATTGTTACTGTTGCCAATGCAGGATTGATCGACTTTGAAACTGATGAATTTCATAATATTCGCATAGAAGCTAGAAGTACAGATGAATCTGTAATTGCAGCTGATTTCAGAATTGACGTCACAGATGTTGATGGAACAGGTGGTGATACAGATAATGCTATTGCTAATCTAAGAGATAGTGATACTGATGCTAATTCTCTAAGTGAAAATGCAAAACGTGATGATTTGGTTCATATTACCGCTTTAGCAACCGATGATGATGGTGATACTATTACATACTTCCTATTGGATAATGCAGGCGGACGATTTAAGATTCATGAGATAACAGGAATTGTTACTGTTGCCAATGCAGGATTGATCGACTTTGAAACTGATGAATTTCATAATATTCGCATAGAAGCTAGAAGTACAGATGAATCTGTAATTGCAGCTGATTTTAGAATTGACGTCACAGATGTTGATGGAACAGGTGGT
>NZ_JBTCHQ010000023.1:0-10762 GCF_054254355.1 Ancylomarina sp. YFZ004
CTATTTCAGCCCAAAAGGAATGGTGATGTTTTTCTCCCACATGAAAGTTTTCAACAACTTGTAACAAACGCTAAATGGCAAAGGCGAGTTGGAGCTTATTGAACATCTGTGCTTTTAATGAGCGCGGCAAGCTATCTATTTTAGAATTGTTATAGTTAAATGTAATTACAAAAATAGCTACCTTGCCTTTTATAAAATTTGAAACATAAAACCAGTAAGGAACCTACGCCACTTAGCGCAGCCCGTTAGCGGTAATTAAAATAACACTACAATGAAAAAACATACTTTCTTATTAATAGCATTGTTCTTCTTGAGCAATTACACATTTTCTCAGACAAGAGGAGTAACTTCTAAAAGCATAATTGATTTCAACAAGGTTTATAACAAACATACAGGGGAAAAAATCAGTAAAAGTGAATTCCATAACTTACATAAAGCTAACCCGAACATTGTTCTTGAACAAGTTATTGACAAGTATGGGGAAATTGAATCACGTTTAGTTGATCCATTCAGGAAGGATAGTTTTCAGACGCGCGATATTTCTAAACGAGCTCAAAATGGAGAATCGTTTCCTCCTTTTGTCATGAAGTCAATTACGAATAGAACTCTTAAATCTGAAGAGTTAAATGATCGGTATATTTTGATACAATTCCAGTTATCATTCTTGAAACCATTCTTTAATAAAAAAACGCTTAATGAATTTAATGAATTAGTTTTTGAATTACAGAAACTTGTATCTATTGAGGGAATTGTTGTAACAGAAAGTTCAACTAAAGAAATTAAAGAACAAATTGGAGAGAGTACTTATAAACGGGAGATAATTCCCAATGGAAGAAACTTTAATGAAAGATATTTAGTTGTAGATTTCCCTTCGATGATATTGGTTGACAAGAATGGTGATCTTATATCATATTATAAACATAGTGAAATTGATAAGGTCATAAGTGTTATTAAAAAATTGAAATAACAACCGCTAACAAAAGCTAAATTTCATGGGCGGCGATGCGCAGTTTGAAGCTTAGTACAATTAATAATCACCAGCAAGCCAATTAAATGGGTTTGCTTAAAATTATAAATTTAATAGGCTTGCTTCTTTGGCGCATTGATAAGATTACTCTTTGAAATCGCCCACGAAACTTAGCAAGCCCGTTAGCAACAACCAAAATTAAAACTTAGCATGGCAGAAGGAATAGGAAAAAGTTTGAAAGAAGTTATTATAGCCTTTAAAAATGTTTTAGGAAGACTCTTGAGACAGCATCCTTTAATTTTTCTGATTTTTATGGCGCTGCTAACTTTCGGATTGATAATGTTTACTCAATCCGAAAAAAAAATGACATTTGGGCTTTGTATATTAATTTCATTCGTTTCGATTTTAATATATTCTAAGAACAACAATTATGCTGAAACATTATTATCATTTATGTTAGGTGTCTTGACTATTTTCACAATAACATGGGATAGCTATACGTCAAAATTATTTGTTGGTTTCTATGTCTCAGTTAATGTTATCATCTTTTATTTATCAACTATAAAACTTTCAATGAAAGTTGAAACAGAACTGACTACCGCTGCATCATATATTGATCTTAAGAATCATAAACATACTTATAAACAACTTAGTCGAATTTCAAAAAGGAACACCAAATATAGTATGTTAGGAAGCTTAGAAAGAGCTGAATCTATTAAGTTTTTGGCTTATATGAAAGTTCCTATAAATGAGATAGAAGAATCAATTCAAAACATCGAACTAATTAAAGTTGTTTATCAACTGGAACTTAAGAGTTCATGCGATTTTTTTAAAACGCTTTACTTTATTAAATGTAGATCAAATTCGTTTTTCAATATTACGAATTTACTAGATTTAATCGTTGCAAAAAGATTACCTCTAATGCCTGCAGAGTTTTTGACAATTTTGAATCAAACAAAGAAAGAAATTATCCAGAACAGTTTTTCGCTTAATGAATATCTTGCTATAATCGATGAATCCGTCATCAATGGAGAAGATATTGATGGGATAATAAATAATATAAAGATGGTGATGGCAGTTGCTAACAAAAGCTAAATTTCATGGGCGCTGACGAGTAGCTTGAGAGTTGGTTCAATTAATAAACACCAGCAAGCCAATTAAATGGGTTTGCATAAAATTATAAATTTATCCGGCTTGCTTACTTGGTTTTTGATAAAGTAACTCTTTGAAATCGCCACGAAACTTAGCAAGACCGTTACAACTCATAATCAAAAGAGATAGATTAATGTGATTTTCCTTTTGTTGAAAGTAAAATCTATCTCTTTTGTGTTCTCGCAAGTAAGCTTGTAGCCTTTGTTTTTTTTACAGAGGTTTTAGCTTAATCAACTTCATCATTTTTATTCTCCCGAGCTTTAGCTTGCAATCCCGTGAAGCGCCGCCCTGTTCAGGCTTTACACTTTGTCATAAAATTTGCATTAAATCCTTAGTCCCATCCAATTTGCAGTTCTTTTGCGAATGTCGTGCGGGTGTACTTGTGAGCCTGGCGTTTATCATGATCGGATTCTAGATTAATAACCGTCTGTTTTTCGAAACTCTTCAATGAATATGAGCTCAAGCAAATTATCAGTTAATCTCTGTGCTTTTTTGTAAGTGGGTGTGTTAATTAGAACAAGCAAATTTCTATGCCAAAGCCTTTCTTTTAGACCTGATTATTAATTAAGTCTGCTCTCACATGTGAATGTTTTTTTACGAGTTGTAACAAAAGCTAAATTGCAGCGGAATCTCATTCCTATTTGAAACATAATTTATTTTGATTAGTTTTATGTAAATAATTTAAGTCGGCGCGAAAAAGACCGCCGCAACTTAGCAAGACCGTTACCAACAAGGCAATTCCTCAATTTAAGTAGGAGACTAATGATAATTATTGAATTATAGAGCTAATAGTAAAATAATGCATCAGGAATGAGTAAAATATCTTTAAACCCAATTAAGGCAACATGGAATTCAGATGAATCAATTGAATTTGAAATCATTTATGAAAATTCGAGAGATTGCAATTTTTTGAATGTAACAATTCATAGAATATTTAAACTTAATGAATTGGCAATTGGTCAATTTATGTTGCCATTAATAAATACTGGGAATAATAAATTTAAAGTCACTGTGAAAATTCCAAACATTGGAGTTTACTATATTTCAAAATTAACAGCAGAAAAATATCCAATAAGCAAATCAGATTCCCAAAAGTATGATATGCACCATCCTTTACTTTTCGATCCGTTTGCTGATAATGAATTCTTTTCACCTTACTTTCTCATTTCTAATGACAATGCAAATTATACATCGAAAGCAATAAAAGAATACGTTAATAACATATTCGAAGAAAGAGAGAAATCTCTTATACTTGGTACTCAAAATGAAAAAGAAAATTCAACTTACGAGGTAATTGTATTATGCAAAGATGTATATCTATCTTCAATTTCTCAGTTCAAAAGTTGTAAAGTAAAGCCTTATATTCCTTCAACTAATAATGATTTATTAGAACATATTAATAAATGTTTACTGCCAAGTACTTGGCAGAAATTTGAAGATAAAGAGGTTCGAAAAGACATACTGTACTCACCTAACCCACAAGTTGTTTTTGAATTTCCCAGAGTGTATTCAACAACACATGATGACGCTGTAAATTTAGTTATATCTGAACTGGAGGTTATATTAAATGCATATTCTATTACTAGAAATTGTTTCGGTGAAATACAAGCAGTTGCAGTAAGAAACAAACAAACCGAAAAACAATTCTTAACATTCTCACAGCTTGACTATGTTGGAAATATAATGTGTGGTGATATTTTTGGTGAAAATCCATTTTTAAATAATGCCATAGCAGATTCTTCTAGAGAAGATAGTTTCCTTCAATTATGTATTTCATTATTTAATCAAGCTTCGATTGAGACCAATATAGAATTCGCATTTACAAAGTATTGGTCAGTTTTAGAAACACTAGCCGAATCAAAAAAATATAGCATTAAGCGTTTACACAAAGTGGATTTAGACGGTATAAAACTCACATCTTTAACACAAAAACAAAAGCCAGGTAAGAAAGATTATGTACGTGAGCTTATTCGCGATTACAAAATAATGGATGGTAATAATATTAATAATCTACTTATCACTTCAATTCCAGAGATTGATAAGAAATCTGAAGCTCTTTTATCTGTTTGGTATAACCATAGAAATTGTGCAGTACATGGTGGTGGTTGTGTAAGGGATGAATTGAAGGGATGCAAAGAATCATGTAGTTATATAACAGAAAGATACATCAAGCAGCAAAGAGGAGTAGAAGTTCAGCAAAACCATCTTTTAAATACTTTAAGGCAGACAATAAGACAAATATTATTAATCGAAAGCACTAAAAATACAGAAGACAGAAATTTGGTTAATCAATTTGTAAATGAAGACATTGCTGTCGTTAGAAAGAGAAACTATATCTCAAATTAAATAATAGAAGCCCAGTTGGTAACAAAAGCTAAATTTCATGGGCGCTGATTTGCAGTTTGAAAGTTTAGTTCAATTAATAAGCACCAGCAAGCCAAATCAATTTGTCTTGCTCAGAAACTAATAAAGTAAATTTATTCGGCTTGCTTCTTTAGCGGTTTGAAAAATCAACTCTTTAAAATCGCCCACGAAACTTAGCAAGACCGTTGTAGGTAATACTTTAAGATCAAAATATGAATCTTGAGATAAAAATATTAGTGATTATTACTATTAGCTGTTTAGTAGCCTCTTACTTGTTTGTTAAGTTGGTATATAAAGCCGTATCACCATTCAAAAAAATTGAATTTTGGATCACCTTGATAATTTCTTCATTATTTCTATTTTCAATTTATCCATTCATTCTTGTGTTTACAATGTTTTATGAATCAAACACACCAAATAGAACATTCAACTCAGAAGATTGGAAAATAAACGAAAGTAAAAGGGTAGAATTAATTGACGATTTAATCGAAAAAAAACAACTAGATAGCTTGTTGGAAAACGAAGTGATTGATTTACTAGGAGAACCATTAACAAATTGTGGTTATTTTTTAAGTTCTGGTAGAGACATGATATATTATTTAGGCCCAGAGAGAAGTCTCATGCGTATAGATAGTGAGTGGTTATTAATATGGGTGGAAAATGACCATGTGAAAAAATACGAAATCAGGACTGATTAACAACGTACTACCTACAACAAAAGCTAAATTATCATGGGCGTTGATGAGCTGTTTGAAAGTTTAGTGCAATTAATAAACACCAGCATGCCAATTCAATTGGTTTGTTAAAACATAAATAAGTTAATTAAATCGGCTTGCTTCTTTAGCGGTTTGAAAGGATGATTCTTTGAAATCGCCCACGAAACTTAGCAAGACCGTTAGGGCACATACAAATAGCACCTATTATTCATTAATAATGATATTCTAAATATAAAATCAATGAATCATTTAAGTATTGCAATAATTAAAAAACAGATAGTAGCTAAATCTAATTATTTCTCAAATAAGGATTCAAATAAATTTGATTATCTAGTATTAAAGGAAGGTTCTGAATACAAGTTTTTTGATTATAAAAGTAATGCTATAGGAGATAGATTCAGGTTTACGGATTTTAAAAATAAAATCATAAGTTACTTTGGCTTACGAGAAATAAACGACAAGAATGAAAAAATAGATTTTGAAAAACCTCCTCGTCTTTTTAAAACAAGTAAAAATGACCCTTATGCGACATCATATGAGTATATTTTATCAAATGAGCAAATAGAATGTATTGATCAGAAACTACCAAGTAATGAAGGGGTATGGAATAATATTGTTTGGTTAAGCGAAGAAGAATTACTTGCCAAGAAAGACAATTGGGTTACTAACCAAAACTTCATTTTCAAAACAGAAACTCCCTTTCAGACTCCTAATTTCTCCAACAAACTAAGAGAAAGTCTGAAGAATATTGTTGAAGCAAAGAAAAATGGTAAACTTGTTATATTCACTGGAGCTGGAGTGTCAATTGATTCGGGAGTTCCAGGTTGGTGGCAGCTTATTCAAGAATTAAAAGCAGGAATAGACGGTGATGAAGAAGATTTTCTGAAGGTAGGTCAATTGTATTATGACTCAAGAGGAAAGAAAGAATACAATTCAAGAGTACAAGAAATATTGAAGCACGGTATTACAAAGTACAACCCTATACATCAGAAAATTGTTGAATTGCAACCACATCATATTATTTCTACAAATTACGACTCCCATTTTGAACAAATTTTTGAACAAAAAAGTTATAGGTATTCAGTTATTAAAAAAGATACAGATTTACCTTATTCCAATGGAAGTTCTTTGTTTGTGAAAATGCACGGAGACTTTGATGAAAGAAATATCGTTTTAAAAGAAAAAGATTACGAGCAATATTCGGAAAACTTCCCTCTTATTGAAGGGTTTATAAAAGGGATATTTGCTTCTAAATTAGTATTATTTGTTGGGTTTTCATTTACTGATCCAAATCTTGAGCATATTACCAATTCGGTTAAAAATATTCTAAAAGAGGACAATCAACCACCTTACCTTTTTATAATTCAAGACACGAAAGATAAAAAATACAAGGAACGTAAAAGAAAATTAGAGAAGAAAGGATTGATTATAGTCGAATACGAAGATTTACCATTCAATAAATACTTTGAAGGCATAACCTCAGACGAGGAGAATATTCAGCTTAAGGAACTTAGTCCAACTGGTCAGAAAGCCTATAAATTCTTAAAAACAATAGAAGAGTTTGATGTGTTTTCAGATACTATTGAGAATTTAAACGTTAAAGATCAATTAATTAACTCGGTATTGAGATTTAAAGAATTAGGTGCAATTCCGCTCAGTGTTATAGAAAAAATTTCACCTTTCAAGCTTCAGAAGAAAGCGCAATATGAATTGAATACTTCGGCAAGTTATAATTATCCTGCTATTGAAACTTTAAATGAAGATTTACTATCTTTTTTAAAAGATGAAAAAGGAGATATGGGTAATATTGTTTTAAAATCGATCAATGATAATACTATAAAACCCGAAAAGAAAGAATTACACAAAGCACTTAATTTACTCTGCTCAAGTGGTGTTTTTGCAGTAGGTCGTAAAAATGATACTTCTCCCTCATATATTAAATTTCATGTTGAAAATAATGAAAATTGTAATTGTCCAAAGTGTTTATTTGGACGGTTTGAAATAGGTAATCTTTTACAAGAACTATACTCTACTGCAAGTAAAGCAATTTGTAAAAGTACAAACCAGAATATTGGTTTTGAAGAGGCTTGGGGGTTTCAAAAATTGGGACAATTTGCCAAAGCTTATTTCACTTTAGAAGAAGTGAAATCAAAATCTTGGAGAAAGAAAGAATATGTCTCATTTTTTATTGCATCGTATAATCAAACGTTGCTTTATCCATTTATGCGAAGTTGGGATATAATGGATTTAAACGAAAATGAATTAGAAGACATTAGAATTAAAATTAAAAAAATAGATCTAGACAAAATTTTATTTGAGTTACCAATAGATATTTCTATTAAAGAAGCCTTAGTTTCTATTAAAGAAAATAAATTGTTTGAAAGTTCCAGAATAATAATTGGAAGGAATTATTCTACGATAATAGATACTTACACAAAATATAAAGATGGTAATTACTATTCAACGGGGCCTGCGTTTTGGCATGAGACAGAAACAACATTTTATATTTTGTGGAATTTCTACAAAAACAATTCTTTGTTTAATGAAGAATACAAGTATTTCATAGATTTAGCAAATAGGTATTTAGAATCCATGTTAGTGAGCTATTCTACAAACATTGAATACAAACAAAAATTACCAGAATTCTCTGAATTATTTATAATTATATTTATTACTCTTGGTAATACTAAGGAGTTAGTATCACATTTAAAAACTTATGATGTTAAGACCTTAAAATTTGAAAACAATGAAAAAACGCTTAATAATATTTTGGAATCATTTGACTTATTCATTACATCTGGTTATGAGATTAACACTTTCTTTTCAAGAAAAATAAATAATAACAAATTATACAATAGAGCATTAAAAGATTCTGATTTGTTTAAAGGCAAAATGGTTAGGTCTCTAAATAATTTTCTCATTTTGTTTACTAAGATTGATCTAAGTAAAAGTCAACTCAATGAAGTACTAGATAAAATTCTTAATTATTTAGAAGTAAATTCTATCTACGAATACCATGATTCACATTCATATTTTTCTTTATTTTCAGTAGAATATATAAATTCTTTTAATGAGCAAAATACAATTCGATTACTTAACTATATTATTTCTAAATGTATTGGGGTAAACAGTTTAGTTGAACCAATATGTGACGCTATTATTAATAAACAAAGCAAAGAGCAGATATTAGGTGAGGATTTTTATATTCAATTGTTGCTATGTCAGGATAAAAATAAAATAGCACCATTTTTCCGTCTGTTAAACAAGGAACAACAAACTAAATACTTAACATTAATCAAGCCATCTCTTAATAAAAATGAATTAATTCAATATGCATACAAATGGGGGGTCTGGGAACTTAGAAAGGAATCTTATATACTTGATAAGTATGTTGAAAATTTGTATTTAGTATGTAAGGGATTTCCTGATTATGAAATTAATAATGATGGTTTTCCAGATAAGATCAAAAGTTTTTCTGTGTGGAATCAGCTTCATTTCTATGTCAACCTAATATATGAAAATCAATTATTTGATATGGATTCTATTAATGACATATATAGTAGTATAGATTCAGAAATGTTTAAGTGGATTTTAAAACCTGATAAATTTGATTACTCAAAGTTTAATGTGAATTGGATATTATCTTTTAACAGACCATACATAATTGAACATATAGGCAAGTCTAGTGCTTTAAAAACAGCTGTTAAAAATGGGTTGGGTAGCAATTATAATGAAAATGTGGCAAAGATATATTTTGAAAAATTATTAACTGAGCAAGTAGAAAGTACGATGCCCTAACAATATGTATAATTCATATGGGTTTCGGAGGTTTTCGAGCTTTGTCACCCGCTTAAATCTTGGTGGTAACTTGATAGGTTTGAAGCTCGCAATCCCATACGAAATCATACACTCACCGTTAGCGGTTATTGCGACAAACACTCCAGTAAAAGGACAAATGACGTAAAGATGACATAATGTAAATACACGAATCCTATTCGATTTGATTTATTTTTGTCATCAAAAGATAATATATGGAAAAGGAAAAGTTGGCACAAGGAGTAAAGGAATTACGAAAACGAAAAGGTTTATCCCAAGAAGATTTAGCTAAAGAATCAGGACTATCATTGAGAACAGTTCAACGGGTTGAAAATGGAGAATCAGAACCAACAGGAGAAACCCTAAAGAGAATATCGTCTGTGTTAAATATAACACCTGATGAATTAATTTATTGGGATAGTGATAAAGAAACCCTGAGAAAGACAGTTAAAACTAGATATGAATACTTGCATATTTATAACAATAAATTATTATTGACTAAAACGGAAGAAGTCAGTGATTTAGTTGAGGATTATGGTAAGTCAGTTAGTAACATATTTAAAACATTAATGGTGTTTTTTATTGGTATACCAATATTTACCACCTTGGCATTCATTGGTTATAACATAGGTAATTTTGGATTAGCAATATACGCAGGTGCTTTTGCATTTATGTTCTTAGTTGTGGCATTTTATTCAATACTATTCACTTCTGGTTCATCATTAATAAAAATGGAGAATGTTACTCGGATAAGGTTACAAAATAAATTCTATAATAATGTTGTTTTAATTTCACACAGGGAGTCAGGTCGACTGAAGGTGAGATCTTTAGTTCTTGAGAAAAATCAAGTAGATACTGTGAGAAATACTTTGGTTTCCGAGCAACTCATAGAAGAGAAAGATATAAAACTCAAAGTGAACAAAAACCACATCTATTTATTTTTCATTGTAATATTTTTTATGGGTGGTAGTGGACAATTTTCTAAGTTGTTTTTCAAAGAAGCTGACCCAATGATGATTAATGGTTTCATTATATTATTTGTCAGTGTTTTGCTTCTAATAAATATGATATTTAAATTGATTAATCCCTTGTTCAAAAAACAACAAACCGCTAACAATGTATAAAAAACATAAGTGGCTTAGTGGTTTACGAAGCTTTTGCACATTTAATCAGCTCCGCCAAATCTGCGATTTGACGGTTTGTTTTAAAACTTTAAATTTGTGTCTAATCGCAAATTTGGCTCAGTGTAAATTGACAGATAAGTGCTTCGAAATCACTTACGTTTCTTATACTCAACGTTATAGGTAATTGATTCGTAATGGCACTCGCTGGAAAGCTTGATGCCATTTCTACTTTAATGGAATATCCCTCTTGAATTGTTCACCAGTTGTTTTACTAGGTTTTACTGAGTTTTAAGCCTTGTGTTTTGTTTAGCTTGATTTTGCTTGTGTTCACGTGACACCGCTCTCTGCTTGGCCTCATTCGCTGTGTCACGCAATTTGCCAGAGCAACTCAGCTTATCCAATTTGCTTCTCTTTTGCCAACCTTGTCCGAAAGTGTTTAAGGCAAGATGATGCTTTTGACAGTTATGATTTCTAAAGGATCGAGTCTTTTATAAATGAATACGCGCGGGGGAGGTGCGCAAATTGTCATTTAGGTTCAGTTCTTTTAGTTGCAAATTCCACGCCAAAGCTGTCTATATCAGCCCAAAATAATGGTGATGTTTTTCTCTCACATAAATGTTTCC
>NZ_JBTCHQ010000024.1:0-5262 GCF_054254355.1 Ancylomarina sp. YFZ004
GGGATGCAGCTGACAGCCTTATTTTACAATTCTTCTGCCTTAGTTTACGCATACCGAAATTAGCTTATGGTATGTCTATATTCATCCAACAGCTTCTCACCTTCTGCAAAGTGGGTATCCAATAGCTTATGCAAATCGGACATATGATTGTTTCTGCGGCTAACGAGCTTGATCAGCCACAAACTGAATAATGATACCGCCAACAAAATGCCCAGGGTAATGCTTAGAAAACTCAGTTTCCCCTCTTCGTAAAGGGGCACATCGCTAAGGCCAAAGGTATCGGCCAGGGTTTGCCCGATATTCATAAATAAGGAAAACAAAAGCAGTAAGCCCGAAGCTATGGCAACCAAACCAAAGAGCAGCCTTAAGAAGAAAAGCATCAGCCGCATGCTGACAACCGATGGACTTCCCTTATAAAAATCGGAATACCTGTCTTTTGACTCTTGTAACCAGTTTTCGATATCGCTGAAATTCATGATAATGTTGTTTTATATAATTTTATAAACCTCTCACTAAATTCGTGTAACAGCAAGATAATAAAATCTTACAGGACGGACGCAGGTGAGTACTGGGAAGTTGTTTCTTTGAATGCCTATCATCTTCAAAATTGTACTCATCACGAAAAAAATGCTAAAACTTGATGTTTGTGATATTTTTTGATGTGAAGTTATGGAAAGGCGTTAAGCTTGTCCCTGGACTATAAGTCACATTAGCCTATAGCCATCTTAGCAGATTCTTTCCAGATATAAGGAGGCATTGGTTCTTTCAACTCCCATTTAATATTCATTGGTTTTGCACCTTCATGATCCATAATTTGACCTTCGCCTAAAAAGACAAAACCCATTGTGTTTTTATATTGATCTTCATTAGCTTCCCTTACAAATAGTAGAATTTTCTTATCTAACTCACGATGTTTGATATAGCTTTCGCCTTTCCCTTTGTCAGGGCGAGCTGAATTTTGAGATTGCCAATGGAAAATACGTTCGCTTAATGCGAAATCATTATAAAGGGTTGTTGGGGAATAATCTTTCTCTGATTTGTTGAGTGTTATAAAAAGTAATTCTGTGTTTTTGTTTTTCAAATACTGAACACCTTCTCTCGAACTCGGTTTCTTTTCAAAAGAGTAGAATTCAAAGGCTGATAATATTTGATCTCGGATATATCTACCATGGACTTGTAATGGCATTGGATAACCTAGGTCGATTTCTTGCTCAATAAAATCAATTCTATCTAAAAGTAATTCTATCAACTCTTTCATTTCATCAACCAGAACTTTATTCTGCCCGATTGCTTTGATACTTTCTGATATATCAGAAAAACCACCAGCATCTTGCCAAACATCGTAATGTAACATCAGACACATACACTTTTCTGTATCTGAAAGTTGTTCAAAGTTCAGCTGGAACTTATTCTTTATACAATTTAAGATGAAGGTGAAATATGAAGCAGAACGGCAACTAAGCCATTTCAACTGTATTGCTCTAGATATCTCAAGTTCATTTTTCGATTCAAAATCATGAATGACACCAGCGTTTGCACAAAGTCTTTTCCAACTTCGTTTCTTATAAATTTGATGGATTGGAATATGATAGAATTCTGTGAAGTTCTTGATTGTTAATTCTAAGTTGGTGTTATGTTTGAAATCTCGAATACGTTGAATCAATTGATTCCTATTTAGATTTATTGCTCGTTTAATATTGTCTAGAATAAAGTTTTTCGCTTTTTGCTCCAAGATAATTGAACAACCTAATGGTAGGTGAGGGAATTCATTTTCTATTTCACTTTGAGTTGATGTATTCGTTTTACCAATAAGAGCTCTGAATTTCCCTTCAAAATCATACTCAGGGCGAGAATTGCCAACGAAGTCGAGTACTGTCAAGCAATCTTTATTATCTGATAGTCGTAAGCCCCTTCCTAATTGTTGTAGGAAAACAGTTAAGCTTTCTGTTGGTCTTAAGAATAACACCGTATCTATTTCTGGTATATCAACGCCTTCGTTAAAGATGTCAACAACAAATAAATAATTGATCTCTTTATTGAGGAACCGATCTTTTATTTGATCCCTTCCACCGTTATTTATACTAGTTAAATAATCGGCTTTATAATTGGCTAACGTAAACTTCTCAGCCATATATTTTGCATGATCTTGAGTGACACAAAAGCATAAAGCTCTTACCTCATGAGGTTCTGCGATGTGCTTCTCAATATTTCTGAGTATGTGTCTAACTCTATCATCATTCTTTGTGTAGACTTTTGTTAGTTCACTTGGGATATACTTCCCATTCTGCCACGAGAGTGTCGATAAATCAATATTATCTGTTACTCCAAAGTATTGAAATGGGCATAATAAACCCTTATTTAATGCCTGAGGTAAGCGAATTTCTGCTGCAATTACATTACAAAAATCAGATAGAATGTCCGCACCATCCATTCTTTCAGGCGTCGCTGTAAGACCAAGTAATATTTTGGGTTTAAACTTATCTAATATAGGGCGATAGCTTGAGGCTTTAATATGATGAACTTCGTCAACAATTATAAAATCATAGAATGATTCAGATAAGGATAAAGTTTCTAGCCTATTCTTTAATGTTTGAACAGATGCAAAAATGCAATCGTATTTCTCTGGCTCCTTACCATTCCCCCATAGTTCCCCAAAATTTGCATCACGTAATACAGCTTGAAAAGTTGATTGAGCTTGTTCTAATATTTCTTTACGATGAGCTACAAATAGTAATTTTGCTGTAGGATTTTGCTGTTTAAATTTTTTGAAATCAAATGCTGAAATCATTGTTTTGCCAGTTCCTGTGGCTGCAACAACTAAATTCTTAAACCTATTGTGAACTTCTCTTTCAGCGTCAAGTTTCTCAAGAATTTCTTTCTGGAAATTGTATGGATTAATATCAAAGAATGTGGTGTTTGTTCTGCTTCCCGAAAAGCGTTCATTCTTAAGAGCCCTCTTTAGTTTTACCAGATCTCTATTAGCGTCGTAGAATTCAAATTCGCTATTTTGCCAATAGGTATCGAACGTTTTTCTGAACTTCTCGATGATATGACTAACTTCTTTAGTCGTTAATTTAATATTCCATTCTAAGCCATTCGTTAATGCAGAACGTGAGATATTCGAAGAGCCTATATATCCTGTATGGAAGCCTGTCTCTCTTAGGAATAGATAAGCTTTTGCATGCAATCTTACGTTACTGGTATTGTAAGAAACTTTGATCTCAGTATTGGGTAATGATGCTAAAAATTCAACAGCTTTTGCATCAGTAGCTCCCATGTATGAGGTGGTAATTACTTTTAATTGTCCTCCGCGGTTCGTGAATTCTGTTAATTCTTTTTCAAATATTCGAATACCTGTCCATTTGATGAATGATACTAGAAAGTGAATTCGATCAGAAGAGAGAATCTCTTTTTTGATTTCACTCTCCATCGAAATGCCTGCATTGCTGCCAGTAAATAGTTCACTTTGAGTTAAACCACTGTGTGGGGTTATCTCTTTTAAATGTTTTTTTATATCTGAGAAGCGCGCATCTAACTTTGTGAAAACTGCCGATAAAATTCTTCCTTCTGTATCTATTAAATCATCCTCAAAATCTTCATCATTCAGTTGATCCCTAAGTAAGCGTATGATGTTATTACAAATATCTATTTGTCTTTCTATTGAATCATCTCCCGAGACTTGACTTAATGCTTGATGGATAATATTGACAGTGTAATTAGTTAAAACTTTAGATGCTTCGGCCTTATCAATCTTTACTTCATTTATATGATATTGATCTTTTTCTAAATTATCCAATCTACTTTTTAATAGTTGGTTAATTAATGCTTCATATAGACCATCTTTAATCATATTGAAATATTTAAGTATTCATAATAGTTAAGTTTATAAAGGTAAGTTTTTCTTTGAATACTGAATATTTATGCAAAGTTATCTTGCCAAATCTTTCAAGTTGGGAAATGAGAAAAACATCTCTGCTCAAGTGAGAATGTCAAGCATAAAAAGAGCCCCATTCTAAAGATAGAACAGGGCTTTATGATATGTGGCGAGGATTTCTTTTGTGAAGAAAAAGACTCAGCTATAAAAGCTCTTCATTATATATCTCAAACATGCAAGACTACAATTTTTTTTACCACCACAATTAAATTTACTGTAACAAAGAAATAAATTAAGAAAGGCTTATTCTTAATTGAATAAGCCTCTTTTATCCCAATAATTATCTCTATTCAAAATCACCACTTAATTTCAACTTTAGCATTCTCTTCTATTCCATTAATTCCCTCTTCAAGTAAGAAAACACCACTATTATCTGGATTAACAACACTCCCATCTTCACCATTCTTCCAAAACCAATAATATCCACCCTCATACTTATAAGAAGCTCCATTAATATTATCTCTCGAGAAACCTTTACCTTTTTTGCCTCCTTCAGCTTTTAAAACTAAACTAGCATCTTTTGACCTACTCATAAAGGAATCTTTGCCATCTGTTCCATCTTCAGTTTCCCGAAGAGGACTATAATAAATCCTAACATCCGATGCATTCACACCATTACCTCCTAAGGAAAAATCAAAAACCTCCCCTTGGGTAACATTCAGAATTGCAACGATATTGGCACCAAAACCTCCGTCTCCTGCTTCATCCGTGCGAACAGGACCAGTCCTCATTACATCTCCACCATCGCCTCCATTTCCACCAGAAAGTTTAACAAACAGTTGATAAACGCCTTTGGGTACAGTGAAAGAATAATCTCCTTCATCTTCATAGATAATTATTCCATGTTCGGATTGATTAGAAATATCACTTTCACTACTATTCAAATGGCTCTGAAAAAATTCCCCGTCAAAAGTTGCATAAACAATCTGACTTGTAATGATTTCATTACCAGCAAAGTTTTGCGAAACATCTTTTTTCAACTCGATATTCTCTTCATTATTAATTTTAACATAGACTCGCCCTGTATTTGAGTGATTTGCCTTAAAACTTACTGATAAACCTTCATAAATTTCTGTAATTGATTTTTGAGTTAACTCATATACATTATCAGCTCCTTCACAACTAGCATAATAAAAACCTTCTGTTGGAAGTCTTACATACCCTCCATTTTCAAGATAAACTGTATCATTACTAATACTTAAAACCTGAATCTCATTGCTCGAATCAGCATCGGCATCATCAGCATCCTTAATATAGCCTAAAGCTGAAATATCTGAATCAGATAGTTTTGTATCTACATTCAAATATGGAGTCAAATCAATTGTTTT
>NZ_JBTCHQ010000025.1:0-3768 GCF_054254355.1 Ancylomarina sp. YFZ004
ATTCTCTTCATAAAACTTTGTAAAATCATCCTGTTCGACTCTTCCTTTATCAAAGCCTAAGAGGATTTTAGAGATAGAATTATCTCTTATTTCAATTTGTTCTTGTTTGTCTTTATGTGATTTTCTTAGGCTTTCAAGCTCTCTTTCTTTATCCTCTAGAGTGTTTTGAATCTTTTCGTATTCAGATAAAGGAACACTTTTTTCAAGCTTTTGGTTTAAATTAAGATTAGATCCTTGAAGCTCTTTTTTATTCATTTTAAGGATATCTAAAGACTCTTTAAGTTTACTCGCTTCATCTACTCTACCTAACCGTTTAAATGCTTGAGAAACGTTCTTTTTGATGTTATGAGTAACATTTTCAGCTTTATGATCGAGCTTAATATTTCGCAAGTTCTTTTTTGCTTCTGAAGCTTGAACTTGATAATTTATTGAGTTTTTAAATTCAGCTTGAGCTTTGAACTCCATAGAGTGAAGATGTTTTTTATCACTACTCTGACCACGCTTCAAACCAAGCGATTCAGCAACAATAGTCTGCATTTGTGCCATATGCTGCTTATTGAGCTTAATACTTTTTCCCGTTTCTTCATTCATCCAGTTAAAAACAATGTGAGCATGGCGATTCTGTTTAAATTCTCCGGACTCTCTATCCTGGTGTCCTTCATCTTCATGAAGATGGATCTGCATTGATTTAACTCCTAATTCCTTTTCGATCCTACTACACATTTTAACAAGATCATTCATTGTGTTTTTTTGCCCCACTATGACAACGCCTTCCCTTATTGGTGTTGCTTTCTTTTGCATTTTCTGTCCTGTCTTTTCTTTGTAAAGATCTTCTAATCTCTTTCGTGTTGGACCAATTTCGTCCATCACGATAGATCTATTCAGATGTGTTTTGTTGGAGAACACATAGTCAAGCTCTGTTTTTCTAAGATTGTGAGATTCAGAATTACTTTTTATCGGCTGAATATTTATCGATGATTTCTCCATAGTTTATTGCCTTTTTTTCAAAGATAATAAAAACCTCGTAGAGCGCACAGCCCAGAAAAACGAAGTGTAGGGTTATAGTGTGCTATAACCTAAGATGAGAAGGGGTTAAAAAAAATCTTGCAAAGTAAATATTATTATATATCTTTGAATTGTCGGTGCGGGAGGAAATAAGCTCTGCAGGGATGCAACTTATCAGCACCAAATCCGATACTATGAGAATGCCCTGGTAGAAATATCAGGGTTTTTTTTTTAGAGTTTTTTAAACTTGACAGATTTGACAATAAAAAAAATGAATTGTTAATATTAGATTTGCCATTATTAATAATTTTAAAATTAACTATGAAAAGAAATCTATTGTTTTTATTGATGGCTTTATTTGTGCTTAATGCATGTGATGAAGAATCAAAAGATGAAGTGAAAATTGATTCAGAATATTCTGTGTTAAATAAGGAAATAAATAATATATCTAATCAATTAGGTATAAAAGTAAAAGGTGAAGTCTTAAGTGTAAGTACAGATGTAATTTTAGGAAGTAAATTAAAGAGTAGCTTTGTAAAAAGTGAACTTAATTCTTGGGATGTTGAAAATGTTACAATAATAGAATTTAAAGATGAAAATGGTATTATTATCAAGAATACTATGATTCCATTAAAAGATTCTCCTTGGACAATGTGTTCTATAGTAGAAAGAGATGGACAAGTGTATTCTCAAGTTTTAGATTTTGTGTTTGATGAAGAAAATTCAACTACAACTTATTTTTTAAATGAATCTATAAGTCCAATTAATCCTAAAACATTAAAATCTTGGGGATCTAGATGGATGGATTGTATGGGAAATATATACAGCTCACACGTAGGAGTAATGGTTACGACACTTAGCGTTGCAGCTGGAGTTGGATGTGTGCCTTGTGGTGGCGTTGCTGCATTTTACACAGGTGTTGCAGCTCTAGGATGCGCAGGAGGCTGATAATAACCTAATTTCAAAATAATGAATGATAAATTTAAATTATTAGGAGGAATAAGCTTATATCCTATTTTGATGTTTAATGATTTTAATGGGTTAGAATATTTTAAAACACCTATTTTAATTATTTTAGGTCTTTTATTAATATTCAGAATAAAAAAGTGTTTTTTCCAAAAAAATATATAATTCTATTAGTTCAGAAAGCTTGTAAATCCTAGGGGTTTGGGGACTAGTCCCCAATTTGTAATAGTGCGCAGCACACCATTTCTATTATTTGGTGTGCTACGCACTATTCTAAATTTCGCTCACGCTAATGTGGGATTTTTTTAGCTTTTTAACTAAAAGAATGTTTAGGAATCAAATTCAGTACTTTGTTTAATTCCTGAGCCTGGTTGGCTTGTTTTTTCTTGCTGAATGGCTTCATCTAATGTGTATTGATGAAATTCTTCTTTCTCTTTAAAGGTTATTTTCTTAGAAGTTACTTCTTCAAGTTCAATAGTTCTTCCATTTTCACTGTATTCTAAAACCAAACGTAGAGCTTTTATTTTCTCCCAACTTCCTTTTGCAACTAAATTAGGATTTACTCGATAAACACTTTTTTCTAATCTTATAAGCACTTTCAATTTATATAATTGATCTATTACTTTTGTTATAGTATTCTCTGAATAGCCCGTTATCTCTGCTAATCTACGTTTGATAGGCTTTATTAAAACAACTAGGTTGTCAAAACCCATACTAGATGCTAAACACTGAAAAACTGCTTTTTGCGCATTATTAAGTCCTAGTATATTACTAATATCTTTTGTGTAGACTTTGTAGTATTGTGGCTCTTTTTCAACTAAAACAGTTTCTGTTCTATCAAAAGAAAGTACTTCTCCAGTAGTTGCATTTACGTTAAATTCAGTGTTTTTTATGACGTTTTCCATTGTATAGAGAAATATAATATGAGATACTAAAAACAAACGTACCCATTATATTCTACAATACAATACCTATTGTATTTTAAAGTGTTTTTTTTTATTTATTCTCTTACCTTCTCTTCTTTGTTTATACAATATGCTAAACAGTTAGATCTTTACTATCTAATTTTAAGGTAATTGCAAAATCAATCCATTGTACCCCCAGTACAACAGTGTTACCCCCCCAGTACAATGGCATTGTACCCCCAATACAATGGGGTTTTTTTAATTAATAAGTATATAAATCCCCCTAAATACATCGAAGATATCCCGAATGGGATAGGATCTGCTCGAACTTGTGAGAGAGATAAGCAGCATTTCAGTGTGGTGGATGTGTAGTTATCCTAGAGTTGTTTCTGTTGATTTAAGAGTTTGTTTTAGCTATAAATAACTATAATACAACTATATTTCAAAGTTAAATCATTGATAATCAGAGGTGTTTTTTTAAAATAACTATTTTAGGTCAAAAAAGTAATTATAGTTATTTCGTAACTCTCTCATAATCACGCTTTGCGTGATTAAAAAAATCCGCTTGCGTGATTCCTACTTGCTCAAAAAAAACACTCTTAGCTATTATAAGATTTCTATGATTTAATTTCAATATTCACGATGAGAAGGAGTTTTATTATAACATTTCTACTATTAATCTTTCTTAATCACTTGAAAATCAGATGTTGAAAAAGCAATATTATAACATTTACTTGATTTGTCTATAACTATATTTCCTTTAAGTATCTCATAATCAGGCGAAGCGTGATTAAAAAAAATCAGCTTGCCTGATTCCATCTTGCTATCTTCCTGGGCCCTTTAATTTATTTTGTTTTTGATCTAATTCTTTTTGCCATTTCTCACGAAATCC
>NZ_JBTCHQ010000026.1:0-3160 GCF_054254355.1 Ancylomarina sp. YFZ004
AAAAAAAGCGTCTTGCTTCGTTAGAAACAAGACGCTTAAAGGTTGGCATCGACCTACTCTCCCACCTTTCGGCAGTACCATCGGCGCTAATGGGCTTAACTTCTCTGTTCGGGATGGGAAGAGGTGGAACCCCATTGCTATAGATACCTGAAATCTTCAGTTAACTAAAAGCATGGTGCAAAGCACTAGCTGTCAACAAATATCATAGACATATTGAAACAAAAAGTAGTTATAATTCAGTATAAGAATCCAACCATGGACCTCAGCATTCATAAGCTTATGGGTAATTAGTATTGCTCGACTTTGACATCACTGCCTTTACATCTGCAACCTATCAACGTTGTCGTCTCCAACGACCCTTTAAAGAAATCTCATCTTGAGGTAGGCTTCGTGCTTAGATGCTTTCAGCACTTATCCCTGCCCAACGTAGCTACTCTGCAATGCAGCTGGCGCCACAACAGATACACTAGAGGTTAGTCCAACCCGGTCCTCTCGTACTAGAGTCAGATCCTCTCAAATTTCTAACGCCCACAACAGATAGGGACCGAACTGTCTCACGACGTTCTGAACCCAGCTCGCGTGCCACTTTAATGGGCGAACAGCCCAACCCTTGGGACCTTCTCCAGCCCCAGGATGTGACGAGCCGACATCGAGGTGCCAAACCGCTCCGTCGATATGAGCTCTTGGGAGCGATCAGCCTGTTATCCCCGGCGTACCTTTTATCCTTTGAGCGATGGCCCTTCCATACGGAACCACCGGATCACTATGCTCTACTTTCGTACCTGATCGACTTGTCGGTCTCACAGTCAAGCACCCTTGTGCCATTGCACTCTTCACACGATTACCAAACGTATTGAGGGTACCTTTAGAAGCCTCCGTTACTCTTTTGGAGGCGACCACCCCAGTCAAACTACCCACCACACACTGTCCGTCGTCAGACGTTAGACTCCAGATAAGCAAAGGGACGTATTTCAAGGTTGACTCCACAAGTCCTAGCGAACCCACTTCATAGTCTCCGTCCTATCCTACACATTACTTACCCAAAATCAATGTGAAGCTGCAGTAAAGGTGCACGGGGTCTTTCCGTCCCGTTGCGGGTAATCGGCATCTTCACCGATACTACAATTTCACCGAGCTCATGGCTGAGACAGTGCCCAGATCGTTACACCATTCGTGCAGGTCGGAACTTACCCGACAAGGAATTTCGCTACCTTAGGACCGTTATAGTTACGGCCGCCGTTTACCGGGGCTTCATTTCAATGCTTCTCCGAGGATAACATCTCCACTTAACCTTCCGGCACCGGGCAGGTGTCAGGCCTTATACTTCAACTTTCGTTTTTGCAAAGCCATGTGTTTTTGATAAACAGTCGCCTGGGCCATTTCACTGCGGCTGACATTGCTGTCAGCACTCCTTCTCCCGAAGTTACGGAGTTATTTTGCCGAGTTCCTTAGCCATGAATCACTCGAGCGCCTTAGTATACTCTACTTGACTACCTGTGTCGGTTTGAGGTACGGGTCACTATAACCTGAAGCTTAGAGGTTTTTCTTGGAAGTCAAATTACATGCACTATCCACGCTGCCGAAGCATTGCGGTACTATCAGCTTTCAGCTCAAGATGCGGATTTGCCTACATCTCTCATAGCATACGGCCTTCAACGAACTATTCCGTCAGTTCGCGGCATTGTCATCTCTTCGTCACCCCATCGCAGTTATAGCGAGTATCGGAATATTAACCGATTGTCCATCGAGTTCGCCGTTCGGCTACCCCTTAGGTCCCGACTTACCCTGATCCGATTAGCGTTGATCAGGAAACCTTAGTCTATTGGCGTGCGGGTTTCTCACCCGCATTATCGTTACTTATGCCTACATTTGCTTTTCTAAACGCTCCAGCATGCATTACCACACACCTTCTGCGCTGTTTAGAATGCTCCCCTACCAATTACGTATCTTTCAACGTAAGTCCATAGCTTCGGTAGTATACTTATGCCCGATTATCATCCACGCAAGATCGCTCGACTAGTGAGCTGTTACGCACTCTTTAAATGAATGGCTGCTTCCAAGCCAACATCCTAGCTGTCAATGCAATCTTACCACGTTTGTTCAACTTAGCATACATTTGGGGACCTTAGCTGATGGTCTGGGTTCTTTCCCTCTCGTCCGTGGACCTTAGCACCCACGGGCTCACTGCCAGATATAAGTTATAGCATTCGGAGTTTGTCTGGATTTGATAGGCGATGAAGCCCTCGCATCCAATCAGTAGCTCTACCTCTATAACTCTAAACTCTGACGCTGCACCTAAATGCATTTCGGGGAGTACGAGCTATTTCTCAGTTTGATTGGCCTTTCACCCCTACCCACAGTTCATCCCAAGACTTTTCAACGTCAACGGGTTGGGCCCTCCACTCTGGATTAACAGAGCTTCAGCCTGACCATGGGTAGATCACCAAGTTTCGCGTCTACCCCCACTAACTTTTTCGCCCTATTCAGACTCGCTTTCGCTTCGGCTCCGGTCCTGAAGACCTTAACCTTGCTAGTGAGGAGTAACTCGTAGGCTCATTATGCAAAAGGCACGCCGTCACACCACGAAGGTGCTCCGACCGCTTGTAAGCGTATGGTTTCAGGTACTATTTCACTCCTCTATTCGAGGTGCTTTTCACCTTTCCCTCACGGTACTTGTTCACTATCGGTCTCTCAGGAGTATTTAGCCTTACCAGATGGTCCTGGCAAATTCACACAGAATTTCTCGTGTTCCGCGCTACTCAGGATACTACTAGATGCAGATTGCTTACGTGTACGAGGCTATCACTCTCTATGGCTGCTCTTTCCAAAGCATTTCACTTCACGCACTTTATCATGTTGTAGTCCTATAACCCCAGCATTGCCGAAACAATACTGGTTTGGGCTGGTCCCTTTTCGATCGCCACTACTAAGGGAATCACTTTTGTTTTCTTCTCCTCCGGGTACTTAGATGTTTCAGTTCTCCGGGTTTGCCTTCTATAAATAGAATACTCATTGCTGAGTGGGTTGCCCCATTCGGAAATCTTCGGGTTAACAGTTATTTGCACTTCACCGAAGCTTATCGCAGCTTATCACGTCCTTCATCGCCTCTGAGAGCCAAGGCATCCGCCATACGCTCTTAATTACTTATTATTATGCTTGT
>NZ_JBTCHQ010000027.1:0-2905 GCF_054254355.1 Ancylomarina sp. YFZ004
CGGCAATTTTAAAAGAAAAAAGGTAATATAGAATTTATAAACCTTCTGCCTAACATAAATAGAGCACTTTTGTTTGAGTTGAAGAACTCAATTATCATCAAAGTTATTTTGGCATGAAGAAGTCACAACTAAAATCAATAACTGAGTTTATTGCTTTATAAAATTAAAAACACTTAATGAAGGATTCTATTTGGAGAGATAAATACAGTTTAACAGAAGAAGGACTTGTAGCAACGTGCCCTAACTGTCAAAAATCAAAATTAACTTTTAAAAAGCTTGGTACTCAAATCACTGAAGAAGGGCGTTTTTTAGATGAACAAGGTTACCCGTATGGAATTGAACATCGGTTTATTGGATTTCTAGAGTGTTTAAATAAAAACTGTAATCATTTAGTAAGTATTGCTGGAATTGTACAAAAAGATATATGTAACTCTGGGGAAGATGAATATGGTAGACCCTATGAAGAAAATTTTGACAATTATGTACCACAATATTATTGTCCTAACATCAGATATTTCAATCTAACAAATCAAGTTCCTGATGACATCCGAGAGACTATAGATTTAGCATTTTATCATTATTTTTTCGACACCAATGCTAGTGCTAATAAGATCAGAATCGCGATAGAATTAATTTTAGATAATATTGGTGCTCCAAAAACGGTATGGAATGCTGCTAAAACTAAAAAGATAACGTTGAATAGTCTTCATCAAAGGATCGAGAATTTTTCTAAAAACAACAAAAATGTGGGAACATTGATGCTTGCGAATAAGTACATTGGAAATGACGGAAGTCATATAGGCAACGTTGAAGATGAAGAATTATTAGCCGCTTTTGACAACTTAGAGGAAATAATAGATCAAATCTATATTAAGAAAAGTGAGCAATTAGTGTTAAATGCTGAAAAATTGATTAAAAAAAAGAAAAAAAGCCGATAACAAAAGCTATATGTAATGCGGGGTTTAGCGGGTAAATCAACCGCAGTTCTCCGTTGCAACACCGCCAAATCTTTGATTTGTCAATATATAATTTGAATTAATGTAAATCAAAGTTTTGGCTAAATGCAGGTTTGAAAGTGAAATGCTTCTATGTCCCGCAAAACACATAGCAAGCCCGTTAGTGGCCATTTTAAAAGAAGCCATGGAGGTATAAACGAATTGATTTGTCTTGACTAAAAAATGATGAAAAAAAAACTGTTAATATTAATACTAGGGCTGATTTCAATTGTAAGCTATGGACAAATTGAACCATTCAATTATGAGCTACAAGATTCTTTAATAAACTTGGTTAAAAATAGATTTCCACTAAGTGAATATGATAAATTAGAGCATTTTATGTTCTTTAATTCAGATACTATTGTCGTAGCTGGATACATTTCAAAGGAAGTTCATAATTCACCAAAGAATATAATTTACAAAACAACTAACAGAGGATTCACATGGAAACAAATAAAATTCTCAGGCGATGCATGGATTTATGACACCGATTATAAAAAAAACGGGAAGATATGGATGGGTGGTTCAGATGAATTCATACATTATTCTGACAATTATGGTGAATCGTGGGAAAAGTTTCGAAAACCATTCAAACCAGTAAATAGAGTATTATCGATTTATATGGTTGATTCATTATTTGGTATTGCAGGTGGATTAGACAATGGATTAGCAATTACAACTGATAACTGGTTAACAACAACCCAAATTCCTACACCTTTAGACCAAGGTAAATTTACAATTACAAAAAAATCATCAAGAAATAGAGTTGATAAAATTGCAATCTTTGATTCTCTTGTTTTAATAAATCAAAATGACCATATCTATTTCTCATCTTTAAATCCAATTAATTGGGAAACGTTCAATATTCCTGTAAGAAATTTTACGATTGATAACGTAAAACAAGAAATTTATCTTGAGAGCTTGAAAGGAAAACTTTATGTTTTAGGAAAAAAACTAAATTTAAAAAGGATTGATACGATACATTTTCCAATGTACAGTTATGTAGACACGAGCTATCACAGCATTGAGACAAAAGAGTTCTTTAGTCATAATATTGTTTCAGTTGAGATTATTTCAGTTAAATACGACTTTGACCGTATGTCAGGTGGGTGTTTGAGATTTCCTTTATATAAAGAAAATATTCAGTTAGCTAAATACTTAAACTCAGATTCTTTATTCGTTTTTAAATCTAAAGGCTATAGTAAAAAGGAATCCGCAAAATATTCCTTTACTCATTCTGATTTATCTGAAATATTTAATTCCAAAAATATTAATTACAAGCTTTCCCAAACATCTGATTTATTAAATTTTGGAGAAGATGATTATGACTCGTTTTTGAGCTATTACGATTCTGTAAAGCAAAAGAGAGTTGAAGAAAAAGTTTGGGGCGGTGATTTCACTTACCTTATTAATATAAACGACTCTTCTTTTATTAATTACAAATCAACCCTAAATCAAATAAATTCAGAACTTGTAATACCAATCTACGAGGAAAATATTGACCCATTTCTATATCAATTTGATAATAAGCCATATTTCAGAATGACTATAATAAATGCACAAAATGACACATTGATAATTGATAATAAGACTGCACTACACTATAGCTTGCCGTGGGAAATTAGTTTAAGTGGACATAAAACAATTTCATATAGTCCCCTAATTGCAAAATTTATTCAGACAATCATTCCTAATGACTTTAATAATAATGAGATGTTTTTAGGTGGAGAGCTGATGTATCTGATGATTAATAAAAAGATTATAAATGACTTAGAATATAAACGGCCACTAACACACGGTCATAAAACATTGCGCAGATAGTGCTATGTTTGAACGAAACAACATTTAATTAACGACTTAGCGGGCTGATAAATTTGTACTTCGAAGTGCGCAACGTTTCATACCGCCAT
>NZ_JBTCHQ010000028.1:0-2531 GCF_054254355.1 Ancylomarina sp. YFZ004
AAAACAATTGATTTGACTCCATATCTGGATGATACAGATAGTAAACTTACAGAAAATGAGGTAGATGTCATGGTTGATAATAATGGCTATATACGTGATTTTGTTAATGGAAACCAAATTAAATTAGACGGAAATCAAGCAGGAGATTTGGCATATTTTGATGGAGTGACTTGGATGCCTATTGTAAAAGGTAGTGAAGGTCAAGTGTTGGAAATGAAAGATGGAATTCCTGCTTGGTCTAATAATCAATCAATACAAGCAGATAAAGTTCTTCATGGATTACTTCAGTATGATAAGGCGGGGGCTTATGAATTTGTAGTTCCAGGTAATGTAACTAGAATTTTCGTGAAAATTTATGGAGCTTCAGGAGGTAGAAATCAAAAACTGTATTCAGAAGTAAGGAGCTATGGAAGTGGAGGGATTGCTGGTGGTAGAGGTGGTTATATCTATACTTCTATTTCAGTGTTTCCGGGAGAAGTTATAAGTTTTTATAATGGAGCATCTGGGGTGAATTATTGTTCTGACATATTATCTTATGATTATTCTTTTCCTCTTTGTAATCTAACTTACTATGGAGAATTAGGGTATGATGGTGAGGATAGTTATGTTTTGAGGAGTTCTAATTCAGAAAAAATAATAATTGTTGAAGCTGGTAAAGGTGCAACTGAAGCTGCTCTTTATTTCGTTGGGACTGGATGTAATGTTCTTAGAGGTTCTGATGGACGTGCACCGGCTGGTTTTGTAAGTGTTATTCCAGGTAAAGGAATATTTCCAATATCCATAATAAAAGGGGAAGGAGTTATTTCAAATCCAAACTGTTCAGATGTTCATCCTGATGGTATCATAGAAATTGAATGGTAGAATGACTAATATACTTTATTTTGAAGCCAACCAATTTTAGGTTGGCTTTTGATTTTATTCTAGTTAAAGACGATAGTCTCGTTGGAAAGTATCTAAAATATTCACTTAAATCTCACTTTAAATAATTGGCTGTTTGTGGAATTCTAGTTTTGCATCGCCCTTTTTTTAGAAATGTATCGTACCTCATTTGTACTTCGGATTGCTGTGAGGCTTATTGATAAAGAGATGTTACTTTCTGCATTCGTAGATCCTGAAAAACCAGATACAAATCAACATAAAGAAAAGCCCTGTTCTTTCTTTAGAATGGGGCTTTTTCATGCCCGTTAAACTTTCATAAGCCATAATGCTTTTTTCAATTGACCAACTTGACAGATTTGACAGAGTATTATTATATGATAATAATGTAGTTTTGCATATTGTTATTATATAAAATATTATTGTGAATAAGAATTATAAAAGTATGAGAGGGATAAAGGGTGGAATCAAATTGGTTTTAATCTGCTTATTTTCTTCGATTTTTAATGTCTCAAATGCTCAAGAGGCTTTAGGCTCTGGTGGTGATTCTCATAAAACAGAGACGCTTCAACTTAGTTGGACATTAGGTGAAATAAGTATTCAAACTATCGATAATTCAAATTTGATTCTTACTCAAGGTTTACACCAAAGTTTGCTTGAGATTGAAAAAGTTGATACAGGAGAAGAATTCGACATTGACTTGATTGTTTACCCTAATCCAACAAAGGGGAAATTACACTTAATCGTTAAACGGTTCGATGAATTGCATTCACTGAAATATTCCATATGTGATATTAAGGGAGTTGTAATTAAACGTGAAACTATTGTCACACCCACAACAGAGATTTCTCTTCATGGCTTGTCTTCATCAGTTTACTTTTTGAAAGTATTCGCTAAAGAAAGGTTAATTCAAACATTCAAAATCGTAAAATACTAGCCAATAATGAGAAGCTTAAATCAAAATATGAAAAGAATACTACTATTGTTCTGTACTGTAATATTTTTATTAAACAGCGCAGTTTGTCAGGTGCCACAGAAGTTCAATTATCAGGCAGTTGTTCGAAATATTGAAGGAAATGTTATATCTAATTCAAAGATTAGTGTTCGAATATCAATTCTTCAGGATGGCAGTTTTTTAGTTTATGAAGAGGAATTCGAAACCACGACGAATGCCTTTGGATTAATAAATTTAAAAATAGGAGAGAAGGAAGATGATGCTTTTGCTTCCGTGGATTGGTCGCAAGGAAAATACGCATTAAAGATTGAAATTGATGAAACAGGAGGTGTTAACTATTCATATGTGGGGACAAGTCCTTTATTAAGTGTTCCGTTTGCGCTTTCGGCAAAAACGGCTGAAAATGTATTTTCAGGAGATTATAATGATTTGAAAAATGTACCTGGATATATTTCAGATGGAGATAATGACACTCACTTGACAGATGAAGAAATAACAGCTTTAGGCTATGTGAAAAACTCTGATGATGCTGATGCCGATTCAGCTAATGAGATCCAGGATTTAGCATTGAATGAAACGACTAATATTCTGACCATTACCAAAAATGGTTTGGCTGCTGAAATTGACTTAAGTAAGTATCTTGATAATACAGATACCAAGCTTAGTGATTCTGATATTGAAGCTTTAGGCTATATTAAGA
>NZ_JBTCHQ010000029.1:0-1773 GCF_054254355.1 Ancylomarina sp. YFZ004
AAAGTCACTCCCCTCACATATTTGAGTATTCTGTGGTTGACCTGTGATCTTAAGTGTCGCATTTACATTTAGTTTTGCAGGATTACTTTCAGCTGGTAAACAAATACCGATTACTTCACATCTATACTCATAGCCATCAGAAGCTAAACCTACAGAACTTAATATCAAAGCATTCGTTTGTGCTGATACTGGAGAATTCCCCATGCTTACAAAGTCTGCACCAACTGCTGTTGTTTTCTCAAACCACTGATAAGTTAATCCTCCACTAGCTGCTACAGTAAAAATCACGGGTTCTGTTGCTACATCAGAAACACTAACATCGACTGGCTGTGTCGTAATTGAGACATTCTCATTTACTGTAAGCAATGCTTTATTAGATTCAACCGACTTACAAGTACCACCTCGTACAACAACATGATAATTGTTACCATTATTTGTTAAATCATTATTTACCAATAAACTTGCAGATTCTTCACCAGGCATTTCAACATCATTTTTATACCATTGATGCAACACTGGATTTTCTCCAGTTCCTATGACAGTGAATTTTGATACTGGTAATACATCCTGACAAACAATAATATCCTCTAACAGACTTACTGTTGCATCTTCCAGAACATTAACTGTGAATTCTTGAACATCCGTATTACAATTATCTGTTGAACTAAGAACACATCTATAGTATCCTGCATTGGCTGATGATAGAGCATCAAAATGTAGAAGCTCATCCGAGGATAAATTCGGTACTGTTATTGATCCTCCTAATCCATCAATCTTAGACCAATTGTATTCTAAATTAAGTCCCGAACCATTTACTTGTAAGTCTAAAGATTCGCCTTCACAAAGTGAACGTGTATCTGGGGACACAGCTACTAAACTAATAGCATCTAGAACAGTTATAGAAATTGATGATGTTTTAGATGTACAATAATCTTTTACAACAACTTTGTAGATGCCACTTTCAAGTGGCGATACATTTGTTTTATTATATGTCTCATTTGAACCTATTGAATTCCCATCCTGCGTCCAAGTGTATGTAACAGGTAGAACTGGTCCACTTGTTGGTATTGCACTTAAGTTAATTTCAGCACCGATACAAAGAGGACTAGCATTTGCTAAATCTGGTAATACTAAATCGGGATGACGAGAAATATCAAAGTTTTTTGTTAGACTTGGACAAAGAGCATTTGTTACACTTATAGAATAAGTGCCATCAAGTGCGGCAGCATCTAAGTTCAAACTTGAACCTGTGCCTAATCCAGTTGTTTCTCTTTTCCACTCGTAAGATAAAGGTTCTGTTCCTGCAGTTACATTAACATTAAAACTCTTACCTGCTCCTATACATAAAGTCTCATCTGAAATATCAGCAAAAAGAACTTTCTGATAAACTTTTACTTGAGCAACATTTGAATACTCAGTTCCATTGATTAAAGCTCTAAACTTCCAACCATCCATACTATATGTAGATGGATCGATTGTCAACACATTTGATACATCTCCTGGTGTAAATGCTGCCATTGATATAGCAGTATGTGAACTGATGGCTTGATAACCTGAACCATCATCATATTCCCATGTACAGGTGCTTACGATATCCTTAAACTTGACTTCAAAATCAAAGTCACTTCCCTCACATATTTGAGTATTCTGTGGTTGACCGGTGATCTTAAGCGTTGCTTCAATCTTTAAAGTAACCGTATTAGATGTTGCTTCAACACAATCACCTGAAACAACACAATGATAGGTGTTACCATCATCTCCTAGTCCTGGTGC
>NZ_JBTCHQ010000003.1:0-543198 GCF_054254355.1 Ancylomarina sp. YFZ004
TCGATATCCTACTTACTCATCCTTCTTTGTATTTCTTGGTAAAACCTCCTCTGGGAAAGGGAAAAGGATAGTTGAGTTCTTTTCTGCGGCTATATTAGCCAGAGTTTGATACAATCTTAGCTTAATAGCTGAAGGTGATTGATCGATAAGTTTACCAGCTTTCAAAAGATTTGCTGCAGCTTCTTGTTCAGCTAGGGCAAGAATAACTCGTGCTCTACGAGAACGTTCAGCTTCTGCCTGATTAGCCATCATGCGTCTCATGTTTTCGGGCAATTGAATATCCTTAATTTTTACGTCGATAATGATAATACCCCATGCCTGGGTTTCCTTCTCGACAATATGTTTGATGTTTTTGCCCATCTCTTCACGTTTCGATAGGATGGTATCCAGTTCTACCTTACCACAAACATCTCTAAGGGCGGCCTGAGCCAGTTGCATAATGGCAAACTTATATTCCTCAACTTCCAAAACAGCTTTCTCCGGATCGTCTATTTTAAAAAAGACAACTCCATCGATACTACAAGGCACATTGTCCTCAGTCATCACCTCCTGAGAGTCGATATTGATGGTGATCACACGGATATCTACAATCTGAATAGTCTCTACCAAAGGAATCACCCACCTGAATCCAGGCTTGAGCGTGTTGATGTATTTTCCGAAACGGAATTTCAAGGCTCTTTTGTATTCGAAAATGATTCTGATACCACTTAATAAGAAGATAACAATACCAAGGCTGAAAAGGATTAAAGGATTCATAAGGTTTGTTTTTAGATGATTGACAAACTTTATGTAAGGGGAGGTGGGCTCTATTGTAAAGTTACGAAAAAGAGAGGCTTAGGGCAAGATTAGTTTTGAGGTATACGACCTCTTTTAAAATTCTTAATAAATCCGTCATGCTCTGACTATTGGTAAGTTGTAAATATCAGGGTATGACTAATTTGAATTCCCGCAGATTGCGCAGAAAGAGGACTTGCAAAGCTTTTATTATTCAGGAGTTTCCCATCTAGATATTTAAACCACTAATGATCACTAATTCTAAAAATGTTTCGACGCTGATTTATTATGATGTAATAGAATTGAAAAAAGATCCATCATAGATTGGAGACCGAGTGGAGTCGTGGCTTTCTACAATAGAAAAAATGATTGTCAAGTTATTGTACTCGTTCTTGTTGCAAGTTCAGTGGAGTTGCTAGACGGGCTGGGGTTTAATTCTCCCCTTCAGAGGAGATACAGAGGGGTGTATCTATTCCTAAAAGACTAGTGTTCATAATTATATAGACTTATTCTATTTTATGTATGCTGCATACATTACGCTAACTTAATTTATTATTTGCTTTCTAATTTTCATAAATTGGTAGGCTTGAAATGCAGAACTTGTGTTTATCAGGCCTGTATGTGTTGGTGGATGCAATTTTATTAAATAGATAAGTGAAATGAACGTATAGATTTACGTTTACACACAGGTTGTGATTAACTATGAATAAAACTTAAATTTAAATCAATAAAATGAAGAAGATTATTTTTATTCTTGGTCTTATTTTTCTTGTTAATTCAATCAATTGTTTTTCAAAGACAGTCGAAAAAAACAGAAAAGAATTTAAATCAAAAACAAAGTATGTTTATGGATATTCTAATGATTTTAAAGGAGAATTATATTTAGGGATTTCCTTTGAAAAAGTTATAAGGTCGATAGATACTACCTATTTTGTTAAATTGCAGTTAAATGCACCTGAAATTGAGGGTCGTATGAATATATGTTTTGACGAAGCAAATGCGGTAACATTTTTGTCTAAGACTGGCAAAACTGTAGACTTGCAAATGACCGATGTTAGATCTATGACAGATTATGATAGGCAAGGGGATGATCTATTAACAACAATTAATGTGAGTATTTATTCTACAATCTTTATTTTAAATGTAACAAAAGAACAACTAATCGAAATTGGTTCTGAACCCTTCTATAATATAATAATACCATATTTAGATTGTAAATCAAAAGTTAATAAAAAAGCAGAATTTTTTAAGCCAACACTATTAGTTCGAAGACGTTTTATACAAAAAAATGTAAAATATATACTTGATATTTAAGCTTGGGTAAGTATAAATGTGAAATATATGTCTTCAATGAAAATCAATTAAGATCAAAAGAATCATCAACAAGGTTAGAGACTAATTTAGTGTAAAGTCTAATCTTTAACTTTTGTAAAGGATCTATCTTAACGAACATTAACAAGACACATAACTACAATTTAGATTTTAAGGTCTAGAATAAATAATAAACTGAAAATGATTAGAGTATTCATAATTATATATTTCATCGCATTAGGAGCGGTTGTAACATATGGTCAAAAAAAAGAAATTCGACTTATAGGTACTTGGGAAAGAGTTGAGGAAGTCAATAAAGAACCTCAAATAATAATTGGAGGAAATAACAACAATGAAAAAATTGAAGTACTACTCAGTTTTAAAGATGAGACAAACATAAAAATAAAACAAGGTAAGAGAGTATATGAAGCAAAATACCAAATTGAAGCAAATGATTTGACATTAGGAAACAGAAAATATCAAATTATAAAACTTGATTCTGACAGTTTAATAATGAAAGAGTCTAGTGATTTTCTGCCTCAAACGTATAAATACTTTAGGACAACAAAAACTATAAAAGAATAAGAAATAATGGGAGATGTGAAATTTGAGAGAATCAGAATCTCTATGACATTTTTAGTATTGCTGATAGGTTTTATGATTTATGTGATAAGATTGTTTATTGTTCCTCTTGAAATGACAATTGGAGTTTTTAATACAGCTTCAATATGGATAGCAGTATCACTAATCCCAATTTTAATTCCGCTTCTGTATGAAAATAAAACCATGAAAGTATTGACTTTTATTTTTGGCGGATTGATAATGCTAGTTGATATTGTATTACCCCTGACAATAATTATTGGAAACGAAATGAATGAGCCAATAATTTGGGGAATTCTAATGATTACAATATGTGGCGTTTCTGGTTTGACAGGTATGTTGAAGACATTGAAATGGATAAAGAATTAACCAATATGCAAAGCACATTTGATCGATTCTGAACACAATAAGAAACGCTTTACAACAAAAGCGAAATATCATAGGCATTGATGAGCTCAAAATAGCTATACTTAGATTCTGAAACCTAGCGAGACCCTTGTACACCATTACCCATAGTTCGTAGGAATAGGCTGCTATTTGAATCAATATGGTCTGGCTAAAGTATTAGGGAGATAAGCACATTAATTATAATTGAAAGTGGGAATATTAGAAAGACTATTATTTGGTAAAAAGATCACAATTATGGATGAAAGGATTGGTACACTTTCAAGTAGAATTAAATCAAAAGATCCATCAATTGAATGCTCGTGGATAAGTGAACATCTTCTTCCTGATCAACAACAGAAGACTGTTTTTATTTTAGAAGGAAATATTAATGGACCTTATGATTCTCAGTTAAAATCAGTTTATAGAATTATTGAAGAGCTGAAGCAAATAATTGAAAATGTAGACAATGAATTAAGGAAAACTAGCACGAAATATGAAAAACTTAAAAATTGGAAATATGAATTTTATTTAGCTGCCTTAACTCCCAATGAGGTGAGTCGAAATGAATTTGAAGTAAATTTTGAGCCTTTTGATGACGATGATACCAGATATGTTTCATTATTATGGAGAAATGGGAATTTAAGTGAAATTGAAGGCAAATAAGGGTGCTAACAAAAACTAAGTTGTTATGCTATTGATGCCTATCGGTTCGAAAAACAAAGGATTCAATATTAAATGCATTGCGCTGAGCGGAGTTGAAGTGTAAAAGAAGATAAATGTTATAGTGAAATATGAAAAAGCGATATCAATATTTAAGCATCCTAATTCTGATTATTTTAATTAGCAGTTGCTCTAGTACAAAAAACATTGTTGGTAAAACAGACAAGAGAAATACCTTTTCTGATGAAGAAACAACATTAATCATGCAGGGCGATAGCTTGAGTCCAATGCGTGTGTTTAAGATTAATAAAAAGTCAGATTCAATCTTATTGAGTACAAAAAGTACCGCTGTTAAAGTAGAGTTCAATCATCCTGTCCTAAAAAGAATCGTCGAAAGAATGTATAGTACTGTACGTGATAGTCTGTCGGCGGGTGTTGGTATTGCTGCACCACAAGTGGGTGTCTTAAAGCAAATTATTTGGATTCAAAGGTTTGATAAAGCGGGATCTCCCTTTGAGGTTTATTTAAACCCCAGAATTATTCAATATTCGAGGAAGAAACAAAAATGCAGAGAAGGTTGCCTGTCGGTTCCGAACCGAATGGACACTTTAAATTCAAGAGCATATGCTATTTTGATTGAATATGACAAGATGGATAAAACGCATCATGTGGAAATGGTTGAAGATTTTACTGCCGTTATTTTTCAACATGAAATAGATCACTTAAATGGGGTTTTGTACTTGCAATATCTTGATAAGGTGTTGAGTGTAGATTCATTGAAATAGGTATATAAAGGTGCCAATATTACCTATGGATAATTGTCTGTTTTGCACGTATGTCGATCCTTTTCCGATAATTGTTGGGAGGGAGAGAGGTCTAAGCTCAAGATGACTCAAATCAGGTGTTTATAATACGAAATGAATAAGATATTTGATTATAAAACGGATCGTTTACATGGTTTGGACCATTTACGGGCGATTGCCATTCTCTTGTTGAATAGTCTTTTCATAAATTCAAGCTCTCATTCGTGAAACGCCAACAGGACTAAAAAGACGCTGTCGGGTTTTCCCCTGGCTCGTGTAGATATCTTATCTGCAGGTTTAGACTTGGGGATATTTTATCCACTCAGCTGGTAATCAGTCTTATCTTATGAAATGCCTGAACCAGATTCTTTGATAAAAGGCTTAAGCCGTGAACAATTCAAACTGATCTATTATTAGCAGACAAGCCTGCCTGTCAGGCGAAACCTGTTGCGTATTACCTTTCTCTGGCGTCCTGTTGAAGTATTCCGCCACCTGTTTCCAATTACTCGGCGCTAGGTATCAATAGTGACGATATTGTTTTTAATGGTAATTTATCTCTGAATCCAATCGGGTTTCAACAAAATATGCTTCGGGATAGTCATACTTTTCAGATGATAATTTCAATGGAAGCACAGACGTCATTTCCTTTTTTACTTACAATACCTATTTCGATTTCACTGAAGCTCTAAATAGTATCAAGTGGAATTGTATCATATTACACAGGTTTACCACGCGTATGAACGTTCCCTGCTTGCCTTTAAAAAACAGGGAGGATTTGCCATTCTACAAGAAGCTTAATCTTCATTCAAACGTAACAGGAAGCTATGGTATATTCACCTCCTATATCTCGATACTAAGCTTATTGAAATTGATTTGCCGCTCTCACAGAACTTACTAAAAATCAAAAGTTGCCAATCCCATATTGGTAGCTTTTTTTATCATCACGAAAGTAAAGTTTCATTATTGCAAATGATTCATCTTTAGTAAAATACACGCCTGGCATTACAAATCGTATTTATAATAACTTAAGGAATAAGGATGTAGGCCATCTGGTTATAGTTATTGAGAAATATTTTATGATGATCCAGCAAAAAAGACTTAAATTGAGTAGTTGAAACACAAATCACCCAGACAATTCATAAATAGTTTACATAAAAAAGTTTTAAAATAAGAGATAGTATAAATAGCTGGAAAGTTGTTGGAAATAAGCTATTCGTCATTTTTTAAATTTTATAATATGAAAAAATCAAATTATTTTTGGTCTCTCTTTATTGGCCTTTGGCTTGTTTTAATTGGTCTCCCAGCCCTGGCGCAAGAAACCCGACTATTAAGAAACCCTGCCATAAGCCAGGAAAACATTTCATTCGTTTATGCCGGAGATATTTGGTTAGCCGATATTGATGGCTCAAATGTGAAAAGAATCACAGCTTTTGAAGGCGTAGAATCCGATCCTCATTTTTCACCCGATGGGCAAACCATTGCATTTACTGGAAAATATGATGGAAACACGGATGTATATACAATTCCCATCATTGGTGGTGACCCCAAAAGGTTAACATGGCATCCTGGAGCTGACTTAGTAAGAGGTTGGTCAAAAGATGGGCAACATGTTATTTTTGCTTCTGGTCGTATAAAGGCACCCTATCCATACCCTAATCAATTATGGCAGGTTTCAACAAAAGGTACAACGCCTACGCTATTAATTTTGCCTAGTGCGGTAAATGGCAAGTTTTCCTCTGATGATAAGCTCTTTGTGTATGAGGAGAATTTCACCTGGGAAACAGAATTTAGAAATTACCGAGGTGGACAAAACAAAGCACTACAAATTTTCGATGTACAAACCTATGAGGTACAGAAATTGCCATGGAAAAATAGTAGGGATATTGACCCCGTTTGGATGGATAAGATCATTTATTTCCTTTCAGATCGTGATTTTGGCATGAATATTTGGTCCTATCATGTTCAAACAAAACAATTAAAACAAGTGAGCTTTTTTACAGAGTTTGACTGCAAAAATCTTGAAGGTCATAATGACAAATTGATTTTTGAAAATGGTGGGTATTTGTACACCCTAAATGCTGGCACAAATAAACCTGTGAAACTGACCATTAATGTAAAGGGAGATTTCCCATGGACTCGCCCCCATTGGAGTTCCGTTGACAAATATATTACATCTGCAGCTATTTCGCCAAGTGGTAAACGCTTAGTTATAGCAGCCAGGGGTGATATCTTTACCATTCCTCTTAAAAAAGGAAACGTCAGAAATATCTCCAATAGTCAGGCCGTAGCCGACCGAGCCGTATCCTGGTCGCCTGATGGAAAAAATATTAGTTGGTTTTCAGACGAAGGGGGCGAATATCAATTGGTCATTTCTGATCAATATGGTAAAGAGAAAAAGAAGATTGCTATTGAAAATCCAAGCTTTTATTATCATCCCAGCTGGTCGCCTGATTCAAAATATTTAAGTTTTTACAATGAAAACAGAACTTTGTGGATAGTAGAAATTAGCACGGGTCAGTTTACAGAAATAGCAAATGAAGGTTTTGCTCATCCTGAACATGTGATGTTTGGGGAATGGGCACCCGATTCAAAATGGCTGGCTTATACCAAGAGATTAACAAATGAGTATGCGGCTATTTTTGTTTATTCAATTGAGCAGAAAAAATCCTACCAAATAACAGACGGCATGTCTGATTGCAGAATGCCTGCATGGGATAAAAGTGGGAAGTATATTTATTTTAAAGCAAGTACAGACTATGGTATGAATGTGGGTTGGCTTGATATGTCATCCTTAGATCATCCCATAAACAGTTCTATTTATCTGGTTGTTCTGTCGAAGGAAGAGGCCTCCCCATTGGCTCCGGAAAGTGATGATGAAGAGATTGAAAAAGAAGAGAGTCCTGAACCAGAGAAAAACAAGTCTAAAAAGGAAAAAAAAGCCCATAAAGATGACAAGGAAGCTGATAAAAAAGATAAAGATATTAAGATCGATTTCCATGGCCTGCAAGAACGAATCATTGCGCTGCCACTTTCTGTAAAAAACTATGTTCAACTGGAAACGGCCAAAGATGGTATCCTTATGTATACCGAGCAAGTGCCGCAACAAAAAGGACTGAGCCTGCATCGATTTTCTCTTGAGAAAAGAGAATCGGAAAAAGTTGTAGAAGGTATTACCAAATTTGGGATATCTGCTAAGGGAGAAAAATATTACTATGTAACAAAAAGTGAACAATACGTCATTTCTAATGTTTCAGATAAGCCTAAACCGACTGAGGAAAGTTTGAAAATAGCGAACGTTAAAATAAAAGTTGATCCTTTATTAGAATGGAAACAGATTTTTAGAGAAGCCTGGAGGTATCAACGCGACTATTTTTATGTGGATAATGTTCATGGACTGGATATGGATTGGGTCTATAAAACTTATTCTCCCTGGATTGATCATGTAAAACATCGTTCAGACCTTAGCTATGTTCTTGATATTCTTGGTGGTGAAACCTCAATCGGACATTCCTTTGTTGGAGGTGGAGATTTCCCAAAGATAGAGAGAATCCCAATTGGTTTACTCGGTGCCGATTTCCATATCGTCAATAAGGAATATCGAATCAAAAAAATCTACACGGGTGAAAGTTGGAATGCCAAAGTATCTTCTCCTTTAAGCGGCCCGGGAATTAATATATCTTCAGGAGATTACCTATTGGCTGTCAACGGTGTCAGACTCAATACAGCTACAAATCTGTACTCTTATTTTGATCAGACAGCCAATAAACAAGTCAGTATTACCGTAAATGATATCCCTAGTTTAAAGGGAGCTAAGGAATTCACTATCATCCCTGTTGCCAGTGAATACTTGCTAAGACAACATGATTGGGTTGAAGGCAATAGAAAGAAAATTGACAAACTCTCAGGTGGAAAACTGGCTTACGTTTGGTTACCCAATACAGGAGAAGGAGGCTATGCTAATTTTAACCGATATTATTTCGCTCAAAAACATAAAAAAGGAGCCATAATCGATGAACGATTTAATCAGGGAGGATTGATTGCTGATTATATCGTGGATCTGCTTTCGAGAGATTTACTAGGTTATTTTAATAATCCTATTGGTGACAAACAAGCCTTCACGGCTCCAAACGCAGGTATTTGGGGACCAAAGGTTATGATTATTAATGAGATGGCTGGCTCTGGTGGAGACATGCTGCCTTATATGTTTAAAATGCGCAAAATAGGCACTATGGTTGGTACAACGACCTGGGGAGGTCTTGTTGGTATTTGGGATGTGCCCGAACTCATCGATGGAGGCTACATAACCTCTCCACGAGGAGGTTTCTATAATCTGAAAGGTGAATGGGATGTTGAAAACATGGGTGTCGCACCTGATATTCTGGTGGAACAAGATGCTAAATCAGTTCTTGAAGGGCATGATCCTCAATTGGAAAAAGCTGTTGAAGTAGCACTGGAATTATTGAAAACCCAGGAAATTAATCTTATTCCTCAACCTGAAGACCCTATAAGAGTCATTAGACCAAAAAAGACTGAAAATCGAGTTGGATCTCGTTAGAATATTGCAAAGAAACTTTATCTCAAATAAAAGTAAAAGGCTGCCAATCCTCGATTGGCAGCCTTACTTATGCCTAAAGATTTCAGGTGCTAGATCTTCAGAGAAAAAGCTTAAATCCTATTTTAAAGTTTCATAAACACCAGCTCCTCTAATAAATCCTATCAAGACTAAAAAGCTGATAATGCGTGACTTTCATTCTGCCTTTAGTCTGGTGGTAATCTGCCTGATTTTAATCCCTCATTACATGTGTTTTACAAATAAAAATATGAATGATGAATTGTAATATTTAAATTTATAAGGCAATGGGACTTAAAAGCGCATTAAGTAAACTCGACGATGCAGTTAAAGATTTAACTTTCTATTAACTTGACTAGGAAGAATCCCGCAACCGACTGAACCGACCAAAGGGAGCTCATGGCCGTAATGAATAACAGAAGGAGCCAATGAGCTTTTGTGAACCGTAACAAAATGGGGCACGACGAAGTCAATAATCGGCAACATAACCATAGTGCCACCCGTTATAGCCAATTAAAACTTAGGACAAACTAAATATACCAGCTATGAAAACACTTAATAGGTTTCTTTTAACATCAGTTGGATTTCTGCTTTATGTTTTAAGCTACGCTCAAGATACTTCAGCTTTCAAAATTCAACTTCAAGAGACAACTCTTGAAAGTAAACATAGTCATACTGCTTGGCGTCTTGATTATTACATATGTACAGGTATAGCTTACGCGAAAAGCATGGGGCAAAGTGTTGAAGATTTTGCCAAATTTGTTGGTAAACATCACGATCTCACGTATCCAAACGACCAAACATTATCCGCAGCAGTACAGACTGGACATTATGTTTTAACAAGCTATCCCGGTGGCAAATTTGAGATTATTTCAGAATCAGATTCTGTTATCCTTGCAAAATCCAATAGACCCTATAAAAAATACTATAAGGATGGACCTATGTTAGGTGTGACTATTGATGAATTTGAAAGATATTTATGGGGTCATGTCGCAATTATGGCAAGAAAAATCAATATTGATTTCGAATATGAAATTAAGGATGATGAAGTCTTACTGATATTTTCTTATAAAGAATAACTGGTTATAAAACCGTGTCATTACTCATACACTAACCGCTCCAGAAAAGAACAAAAGGCTGCCAATACACGATTGGCAGCCTTTCTTATGCCTCAATATTTCATGGCTAGATCTTTAAATAAAAACTTAAATTCTATTTTAAATATTAATAAACATCAACTTCCTCTAAGGAATTCTCTCAACACTAAAATGTTGTTCATGCGTGACTTTCATCCTGCCTTTAGTCTGGTGGTAATCTGCCTGGATTTAATCATTGGTTACGAGTGTTTTACAAAAAAGATTGTGAATGTTGAGTTGTAAGACTTAAATTTATGAATCGGCTTATTAGAAATCCAACAAAAGGGCATAGCCTGTAAGCTTGAATATGATATTTATAGATAAATAATATAAATCATGAAAACCCGAACACTGCTCATATTACTATCCTTTTTAATTGCACTTCAGGTGAGTGCTCAAATCAGTGATACGCAATATAAAAAAATAGACAGTTTATTTCTTAAGTGGAACCAAGCCAATCATCCGGGTGGCACAGTTGGGATTATGCAAAAAGGAAAAACAGTTTTTTCGAAAGCCTATGGTTTTGCTAGTTTAGAGTACCCCGTGCCAAATTCGTTAGGAACCATATTCAACACAGGATCAGTCTCTAAACAATTTACAGCAATGGGACTTGTCGTACTCCAACAAGAAGGAAAGTTATCTATCGACGATGATATTAGAAAATATTTACCCGAATTACCAGATTTTGGTGAAACAATTACCATACGTCATTTGCTTCACCATACTAGCGGCTTAAGAAGTCTTCATGCCATGTTAGAGCTTGCTGGCTGGAGAAGTGATGACGCCAGAACTAATGAGGATCTCAATAGATTTATGAAGAATCAGCAGGATTTGAATTTCAAACCAGGAGACGAATATGCTTATTGTAATACGGGGTATATGTTAATGGTAAATATTATTGAGAAAGTTACCGGAGCAAAATTCCCCCAATGGATGACAGAAACCGTATTCGAGCCTTTGGGAATGAAAAACACCTATGTTGAGGATAATTACAGAAGAATTGTAGCCAATAATGCGACCTCATATTACGAAGGCGAAAGCGGCGAATTTGAAAGAGCTGTAGAGTACTGGGGCTACGTTGGTTCGGGTAATATGCATTCTACAAGTGATGATTTACTTAGATGGTTAGCCAATTTCAAAGAGCCTCAAACAGGCTGGGAAACTCATTTCGATATGTTACAAACGGTCGATACATTGAATAATGGTAGAGAAAACATCTATGCTTTTGGCCTTGTTATTGGAGATTTCAATGGACTCAGAAGCATTGGCCATAGTGGAGGGATTGGAGGCTTTAGATCAATCGTCACGACCTACCCTGAAGAAGAGTTAAGCATCGTTGTCCTAACTAATTTTTCAAAAGCCTCTCCGGGTCAAAAATCAAATGCGATTTCTGAAATTTTGCTCGTGGATGGAAAGGAAAAGGAGAGCATTGCCAGTGCGCCAGTCAAGACGATCAACCTTTCGAAAAAGGCATTGGTAAAATACGAAAGATCGTACTGGAATGCTACAGGAAACTATGAGCGTAAAATTTATTTAAAGAATGACACATTAAGATACTTCCGTTCAGAAAATAGTGAAAGTCCTATTGTCCCAATTGGAAATAACGAATTCCAGATGCTAGGGGTCGATGTTAATCTTAAAATCCAATTTGATTTGGGAGAAAACGAGTCACTCATGCGTGTTACTGTTGATGATGACCTTCCAATCATATCTCAAGGCTTTGATCCTACTGAACCCAGTAAAGAAGAGTTGGTTCTTTATACTGGGAAGTTCTATAGCCCGGAACTCGAAACGACTTATATCATTTCTTTGGATGAGGATAGCTTATTCTGTCATCATGCCCGTCATGGAGATTCTAAAATGAAGAGAATCAAAAAAGATATTTTAAAAGGAGACTGGCCATTACTCATCTCAAAGTTCCAAAGAGATGAAGACGGAAATATTAATGGCATTTTAGTCTCTAATGGAAGGGTAAGAAATCTTTGGTTTGAAAAACAAGAATAAATTTTAAACTCAAGCTAAAAAAAATGCATTTTATTAAGACTGATATTAAAAAAATAAAAGCTGCCTCTCCACGATTGGCATTTGGATTCAAGAAGGTTTTGTATCCCTTCACTTATTAGTAATAACAAGGTCTTTTAGAAAGATATAATCAGCATATGTTGGTTATTTCGGACTTAGGCACCATTTAGAGAACAGAATACTTATGAATAAAATTGACAGGCTTAAGAATCTCGATAGTGATAAATTGATTGATGTTGTCAAAAATTATCGTCAATATGACTATGAAGAGAATTTGAGAACAGAGGCAATAATAATTCTGGAAGAAAGAGGAATTTCAAAAGAACAGTTACTGTTGACTGGTAATTTTGAAAATAATAAATACGAGAACGCTGAAGATCTGTATAATTCATTCACAAAGAATTCTAAGATTACCCTTGCTTTTTATGGAATAATATTTTTGACAAATCTACTAAGTCCTATGATTTTGAAAGTTAATGAATCGGTTGGGTTTCTCATTTTAATATTGGGAGTTGGATCATTAATATTCTTTTTAGTTTTTTTTATAAAATCCTTTATGAACCAGAACCAGTTTTATATATCCATCGGTCAAGAATTTGGAACTGAAGGAGCTTTACTCTATCTGTTTTTAGGAATGCCTTTATACTTTCTCATGTATTTCTATTTTCAGAATCAGATGAAGCAAAAAATGAAAGAAATAAGATAAACAGGGCCTAATAAAAACGAAATTTCATGACCTTGACGAGCATCCCAATCCCACGAGGCTTAGCAAGACTCCTTAGCAAGCATAAACAATATGAACAAAAAAAACTAGATAACAAGAGTAGGAATATTTTTGATTATTTTCTGTATTCCATTTTTTCTTTTTATAGCAATAATTCCATTCCTTGAAATGGAAGGTAAAACCAAAATTACACTTTCAACAATATCTCTAATTATTGGTGAAATCATGTTTTGGCTTGGATGAATATTGGTTGGCAAAGAACTTTTTAGAAAATATAAATCATACTTTAAGCCAAAAGATTGGTTTAAAAAAGGAGATAAGAATAAGGAATCACAATGATATTGTCTATGACAATAGTAAACGTTTTATAAGGTGAAAGATTGCTAATTAGATGTATTTTAAGATATAAATTAAAAATGGCAGTACGCATCATACCCGCGGTCCGTTAGCACACATTACAAAACAATCTGATTTATTAAAAGGCAGGCTTATGATCAAACAATTTTTATTCTCGATTTTATTTATTGGCTTAATAAGTTGCACGTCTAATGAGAAGATAGCTTGGGAACTAACATCTGATATTTATATCCTTGACAAACAGATGCCAATAAATTCCTTAAATGAACTTACTGACCTACTAAATGATAAACAAATTTATGTTGACAGGTGGGCAACTTGGTGTTCCCCATGTTTGGAAGAATTCAAATATAGAGACGGATTGAATCAATTCCTGGATAGTAAAAATATACTTCTTGTATATCTAAATTCAGATAAGGATATTGAAGAAAGCAAATGGTATGAATTTCTTAGATCACATGATTTGAAAGGATATCATCTTAGGCTTAATGATGATCTGAAAGCTGATTTAGTGAATCGAAAAATATTTTTCCCTATGATTCCTCAATATATGATAATAAACAAAGAGGGGATTGTAATTGAGAATAAAGCACTGAGGCCAAGTGATGGGGTAAATTTATATACTCAGCTTGATAGTCTTTTAAGTCATTAACTTGTGCTAATAAAAGCTGAATTTCATGGGGTGGTGAGTCGCTTGAACCCGATAGCTATCTGGAGCCCAGGAAACTTAGCAAGATCGTTATGGGCAATATTAAGAATATGACACACACTAAACTTGTAAATTATGAAATGTTCCAATTTTCATCTAAAAGCAATTACAATTTGTCTATTATTAACATTATTCAATTCCGTTAATGCTCAAAATCGTAGGGAGGTTGGCAATTTGGTCTTAGAGGATGTACCAGAAATTCCATTAGAAATCAAATCCAGAATACAACAGTATCAAAGTACCAGATCAGCATCTTTTGCAGATTGGCTTCCAAATGATGAGGGTATTTTAATTTCAACGAGATTCGGAAATACCTCACAATTACATACGGTAAACAGTCCAGGTGGAGCTAGAAATCAAATATCCTTTTTTGATGAACCTGTTTATAATGGTTCTTTTTGCCCATCTATAGATTATAATGGATTCCTCTTTACAAAAGATATCGGTGGAAATGAATTTTCTCAGATTTACTGGTATGATATGAATACCCGAATTTCTGAAATGATAAGTGACGGAGAGTCTGTTAATTTTGGTATGATATGGTCAAATAAGGGTGATAAGTTCACATTTACATCTACAAGAAGAAATAAGAAGGATTTTGATATTTATGTATCTGATATGAAGTCACCCAAAACAGCTGTAATAAAAGTTGATCGCGGAGGCGGTTATTGGATTGCAACAGATTGGTCTCCAGATGATAGTAAGTTGATCGTGATTCAGTATTTATCGAGCACAAAATCGAATTCCTTCATTTTGGACTTAAAATCAGAAGAATTGACGCAAATCAATGATAACAAAAAAGAAGCGGTTTTCTTAGCAAGTTTCTGGGATAAAACAGGAGAAAAGATTTATGCAACAACAAACCTAGGAAAAGAATTTAATACGCTGGTTCAATACGATGTGCACACAAAGAAAATAGAATACATCACAGAAGATATTGCATGGGATATTGAGGAAGGAGCCATGAATAAGTCAAGAACAAAAGCCGCATTTACTGTAAACGAAAATGGATTTAGCCAATTGTATTTGATGGATATTCAGTCTAATAAATATGAAAAAGTTTCAAATTTACCCATTGGTCAGATCTATTCTTTCAAGTTTCATCCTTCTCGAGAGGAGTTAGCAATGGTACTGAACACAACAGAAACGCCTGGTGATGTTTATTCTCTTGATCTGAATACAAGAAAAAGCAAAAGATGGACAACCAGTGAAGTTGGGGGGGTGAATACAAGCTTGTTTCCAAAGCCGGAACTCGTTAATTATGAGACGTATGACGAGGTGGGTGGAAAAAAAGGAATATTCCTGCGTTTGTATATAAACCCCTGAATGCCGAAGGCCCGCTCCCTGTAATGATTTCCATACATGGTGGCCCAGAAGGTCAACATACCCCTTATTTCTCATCATTTTATGCTTTTTTAGCAAATGAAATGGGCATTGCAGTTATTGCTCCTAATGTTCGCGGATCATCAGGATATGGTAAGACCTACTTGAAACTTGACAACGGTTTTAATAGAGAAAATTCAGTCAAAGACATAGGGGAATTACTAGAATGGATTGAGAAAAAGCCGGAGTTTGATAAAGATAGAATTGCCGTATTTGGAGGTTCCTATGGAGGATACATGGTATTATCTTCTATGTATAATTTCAATGATAAATTGAAGTGTGGGATTGACATAGTCGGAATAAGCAATTTTGTTACTTTTCTAGAAAATACGGAAGAATATAGAAGAGATTTAAGGAGGGCGGAATATGGTGACGAAAGAGACCCGAAAATGAGAGAATATTTATTGTCAATTTCACCAACAAATCATGTTGATGAGTTCACAAAACCTCTTTTTGTAATACAAGGAGCTAATGATCCACGCGTTCCGGCTAGTGAATCTGAACAAATGGTAAAATCAATTAGGGAGAATAATGGAAAAGTCTGGTATATGCTTGCCAAAGATGAAGGTCATGGGTTTAGAAAAAAAGAAAACAGAGATCGAATGACAGAGGCTGTTGCTATGTTCTTACAAGAAAACCTATTAAACAAATAAAGCCCACAACAATGTGTGAAAATCATTTAACCGCTTTTTATACATACCGTAAAACATAACAAAAGGCTGCCAATCCCCGATTAGCAGCCTTTCTTATACTTAAAAAATTCAAGGACCATATCTTTAGAGAAAAAACTTAAATACTATTTTGAAGATTCATAAACATCAATTTCCTCTAAGAAATCCTATTAGCACTAAGAGTTTGATAATGTGTGACTTTCATTCTGTATTTGCTCCAGTGGTAATCAGCCAAACTTTAACCACTCTTTACATTTGTTTTACAAAAAAAAATGGGAATGTTGAATTGTAATAATTAAATTTATAGATTGATTGGAAAGCCAATAATACGAAAATCATTTTACTAATTAAATTTATAAGGTAATGGGACTTAAAAGCGCATTAAGTAAACTCGACGATGCCGTTAAAGATTTAACTTCACTTCATGTACAAACCTATAGTGGAGAGGTGAACTCAACAATTGATGGCAGTCAATCTTACGACGACATCAGGCAACTTGTAAAAACGGCAGTTAGTGAGGGTAAAATCACACTGGTTGCAGAAACATTGGCTCAATTCGACGGCGATTCTTATAATTTTATCAAACAAGAACTGGATGATATCCCTCAATTAGCATTGGAGGTTCATAAGAATGCGGTACAATCTGGAATCGACACCCGACTTGGCCTACTTACTTTGTTTAAAGATATTTTTTAATAAACAATGAGTTCAGAAAATACCACCTTACCGAATTACAAGCATACTGCTCTAGCTGGTGACAGGATCAGTCAGTTAGGGCAGTTTGATGATATACTCGAAGATGCCAGACAGCAAGGCGTTATCAATGATGTGCCTTCGAATGAGTTGGAGACTTACAATTACAAGGCTCAACAAATCAGACTTCAAACGATAGCTTCCCGTCTCTATCTGTTGGGCTATCTCAAAAAGAAAATACCTAAAAAAAAGATAGAGAAAAGACTTGTAGAGATTAAAACTGGCGTCAGACAATTTCAACTTGAAGCGAATTTGAAACAAGACAATTGGGTTGGTAACAAGACTTGGTATGCTCTGCATGAGCTGGTGAGCTTTGAGGCTGAACTGAAGAAAGATTTTTGGTTTGCAGGCGATGCAATTGATGAAAAAAGAAAATATGCCCTTCATCGTGCTATTCAGCTTAGGCTATGGAGTATTGGACTCTATAGAAACAAACCTAACAAAAATTTCAAATTACTTGGAACAGGAGCTCTCAAAAATTTTCGTAGCGTTCTGCAAATATTCATGATCGGTCATGCCTTACCTATAGGATTCAATTACGATACGATTTCTCTTTTTTTCGATCAGGAACGCTTGACAAAAGCAATTAGTAAGCGGTCTTCTCCTGGCGGAGAATCTTTCCTCTTGAATAGCCAAGGTAAAAACGATAGGGTCATTCTGGCTCAGAAGTTTATTGTAAATACGGTAAAAGTAGAATTGTGGTTACACGGTTTTAATGTTAGAATTGATGGCATTAATAATTATACCATCGATTTGGGAAGTGATCTGTATACTGAAATGATTTCCTTTTATCAGACTTTCATGAATAAGAGTAAATCGGAAGCTACAGAGCTCGCTAAAAAGATTAGACCCGATATCTTCCTTAGTATTGATGAAATATGTGTCGATGTTAATGAGGATATGGAGGAAGATGTGAGTGCTGAGATTGCTGCAGAAATGAATTCTCAGCAGGAAATAGAGAAGGCCTGGACATATGTCAAGAAGAAAGGACTGAGACTTTGGGATGGGATGAAAAGGCTTTGGAGATGGTTAAAGAAGCTTGGTAAGAAGGTTTTTTATGCGATAAGAGACAACGTTTTTAAGGGCTTTTTTCGTTTTGCAACAAAAGCATACAAAATCGTTAAAGGTGGCATTTCAGCCGTCGTAAAATCCATTGGTATTTATTGTAAGGGTGAATTAAATACGCCCCAGATGCATTGTACATTTTCGAAGGATATGGATTCGCTCGTTCTTATTTCCACTGGTATGACTGATACAAATGCACAAAAGGCCATAGAAGGCTTTCAAAACCAATCTAAAGCTTTTAGCATTGGATGTAGAATAATTGCTTGGATATTTAAAATTTTTAAACGCGCGATATCAGGTGTTATCGGATGGGCAAAACTTTTACTAACATTGGTTCGAAGTTATAAAGAACTACGCTTGCTGCATCAGGATTTCAAATTGCTTTCTACTAATTAAAACTGATCTCCGTAGATTAGCAGATTTTCGCAGAACAATACCCCATTCATACTCTAACTATATGCAAGCTGTAAATGTCAGGGTAGGACTAAAACCTGTGTTTTGATTTTCCCGCAGATAAGTAAGATGAGCGCAGTCGAGGTTGTGGCGTATTACAATAGACAGTGTGATTGCTGATTATAAGGAAGCTGCACATGATAGGGTATGACTAAATTGATCTCTTACAGACTTCGCAAATGAGCGCTAATTCAAAATGTTACGACGCAGATTTTTATGATTTAAGCCGAACACTTACTATACCAAATAAAATATTAGGTTCATAACCAGGTAAGCTTCTTTGGTGATTGCGATATGCCTTATTTTGTTGTAACTTATTGCTTGCTATTCGTTTTTCAAAATTTGATAGGCTTTAAATAGATATCTGGCTTTTTGTCATGCCAATAGGGGTGAGTGAATGCAATTCTAATAAATAGGAAATAAACGCATAGACCTACATATACCAATAAGCTAAGTTCAATAAATCGAATTATTATGGACAAAACAGACTTAAACAAATCTAGACGAACTTTTGTTAAGAAGTTAGGTGCATCTGTAACTTTTATTGTATTAGGAAATGGTCTTTCATGCACTGGTAGCAGCAGTAACAGTGATAATGACAGTACCGATAATGGTAATGGAGACAGTGATGTTATTCCTTCTAATAAAGAGTGGCAAAAGGAAACCAGTATGCCGTACAAACTTCAAGAGATATATTGTAGCGTTTTGAATAATAAAATTCACCTTGCTGGTGGCTTCATTGATAATAATGGCATAATAGGCGTTTCCTCAAATCACATTGTGTTTGACCCTAAAGTCAATATTTGGAAAGCTATGGCCCCAATTCCCGAGCCCCGTCACCATCTTCAACTCGTCAGTCATCAAGGAAAGCTCTATGCTTTTGGAGGTTTTAAAGCAAAGTCAGAAAATCAACTATGGATGATGGAACAACAAGCCTGGAAGTTTGATTATGAAAATAATTCCTGGGAGGTCATGAATTCTGCACCTAGAAAAAATGCTGAAACTGTTTCTGCTAGTCTGGGAGACTTAATTCATATTGTAGGAGGTCGCCAACCCAAAGGCTTACCAAATTCTGAATATAACGATCATGAAGATACAAATTCACACTTAATATATGATGTAGGCTTAAATTCCTGGGATCTAGCTGCTCCAGCATTAAGTAAACGGAATAGTGCGGCAGGTGCTGTGATAGATGGTCTTTTTTATGTTGCAGGGGGAAGAAGGATGGGGGGCACCAATGTTTCCAGTCTTGAAATCTATGATCCTAAAGAAGATAAATGGAGAAATGGCAGCCCCATGCCACAAGGCCAGGCAGGCCTAGCCGCTGCTACGATAGGTGGTAAACTATATGCTTTCGGTGGGGAATATTTTGATAATAGAGGTGGTGTATTCAAAGAATGCTGGTGTTACAACCCTGTGTCTGATCAATGGTCAGCATCCGTCCCAATGCTTACTCCAAGACATGGTTTAGGGGCAGCAACTATAGGGACTAAGATATATGCTATTGGTGGAGCCAAAAAAGCTAGTGCTGTACAAACAAGTAACCTTTTAGAGTCTATCCAGTTCTAATGGCTGTGTTTTAGTTATTTAAAAAGAACCTCCTCAGCTTTGTGCTTCCGATTTAGCTTTTTGATTTTAACAGATATGTCCAGATAGCTACCGGTATGACAATAAGCAAGCTGTAAATGTTAGGGTAAGTCTAAATCTAAATTGATTTCCCGTAAATTGCGCAGGCGAGCAATAATTCAAATATGTTTCGACGCAGATTTAAGATGATGAAATAAGATTGAAAAGGGTCATCATAGATTGCGCAGATGAGCCTAGAATTAAAAGAGCAGTCGACTTAAAACTATCTCTATTATTACTCCCGCCGATTTAAGTAGATTACCACAGATATTAATGATAGTCGCACAAAAGCTATTCTAAAAACAGGTGGATTCTTTGAATTTATTAATTCGATATCATAAACATCGCTCTATAGTGCGGTGTTATGATTTGTGTGGAATTCGGGCTTTATTCCCAGACTTTTAGAGGAAGCGTTCAAGCTCTCATTCGTGAAATGCCAGTAGGTCAAAAAAAGATGCTATCGGGTTTTAGATTAGCTCCTGTAGATATCTTATCTGCAGGTTTAGACTTGGGGATATTTTATCCCCTCAGCTAGTAATAAGTCTTATTTTATGAAATACCTCAACCAGATTTTTTGGAAAAAGGTTCAATTCAAACTGATCTCTCGCAGACTTCGCAAATGAGCGATAATTCTAAAAATGTTTCGACGCTGATTTAAAATGATGAAATATGATTGAAAAGATTCATCATAGACTGTGCTGATGATCGCAGATATTAAATTACTGGTCCCGAGAATCCGGGAATGAAAAAGGGAGACCCTCAAATATTTATTTTGTCATACTCTAGCAATTAGCAAGCAGGAAATGGCAGACGTCAGTCTACAATTAAATATGGTATTCTAGTTATGCTTTCGCCTTCATATTTTCGGAATTAAGTGGTGCTTTTCTACTCATTATCAAAATGTAAGTTCTAGTTTGATATTCGTAATTGTGTAGATTCATTCTATTTTATGTGTGTGGTGTACTTTACTTTAACTTAATTTATTGTTTGCTTTCTAATTTTCATAAATTTGGTAGACTTGAAAAAAACAACTTACATTTACCAGGCCTATATGGGTGGGGCAATGCAGTTTTATTAAATAGATAAGTGATATAAACGTATAGACTTACGTTTACACATACGTTAGCAAACATAAAAAAAACATACCCCCAATGAAACAGATATATAAACTTAAGAATGGTGAGATTTCATTTGATGATGAAGGAATAATCATATTAGACAATGCAAAAAAACAATATTGGCTCCGAGTTTTCACATCTAGTCTTTGGACTTTTTATGGGATAATGTCAGTTTTGAGATTCATGAAAACCGGTGACCAATTTTTACTATGGACTGGTTTATTTATAGGCATTGGCCATTTTGTAATTTTAATTTTGACATTCTTTAGAAGCACTAAGAATGAAATCAAAATTGCTAATATTAAATCCTTGGAATTAAAACAAAGATTTGGTAATAACTTTCTTGATATTAAGTTGGTTGGAAATAAAATAAGACGAGTTAATCAAATTGATATTATTAATCACGAACTCAAACAGTATATAGAAACAAACTTTAAGGCAAACTGAAATTACGTTTGCTAACAAAAGCTCAATTCCATGGGCGGTAACGAATATTTTGAACAAGTCACTAAAAATGGGCTTGTTCAAAATATAAACAAATTTATTACTGACAAATTAAGATTTTATAAGGTGTTCGTTATTTAAAAATACGGCTTGCCTCTATAGCAAGACCGTCACCTTGCATTTAAACAAAACTAAAAAATGAAAGAAAAAATTGAAATCCCATTTAGCAAAAACAAAATTTATCGACTTATTGCTGGTTCTTTAATATTTATTATAGCAGGAATTTGGATTTTCTTTAATCCCGATCTATATCAAGATTTCCCCTTAAAATTTTTAAGAGATCCAATTGTAATTAAAAGTATTGGTGCTATATGTGTTTTGTTTTTTGGCCTGACTGGTATTATTGGAATTAAAAAACTGTTTGACAAAAAGCTGGATTCTTAATTGACTCAAATGGACTCACGTTTACACACAGCTTGTGCACCAAAATAAAATACCGTTCATTATGAAGAAAACCATTTTAAAACTAATTCCGATTCTTATTTTAACGATTCTAATAGCAAATAGTTTTAAGAGTAAGGATGATAAAAGTGCTTGTTTGAATAGAGTTTTAAAGAATTTAGAACAGATACAATCAGCTAAATATTTCATTACGTCTGAAGCATATGTCCCTGGGTCTTCTTCGCCAGCATATATTAATAATTCTATGTTTAAAGAATACGATAACCCTAAAGATTCAACTATTGGGGCGAGTTATGTGAGTTTCTGTAGGGAGGATACTACCCAGATGACTTTTTGCTATGATGGTAAAATGAGAGTATTGGTTTATGAAGATGAAAATAAATTGGTTGTTGATAGCTTCAAAATAAATAGGGCTCCTTTCAGGCTGGTATCTCCTCCTTTTTTTAATTATACGAAGAGTATAATTAAATATGCTCTTGAGACTCAGGATAGTATCTCTACTAAAATAAAAGATATGGGAGACTCTCTCTATTTCAGCTTGTTGATTAATGAAGACAAACAAGTTGAATTCTTTGGGCGAGCCTCTTATGTTGAAAATCAATACACCTTTGGTAATAATACCTCCAAATATGAAATTTGGATAAAAAAAGAAGACTATTTGCCTTATCGTGTAAGACGAGAAATGGCTCATAGTATATCTGTAAATACCAGACATGAATATGAACTCAATAAATTAAAAATTGAGAACTTTATTGCATCAGATTATTTCCAGCCCGATTTTGAAATAAGCTTTTATGGAGATATGTTTAAATCGAGAAAAAAAAACAAGACGAGTTCATTGATCGGGAAGATTGCTCCAAGTTGGAAACTTGCTGATACTAAGGGAATAATAACTGACCTTGCAGAAATTAAAAGCAAGGTATTACTAATTCAATTTACGGGTATAGGTTGTGGATCTTGTCAAGCTTCCATCCCATTTATGAAAGGATTAGTCACAGAATTTAAAGATCAAGATTTTGAACTGATTTCAATTGAAACTTGGCAAGATCAAATCTCTACACTTCAGCAATATTCAGAAAAGAACAAGATGAACTACAGCTTTTTTAATGGAACAAAAAAAGTTGAAGAAAATTATCAAATTAAAGCTGTACCTGTGTTTTTTATTTTAGATGAGGAACGAAAAATAATAAAAGTAATTAAGGGATATCAAAAAGGGGTAATAGATAATGAGATTAGAGCAGCAATTAATGAGTTGATTTAAACGTTTCAGCACACAATAAAAGCTAAATTATCATGGCAGTGACGAGTGATTTTATAATTAATTCAATTAATAAACACCCGCTACCGTACGATTGTATTGTGTGGGAATAAAAAAAGTAATATTTAGCAAAATTGAATTTTCAAATATTTAATCAACTATGACGATTAACTACGAACCAATAGGAATCATAAATACGCCTCATAAGTCAAAAGAGGGTATGCCCATTCAATCGCATGGCGCAAAAGGCATTAAAGGGACGATTACCATTGAAGAGAAATTTGTGGAAGGACTCAAAGACCTTGATGGATTCTCTCATGTTCATTTGATTTATCATTTTCACAAATCGGATAAGTATTCTTTAATAACGAAGCCATTCCTTGATGATAAATGGCATGGTGTTTTTGCAACAAGAGTTCCACAAAGGCCTAATCATACTGAGTAGTAAACGATATAAATAAATGTAATAAATAGGAGCCTGATTGATCTGCAAGCTCTAGCGATGGGTAAATGTTGAGCTTATCAAACTATGCATTTATATATTGTCTTTATTTTAAAATTTATTAATCCTTATGAAATTAAATATCAAAGTTTTTCTTCAGGTTTCAACACTATTTTTATTAGTGGCATGTACTTCGCAATCAAAAATTTGCTACGTAGATAATGTTCAAAAGAACGATAAGCCTTATAAATACTATTTCAGGCAAAACCAAGTAAGCGTATTATTAGAATTAAAAAAAAGCAATCGTTTAATTAATTATCACATTCTCGATACGACAATTTTAATTAGTCAATATATCAGAGATATTGACAAAGAGTTCCGGGAAATGAAATTGAATTGGGAAAAACAAATCAGTCTAGGGAGGATTTCAAAATCCGAACTGGATTCAGCTTTCTTTTACAGTTCCCAAAGATTTACAGGGCAAAACTGCTATTCTTATGCTATGGAAATGTTTTGTAAGCATAATGCGGTCAATCCTCATCCATTTTTCGACTCTGAAACCTTTATTAAAGCAGAAACTTATCATTTTTTATTAGAGACATTCAAGCTTGATAGAAAGGTATACTCGTGGAAAGAATACAAAAGAAAGAGATCGGCTATGCCACCCGAAGCCATGATAGCATTAAAGTGTAAAGGCGTGTTTACTCATGGTCTTTATTATAAAGATGGATTTTACCATTCGAAAAATGGCTACTCTAGACCGGCTGTCTTTCCTGATCTGAAAAGTATTGTAAAGTCATATAAATACACGGACACCATTCTTGTTTATACGCCCAATAAAGAAAAATTATTATCGGTTGTTGAGCATCTCTAATTAGTATTTAAAGGTAAAACTATATTGATTAATTTTTGGAGCTGTTTTCTTGCTTAAGGTGAATTAGAACTAGCTCCTCCAAACATCCCGAAACATAAGGATGGGGATTAATCCTTAAAATAGATGAGAAAAAAAATGAAGCCGTAAATAAGTTTCCCCACCCGCAGAGGAGGAGTGTCGTCCCAATTATTCGGGGTACTCCACGGTGTCGAGTTTAATTGGAGTTGCTACATTTGCTTGGACAGTATGTTCAGAGATGGAGATTTAAATAATTAAAATTATAGAATATGACTAAAAGGAAAGCATTGTCTGTTTCGGCAGTTTTTATTGGATTGTTTTTGTTAATAGAGGTATTTGAAGTCATTAACAATGAGTTCGTTAACGGAGAGCTTGTCGATTTTCTTTCTGGTGCTATGTTGGGTGCAGGAATTGGCCTCTTTCTTGGAAATGTTTTAAGAAAAGAAAAAAAACAAGTTAGAGCAGAACTAATTAATATCACTTAAATATTAGAATTATGAGTAAAAGAAATATAATCATTCTTGCAGGCTTATTGATTGTGTCTGCAATATCGATAGATGTTTTAGAGGGACTTGGTTACGATTTGATAAGTCAACATTATGAGAGATTTGTTCCGGGAGCTTTGTTTGGCGCTGGATTTAGTGCTTTAATCTTAGCTTTTGTAAATAAAAAGAAGAAAATTGAATAAGGCTCTTAGGTTTTAAATATCACTTAAAACAATAGAATATGACTAAAAGAAATATATATCTATTTTCGGGTTTTTTGATTGGCTCTGCCATCTTACTTACGATTTTAAAAGGGCTCAGTAATGAGGTGATTGATCAATATTTATCTGGTTTTTACCCTGGAGCTTTGTTTGTTGCTGGTTTTGGTTTTTTATTTGTAAGCCTATTTAATAAAAGGAATAAGATAGAATAAGTCCCTTAGGTTTTATCTTACAAATGACATTCATCAACTAATCATTAAAATACAAATAGCTATGAAAAAGTTAATCTTACCCTTTCTTGTTTTTACATTTTTATTGATGACAGCATGTTCTGATGAAGAAGAATGTGGAGCATGTATGACGCCCCCAAATTATTTTGTGTTCGAATTGGTCGATAGTAATACAGGAGAGAATCTATTTGCGAACGGAACCTTTAATTCAGATGATATAGAGGTCTTAGATGCCTCAGATCATCGTATTGAATTTATATTTATAGAGGAAAATGACATCAATTTAATTGAGATAAACACGATTGGCTGGCAAACGGAAATAGTTAATTACAGAATCAATATTGCCTCTGAAAATATATTTGATCTCTATGTGGATGCTAAAAGATTAAGTGAAGACTGTTGCTCCTTTACGAGATACAATGAAATTGAAATCGGTAATGTAGAGTTTAGCTTGAGCACTGAAACAGGGATTTATACCATTTTTGTTGATTGATAATGCCAAGCACAGGCTACCGTCTTAGGGCGCCCTAGACGCGAAACATGATACAGTATTAAAACAAGACTACAGTTTGATTAAGATTAGTTAAAATATATGAGACTTAGAGAGAAGATAATAGACTACCAGAACAGAGCGGAAGCGAATTTTAATAATCGAAAAAGCCTATTGACGACCATGCATTTTGTTATGGCATTATTCATTTTTATTTCATCGACCCTAATAGCTGGCTTTTCTATGCCGTTTAGGTATCTTATTAAATCTTTATCGGGCAACAAAGGCGGTTTTCAGGTTTATGAGATGACGAATAAAAACAGTAAGCAGTTATTAGAGAGAGAGGGAATGGTCTTGATTGATTTTTGGGCAGATTGGTGTGGTCCATGTATCATGATGAATGCTGTAATAAAAGATTTTGCTAATAATGCCAAGAACATCCGTGTTGCTAAAGTCAATGCTGATTCAAATAAAGAGATAATCAATCATTTTAAAATAAGAGGTCTACCTCAATTTGTATTAATTAAGGATGGTGTTGAGATAAAACGCCATGCAGGACCGATGACTTTAGCCGACTTAAATCAGTTTTGCTTTGGGTGATTTAAATAAGCCTTAAGCGTTTAAAACTAAATAATTTCGATATTATGCTCCATAAATACAGAAGAATAGTACACACGCATTAAAGCCTTATGAATAGTAAAACACGCTGGGGAATAATGGGCTTAGGCAAAATTGCAAACAAGTTTGCTAGTGACCTGCAGCTATCTACTGACGCTGAACTTTATGCTGTAGCTTCAAGGAATCTGGAAAAGGCCAAAGCTTTTGGAGAGAACTACCAATCTCAAAAGTATTACCATTCTTACGAAGAAATGGCTATGGATGATAATATTGATGTGATTTATATTGCAACGCCACATAGCTTTCATTTTGAAAATACCATGCTTTGCTTGAAGAATAACAAGTCGGTATTATGTGAGAAACCAATGGGCTTGGATTCCCAACAGGTTAAGACGATGATAAATGAAGCCAGGTTGAGAAATCTGTTTCTAATGGAAGGTTTGTGGACCCGTTTTATTCCAGCCACAGAGAAATTAATTGAACTGCTTCAAAAGAAATCGATTGGTGACCTCCAATACCTGCAAGCTGATTTTGGTTTCAAGGCCGAATTCGATCCAGAAAGCCGGGTTTTTAATAAAAGTTTGGGAGGTGGCTCCCTAATGGATATTGGTATCTACCCCATATATTTAAGTCTACTCACTTTAGGTTTCCCTACGCATATGAATGCGGTAGCGCGTATGGCCCAAACAGGAGTTGATTCTTATTGCTCAATGCTTTTTGGTTATGAGAATGGCACAAAAGCCATTTTGGAGTCGTCTGTAGAGGCTGATACACCGACTACCGCTCATATTTATGGGAATAAGGGCTATATAAAGCTACATAGCAGGTTTCATCATAGCGAGAAAATATCTTTGTATCATGACGATGAGTTGACAGAGGAATTCGACTTGAAGTATCATGGGCATGGCTATATCTACGAAATTGAAGAAGTCAACCGTTGTTTGAGAAACAAGTTGATTGAAAGCCCCAAATTACCACATGCGCTCAGCTTAGATCTAATAACAATAATCGATCAGGTAAAGGCTAAAATTGGATTGACATTTGCAAACCAAAGTTAATATGCGCTAAATTGAAATTAATAGAGATTCAGTCTATCTATACATGAATGGGAGCCCGTTCTGTATATCTTTTTATGTTTGTCTCTAATATTTTGTTTATCTTCCGTAAGATAAAATAAAGAAAATACTAATGAATTTCCCCCTTTAGGGAATCATTGATTTTGCATAGCATGCCCAAAGAGAAGCTAAGCTAAATACATAAAAACGACTAGTATGAGACGACTTTATAAGCTTATAATGTTTTCTTCCTTATTAGCCCTGTCGTATGGGGGCTATTGCCAGTATGAATCGATACTCGAAGAAAGAATTGTAGGACGTGTGATCGATACACTTGAGGTAAATGAAAATAATACGGTGGTTCACACCTTATGGTTGAATGACACCTTAAAGATTGTGGTTCAGAATGAACATCTTAAGTATAATTTTAAGAGCACGAATAAGGGGGATGAAAATAAAAAACGCTCGTTTAGTCTGACTGAGCGTAAAGAATATATTAAAGATTTGAAGATCAGAGGGCAGAATTGTTTTTCTTTTGCTCATAATGGCCTGGCTAAGCAAGAAGTGTTCAACAAACGAACGCTTATTGGTTTAGAAACCATAGGTCAGATTCTGAATCACTATTTTATAGAAGTAAAGGCTTTTAACACGCTTTCTAAACAGAATTTTAAGACAAAAATACCTGATAATGCTTTGCTTACTTTTTCAAACCAATCTGATAAGTTGATTCATGCTGTCTATTACAGTAAGGGGCGTTATTATACGAAAGATGCTGTTTCCGAAGCTACAGAATTCATAAACCTAAAGAATTTCCTAAAGGAAAATTATGAGGAAGCCCAAATGGTTAAAATATACCAATTCGATAAAGGCAAACTTGATTTGGCTTTAAATAAATAGGAGGTATTTCAAATCAATAAAAATATCGCTTAAGCGAAGCCCCACAGGCTTCGCTTTTGTTTTGTACATCAACAACCCATTGTGATCGAACAAAAGTTCTGTTTTTTTCGTGACACCTAAAGCTTTACCTATTTAGAATTAACCTTTTTTGATTCATAATTATATAGATGAATTCTATTTAACATCTGCTTTCTATTTTAATATGTGTGAATATATTGTTTGCTTTCTAATTTTCATAAATTTGGATAGATGTAAAGCATTAGTTGTAATAATGAGCCTGATTAATCAAATTGGGATATTTTTAAAAACAAAAAACATGAAATATTTAATTATTATTCTATTGTTAACAGTAACAACAGGTGTTTATGCTCAGACGGAATATTATTCAACGGATGGTAAGAATAGGTTGTTGCAAGCTGAACTTGATAAAATGTGTGATGGCCTGAAAACAAAATATTCTAAGGTCTTGAATAAAGAGATGTTTGTAAATATTAAGATTAAGGAAACGGAGAGAAGGGGTGATTCAATCATCCATAAAATTAGTTTTGATATAGCAGATAAAAAAGCAAAAGATAAATTCTTAAAAAGCCCTCTCGCAGCTCTTAAAGGGAAGGCGTTTTTAAAATTCAATTTAAGTTCGTTAAACGGAAAAATGATTAATTCAGAAAGTCTTAAAGGAAAACCGACTTTGATTAATTTTTGGTTTAAAGCTTGTGCTCCCTGTATTGCTGAAATGCCTGCTTTGAATCTAATGGCTGAGACGTATAAGGCTGATTATAATTTTATATCTATTACATATGAGACGAAAAAAGATGTCGATCTATTTCTAAAGCAACATGCTTTTAAATTTAAGCATCTTGTTAATGCCCGAGCCTTTATAGATGAGTTAGGTATTCAATCCTATCCAATGAATTTGTTTTTAGATAGTAATGGTATTTTAAAATTCATTGAGGGAGGTATACCTTATGAAGAAAATGAAAAAGGCAATATGCAAATGGGAGATGGACATCATCTCATTGAATTATTGAAATCTTTAGATTAATAATGAGGTGCCTCAAGTAAACCTACTGAATCATTATAATGTTCTTGAATATGTATAGATTTAAAAGAGTGTATATCAGTTGGACGAATTTGAATCCGTTCTTATTTGTTCTCCTTACGGGATTTATGGTGTTTATATTAAAATTCATATATATACCCATATTTTATCTATTTAGGATATATGATATAGGTGGAATAGATCCGGATTCATTAGGCACTGTTGAATACATTTTTGTCGCTATTGTATTTGCACCTATTATTGAAACACTGCTAGCTCAATATATCCCCATTCTTTTATTTCAGAAGTTATTAAAAAAGCATGCCAACTTGATTGGGATTATAGTTTCAGTTATTATATTTTCATTGATGCATATAAGTTTCAGTATTACATACGCTTTAATAGTTATACCTGCAGGTATATTTCTTGCTTTAACATTCGTAATCTTTCAGAAACGTAGAGAATCAAGCTTCTGGATGACTTCATTTGTTCATGCATTTATAAATTTGATGACTTTAAGTGTAACATTTCTCGATCTCTTTTAATAAGGCAGAACTAGGAGTTGCTAGTTCAAAATAAATAATTCAGTCAGTTCTGTTTTGACAGATAATAAAATAAAACATGAAACGAGCCATTAGCAAGGATTCCAAACAAAAAGGGGATGGCTGTCTTGGCAACTTCCATGTGATAAATGAAAATCAAATTATTGACACATGAAACAATTCATTCTCTTATTCACATTAATCTTATGTCTTTCGAATGCAAGTGAGGCAGCAAATAAGCTAGAAGGCACAAAATGGGAAGGTGCTTTATTGGTTCAAGGCTTCGAACTGAAGTTGGTTTTAAAATTCAATCAGGATGTTTGTTTACTTGATGTCCCTGTTCAGGGAGTCGTGGATTATCTATCATCAGAATGTGAGATTTCTGGCGATAGTATTCGTGTTGCCTATTCGGGTATGTTGCAAGCTCAATTTGTTGGGGTGAAGCAAGCCGATACACTTATCGTAGGGCATTGGCTCCAATCGGGTAAAAGCTTTCCTTTGACCCTAAGACGAAAAGTTGAACACAAAAGACCTCAAACCCCCAAGCTACCTTTGCCATATAAGCAAGAGGAAGTCTCCTATTTTAATCACGATAAGAGCATTCACATTGGAGGCACACTAAGTCTTCCTAAAACTGGCGGTAATCATCCTGTAGCTATTCTAATTACAGGCAGTGGACAGCAAGATCGAGATGAAAGCATCATGGGACATCAACCCTTTTTAGTGATTGCTGATTATCTGACTCGACAAGGTATCGCAGTCTTACGAGTAGATGATAGAGGTGTAGGAGCTACCACAGGTTTGGAATCATTGAAGACGGCGACATCTTATGATTTTGCCTTGGATGTTGTGGCGGGTATAAAATACCTGCAAAGCAGAGCAGATATCAATCCGCAACAAATTGGTTTGATTGGACACAGCGAAGGTGGTCTGATTGCTTCAATTATTGGTTCTAAACGAGATGATCTTGCTTTTATCGTTTCATTGGCTGGTGTAGGTGTATCGGGAAATAGACTAATGAGCTCACAAATAAAGAAAGCCTTAGTCCGAACATTGCCTACAAAAGCCGTAGATACGATTGTCTCTTTCGATAAGAGAGCCATGAACATTATCATCCATCAAGAAAATGATCGATTAGCTGAGGTTAGTATCAGTCAGGCACTAATTGGTCCCTGGCTTGAAGGTCAGGACGCGCCCGTTAAAGAATATTTTGGTTTGAAGACCGTTGATGGTTTTCAAAGCCTTGACACCAAACCTGTCTTAGCTCGGTATAAGAAGATGATGATTCCCTGGTTCAGATATTTTATAAGGTACCAGCCTAGCGAATTTCTTCCGAAAGTGAAAGCACCCTTTTTAGTTCTGAATGGTGAAAAGGATACTCAGGTTTTAGCGGATTTAAATACATCTGGCTTTAAACGAATCTTCAACACGTGTGGAAAGACCAATTACAAAATTAAAACTTATCCAGATCTAAATCATTTCTTTCAGCATTGCGAAACAGGTTATATCGACGAAGTTGAATCCATTGAAGAAACCATCTCAGAAGAGGTTTTGAATGATATATCTACTTGGATTAAGGATCAGGTAGAATAGTTGTCGCAACGAAACTAAATATCAAGGGGTATTAATTGAAGATAAAAAAGAGACATATATGAATCTTAGTTCAGTAGAAAAATTTTTCGTGCTAGCACATCACCCTCAAAAGGGGAAATTCATGATTTCGGATATACATATCAATTATGGGTTAATTGGTGCAATCTTATTGGATATGTCTTTGGAAGATAGAATTAAGGTTGAAGATGATAGATTGGTTTTGAAAGGCTCTATCGAATTTAATGATCTGATACGATCAGAAATAGCCTTGCAAATTAGTCAATCTGAAAAGCCTAGAAAGATTAGGTATTGGATGTCGAAGTTGGCTCGAAAATCTAGAAAGTACAAATGGACTGTGTTGAATGATTTATCTGATAAAAGAATAGTAAGGATAGAAGAAAAGAGGTTTTTGGGCCTGATACCTTATAAGAAAACTTACTTGCAAGATAATGTAAAGCGAGATAGTTTGATTGAAGAATTAAGAAGAGATGTTTTTACTCATCGAAAACTCAATAAAGAGAATGTGGTTATTTTAAGTTTGATTGAGGCTTGCAAAATGCATAAAATACTCGCTTCGGATAAATCTGAATTAAGGGTGCTTAGAAAGGAACTGAAAGACTTATTGATAGATAGTCCTATAGCTGATGTTCTGGATAAAACGATTAAGCAAGTTCAGGCAGCAATAATGGGAGCTGTTATTGCATCAACGGTAGCTTCATCTGCTGGGTCAAATTAATTAATGAGTATTACTTAGTTGAAATCGGGGAATAGTCAAAGTGTTTGGTGATAATACAGCTGGAACTATTGATTACAGTAATTGTAGAGCTTTTGAGGTATTAAAAGATTCAATTTATATTCAAGCACCGACTACCAAATTTAAAGGTTTACCTAAGAACGCTATTGAAAAGCATGGTATTGCACCAGATTTTTATTTAAATCCAGAGGATCAAATTGAACAGGTTTTGAAATATTTTAAAGTATGGGAATAGGGAGTTATATAGATTAATAATTTAATTTTTTGATGCTATTTTAAATAAAAGAGTTCATGATGAAAAAGATATTTTCGATTGCATTACTGATGAGTAGTTTCATGTTTGTGGGCTGCCAGGAAGAAACTAAAACACTTGTTTCTGTTGGAGATAAATATGCTTTGTTTAATGAAGATCCCATAGCTGTCAAACGTAATGAACGTCCGATGAGTTTACCCTTAATGATACCTTCGGGTGATCATTCATTGGCTGGAAGGATTCTGCTGGCAAGGGGAAAAGATGCAAAACCAACGGTCATCTTTCTGCATGGTAATCCAGGTTTTGAGAAGAATGAAGAAACAGGACAAATCTTACGACGAGCCGGTTATAATACGGTTTTCTGTTCCTATTCGGGTACTTGGGGTAATAAAGGTGTGTTTTCTTATAAGCAATCGATTCAAGATGTAAAGGCCATTGTTGCTTATCTGACAAAAAATAGCAAGCATGTGAGAGTTGACAGTCAGGCGATCTACTTATGTGGTTTTAGTATGGGAGCAGATATCGCTCTTCTTGCTGGACAAGAGTTCTCCCAAGTTAAGGGAATCATCTCCATTGATCCCTGGAATGGTCATCACAGTCTTAAGCAGAAATCAGAGCAGGAATTGTCGACCTATATCCAAAACCTGGAGCAAAGACCTTGTATTCAAATTGAGTCGGGAAAAGCTTTTGTTGATGGCATCATCACGAACAGTGGAATGGACTTAAAAGCACCATTGAAGAACTATTCCAATCATATCCTTCATATTTTTAGTAAGAAGAAAAACATGCGGGCTTTTAAGAGTTTTTGCGATGAGATAAATGAAGAAGATATAATAGTTCTGAACGCTTGCGATCATTCCTTTTCGGATAAGAGAATGGCCTTAGCTCGTACCTTATACGATTGGTTGGAGAAGGAGAGAGGAAAGTAGATAAAGATAGAGGATAATTAGGAGCGTATTATCTTCATGTTGAAGATGGATACCCATTTTAATAATTAGACACAAACCCATAAAATACAATGCGATTATTAAACTTTTTGAAATATTTAGGTATAACGATTCTAGTAATCATTGGCATATTTGCGCTGTGGTTTAGATTTTATCTCAGCGAATTTGAAGAGTTTAAAAATGCAACTCCTTTTGAGCATAGAACGTATATCTCAACTGATGGCCCTTATTGCATTTTTGAAAAGGATTCGGTGAGACTAATTCAGGTTGTAGAGAATTCTGGAGAATTTGAAGTGCAAGATAATAAGCTAGCTAATAATGAATTCACAGATAGCCTTCAAGTTGCTTCATTCAGTTATGATTTACCTTCTCAGGTGCAATTTGAAGTCAAATTAATGGATACTATTGAAATCCCACAATCGAAGTACGAATTGGAGGGAGATGTCTTTTCCGTTTCTGATATTGAAGGAAACTTCTATGCCTTTTATAAACTTCTACGAGCAGCTAAGGTGATTGATCAGAATTGCAATTGGACTTTTGGGCATAATAACTTGGTTTTAATCGGCGATTTTGTTGATAGAGGTTTGAATGTGACTCAATGCTTGTGGTTGATCTATAAACTGGAACAACAGGCTCAAGAATTCGGCGGTAGCGTTCACTTTATCATGGGAAACCATGAGACGATGAACTTAAAAGGTTCAATAGCAAATGTTCGCTCTAAATATACACGATTAGCCAAATCTCTTGACTTGGATTATTCAAATGATCTTATTGGTGAAAATAGTGAACTTGGACGATGGTTGAGAAGTAAGAATGTGATGGAAATAATAAACGACAATCTATTTGTACATGGTGGTGTCAGTCCAAAACTGATATCAACAAATCTCACACTAGATCGTATCAATCAGATTGCACGAAAATATTACGCTCAACCCGATACAATTATTCAAACTGACTCTTTAGCTAAAATAATATATTCGACCTATGAGGGACCACTTTGGTATAGAGAAAATACAAGGAAGGTTTCTGATAATATTTTGAATGAGATGACTGAGCTTGTTAATCACTATCAAGTTAAAAGCTTAATTATTGGACATTCAACTAAAAGAGATATAAAGGCTCAGCATAATCGGATGTTGTATAATATTGACGTTCATTTTCCTCATGCCGATACGGATTCAATTAGAGGAAAGGGCTTGTTAATTAGTAAAGAGGGAATCTTTAAACTTAATGATTTAGGAGATCGATATAAGCTTGAATAAATTGGAACTTTATTTTTATAGAGAGAAAAGGTATAGATATGAAAGAAGAAAAAGACGACGAGAGTTTGATTAAAGAGATCTTACAGTCACCATCCTATGGTTATACAGATAATTTCCCAAAACGAGATATGTGGAAAGAAGTTGCTAAATTCTATAATGGGGAGTTTAAGATCAAATTCAATTCGGGTTGTGAGCTTGAGATTCATCAAATTACGATCCCTTATAAAAAATGGACCATTCATATTTCTGTTTCAGATACCAGACCCATGAAATTTCAAATGGATTTTAGATCAAGGCTTGATTTTGACTTACTTCTTAGCTGGGAGGATTTTATTGAAAGGATTCTTAAGAAATTTGGAGAACCCGAAATAGAAGTCGATAACTACGAGTTTGACAAACGGTACCTGATTAAAAGCTCTCAGCCAGATCTACTCAAAAGATTATTAACGAAAGAGATTCAAGAGGCATTGTTAGAGAACAATATTTATTCTGTTGCCTATAAAACCGATCCGGAATCACAAAAAGCTGAATGCCTGTCTGTTATTCAAAGAAAAGCGGGTGATAAAGACTTTATCATGGGTTTAATCGACTTGCATATGCTTATTATTGATAGGCTGGATGAGTTGAAAATAATAAGTTAAAAGCTTATCAATAAGTACAAGTATTAGCTGGAAAGGAATAAAAGTTTAAACTCTAAAATGACAGATGAAAAAAAATAATTGGAAACATATCACTAAAGATAATCTGAAATTCGACTTTGTTCTTAATAATAGGCTGGAGTTGATTGAGAGATTGAAAACTAATTAAACCACCTCCCCTGAACAAGTTCAGGTACTCCTCCTTAGAAAGGGAGGAGAAAGTTGTTGATAGTGCAACGATTGAGTCATATCAGACTTGAGAATTCCCCTCTCGCAGAGGAGGGGTGTCAAGCTTGCTTGACGGGGTGGTATTTAAATTGGATTAGTATGAAAAGATATATAAATAAACCCATATTGAAGGCTTTTAGGAAGAGGCTGAGAAATAGATCAACAGCATCGGAGGCTACTTTATGGAAAATGCTTAAGAATAGGCAAGTTGAAGGCTTAAAGTTTCGAAGACAAAGCTCAATAGGTAATTATATAGTTGACTTTTATTGTCCAGAGATTAAGCTCATTCTTGAACTAGATGGTTCTTCTCATGATAATTATTTATCAGAAGAATTGGATGCTAAGCGAGACAAAGAGTTACGAGATGAAGGGTATTTTATCTTACGGTATGAGAATCATTTTGTTTATGATTATCCTAAAGAAATCATAGAAGGGATTCTCAAAATAATTCGTTTTTGCAAGCTTGAAAAAAAATAAACCTATGTTAGAAAAAAAAGATAGCTCTCATATCCGATTGGCACGTTAATTCTTGGGCACTTAAAGAGGTATTGAAAGCTATTAAGGGTATTGAAATTGTTCTGAATATTGACATTGCTTATCTAATTCTTTAACTTGCTGTTTATTCACTAAATGGAGGAGAGAGATGAGCGAGTCGTTGTACGAGAGATTAGGAGCAACAGAAGGGATTACTAGGATTGCAAATGATGCAATTGATTTTCACTTTGTGAATAAAAGTATTGCAACCCGATTTAAGAATTCGAAGATGAGCATTGATCAATTAAAAAATGGAGCTGCTACATTTTTTATTGCTGGTACAGGCGGTCCTTCGGTTTACGAGGGAAAAGATATGCTTGCTGCTCATAAAGGAATGAATTCCAGCGATACGGAGTTCGTTGAAGTGATTTCTGATGTTATGAAAGCCTTAGATCAAAATAATATAGGCCAACGAGAAAAAGAGGAGGTACTCTTCGTTCTCTTTAGTATGAGAAATGATATTGTAGCAGTTTAGTAAAATGGAGCTGAAAAACATATCCCAAATCTAAAAAGATTTGGGATTTTTTATGGTTTAAATTATAAGACCAAATACATGGAGTTAGCCATAATTCCCATTATAACAATATTCCAGAGATAGGCGTAGGGACTAGAAAATTCAGGGTTCAGCCTTACATAGGGTCTTGTTTAGGATTCCGAAATTAAGGATCCTTAGGCTTATAGTAAAAGAAATCTCCCCAATTGCTTGAGCTTTGTTTTTAAGCAAGAGCTATAAAACCTCTCATATCTATCTATGTTTTTGGGAGAAGCCAATAATTGTTATACTTTCGCAGGCTGAAAATTGAGGCCCGCAAGCTTTGCCCAAGGCTTTTTCACACAGACTTATGCATCTTAAAGGGATCGGCCTATGTGACCATTAAAAATTAATTAGATATAGATGAACTATAAAATGCTAGTGCTTGATCTTGATGATACGCTTTTGCGTGATGATCACAGCATATCAGATAGAAACAAAGAGATGCTGATGAAGGCACAAGAGCAAGGTGTATATGTTGTTTTAGCATCGGGGCGTCCAACTCCTGCAATGCTTCAATATGCAGAGCAGCTTGATTTGAAAAAGTACGGATCGTATATTATCTCATACAATGGAGCTGTTATCACTGATCTGACCAAGCAGGCAACTATTTTTGAGCAGAGCCTTACGAAAGAGCAAATTCATAGTTTGCACGATTTTAGTATGGCGAATAATGTGGATATCATTACTTATACTTCGGACAGCATCATCAGCGAATCTTGCTCAAAATATATCGACATAGAGGTTGAGTTGACTCAGATGAAGTTTAATAAAGTGGACTGTTTCAAGTCAGCTGTAACAGAATCAGCTGTGAAATGTCTCCTTTTACAGGAACCTGAATATCTAAAAACAGTTGAAACCAAATTAAAGAAAGAGAAGCCTAATAAGAGCATTTCCCTTTCAAAACCCTTTTTTCTGGAGGTCATGCCACAGGGAATTGACAAGGCGGCAAGTATAGCTCGTTTGGCGGAAAAATTAGATATACGTCAAGAAGAGATTATTGCAGTCGGTAATGCAGGAAACGACTTAACAATGGTGGAATATGCTGGTTTGGGCGTTTGGGTAGATAACGTGACACCAGAACTTCGCGACCGTGCTGATGTTATTGTCGCCTCGAATAATGATCATGGTGTAGCTGAAGTCGTAGAAAGATATATCATGAATTAAAAAAACGATTCATAAAAGAATGACAAAAGCGAAGCCACATAGGTTTCGCTTTTTTTGAACTATAGGTCTCCTATCTCTTAAGTTATAATGAATTTAAAGCTGGCTTTACTAGAGGTGCTTTTGTGCGCTTAAAGTGATTTGTCGTCTGTTTTTGTATTTTTTGCAGTGGACCACTGATTAATTTCGATTGATTTAAAAACCGAATCAACTTGAGTTACATTTAGGTTTTGTGCCTTGTATTTTTCTAATCCGGGGCTCATAGGGCCCTTGTAAGCCGGACACATACCATCCGGTAAATCTCCTGTGTTTTCAACTTGTATTAATGCTAAATCCGGCCACATATAATAATAACCAATGAATTCTTCATTTTCATTCACCCAATAAAGTCCATATCCATCCTCATCTTTTATAAGGATATCTGATTCTTTTACAGCGATCATTTTTAGAAATTGTGACCATTTATCTTTTCCTTCTCCCATTTTATAATGAAATGTAATCCATGCATCCGATCCTAACCAGGGATCCCGATAGACTCCTTCGCTGGAAATTAAGGACTCACTCCAATGCATTTCTAAAATCATATCTCTAAAATCCCAGAAAAAGAATCTCTCAGCAGGATATTTATTTAAATAATCCTCAGCATCCCCTGTGTATGGATCCCAGTGATAATAATCGACAAGAGGTGCAATATTGTCTCCGAGCCATGTATTAAGTAAATATCCATTGAAATGGTGTGCAGTCCAGTTTCGGAAATTCCAGAAAAATCGATCCTCATCAGAATATAATTCTAAATTATCCTTAGTATCATCTGAGCATGGCTTCCAGTGATAATAATCTTCATGGGGGACCAGATTATCTCCGACCCATGCATTAAGTAAATATCCATTGAATTCATGGGCATTCCAGTTATAGCCATAAATATTAAAACCTGTGGCTCCAACACTTTCTAATCTTGTATCAAAAGATTCATTGTTTTGACCAATATGCATTGCCTCATCAAGAACATTTTTCTTTCGTGATGAGAATACCATAATTAGCAGACATAGAACTAATGTCATTTGAACTAAATTCTTCATAACGATGTGTTTAAAATATGGTATTGTAAATTTAGGGAATTAGATTACTCAGGACATATCAACTGGGTTGCAAAAAATATGACTTTTATGTCATGAGTTGTAATTCTGACGTAGGATTGTAGACAATTCTTATTTAGCTGTAAATTATGTTTGTGGGTAGCCTTGGAATCAGGAGAATATTCGGATTAATATTATCTGGATTAACGGTTTCTCTTTTGAGAGTCATGTAGATTTTCCTTAACTTCATTGTTAAAATAGGAGGCATGTATGTTCAGAATGTGTTATAATCAGATTAGGCTATTACTAATCTTTATTTTACTACTTCCTGCTGAAATTTTTTCTCAACAGCAAGAATGCTTTCTTCTGATGCTTGGAAAAGATGCTTCTACAAATGGACAAGTCTTGCTGGCTCATAATAATGATTTGTCTGGTATCGAAGCATCCATGCTCAGAAGAGTTCCTGCTGATGAAAAGATAAATATCCTGTCAGACAGTTCAGTATCCTTTAAGCAGAACTACGAAATGCTGGTGCTCCAAACGAATATTGGTTTTGCCGAAGGCGATGCTGTGGCTATTAATAAGCATGGTGTTGCTATTGCTGGAGGTTTAGCATTAAAACGTGATAGAAATCGTCAAGCAGAAAAACTTGATCCTCTTGTCCCATCTGGTTTAGGTGGCGGCCTTAGGTATTTTGCTTTACAGCATGCCAAAACCGCTCGCGAATGTGTGAAAATCATAGGTGAGCTTTATAATAAATATGGCATAAGTTACCCAAGTGGTGTAGGGATTGCCGACACAAGTGAAGTCTGGTATATGGAAGCTGGTGGAGGACATGCCTGGGCAGCGGTTCGCATACCCGACGACGCCTACCTGGTAGCAGCTAACAGTTATCGGATTGGAGAAATAAATCACAAAGACACAAGCAACTTTATCTGTTCTCCCAAATTGATAGCTCTTTGCAAGGCTTATGAATTAGGGGGTAAATCTAAACGAGTTTTTAACTTTAGAGATTTCTTTGGTAATGGCTTTAAAGAAAAATTAGGCAACAATAATTACAATACGAGAAGACTCTGGAGAGCTATCGATATCCTGAATCCTTCGATGCAAGTCTCTTCCGAACAAGAAATCTTTCCCCTATATATCAAACCGGAAGAAAAAGTGGGTTTAAAAAAATGCTTTACCATCCTTCGGGATTATTATGCAGATACCTCCTTTGATATTTTTAAACATGATAATCTGGATAATCCTGAAAGATCGATTGCGGTATGGAATTGCGTGCATACCGATGTGATTGCGCTTTCACCAGGGAAACCTACAGACTATGGCTGTGTGCTCTGGACAGGATTAAGTTCACCTTTCACAGCGATTTATACGCCTATTTATTTTGGCAGTAAAACAATACCAACAGGCCTCGACTTGGCTCCAATAAATTTTAATAAGCATTCCGCATTTTGGATTTTCAAAAAGCTCGGAGACCTAAGCAAGTCAGAATATCCTAATCAAATGAAAGACTGGATAGATCTTCGGAATCAGTTTGAGGCAATGGAAATAGAAACACAGCCAGAAATAATTCGTGAAGCTGAAAATATCAGGATTAAGCATCCGAACCAGCTAAGTTTAAATTTGGATAAGCGAAGTGAAGCTTTTGCTTCTAAGGCCATAGAATTAGCCTCAGAGATGATTGATTCGCTTGAATTTAAGAATGAAAACGAAGTCCCAAATGAATAAGATCAATATTCTTGACTGTTTAAAAGAAACCAACTCGACTTTTCCCTATAGCTAGAGGAATATGTATTCCTCCTGTTTCCTGAGCCTTCGCATCGAGCGGAACCTTGTATTGAACCTTGCATAGTCCGGAGTCGAAATGCGAAATGTAACCAAGCTTTCAACCAGCTAACTATTTTCCCTCCTAGTTTTAGAACTGCCTCTCCCTCAGAATTCTGACAGCTGTAGGGACGGATGCTTTTCCTTAAAAGGATAAGAAATAGAAACTTATTATATTATTGCAGGTCTTTATTTACTAACAGTTTCCCCTCCTTGATGAGGAGGGGTGGCAAGCTCTGCTTGACGGGGTGGTGCTTTCTCTCTAACTACCACCATATAATCCCAAGATAGTATTCATAATTATGTAGACCTATTCTATTTTATGTTTGCTACATACTTTACCTCAACTTAATTTATTGTTTGCTTTCTAATTTTCATAAATTTGGTAGGCTTGGAATATAAGACTTGTGTTTATCAGGTCTATATGGGTGAATTGTGATTACTTTTAGTAGTCGGAAAATAAATCAGCAACTATTAGGGAAGTTGGTTTATAGAAGAGCTGATGTTATCCCACCTATATGGAGTGATAACAACACTTTTTAGAAAGATATAAGAGAAATAACATCAATATTGATGTTATACATACGTTAGCTGTCAAACTCGCTTATGAAGAAAAAATACAACCAAATTATCCAATGGATAAAGAACAAAATCAGAGCTATTACGCCTGGAAAGAATGCATTTAGAGGAGCATCATTAGGTCTGTTGACTATAACAGCAATTTTTTGGTTAGTATACTCTATTAATGATTATATAAACCTCAATGATGAATGGGTATTCTTATTTGCCTTGGTCTTCGTTTTGGCCGCTATTTTGTTCGGCTTAGTGATTAGATGGATACTCAAACTTTTAAATAATTTGGCGATTTTAATAGTATTGCCATTGCTGATTATTATGAGCTTTGATTTGATGATAACTGCAGTAATTCTTATTCTGGCCTCACTATGTGGAGCTGCCGTACTGGTTTTGAAAAAAACCGGATTTCAAAATTTATCAAGATCAAAAAAGGCAATTACAGTTTTGGGAGTAATCATTGGATTTGGTGGGTTCATTGCCGTTGGGATTCTATATAGTCAGGTGGGTTTTGACGTGGATCCGATCACAAATGCGGCATTATCATCAGAATCAAACATCGAACAAATAAGAGCTATTTCTCCAGCAGAAAAAGGCTCCTACTCTGTAAAAGTTATAACGTATGGCAGTGGAAAGGATTTACACCGACCAGAATACGGGGCAGAAGTCGATATTAAAACTGATTCAGTTAACGGCCTTGCGCTTATAGATAATTGGGATGGCTTTGGAGGTTGGTGGCGAGAAAAATACTGGGGATTTGATTCCAAATCTCTACCAATAAATGCTCGTGTTTGGTATCCTGAAGGGGAAGGACCTTTTCCTTTGGCAATGATTGTCCATGGAAATCACAGCATGCAGGATTATTCTGATCCCGGGTATGAATATCTTGGTGAACTACTTGCTTCCAGAGGAATCATCCTAGCATCTGTAGATGAGAATTTTATTAATGGGTCTTGGTCAAATTTTTTTGACGGATTAGATAATGAAAATGATGCACGAGGATGGTTGTTACTTGAACATTTAAAGGTATGGCATGAGTGGAACAAGACAGAGGATAACCTTTTTTACAAAAAGATTGACACAGCCAACCTAGCACTTATCGGACACTCAAGAGGAGGCGAAGCAGTTGCTCATGCTGCAATGTTCAATAAATTGCCGTTTTATCCAGATGATGCTTCAATAAAATTTGATTACAACTACAATATCAAGTCGATTGTGGCTATAGCTCCATGTGATGGACAATATGAACCGGGAGGAAGTAGAACAGAAATTAAAGATGTCAATTATTTTGTAATTCAAGGAGCACAAGATGCCGATGTTAGCTCTTTTATGGGTTCTCAACAATATGAAAGGGTAAAATTTAAAGACAGCCTTTATCATTTCAAATCGGGTGTTTATGTTTATGGGGCCAACCACGGCCAATTTAACACAAGCTGGGGCAACAAAGATAGAGGCATTTTGGGTCTACTAAATCTTAAACAGCTGATTTCTGCTGAAGATCAAATGAAAATTGCAGAAGTCTACATAAGTTCATTCCTAGACATTACATTGAAAAATAAAAGTGAATACCTACCTCTATTTATGGATGCAAGAAAAGGTAAAGACTGGCTTCCTAAAACTATCTACTTGAACCAGTTCGAGGATTCAAATTTTAATCCAATCGCTAATTTTGATGAAGACTTTGATGTGTCTACAACAACACACTATGATGGAATAGTTAACACCAAAAACTTATCTGTTTGGCGTGAGCAAGAGATAAAACTCAAATGGCAGAAAAAGGGAAGTAGAGCCCTTTTTGTGGGTTGGAATTATGATCTTGAGAACGAAAATAAATCGATTGAATCTGTTCCTGACTCACTGATAGCTAGCTACACTATCAGACTTACTCCTACCGCTATTGATTCTTCATCAGTTTTGGTTTTCTCAATGGCAGAATCTAAAGAATCTGCTAAGCCTAAATCAAAAGGGAAATGGGTAAAAAACAATGCCATCAAGAATATTAAAGAAAAAAAAGATGATGATAATGATAAAGAAGAGAACGATGAGCCCAAAAAGCCCATAGATTTCACTATCCAATTGAGAAACGCTTCTGGACAAACCGTCTCATTTCCATTGAGCCAGTTTTCTCCATTACAGAGAGTTATTGAAGTGATGATTATGAAAGCAGATTTCATCTTGGATGACAAACAATCAGAAAAGGTATTTCAGACATTCTATTTTCCAATAGAACAGTTTCAAAAAAATAATCCAAACTTTACGCTTTCCAATATTGAAGAAATTAGATTTATTTTTGATAATAATAAAAGTGGGGTTATAGTAATCGATAATATTGGGTTTATGAAGAGTTTATAAAGTCATTTTAAAGTTTAACAACTTCAACAGCTAACAATGTATAAAACTAATTGCTAAATTTTGGGCTCCACTAAAGGTTGTTGCAAATTTACTGCGTCTGGATTTCCACTAGAAATTCCTCGCACGAAAATCCGCAACTACTCTTATACTAACCGTTATAGCCAATTTAAAAAAATAACCGAACATGTTAATAAAGCCGAATTATTTGAAATATTCAACTCGTATATTTAACGGGATGATTAAGCTTGTTTTAATATCCGCGGGATGGATAGCATTTGTATTTCTTTATGACTTAGGGAGATTTGAAACATACATATCATTAGGAGTTTGGGGAATTATAACTCTTCTCTTTTCTCTATCTGTTTTAAGAAAAAACAAAAGATATATTGGAGAAATTAAACTAGGTAAAGACGAATGTGAGTTTCATGTTTATGAGTTTGACAAACCATTAGAAATAATTAAATCAAAAACCTCTGAAACAAGAATTAAAATATGGGAATTGTTTTTCCCTATCACAAAACCTGGTCGAAATTATAAACTTGTTATCGAAACTAAGCAAGGGTTGACTTATAAAAGAATAATAGAACAACATGAAATAGGTAATTGGGATCTTGAGAAATTTAAAGAAGCAATGAAATATTATGGAGAGTTGAAAGGAGTTCAATCATCTACTGCATCATTTTCCAGAGGTATTTATTAGGTTAAAGGATAAAAACTGGCTGTAGCAAAAGCTAAATTGTCATGGGCGGTGGTGTGCAGTTTGAAAGTTTAGTTCAATTAAGAAATACCAACAAGCCAAGCTCCACGCTTGGCTTGTTGCATTGGTGGGTACTCCTCAAAAAGCCATTCTCCTAGGAGAGTGGCTTTTTGAGCTTAATAAGGCAACACTTTAATCCCGATAGCTATTCGTAAAGCCCACGAAACTTAGCAAGGCCGCTGTGCTTCATTAAAACGCTATAGAATATTATTTACCTTTTCATTGTGCAAAACCATAGTAGTTTGAGTGCTTTGTATATAATCTAAAGTAGATAATCTATCGAGAATAAAGCCCCTTAACTCATCAGAGTCTTTTACTGCTACGTGCAAAATAAAATCACTGTTGCCTGCCATATGAAATAATTGAAGAACGCCAGGGAATTGAGATGCCTTCTCTATGAAATCTGCAATTATTGAACGATGTTGCTTGTTTAGCTTAATTGCTAACATGACCTCAATATTAAGACCCAGTTTTTTTTGATCGATTTGGGCATATGCCCCCTTTAAATAACCTTTCTGGCTTAATTTCTTAATCCTATCGTGTGTGCTCGACTGTGCAATTTCAATTTTTGCAGCAATCTCTTTATTTGATAGCCGTGCATTATTCAGCAATAGGCTTAAAATCTGAATATCTTTCGAATCTAGTTCATTTTTCATAGTGTAAGCGAATCTATTTAGGTTCATGTAAAGTATGGACAAATATTATTGTGCTTGCACACCATTTGTCATAGGTTTGTACGAGAATTATGCAATATATGGAATTAAATACATAAATGTCATGATTGCAATAGTTCCCAATGAATGAAATAAAAATATTTTCACCAGCAACTGTCGCCTGCGGGTTCTACATGTTAGGCTTTTGCTTAGATAGTGTCGGTGATGATATGGTAATAAAATTTATAGTATGACAAATGTTCTAAATTTCACCAAGCAGTTTAAATCCTATTTTATTATTGCGCTTGGACTTTTTATAAATGCCCTAGGTTGGACTGGTTTTCTAATTCCATCAGAAATTGTTGGAGGAGGCGTAAGTGGAATAGGAACCATTATTTATTTTGCGACGGGTTTTAAAGTAGGGTATTCCGTTTTTATTATAAATGGTCTATTAATTATTGCTGCTATGAGGGTTCTGGGCTTTGGCTTTGGAATAAAAACATTATTTGCCACATTTGTGTTATCGTTTTTTTTATGGCTATTGCAATCTATTATTACTGAACCTTTGGTGAATGATAGATTTATGAGCGCAATAATTGGAGGTATAATGGCGGGTGCTAGTGCGGGTATTATTCTCTCACAAGGAGGTAGTACTGGAGGTACCGATATCATTGCCATGATGATTAATAAATACCGAAACTATAGTCCTGGTCAGCTTATTTTGACCTTGGATTTAATCATTATATCGTCTTCATATTTTCTTACGAATTCTATAGAGCAAGTTGTTTATGGTTATGTAGCAATGAGTGTAAGTGCTTATTGTGTTGATATGGTGATTGAGGGGAGAAAGCAATCTGTTCAGATTTTTATTTTCACAAAGATGTTTGATGAAATAAGAAACGAACTTATTTCGAATCATGATCATGGTATGACCGAACTTCAAGCAAAAGATGGTTTCTCGCAAAAAGATATAAAGATCTTAATGCTATTAGCAAAGAAAAAAGAATCTCAAACGATTCTTAAAATGGTGAAAATTGTAGATCCAGAAGCATTTATTTCGATGGGCTCGGTAATGGGGGTTTATGGTTTTGGTTTTGAAAAAAATTAAAAGCTTAGTTTATAACTTGTAAAAAATAACATGCTTAGCAGTTCTAGAGAAGCATAAAGACAATTCCATGAAGCTCTTTCGCGAATTGGGATATGCAGATAAGATTAGTTTCGAAGAATATTTTATTAGGTATTATCACATTATCTACACAGAAGCAAGCATGCTCTTAGTAGAAAAGGACCTTGTTGAATTACCGGATTCAAACCTATTTCATTATCAGATAGAGATGTAATTTGCTTTCCGTTTACGGAAAGCCCCTCAAAAAGCCATTCTCATAGGAGAGTGGCTTTTATTTTTAAGACAGCTGTCATTACGAGGAGGTGTGCCTGTCCCGAAATTTCGGGAAGGAAGCATGACGCGGTAATCTCTATGCAAAAGAACTTCTGTTCTGAATAGTTCTACTGTTTTATTTACAGCAGTTTCATTTGTTAAGAACTATATTGGTTTTCGCCTTCCTTCGATAAATATAAGCAGACCACCTGCAGATGCCAAAATAAATAAGTACGAAGCGACTATTCCAATGAAGAAATAGAGAGATTCTTCAGTTTCTGACAGGCCTGATTGCACATTGTGCATAATTATACCTACAACAGCAATAGTGAACGATATTCCGGCTGCTATAACTAATATTTTCAATCTTCTCAATAGCTTTTTAGCTAATCCTGGTTCAATTTCTTCGTGGAAAACACGCTTCCTTTTCCTATACATCACTCCCAAATATATCCAAAATGCCAATGCGGAAATCAGACCAAATGGAAAGGCAAACAAGAGGATCACTACTAATCCTAATCCAATTAATAACGTCTTTTTCATAAGCTCTAATATTTACTTAAAATTAGCCAATATTATAAAGCAAGTCAAGTAATTCTATGAATACAGAAGTAAGCAATAGGGCATAACACAGGATAAATTCAAAAGCTGAAAAAGTGTCATGTGAAGAGGTTTTGAAAGAAAAACAGCTTCAAAATTTATCGCCATGCCTTAAAATAAGTCAAGCCCAACACTTGGCTTTTTCTTTGCCTTATTTTCAATAAGTATATGCTTTTGTAGAGCTTTACTATTTTGCATGTGACTTTGATATTGTTCGGTAAATATTTTCTTGGTTTGATGTTCTAATTTAAGGATATCCTTATTCTATCAGTTTGCTATTATAAAACGACATGTAATACAGGCCTTTGCTAGCAAGCATATAAAAAGCCGACTCTTATGAGTCGGCTTTTATATTTTAGAAAATTCAGAGTTTAACTTTTAACCAATACACCCAAAACTTCGAGGCGCTGTGGTGTGTCGTAAAGTGCAATTTTAGCCAGTGTGTCAAAATCATCCATCCATTCGCTTAAATCGTTTAGGACTGCATTTTTAGATACCGTTGCTGCTTGTGATTCACCCATTTCACGATCGAAATCGGCACGCAGCTTAAGTAGTGAATCAAGATCTGCCAAACAAGCTGCTGCTATTTCAGGCGTCAGTTTAAGTATGGCAAGCTTAGTTTGAATAGCTGCATTCGTATTTAAGCTTGTATAAAAAAGCTTGACCTGATCGAAAAATTCATTGTATTTAGATGGGAAAGCTCCCTTTACACCCAATTGTATAAGTGTGTCAGGATCTTTCTTGCAAAGAATTTGAGTCAAATCACGATGTCTTTTAAATTTCATTTCCAATTCGCCATAAACAGTGTGGTAGGAGTTCGATAGCAAGCGAGTCTCCGACTCTTCTGCCTTATTAAGTTCCCAACTGGCCTTGGCTAGATTAAATACTTGCCAGCCTTCAGTAAACTTAGCATCATCAACACCATATTCAGCTAAAGCTGCTTTAATCTCAGGATGGGATTCAGCATTAGTTAATGCGATACGAACACGTTCTAGAAATTTTGATTCTGATCTAATAAAAGTCATTGTTTGAAAATTTTGATTATAAAATAGTTTAAGTTTAATTGATTCGAAACTTAAGTTACTCATTTAGAATGATATGATGAAATCTAAAACGAACCTGAATTTAAGTTAGAGCTCATAGCTTTAGTTGTTTAGCTCTCGTTTTATAGTAAAATAGGCTAATGGAGGTCAAAATGAATAGTGTGAGTGGTGAAATTGATTATGTTGATGCTGTAATTCATTCTGTAGGCGTGAAATGGATGTTGCGAGCGGTAGAATTCGTTCTGTGGAGGTGAAAATGGACATATTGCTCCTTAGATTGAATGCTGCATGGGTGAAATGGGCATTGTGTCAGTTAAAATCAGCTTTGTAGACCTTAGAATGGCCTCTGCAGAGCTGAAATGGGTGTTGTCGCTTTAAAATGACTGCTGCACCAAATTGGTAGGGCTTAGGCATTTGTAATGATTGCAATATGAAGCTAGCTTTTTCTTTGCCTTATTTTCAATCAGCGTATTCTTATGTAGAGTATGTCTAATTTGTTATTTGACATGTTATTTTAATATTGTTTAGTGTATATTTTACTTAATTTCACTGCTCTGAATTTAGGGCTGTGATAACATCAGCTTTTAGAAAGATAGAAGAGAAATAACATCAATATTGATGTTATACATACGTTGGGCTTCATACAAGGAAACAGATACTAAAATGACAAACAATAAATAATGGAATTTGGAATAAAAGATGTAGTGTATTTAATGGGAATTGCTGTTTCTGTGGCAGGATCCTTTTTTGGAACTAGACATAAGCTAAAGGAATATTTCAGAGATAAGATTGATGCAGTAAATAATCAACACAGTCAATTTTCTACAGATATACGTAAAGAAAACAAAGAAACTCAAGAAAAACTTACAGACGAGATCTCATCTCTAAAGCTAAAACTTAAAGACTTAGAAAGTCGCGACGAAGTTCAACAACAGGTTATTAACCAAATTGGGAAGACTAATGACAATTTAATTCCAAAATTACTTGAATTAGTAAAAATCAAAGAGCAAGTATTATGAATAATATAGAATACAGTCGATTACTTGAACTTAAAGAATTGATAAATTCCCAAAGAGCTACGTCAGAAGAAAAACGAGAGTATATGAAATTGATGTTCCAACATGGACATATTACAAAAGGTCAATACGACAAATATATCAAAGATGATAATTCTGATAATATCATTAAGGGTGCCTTGACAATTGGAGGTGCAGTGCTTGCAGGATGGTTAATATCCAAACTTCTAGATTAAAGTATGAAAGCACAACAAAAGCTAAATTTCATGGGCGCTGATACGCTGTTTGATCCCGATCCCCGAAGTGTAGGGACTGGAGCCTACGAAACATACATAGAGCGTTAACATCTCACAAAACAGCCCATCCTCAGAAAGAGTCTGGGCTTTTTCTTTGCCTTATTTTTACTAAGCGCATTCTTATGTAGAGTATGTCTAATTTGTTATTTGACATGTTATTTTAATATTGTTTAATGTATATTTTACTTAATTTCACTTCTCTGAATTTAGGACTGTGATAACATCAGCTTTTAGAAAGATAGAAGAGAAATAAGATCAATATTGATCTTATACATACGTTATACACAATCCTTAGAGAGAAAATTAGAAAACTTTATGAAACTTTTTAAATATGTAAGTGCTGAAATCTTAAGGAAAATTATTGAAAATAAACAAATTCGATTTACTCAATTCTCTGAATTGAATGATCCATATGAATGTGAGGTTTTTAGTGATAATGTAAAAATAAATTTAGAGGAATTAAATAAAGATAAACGACTTACAGAAACAGATAAATTTTTAGTATTAAAAGGAAGTAGTGATAATATAAACAAAAAACAAAAGGAAATTAAAAACGAAATTAATAATAGATTTCTCGTCTTATCATTATCAAAAAACGAAAAAAACTTACTGATGTGGTCCCATTACGCCGAAAACCATAAAGGTGCAGTGATTGAATTAAACATGAATCATGAGATTTTTTTTGAAGACGATATAATTATTAACCATACTTCTGGTGATGTGAACTACAATAAATTAAAACCAAATTTAGGTAATCCTTTTGGTGAATTAATGTTTCATAAAACAGCAGGAGGTTACTCATTGAAGTCTACAGGTTTTAATGGTAACGTTGATGTTTTTCTAAACAAAAGTATTGATTGGTATTATGAAGAGGAAGTAAGAGTTATAAAGGATAAATTTAAGTCTAATAACATCACTTCGTTCCAAAACATTCATTTATATCCACTCCCATTTTCAGCAATAAATTGTATAATTTTAGGTGCAAGATTTAATGATGAAAATTTAAAGACTGAAATAAAAAATATGTCTCATGATTTTGATTTAAAGAAATCGATCATCTCTAATGAAAATTATCAAATAAAAATCGAAAGTGTATAACACTATGTACAATGCATAGAAAACGCATTGTACACTAACCTTTAACATCACACAAAACAGCCCATTCTCACAAAGAGTCTGGGCTTTTTCTTTGTCTTATTTTTACTAAGCGCATTCTTATGTAGAGTATGTCTAATTTGTTATTTGACATGTTACTTTAATATTGTTTAATGTATATTTTACTTAATTTCACTGCTATGAATTTAGGGCTGTGATAACATCAGCTTTTAGAAAGATATACGAGAAATAACAAGCATATGGTTGTTATGCATACGTTAGGGGCAAGGCAAATGAGTGAGTGCAAATAAATTTAATATATGATAGACTTAGAAACTAATAATAAACTATTCCAATCAGCATTTGATACATCTATTTGGAAGAATAGTGACAAAATATCCTATTTAAAGGAGAATATAAATTCAATTGAACGTTCAATTAGAGGATATCTTGAAAATATAACAACCGATTTTTCTCAGCTCACCGACCATTCTTTGGTTCACTCAAGAATGTTGTGGAATTACGCAAGCATTATAATTGGTGATTCGTCAAAATTTCTCAATCCATTGGAAGCTTTTGTTTTACATATAGCATTTCTAATACACGATTCTGGAATGTGTTATTCAATATTGAATAACATGACCGAAATACAGAAAGACCCATTATATCTAGATTTCGTTAAACGAAATGGCAATTCAGATAAAAGTCAAAAGGACGCGCTATTTTATGTTGTTAGATTTAGACATGGAGACTATGCACTAAGGGTTGCCATTGAGAAGCTAAGTAATGATGAGTATTTAATTAATGATATTGCATTAAGAGAAGAGTTAGGCTTATTAATAGGGAAAATTGCCAAAAGCCATACATGTAATATTAATTACATTGAAAGAGAGTTTGGTGCAAGGTATTGCCCACCTAATTTCCCAACTGATTGGAGTATAGACTGCCAAAAGCTATCTTTTATATTAAGAACAGCGGATGCAGCACATTTAGATAATTTAAGAACTCCCAAATCAAATAAATTAATCTCTGAAATTGAAGGTATTTCAAAAGACCATTGGACATTTCAAAAGAAACTAGGTTTTCCAACGTTATCTCATGATAGCTTATTAATATACTCAACAAATACTCCATTTACAGAAAAAGAGCAAAAAGCATGGTGGTTTTGCCATGAAGCATTAATAGTTTTAGATAGGGAGTTAAGGACTGCAAATGAATTCTTCGAAATAAAAAAGCAGGATTGTTTTAACGCAAAAGGAGTAAAATCTATAAATGACACTTTAGATTTAGGAAAGAAATATATCCGAACTGATGGATGGACTTCAATAGATACTAATATTAAGGTAACGAATCCTGTGCATATTGCAACAGAGTTAGGAGGCATTAAGCTATATGGTAATATCAATATTGCACTTAGAGAATTAATTCAAAATAGTATTGATGCTATAAATTTGTATCGCATTCATACAGGGCAAGAAAATTATGGTGTTGGTGAAATACAAGTATCAATAGAAAAAGATGAAGATGTTTATTTTCTTATAATAACTGATAATGGAATTGGAATGAGCCAAACTTTGCTGTCTAACGAACTACTTGATTTTGGTGGTTCTTATTGGAAAAGCAATAAATTTAAGTTGGATTTTGAAGGAGCTCAAAATAAAGGTTTTGAATCTATTGGTAAATTTGGTATTGGCTTTTTCTCTGTGTTTATGCTTGGTCAAATTATAAATGTGACTTCATGGAAATTCGGAGAATCAATTGATAATATGAAAACTCTTGACTTTTATGATGGTACAAATTCAAACCCAATACTGCGCAATCCTTCTTCTTGTGAAAAGCATAGAATTATTGACAGGGGAACTTCAGTGAAGATTAAATTAGACATAGACCCATATTCAAAAGAGGGATTTATCGGTAATTCTAGTTTTGTAGATAACAAACTTTACACTTTAATAAAATTCTTTATTCCAGCTGCTAATGTTAAAATTACAACAAAAGAATCTGATGGAACAATTAATACGATTCCACCAAAGTACTTGATGAATTTGGATATTAAAAAAATGTTTGATTTTGTTTATCTCCCAAGAAAAAATCAACTTCAAGATGGATTAATAGAATTATTTAAAAGCATCAATATTCAATTAATTGAAATTAATGATAATGGGGCATTAATTGGTAAACTAGTAATGCTACCAAGTATAAATAATCACTCAATTTCTTCTGCAATAACAATCTCAAATGGTATCAGAATTAAAGAACTTGGAGCATTTGTAGGTTATATTAATACCAATGATATTATTTCAGTAAAAAGAGATTCATTTTCAAAGATTGTATCCTATGAAAATATTAAAGAATGGGCTATTAAACAAAAGAAAATGATTGAAGAATTGAACTTGAAACGATTATACAGTTTTAAGTATTTTGGTCTTTTAATGACTTTTGGGATGCATGATGATTCATTACCCATTTTGCTTAAAAAGGCGGACAATAATTATTCCTTTGTTACAATCAACGATTTTAGAAATAATCTCAAAAACTGTTCTGAATTTAAAGTCTACCGTGAAGGTCATACATTTGCAGGGAGGTTGCCTAATTGCGATGGATACATAGAATTGAATTATGGTTTTAGTGTTAATGAAATAGTGAAAGACGACGATCTAGATAAAATAATCCAACATAAGGATTTAATTAAAAATATTATAACTGAAGAATGGGGCGGATTTGAACAGGTAGAGGATAATTTGCTAAAAGCGGGATATAATCTTGATATGCCATATATGTTCATAGAAACTTTTAAAAAGCCCAGCCCCTAACAAAAGCTAAATTTCATGGGCGGGGACGAATAGTTTGAATGCTTAGTTTAATTAAGAAACACCAGCAAGCCACCTAAATTTGGCTTGCTTAAAAATATAAACAAATTTATGCGGCTTGCTTCCGCGCGGTTTACTCACTTCGTTTCGTGATCTCCCTTTGGTCGGTAGAGAAGGTCATTCTTTGAAATCGCCCACAAAATTTAGCAAGACCGTTATCGTTAATAATAAAAACACTATGAATAATACAGTAATGATTACTGAATGTTTAAATGATTTTATTTCAGAAAATGGAATTACTTTAAATCAATCAGATGCTTTCGAGTTATACACCCTATATCTGCTTAATAAAAAAACCAATCTAAGTGCTGAGGATTTAATGTCAGCTGTAGTAGATGGAAGTGGTGATGGTGGTATTGACACATTTCTACTTATGGTTGATGAATTCGTAATTAATTCAGATGAAGAATTAGAAGCCATTACAGTAAAGGCAGATTCGACTATTAAGGTTGTAATTGGGCAATCAAAATTTAATAATAAATTTGCTGAAGATGTAGTAAATAAGTTTTTCATTTCAATGGACTCTGTATGGAATTTGGAAATTGAAAATGAAGTTTTAAATAATATATTTAATGAGCAATTAGTCGAACGAATAATTTGGTTTAGAACAATATGGAAAAAAGCGGTAATAAAAGGTGCTCAAATCAATATTCAGTTTTATTATGGTTGCATTTCAAATAAAATTCATGAGAGTGATACATTTAAGGCAAAAAAAGAAAAGATAGTTGAGCAAGCAAAAACACAGGTTCACAAAGCGATTGTTTCCTTTGATTTGTATAGTGCAGAAGAATTATTAAGTCTACATAGCGAGAAAACAGAGGTTCATCTTGAATTAAAGTTCAAAGAACAACCAAGTACCATTGACTATGAAAGCTCTAATATTGGATATATTGGAGTAGTTAAATTACCAGATTATTACGACTTTATCACTGATAGTCAAGGTGTAATTAGAGAATCTATATTTGAAGAAAATGTTCGTCATTATCAAGGTGAAGTAGATGTGAATAAAAAAATTAATGAATCACTAAATTCTGACTTCGAAACTGATTTTTGGTGGTTAAACAATGGAATTACGATAATAGCAAAAGATGTAAGACCATTGGCAAAAACACTTCAAGTTGAGGGTGTACAAATTGTAAACGGTCTTCAAACCTCTTATACAATAGGCAAAAACTATACAAAAGATGAAAATGATACTAGAGCAGTTTTAGTTAAGATTGTGAAAAGTTCTGATAAAGAAACCATTGACAAAATCATTTCTGCAACTAACCGTCAAACTCCAGTAAATCCTGCTCTACTTAGAGCAACTGACGACATTCAAAGAAAATTAGAAATGTTCTTTGACCAAAAAGGGTATTTTTATGACAGAAGAAAGAATTTTTACAAAAATCAAGGAAAACCTATTTCTAAAATTTTTGCAATACAATCAACGGCTCAAGCTATTCATGCGATATTAAATAGAAAGCCTAGTGAAGCACGAGCAAGACCTACTACTTTAATAAAAACTAAAGAAAGTTATGAGTCTATTTTTAAGCCAGAAATTAATTTTCAAGCTTACCTCAATTGTTGTTTAGTGGTTAGGGATGTAGAAACTAGATTAAAAAACACATCACTCTCAAAAGAAGAGCGTAGTTTAATTAGAACTTTCACCTATCATACATCAAGGATTATTGTTTCAGAAACTTTACAAAAGTCTCATCCAACACAAATCGAACTGACTTCATTAGATTTATCTAGTTTAACTGATGAATTATTTGAAAGTTCTGTAGAATTTATGAAAGAGACAATTACCGAATTTAAAAGTACTTCAAGCACCACAACAAGTTCTTCAATCTCAAAATCAGGTCCATTTGAAGAATTGCTAACAAAACAATTAGTTGAGAGGTATAGTAGTAATTAAAAAAAGGATAACAATATGTATAGTACATAGCAACTTTTCGGGATACTACGACACCATACATGGAACGTTAGATTGCAAACTAAGAATAAAAAGGAAAACGTATGTTCAAGAAAGCAATAGTAAGAAAGCCTGGAAAAAGCATGTTAAAAGGCTTGACCACAGCTGAATTAGGACTGCCTGATTATGAAAAAGCACTTGTCCAACATGCAGAATACGTAAACGTGCTGAAAGAATGCGGATTAGAAGTCATCGTTTTAGAAGCAGACAAAAAATACCCCGATTCCACCTTTGTAGAAGATACGGCATTATTAACGAGTGAATGTGCCATCATAACAAATCCTGGAGCTCTGTCGCGACGGGGAGAGATCGTAGAAATCAAGAATGTACTGAAAGCGTATTATAGTAATATTGAAGAAGTTCAAGAACCGGGAAGGGTAGAAGCGGGAGATATAATGATGGTAGGTTCGCATTTTTACATCGGCTTATCAGAGAGAACAAATGAAAAGGGTGCTGAGCAAGTCATTGAATATTTGGAGAAATATGGCATGAGCGGGTCGACAGTGAATCTGGAAGAGGTCTTGCATTTGAAGACAGGCCTATCATATTTGGAGCGAAATAACTTAGTGGCATGTGGTGAATTTATATCCAAGGAAGAATTTCAAGGATTCAATATTCTAGAGATTGATAAAGATGAAAGTTACGCGGCCAATTGTATATGGGTGAACGATACGGTGATAGTGCCCAAGGGATTCCCCAAAGCGAAAGAAACGATTGAGAGTGAGGGCTATGCGGTAAAAGAAGTTGATGTTTCTGAATTCAGAAAACTTGATGGTGGTTTGAGTTGTCTTTCATTGCGATTTTAGGAGATGCGTTCAGCATGTGGAAATCGCAATCTAACGCGCAATCAATTTCATAAAATCGTATTAGAAGATCAAATAATCAATTAGAAGATACTTATTCAAGGCTAAGCATGATCAGCAAGCCTTATTGATTAAAAAGAATTAGAAAAGCGAAGCCTTAATAGGTTTCGTTTTTTTTTGATTTATACGCTAGGTCACCTATCTCTTAAGTCCTCATAAAGTCAATGTGAGGCTTATCTATATGTAGTCCTTGTTTAAATTGTAGTGAAGGATCGTCGGGCTTATATTGCATTTTAGTTGAAGTTCAGGGCTTTATACTTTGGGAGATGATGGGCGACTATAAAGATATTAGAAGCCATGACAATACAAGGGCGAGATTTGAGTTAAAAAGGAGTCAGAGAATCCAATAGGAATAGTGAAGCGTTCTTTGAGAAAAGAGCAGACCTGTTTTGTAAGCCTATTTAAATCTATATTTTGTTTAAATAACTGAAGGATAAGATCTTTCTGAATGTAAATTATTAACTTGATATGAAAAACTTACTTATGTCAAAGCTTATACATCGTCTTTCAATTGCGATCTATGTCTTAATTGTACTGGCTGCTATTATCCTGATAGGCTATTATGGCTCGAGCTATTATCAACTCAATATTGAAGAACGCTTTTATCATACCGATCATCAAATTCTAAAATCCAGTGGCATGATTGGACATGGTTTGGGAATTATTGGCTCTCTAATGATTCTTGCGGGGGTGTTTCTATATATGGCAAGAAAGAGAATCGCACTGTTTTCGAGGATTGGCGTTTTAAAATACTGGCTGGAGTTTCATATTTTCTTGTGTGTATTGGGGCCTGTATTGGTTTTGTATCACACCGCCTTTAAATTTGGTGGTCTGGTAGCCATTTCTTTTTGGAGCATGGTAGCCGTGGTCCTTAGTGGCATTATAGGGCGATTTATATATATTCAGATCCCAAGGACAATAGAAGGGCGAGAATTGAGTTTAAAAGAAGTAAGAGGTGCTAAAACGGATTTGGGAGAACTGCTGCGGAAGGAATATGATTTAGAGGAGGAAAGTTTTCAGCTTATTGTGTCATCATTGGATGATGAGGCTGAAACTTCGTCGAGATTATTAGTGATTCGTTTAATTAAAAAGATGAGACAGGATCGTAGAGCTTATAAAAGAATCGATACTGAATTAAGAAAAAACCAACTCACCCGTCCCGAACGACTAAAGATTAAGCGTCTGGTTATTAATGAGATTGTTTTAAATAGAAAGATTGGCCGATTGGCTTACATGCAAAAACTCTTTGAGTATTGGCATGTTGCTCACTTGCCTTTCGCTCTGGTCATGCTCATTATCTTACTCGTACATGTTGTGGTTAGCATCATTTTCGGATACAAATGGATTTTCTAGTTATGGAATTATTAATAGAAGAAATTGTTATTTATTCAGTCATTGCTCTGATTTGCTTAATTGTTGTACTGATTTATTTGCGCAAACAAAAACGTGAATCGAAGCTTGTTGAGCAGAAAATATCTCAAGCGAAGGAAGACGGCTTGTACGAGCCTGTATCACTTCACCCGGTAGTTGATCAGCATTCTTGTATTAAAAGTGGCGCCTGTATTACGGTTTGCCCTGAAAAGGATATTCTGGGTATACGAAATGGGAAAGCAACTATTATTAATGCCTCACAATGCATAGGACATGGGGCTTGTTTTCATGCTTGTCCTACCCAAGCTATCACTTTGTGTATTGGAACTGAAAAGCGGGGAGTGGAATTGCCACATGTCGATCAGAATTTCGAAACCAATGTGCCAGGTATCTTTATTGCTGGTGAACTGGGAGGTATGGGCTTAATTAAGAATGCGGTTGAACAGGGCAAACAAGCCATTGAAAACCTATCAAAGAAGATTAAGAAAAATCAGCCTGCCCAATACGATGTTATCATCATTGGTGCAGGTCCGGCTGGTATCTCTGCATCGCTTATGGCTAAGAAGAATAAACTCAACTGTCTAACTCTTGAGCAAGATACCCTTGGCGGAACCGTCTTCTCTTTTCCAAGGACAAAGATTGTGATGACATCTCCTATGGATTTGCCTTTACATGGCAAGGCAAAACTTTATGAAACCCGAAAGTCAGTCTTACTCAACTTGTGGGAAGAGGTTTTACAAAAGAATGAGATTCAGGTAACAGAAAATACGAAAGTAGATGCGATACAAAGCGAAAAAGAGGGCTTTAAGATAGTAACCAAAACGGGTGAGACATATAGCACTCAAACTGTCTTGATAGCTATTGGCAGGAGAGGAACACCTCGTAAATTGAATGTGCCAGGTGAGAAATTAGAAAAAGTCTTTTATCGACTTCTCGAGCCTGAGGAGATCAGTGATAAAGATATTCTGGTTGTAGGTGGTGGCGATTCCGCAATAGAATCGGCAATCCTTCTGGCTGATCAGAACAGGGTGACTTTATCGTACCGAAAAGCTTCTTTTAACCGTTTAAAACCAAAAAATAAGGCCGCAATTGATGCTGCTATAATCAGTGGACAAGTTGATGTGAAATTCAGTTCCAATATTTCATCCATTCAGGAGACTCGTGTTTTACTCGCACTAGAGGAATCAAAGGACGAGATTAATATTGAAAATGATTTGGTTTATATTTTTGCTGGGGGTGAGTTACCAAGTCAATTTCTTCAAAATTCAGGTATCAACATCACAAAGAAATTCGGTGATGTCGTTTTAAAGCATGATAACTAATAGAATTCTAATCAAAGAAATAGAATGTACAGAGGCATATTCATATTAGTCGTGTTAGTTGTTGTTAAGTTGCAAAGCTTTGCTCAACTATCTCCGGGTGAACTGGCAAAAGCACATGCTCACCTAGAGGGGATGACTAATTGTACACAGTGTCATGTTTTGGGCGAGAAGGTATCCAATAACAAGTGTTTGGATTGCCATAGCCTGCTTAAAAAGCGAATTGAACTTGGGAAAGGCTATCATGTTTCTAGCGATGTAAAAGGAAAGACTTGTGTGGAATGCCATAACGATCATCATGGACGTAATTTTGAAATGATTCGTTTCGATAAAGACACATTTAAGCATGATTTAACTGGATTTACATTGGCAGGCGCCCATCAGAAATTAGATTGTAAGGCCTGTCATCAAACTCAATTCATCTCCGATAAGGAAATTGCTAAAAAAGAATATACCTATTTGGGCCTAGGCACTTCCTGTTTGTCTTGTCATCAGGATTACCATCAGGAAAGTCTATCGTCTGATTGTTTGTCTTGTCATGATATGGATCAGTTTGCACCTGCGAGTAAATTCCAACATGCTAAGACGGAATTTCCACTGGAAGGGAAACATCAGGAAGTGGCTTGTGATAAGTGTCATAAACAAGAAATTCTAAAAGGGGAGAAATTCCAACACTTTAAAGGCCTTGCATTCAATAATTGTAAGGCCTGCCATACCGATGTGCATAAGAATAAGTTTGGGAATAAATGTAGCGAATGTCATAGCGTGAATTCGTTTAAAAGTCTCATCGCTCTCAATAGCTTTGATCACAATCGTAGCAACTTTAAATTGGTAGGCAAACACAAACAGGTAGATTGTAAAGCTTGCCATACGGGTTCCTATACCAATCCCATAGAACACAAGCGCTGTTCAAATTGCCATAAGGATGTTCACGAGGGGCAGTTCAAAAAGGACAATAAATCTCCAGACTGTAAGCATTGTCATACCCAAGAGGGTTTCGAAGGCTCTACATATTCTATAGCAGAACACAACAAATCTAAGTTTGCATTAGAGGGAGCACATCTGGCAACAGCCTGTTTCTTTTGTCACAAAAAGGAAGATAAATGGCAATTTAGAAGTATTGGGGAAAACTGCGTGGATTGTCACGAGAACATTCACAAAGGATTAATTAGTGAAGAATTCTTCCCCAAAGAGAATTGTGAAAATTGCCATGCCGTGAGCAGCTGGAGTGAGGTTCAATTTGATCATCAACAGACCTCTTTTAATCTATTGGGTGCACACAAGTTACAAACATGCAGAGCTTGTCATTTCAAGCAAGATGAGGACGCTCAGATCACGCAACAATTCAAAGGATTGGGAGATGATTGTTTAAGCTGTCATCAGGATGAACATCACAAACAGTTTGAACTAGATGGTAAAACGGATTGCCTAAGATGCCATAGCTCTAATAATTGGCTGGCTTCTAAATTTAATCATGACAACAGCCAGTTTAAATTAGAAGGTGAACATCTGAATGTACAATGCGCTGCTTGCCATAAAACTGTAGAAGAAAATCAAATCGAATATAAGCAATACAAACTAAAAGATTTCCAATGCGCTACTTGTCATCAATAATCTTGGTTTTATCATTCTCATTTAGTCTTTTCTCACAATCACCTCACGGTAAAAGCTGGAAGACTGATTGTAAACTGTGTCATTCCCAGGAGGGCTGGGAGGTCGATCGGGAGATCTTTGCTTTCGATCACAATACCACTGAATTCTTACTTCATGGACAGCATAAAACAGTTTCATGCAAATTGTGTCATCCCACATTGGTCTTTTCAGAAGCTAAACAGGAATGTATGCAATGTCATACCGATATTCACAGCACAAGCCTGGGTGGGGATTGTGCGCAATGTCACAGCCCCGAATCATGGATTGTAAGCAATACGACTGAAATTCATCAACAGAGCAGGTTTCCGCTTCTGGGAGCTCATGCTCATGCAGATTGTTACGATTGCCATACAGCTGAAAATTTTCTTCGTTTCGAGCCTCTGAATGTTGAATGTATTGCTTGCCACCGACAAGATTATATGGCTACAACACAGCCCAATCATGTTACGGCAAATTATTCGACTTCTTGTGAGGAATGTCATGAATTAACAGCTTTTGAATGGTCTTCCTCGGGTTTTAATCATGATTTTTTCCCACTGAGAGATGCTCATGCGATTAACGATTGTGCAAAATGCCATTCGGGGAACGACTTTTCAACAACATCATCTGATTGTATAAGCTGTCACCAAACAGATTATAATGGCACGACGAACCCCAATCATCTGGCTGCTGGTTTAGCACAAAACTGTGAGGCTTGTCATAGCACTAAACCTGGATGGAAACCAGCAAGCTTTGATCAGCACAATGAATTCTATGTGATAAAAGGGGCTCACACCGCAATTGCGACCGATTGTTTGGCTTGCCATAAAGGGGACTACGCCAACACGCCTAATGAGTGTTTCGGCTGTCATGCTACTGATTACAATAATACGACCAATCCTTCGCATTCGGCTGCCAATTTCCCAACGGATTGTGAGTCTTGCCATACCGATATTGCTTGGGTACCGGCTAGTTTCGATCATGATGGACAGTATTTCCCTATCTATAGTGGGAAACACAATGGTAAATGGAATTCGTGTGCGGATTGTCATACCAATACAAGCAATTATGCACAATTTTCTTGTATTACCTGCCATGAACACAACAGGACTGACACCGATGAGGACCACAGTGAGGTACCCGACTATGTGTACGAGAGTAATTCATGTTTGTCCTGTCATCCTACTGGAGACAGTGATTAATGCGGATTGTGAGATAGTCTCTGTTATTAGGGACTGGGATTGAAAAAATGCTGTCATAGAATTAATTGGCTTAAATAGAATCTGAAATGAAATATATAATTCCACTTGTCGTCATATTTTTGCTTTGTTTTAGTAGCAATACGAAAGCGCAGGATCAGTTCTTGGAAGGTGAAATTTCTTACAAGAGCTCTCAAAATATCTATGTCAAGTTTCAAAGCACAAAGCTTATCCAAGTTGGAGATACTTTGTTCCTAAGCAGGAATAACAGTCTTATTCCCGTCCTGAAGGTGAATAATAAATCTTCAATTTCAGTGGTTGCTAGTCCTATAGGAGATGTGAGCCTAAAGGTGGGTGATAAGCTACTTGCGAAACAAAAGGATAAACTTTCTGAAGAAAAACCAGAGCCTATTGAAACAGATTTGGATTATAATACAGAAGTTGTCAGTTTACCTAGCCCGGCTCAGGTTAAAAAAATGTCCAATGGGGCAAAAGAGTCGATTTATGGTCGAGTATCGGCTTCATCATATTCAAATTTATCGAGCGAGGATATTAGCAGTAATCACAGGATGAGGTATGCTTTGTCCTTGAATGCCCAAAATATAGCTGATTCTAAGTTTTCTACTGAAACTAATATTCGGTTTTCGCATGAGTCTGGGGAATGGGATGAGGTGAAGTCTAACCTTTACAGTGCTTTGAAGATATACAGCCTGGCTTTGAAATATGAGATGAGTGAAAGCTCAGATATTTGGCTTGGAAGAAAGACAAACCCCAAAATAGCTAACATTGGTGCTATTGATGGTGTTCAGCTTGAAAAACGATTTGGAAACTTCTCAGTGGGAGCAATAGCAGGATCACGTCCTGATTATTTAGATTACAGCTTTGATTTTAATCAACTTCAGTTTGGTGGCTATTTGGAACACCGCGTTAAAACTGAAAAGGGATATATGCAGAACACCCTGGCTTTTGTTGAACAGAAGTACCATTCCAATACCGACAGAAGACTACTGTATTATCAGCATAGCAATGCCCTTTTAAAGAACTTATTCCTATTCAGTTCCTTTGAAGTCGATTTGTTTAAACTGGAGAATGATTCCCCTAAAAGCAGCTTTGATCTCACCAGTTTATACCTCTCATTAAGGTACCGTGTATCCCGTCAATTAACACTCTCGAGTTCCTATGATATTCGAAAAAATGTGATTTATTACGAGACCTTTAAAAGCCTCGCTTTTCAGATTCTTGAAAACGAAACCCGACAAGGTTTCCGTTTCAGAATCCATTATCGCCCCGCTAAAAATTTGTCTCTGGGTGGTAACATGGGGTATCGATCCCGAAAAAATGACAGAGAAGCTTCTAAAAATATGTATGCCTATGTTTCCTACAGAAATGTCCCTGTAATCAATAGCTCTGTAACTGTTTCGAATACTCAATTGCGTAGTAGCTATCTTAAAGGGCAAATCTACAGACTGAGACTCTCTCGTGATATTATACCTGCTAAGTTATTTGCAAGTATCAAATACAGCTATGTTGATTATACCTATAGCTACAATAACAATAGCTTGCTTCAGCATATTGCAGAGCTTAACTTATCCTGGCGAATTCATAAGAAGTTATCTTTTTCTGCTAATTATGAGGGAACTTTCGAGAAATCGAATACGTATACAAGACTGTATTTCAATTTGATTAAACGATTTTAGTTTTAAGGAAGAATCATAAAAAAGGCGTAAATTACTAATGCTTAATTATTCACACTAAAATAGCATATGAATTTTCGAATCTTTATAATATTATATCTCTTGGGAACTCTATTGTGGATGACTCCCAATACTCATGCTCAATTGATGACTTTTAAGCATTACGGCGTAGAAGAAGGTATCTCTCAAAGCGAAATCAAATCTATCTTTCAGGATTCAGAAGGCTATCTGTGGTTTGCCACCCAGAATGGTTTAAATAAGTTTGATGGTTATAGTTTTGAGAACTTTTTTTATGATCCAACCGATAGTACTTCACTTTCAAATAACTGGGTTTTCGATATTACAGAAGATGCTAAGGGAAATATTTGGCTTGGCACAAAGGAGGGCTTAAATCGCTATGATAAGACCACAGGAGAATTTACACGTATTCCTCACAAATTGAATGATTCTATTGTGCCAGATAAATTTGTTTATGGTACCGTGGCCGATGATCAGTTTGTTTATATCAGTTTGCCTCCAGTTCTATCCAGATACAATTGTTTAACAGATAGTCTGGAGAGTTTCACAAATAACCTACAATACGATGGAGCACTCCACGATATTGGTTTTCCATTACTCAGATCTCGATCGGGAATGATATGGATAGGTTCTTCAGATGGTCTGAGTGTTTTTGATCCTGAGAAGAAAAGTTTCACCAATTATCGTCAGGATGAATCGAAGCCCAATTCTATTTCAAATAACCATATTACGGCTCTTTATGAAGATCTTTCAGGTAATATTATAATAGGAACTGAAGAGGGGCTCAATTTCTATAACCAGCAGACTCAAGAATTCAAACGTTTTGACAATGAAGAGGGACAGCCCTTGAGCACCAATTATATTCGTTCAATTCTGCAGGATAGCAATGGCGTGTATTGGATAGGAACAGGGGGAGGTGGCCTGAATCGAATGGAATGGAGTTGGGATCGTGGTCATTTTGAAATAAGCCAATACCATAGTGGACCCAATAATATAAATTATATTGGTCATGATATTGTGTATTCTCTATTCGAAGATAAATCTAAGAATCTATGGATAGGTACGATTGCGGGTCTTGATAGAGCAGATCTGAAAACGAAGAAATTTCGAAATTATAAGAAAACTGATGATCCGAATTCGCTGAATCTATTGGATAATATCATCGGATCTATTTATATCGATAAAGATAAACGCCTCTGGGTAGGGAATTGGGCTAAAGGCTTGAATATTTACAATCCCGTATCTAAAGAAATGTTGCATTATGCTTCCGAATTTGAAGGTGATAGAAACATCTCAAACAACCATATTCATGTTCTCTTCGAAGATAGTGAATCAAAAATTTGGATGGGAACTCGAAATGGAGTTAGCCTCTTTGATCCGGATCGGCAAAATTTCATCCCTTTTCATGCCTATTTTGGGCTAGACACAACGGACTTCTTTGTCAATAATCGAGTTTATTGTATTACTGAGAATTCCGATGGGAAAATATGGATTGGAACAGGAAATGGGATAATTACTTTTAATCCGAAGACGAAAGAACGTGTTTTTTACCGTTCGGGGGCAGAAGAACCTTATACGATTAGTAGTAATCTGGTTTATTCCATATTAGAGGACAGTGAAGGCTTCGTTTGGATTGCGACATTGGATGGCATGGATTGTTATAAGCCTCGTGAAAATAAGATGTTGCACTTCTCGCATCAAAATGGTCAGTCTAATACCCTTTGCGATAATTTCACCATCTCTCTTTGCGAGGATCAAGAAGGTGATATTTGGATTGGCACCAGCACAGGAGTCAATCGCTTTCATAAAAAGGATTCTTTGTTCACTTACTATTCTATGAAAGATGGCTTGCCTAGTAACATTATCTATGATATTATTGAGGATAAGAATCAAAACCTATGGTTCTCAACGGGTAGTGGTTTGGCCATGTTTGATATGAAAATCAAGGAAATTAAATCCTATTCTATCAATGAAGGTTTACAAGGTGGGGAATTTAATTTAAAAGCTGTTTTTCAAGATGAAAAAGGACAAGTGTTTTTTGGGGGGATGGATGGATTGATTGTTTTTCATCCCGATTCACTTCAAGATAATACCTTTATTCCTCCTGTTGTGATTACCTCATTTGATAAGGAAAGAGGGGCACGAAAGGAAATGCTCAATGTGTATACCGATAGGTTAGAGCTTTCCTATAAGGACTATTCCTTTACAATTGCTTATGCTTCCTTGGATTATACCCAACCTTTTAAGAATCGTTACGCCTATAAAATGGAAGGCTTAAGTGATGAGTGGATAGAAGTGGGAAACCGCCATTTTGTACACTTTACCAATCTGCCAAGTGGGCAATACACCTTCCTTGTAAAGGGAACTAATAATGATGGTATTTGGAATAAAGCGCCAACTCAGCTTGAGATTAGGATTCTTCCACCTTGGTGGCTTAGTCTTTATGCTTATACCTTATACATCCTATTCGGATTTTTCTTAATTATTGGAATTATTAGGAAAAGGGAGAGGAAACTTAAACGGGACAAACGAATTCTTGAAGATGGTATTCGTGAGCGAACGACTGAAATAGCCTTACAAAAGGAGAGAGTAGAAGAAAGTGAAGAAAAATTAAAATCAACAATTTCATCTCTCAACGATTTAGTCTTTGTACTTGATCGTGATGGTGTATTTCAGGAATTTTATAACCCGGGTAATAAAGATCCACTTTATGAGAATCCAGACTTTTTTCTAAATAAACATTATAAACAGGTGGGCTTTCCTCCTTTGGTTGTGGAAGAATTACAACTGGCCTTTGAGCAATTACAAAAAAGTGATCTTGTTCAGGAATTTGATTATTGTGTCAATCAGACGGGAATGTGTTGGTTTAATGCAAAGATAAGTCCTCGTCGTAATGCTCAAGGCGTTCTTACAGGCATAACGATCGTTTCACGACACATTACCGAACGTAAGGAGGCAGAGCAGCGCTTACGCCAGCAAAAAGAGGAATTGAACGAGCTGAATGCGACCAAGGATAAGTTTTTTTCGATTTTGGCTCATGACCTAAAGAATCCTTTTGCTAGTCTATATTCATTAAGTCAGGTTATAGATGAGAATTATAATAATCTGGATGAGGAGGATAGGCTTATTGCTTTGAAACGTATTCACCATTCTGCAGAATTGATTTACAACTTACTGGAAAATCTACTCACTTGGTCCAAATCTCAAAGAGGTTTTATTGAATATTCACCAACTGAGTTTGATTTATCTCTACAGGTTGAAGATAATATCAATTTACACCGTGTTCCAGCTGAGAAGAAGGGTGTCGTGTTGAGAACAAATATGAAGGAAGCTTATGTAGCCTACGCAGATAGGCAGATGATTAATACCGTTTTGCGTAATTTGATTAATAATGCAGTCAAATTCACAGAATCGGGTGATAGCGTTGAGGTGAATGTAAGGAAAGATCACAAGTTTCTGGAAATAGAAGTTAAGGACAAAGGCGTAGGTATCTCACAAGAGAATATGGATAAACTTTTCCGAATTGATGTGAAATACAAGACAATAGGAACGTCAGGAGAGAAGGGCACAGGTTTAGGTTTAATCCTTTGTCATGAATTTGTCCAAAAGAATTTTGGTGCGATCTGGTGCGAGAGTGAAGTAGGTAAGGGGACAAGCTTCTTTTTTACAATCCCTTGCGAGGAAAGGAAGCCTGATTTAAAGGATAGTCCTTGAATTATTTTGTGCACTTAGGGTTTAATTATTGTGAACCAAAAAATCTATCCCAAGCCCCAAGTTTGGGATTTTTTAATATGCCAGCGTGACGATTAATGGCATTTATATTGAAGTTTGAATGATTAAATTTAAGATAATGTTTGTTAGTTGGCATTTCGTTTGCAAAAAAACCTACAGTTTGGGCATAAAGGTATACAGTTATCTTTTAATAGGCTTTTATTACAGGCATATCTCATCAACTGCACCTCGTTTTTATTACCAGATTTTTGACGAATATTTTTGAGATGTGTTCTAACAGTTGTCTGACTAATGTTCAACTTTTCTGCAATTTCCAATTTGTGTTTTGTGGTATATAGTAATGATAAAACTTCTCTTTCTCGTGTAGTGAGATCAATTTTGAAGCCATTCTCGTGATTGTCTTCTAAAAGGATCGGAATTAATTTTGAGCATAAATATTTTCCACCTTCAAATATTTCATGAATCGCTAAAACTAATTTTTCTGAAGAGCAAGTTCTCAACAGATACCCATCAATAACTTTAATTAATGGGTCTAAGAATTCACGGGTGATTAATCCTGATATGATAAGTAACTTCAGACTTGGTACTGATTTGTGTAATTGGGTTATATACTTAATATTCTCTTTGGTTATGTTTGAAAATTCGATGATTAATAGATCTGTTTCAATAGATTTTATTCTCTCTAAAATATCAATGTCATTTTCTATTAAATTAGAAATATAAAGTTGTTTCTGACCAGACAAAATCGCTTTATAACCTTCAGCCACCAATAGTTGATCATAATAAATTGATATGTTGATTGTTTTCATCATCCTTATGTTTGTTATCTCTTATTAAGTTACACGTTTTTTTTTTAGTAAATCTCTTTTTTTTATTTTCTGTTTAGATTGATCTTCGCATTTGTTGACTCGTAGTGAGCAAATTAGTCACTGGAAATGCACAAAATGAGGATTGTTAAAAAAATTAACAATATCTAACTTGATGATTATAATTACACGTTTTTTTATAATAAACACTTAAAACTTATTCACTATGAAAAAAAAATTAGTTTCATTCTATGCTTTATTATTCTTTATCGGGATTATTTTCACTCCTGCTTGCCAGGATGATGTTATGGATATTGATGAGAATCAAGCGACTTTAAGTCATGAACTGAAAAAAGGTGGTAAGCAAACAGAAGTCGATCAAGCCGATTTGTATGGCGATTTGCGGGAAATGGAAATTGATGAAAGGGGTGTCCCAGTTCTTTATGAATTAAAGTATTTGGTAGAGTATCAAGATGTTCCTGTTGATGGGGTAATGGATGTTGTTAATCCTAAACTTGATGGTCCTTTTACTTTTGACGCTTTGATGCGAGATGCAGATGGATATGTTATATATGAATCTGCAGATAGTCCCCGTACTGAGGGGGTCACCGTTGCACTTAATGCAGCTGGTTTCGTTGAAGGAATTTCTAATGTGATTGCTCTTTATGATGCCGAAGGAGAGGTTCTTCCTGATGTGGCACTTCATGTTGTGCCAATTGAAATGGGTCGTTTAAATATTATTCGATCACCATCTACTGTTATTTCGAAACGATTAAGTGAAGTCATCAAGAATTTTGGCGATGGTACGGTTGGTAATGTAACCCGTGACTTTTGCGGACGGTTAATGATGTTACGAACTGATGCTGCGGTAATAGATGGAGCAGAAGATAAAACAATTGACTCACCACTTGAAAATCTGTCCATTTACAAAGAACTTATGCTACACGGATTCAGTGGTGGAGCAGATGATAACGGATTAAAATTCTTAATTGAGGAAGATAATGGTTACGGTGGTTATGATTTTCAATTTAGAGTTGATGATGATTGGACGAATGGAGCAAAATCCTATTCTGAAGTATCTAATCCAGACCAGCTGATTATGAATTTGGCTTCCGCTTGTATCTCTGCAGGATCTGATAAAACGAACACTCTAATTATCGATGAAATTGTTTATGTGAATTTATTTATGGGAGTACCTGAGGTGATTGGGAATGGTATTAATACGCCAGCCTCACAGGTTAATTGTTTTTTACCTACTGTAGAACAGGAAATTCGAATGATGGATAAAACAGATAAGCATCAATATTCTCAATATAGATACTATGTGGATTTTTCTACTTTTGAGTACAATAGAACTAAATTTAAGGAAACCCTTGTGGATTATGTGACCATTGTTGGGGATTACGATGAGGCTGGTAATTTAATTGGTTCTCATACCGAGACTCTTGCTTCGAATTTAAATTTGGATCAGATTTTAAAGGGGGATGCACCTTTAACTGTCGATGCAGAAAAGATGTATAAGTACACAGAAGGGCAGTCAACTTCAGGTGCTCTTGGTTTTGCATGCCAAGCTGATGATTATGTACAAGCTCTTGAAGTCATTCATGAAAATGAGGAATTTTTGGTTTGGCACTTATCAACTCCTACTTGGGGGCTTGATCATATCATTACACGGGGATCAATTGCTCCGTTCAATTATATATCAGAGGAAGAAGATCACAGTAAGAAACCTGACGGACATGGTGATGACTCAACAACCGAAGGAGATGACGATCATGTAGATGGTGGAGATTCTTCTGGCAGTGGTGGAGGTTCTTCTAGTGGAGTAAAAGGAAAAGGACAAGGAAAAGGAACTGGTAATGTAACAGGTAAGGTATCAGGTAAGGGAAAACGTGGGAGAAGATAAGGCTTTAAATCTATTATCTTTCTCATAATCGAACCTAATATATTGTCTCTTAGTATTAAAGAATGGATTGCATATACTAAGTCTCATTTGTAAGAATAAAGAGGGTGCTTGTGATTAAGCACTCTCTTTTTATAAGTGACAAGCATTGGTGATGTAAGTCCTTTTTTGCGGTTTGTAGTTCTTTATATATTGCTAACTCAAATAAATCTGTTTGAAAAAGATTAATAGGATTATGAAATAAATTTCTTATCCGATTTAAATTCCTTAAATTTAATATTACAATAATATCTTTTCGCATCATGCGCAACTTACTACTCAATAGTGATAATTTGCATACGGAGACCATCTATATCAAAAATATGGTATGTAATTGTTGTGTGCGTGTTTTAAGTATGGTTCTAGAGGAAAACGGCATCCGTATCGATCAGGTTAAATTGGGAATGGCCACTATTAGTTACAAGCCAGAGCAAGTAGGATTAGAAAAAATCAATAGCATTCTTCAGAAGAATGGTATGGAGATTATAATTGGCCATGAACAGCAAATTGTAGAGCAGATTAAAGTAGCTGTAATCGAATTGATTCATCAAATGAATAATGTAGACTCCATTGTGCGGAAGTCAGAATATCTGGTCGGTAAATTAGGGCTTAGCTATCAGCAATTATCCAAAATATTTTCCAAACATGAAGCCATTACACTTGAGCGATATATTATTCTCAATAAGATAGAACGTATAAAAGAATTGGTCGATCAGAATGAATTCACCCTCAGTGAAATTGCTTACCTAATGGATTATAGTAGTGTGCAGTATCTTTCTACTCAATTTCATAAGATGACTGGTCTTTCGGTATCCGAATATAAAAAAAGCAGGATCAAGAATAAAAAAAGCCTGAACGCCCTGTATTAGTCCAAGTTAAACCCTTCCAATTACACAGTAGAATTTCATAACTTTTTCACAAAATTTTGTAACAGAATCTAAGTGCTTTTTTATAACTTTTTATTATGAAGTATTAGAGTTGTATAGCCTTTTTCAAATCTCGTTTTGAAAAACATAAAAAAAACTCTAATCAGGTTATTTGTTAATCTCGAAATCATGAAGTTAAATAAAAACATTGCGATTAGTGAAAATGGATTTTTATTCAATCCAGAAACGGGGGATTCCTATATCCTAAACCCTATTGCAAAAGAAATTGTGAATCATTTAAAAGAGGGGAGTGATGTTGCAGATATCAAGCAACAGCTTCTGGATCGATATGAGGTGGATTTGGTAACTCTTGAGAAAAACATGGAAGATTTTTTGGAAATGTTACAGCATAACGAATTGCTTGATAGGTAAAAAAAGAGGAAATGAAAAAAACAAAATATCATATCGCTGTAACTGGCTTAAACAATACCGATAATCCGGGACCAGGAATACCTGTCATTCGGGGCTTAAGAGAAAGTAAGGATTTCGATGTTCGGATTATTGGTTTGGCCTATGAAAATCTTGAGCCAGGGATCTATATGCCGGATATGGTTGACAAAACATACCAGATTCCATACCCATCATCAGGGATGGACACCTTACTTAAAAGGATTGAGTACATCCACTCTAAAGAAAGACTTGATGTTATCATACCAAATTTTGATGCAGAGCTCTATACTTTCATTCAGGCTAGGGAAAGACTTCAAAAAATAGGGATTCAGACTTTTCTGCCCACAATGGATCAGTTTGAGGAGCGGCAAAAGGCAAACCTTAGCCAATACGGTGAGAAGTATGGGATTAAAGTCCCATTTAGTAAGGTTATTACACATAGACGTGATATCGAACAACTCAAGGATTCTTTCGAGTACCCATTACTGGTGAAAGGCAAATTTTACGATGCTTATTTGGCCTACTCAGATGAACAGGTGAATAGTTTTTTTAATAAGATTTCTGCAAAGTGGGGGATGCCTGTCATCATTCAGGAGTTTATTAGAGGCACCGAAGTGAATGTGATTGCTCTCGGTGATGGTTTGGGAAATACGGTAGGCGCTGTCCCTATGCGCAAGCAGTATATTACCGATAAGGGTAAAGCATGGGGAGGTATCACCATTCAGAACGATGAAATGCTAGAATTAACACGGGATCTGATCAGAAAGACTAAATGGCAAGGGGGAATGGAATTGGAATTGATTAAAACCAATAAAAATGAGTATTTCCTTATCGAAATTAATCCTAGAATTCCTGCTTGGGTCTATTTGGCTGTAGCAGCCGGACAAAACCTGCCTGAAGCCTTAGTAAAGCTTGCTTTAGGAATGAATCCTCCGCCCTTTTTAAATTATGAGGTTGGAAAAATGTTTATCAGATACTCCTACGATCTAATAGGTGATATCTCTCAATTTGGAAGCTTATCGGTTAGCGGTGAAATGTAAGAGGAAGTTTGACTTGCTTACTTCTTCCAATAAGCCATATGGTTTTTATAATAATAGAAAAAAAATTAACAAGCTGTCAGATGAAAAAATTAGATTACGAACGGCCTATAATTAATAAAGTAAACGCTGGTATGCCCGATAAATTTGGGATGAGTACCCGAGTACCTGTTATTAGCCATATTGAAGAGGTCGCCATAGTAGATATTATGGAGCAGTTTGGATCTCCTTTATATGTGATTTCGGAGCCTTGTATTCGCAAAACATATCGTCAGGCTCAAAAGGCTTTCGCGTCTCGTTATCCTAGGGTACAGTTCGCATGGTCATATAAAACCAACTATTTAAATGCGGTTTGTAAAATTTTTCATTCAGAGGGAGCTTGGGCCGAAGTGGTTTCTGGCTTTGAATATTCTAAGGCCATTGAAAATGGGATTTCAGGAAATCAGATCATATTTAACGGTCCTGAAAAATCAAAGGAGGATTTGGAAAGGGCTATAAATGATGGAGCGATGATCCATCTTGATAGCTTGGATGAATTTTATTTTCTTGGTGAATTGGCTCAAAATCTCAATAAAAAAGCAAATGTAGGTCTCCGAATAAATTTAGATGCAGGCATTTATCCTCGGTGGGATCGTTTTGGCTTTAACCTTGAAAATGGGGAAGCCTGGCACGTTCTGAATCGTGTCATGTTGCATGAGCATATGGAATTATTAGGCTTGCACACTCATATGGGAACATATATAACCGCTGTAACTGCTTATGCCATTGCTGCTGAGAAATTGGCGGATTTATCTATCCGCTTGTTCCGAAAGTTCAATCACAGCGTGAAATATCTCGATTTAGGCGGTGGCTTTGCATCGAAAAACACACTTAAAGGTGCCTACCTTCCAGGTTCAGATACTTGTCCGTCTTTCGATGATTATGCTGAAGCCTTAACCTCTGCTTTGCTTGCCAGTGAATTACCTCCGGAAAGGCTTCCTCTTCTGATTTTAGAATCGGGCAGAGCCTTGGTGGATGATGCTGGTTTCATATTAGGAAGTGTTTTGGCAAACAAGCGCTTGGTGGATGGACGCAGAGCTACAGTGATCGATATCGGCGTGAATATGTTGTTTACGTCTTTCTGGTATGAACATGATGTATTACCAACTAAGCTGAAATCGGAACAAACAGAAAATACGACTATTTATGGTCCGCTTTGTATGAATATTGATGTGATACGTGAAGCTGTTCAATTTCCTCTTTTACAAAGAGGCGATGCTGTGGTGATTCCGCGTATTGGAGCCTATAATATGACCCAGTGGATGCAGTTTATAAAATTAAGGCCTCCTGTTTTATTGATTGATGAGGAAAGGAAATTACACCTCATTCGAAAGAAAGAAACCTATGAACAATTCAATGCAATGGAAAATACGCCTGAGCATCTTAAAACATAATGGAAACGTATAGAAAGAACATATTATTTTTGGGAGAGGCTATCCTAAACAGTTATGCTCAGGTTTTTTTTTCACGAAACAAAACCTTTGCATTACTACTGCTTTTGGTTAGTTTTTTTGATATCTGGGCTGGGGTATCTGGGCTAATTTCAATAGTGGTGGCAAATGTGATTGCTTTCATAATGGGTTTCTCCCCTTTTTATATCAAAGATGGGACTTATGGCTTTAATAGCCTTTTGGTTGGTTTGGGTATAGGCTTGTATTTTCAGCCAGGTATTGAAATTGTTTTGCTCATTATTTTATCCTCTGTCTTAACCCTATTTATCGTTTTATTTCTACAAGGGGTGTTTGCAAAATATGCTTTGCCATTTTTAAGTGTTCCCTTTCTGTTAGGTTTGTGGATGATTATGATGGCCAGTAGTGATCTAACGACTCTGGGTATTAGTGAAAGAGGTATTTATGAAGCCAATGAATTTTATGATATTGGAGGCCAATCTCTTGTGAATTTGTATCATAGTATTCAAAATTGGGGCCTTTTTGATTCAGTATCCATTTTTCTTAAATCTCTTGGTGCCATTTTCTTTCAGAGTAATTGGCTGGCAGGTTTACTCATTCTTTTGGGCTTACTTTTGTATTCCCGAATCGCCTTCTCTTTGGCGATATTTGGCTTCTACGTTGCTTACTTCTTTTATGGGATGATTGGGGCTGATATTAATGAACTGAGTTATACCTATATCGGTTTTAATTTTATTCTAACATCAATTGCCCTTGGGGGATTTTATATTATTCCATCTTTCTATTCTTATTTATGGATTGTGCTTCTTTTGCCAATAGTGGTATTAGTTACCCTTAGTAGCATGCAGTGGTTTGCACCTTATAGGCTATCCATTTATGCGCTTCCGTTTAATGTGGTTACACTTCTATTCTTATATATATTAAAATTGAGATACAAGCCTAATGCAAAATTGCAGGAGGTAAGCGTGCAACACAATTCTCCAGAAAAGAATTTGTATTTCTTTATAAATAATGCCCTTCGAATGTCTTCCATAGGATTCTCTGATTTTCAGTTGCCTTTTATTGGTGAATGGACAGTAACTCAGGCTCATAATGGTGAATACACGCATAAGGATGAATGGCGCCATGCTTGGGATTTTGCTATTGTAGATGATCAGGACAAACAGTATAAGAATCTGGGTAGTGTTGTCGATGATTACTACTGTTACAATAAAATGATCTTGTGTCCTGCTGATGGCGAAATCGTAAATATTCTGGATGGGGTTCCTGATAATGAAATAGGCAAAGTCAATCTAGATCAGAATTGGGGAAATAGTCTAGTCATTCATCATCAAAGTGGACTTTATTCTCAGTTGAGTCATTTTAGGGAAGACAGCTTTACGGTGAAAAAGGGAGATATTGTGAAAAAAGGAGACGTATTAGGAACCTGCGGTAATTCGGGGAGGTCACCTTTTCCGCACATCCACTTTCAGTTTCAAACGACTCCCTACATTGGTTCAGCTACTTTTGAGCTTGCTCTGCCGCATTATATGGAGAGGGTTGAGAAGCAAGTTATGCTTAAATCGTATTCCCAACCATCAAAGTCTGCCAAACTGCTAAGGGGAGAAGCTCACCCTCTTTTAGTTCAAACTCTGGGCTTTCAATCGGGGCAGAAATTTAGCCTTGAGGTGAGATCAGGAAGCAATAATAAAATGATTTTATCCCAAAAGGATTGGGATTTTGAAGTTAAGTCAGATGTTCTAGCTAACACATATTTGTACTGTAGCCTTACCAATTCACGGGCTTATTTTAGTGTGGAGGCTAACGTCTTGCAGTTTCATAATTATTTGGGTAATAGACGTTCTCTTCTGTATTATCTATATCTCTCTTGTTATAAAGTTTACCTGGGCTATTACCCGAATTTGAATATAAGAGCAGAACTTCCTCCGAACTTGATTTATGGAGCGCGAAAACTCTTTGTTCAGGACTTTATAGCTCCATTTTACATTTATTTAAAGTCAGAGTATCAATTGAATTATTTGAACAAAATAGACGGAATTACTTCCGAAATAATTGAGCTTAAATCTAATGTGATTTGTAGCTACCCTAATAAGAAGGAGCATTTGAAAAGTGAAATTATTGTAGAAAGCGGGGCTTCACTCAGAATTAAGATTTATAAAAAAGATAAAACATTAGAAATAAGATGTGGAAATATGCAAGCATATTGATTTTAAGCATTCTGATTAGTTCATATGCATATGCTCAGAAATCTCTGAGTGTTAATCAGGTGTACAAGGAAACTTATGAGCTTTATCAAAAACAGCAATGGAAACAACTGATTTTGGTAGGTGAAAAATCTATTGAGCAAGGCATAGACTTCTACTACTTGCGTTTGCGAATGGGTATTGCTTATTATGAATTGAAGAATTATCGGAAATCAACTGTCTTTTTTCAAAAGCTATCTAGAAAGAACCCAGAGGATAATAGTTTGAAAGAGTATTTGTACTTTTCTTATATTCAGGGTGGTAGGAATATGGATGCATTACGTATGCAAAACGATTTGCCCCAATCTATTCGTAAAACATATAAGATTGATGAGACAAAACTTATTTCAGGAATTTATGCTGAAACTAAATATGAGTTCCTTGATGATTATGCCATTGATTCTGATCAGATTCAGCAACAAACTGTTCGAAAGCAATTTCACCATTATAGTTTGGGATTGAATCACCAACTGGGGAAAAGACTTGCCTTATTCCATGCTTACAGCAGGGTAGATCTAAAGAATTCAATCATATCCGAAGGGGTTTCTTTTAGTGAAGAGGTACATCAAAATCAATATTATTTGAAAAGTTCTTTTCAGTTGGGGTATGGAACTAAGCTGGTTCTTGGAGGACATTGGTTACAAACTAAACTTAAAGGGGACCCTCTTATTGTAGAAACGCAAGCAGAAGCAGCAATGCTTACATCTAAGACAAAAGGAAACGGAAACGGTGACGGTGGGAATGGTGATGGAGGAAATGGTGATGGAGGAAATGGTGACGGTGGGAATGGTGATGGAGGAAATGGTGATGGAGGAAATGGTGACGGTGGGAATGGTGATGGAGGAAATGGTGATGGAGGAAGTGGCGCTTCTGAATCTGCCCTTGAAATCAATCCTTATGCATTCACTCAAAATAGTTTTATTGGTTATATGGGACTTAATCAGGATATATCCAATTGGAAGGTGAGTCTTGGGCTATTGTATTTCGAAACGGGTGATTTAATTCGTTGGCAGCAAGAAGTGTCTGTTCGTTTTTATCCCAAAGGAAATTTAAACTTGTACCTATTAGGTAGTTTTACCAATCAAATGGAGGAAAAATTGGAAGCAGGTTGGTTGAATCGGAGATACTGGAAAGGTGGAGCAGGTTTTCGACTTGCAAAAAATACTTGGGGACAGCTTGGATACAGTTTTGGAGATATGTTCAAGCAAGTAGAGAATGAAGGGTATTCCGTATATAACGGCGTGAATCTAGTGAAAAATAGAATAGAGGTAAGTTGCTATCAATACATCTTTAAAGGAAAGATGAGCCTATTTCTTTTGTATCAAAACCAAAAAGAAAAAAACACATATATGATAAATGATGAATTGAATAGTCAACACATTAATGTACAATCGATAACTGGAGGTATAAAATGGAATTTCTAAGGGTAATAAAATACGTATCATTGAATTTACTTATCTTGTTTTTTCTGTGTAGCAAGCTGTCGGGTCAAAATTTTCAGACTGTTAGATCAGCTTTTGAAGAGAGCTATAAATATGAGAAGGAAGGTGATTTCTCTCAAGCTCTTGATCAGTTGAAAGAGGTTTACGATGAGGATTCGTATGAAATCAACTTACGCTTGGGCTGGCTCAATTATCAGGCAGGGGTATTTACAGAGGCTATTGCGCATTATCAGCGTGCGATAAATTTGATGCCCTATGCAGAAGAGGCAAAATTTGGTTTGGTTTTACCAAAAGCCGCTATGGGAAAATGGGTTGAGGTAGTAAATCTCTACAAAGAAATTTTGGAGATCTCACCAAACCAAACTGTAGCCAATTACCGATTGGGACTTATTTATTATGGGCAGGAGGCGTATGAAAAAGCACATACTCATTTTAAAAAAGTAGTTGATTTATATCCTTTTAAATATGATGCACTTATCATGCTGGCATGGACCAATTATCGGATGGGGAAAAGCCGCGAGGCCTTAATCCTTTTCGAGAAAAGCCTGTGGTATTTCCCTCAAGATCCTTCAGCTATGGAAGGTCTCAAGCTATTGGGGGTTGATGGCGACTAGAATCAGAACCATAATTTTGGACTAGATAATAAGTGGATTTTACAAGATCATCCTGATATGTGGCTGGCCTTTTCGTTTTATAAAAACTTATCGAGTATTTTGGATAAGCAAGAGGAGCAGGTTAGGCTTTCATAGCCATATTGTTCGCTTCAAGGCTTTGAGCTTCGTTCAGTAAATTATCAAAGAATAAATCGATATCTGAATTTTGCAGTTCACCATTGGCAGTAATTAAGCGAATAACGAGTGTCTTTTCTATATAGCCATAGTTTACGATGGATTTTCCACTTTTACGTAATGCTTCGCGCAATTGGAGGTTAAATGCATTTAAATCTTTCTGATGTTTTGGGATATAGCGGAAACAAAGAGCAAAGGATTGGCGTTCAACCAGGAGTTCGAGTTGAGCATGTTCCTTAACTTTCGTTTCAGCATATGCAGCCATCTTAATTAGATTGTCAATACGATTTTGATAGCCTTTGAGTCCGAAATACTTCCAGGCAAACCAAAGCTTCACAGCATCGACCTTACGACCACATTGAATGGATTTTTTTCCCAAATCCTCAATCTGATCAATATCATGAAAAATATAATCCGTATTGATATCAGTCATGTTGTGCTGAAGGCAGCCTCGTTTTTTAACCAGTAAAGCGGAACAAATTAAGGGGATGTTCATCAACTTGTGAGGGTTCCAGGCAAAGGAGTCGGTTTCTTCTATACCTGCCATTTGATGGCGATGTTTGTCACTCAGAATAAGGGAACCTCCAAATGAACCATCTGCATGTAGCCAAATGTTATACTTCTTGCAAATGGCAAGCATGGACTTAAGGGGATCGTAGGCTCCAAGCAGAGTCGTGGCACAGGTTGCTGCAACAAAAAATGGCGTTTCCCCTCGCTTGATTGAAGCTTCTATTTCTCTTTCCAGTTCTTCAGGAATCAGTTGCCCCTTTCTATTCGTTTTGATTTTAATGACTTGGTTTGAGCCAATACCGATGAGGTTGGCCGCTGTCTCGAACGAATAGTGAGCGTGTTCATTCACAAAGGCACTTAGTTTTAAGCTACTGTCGTAACCCTCAAATCGTCCTTTGGGGAAAATACGGTTGCGAGCCGAAAACATAGCAAGTAAATTTGCATTACTACCACCACTCACAAAAATACCGTCTCCATCGGTATAACCTGCATAACTATTCATCAACTGAATCATTTCGGTTTCGATGCGAGTCGCTACTGGCGCCACTTCATAGGTATACATCGATGTGTTTGCTAATACGCTAAAGACTTCACCAATAAAAGCCGGGAAATTGAAACCCGAATACAATTGGTTCAGGAATTGTTTATTTCCAGTTTTTACCGAATAGTCGAGATATTGATCCAGAAGCTTGAGGAAATCCTCTTCGGAAACAGCCTCTGGCTTGACTTCAAAATTGATAAGACCTGTGAGTTCTGATGGGGTCTTGAACTTGACAATGGGGATGTTAGTATCCTGATGGGTATTCAAGTAGTTTTTAATTTTCTCGAAAGATTCCGAAAGAATATGTAAGTCGTCCATTGTTCAAGTTTTTTTGACTGTCTTGTTCGATAATGATCATCTTGACTTAATAGCCATGGGTATTGATGCTTATAAACCCAGATACATCGAAAGAGCAATAATAGCCATGATAGAGATAATAAAGAGATAGGCATAAGGGCTTGCAAAATTAAAGGTCCAACCTCTCATAGGATCTTGCTTAGGAACACGTATTCTGGAGTCTTTGGGATTATAATAAAAAGGACCTCGCCAATTAGCGGGGTTTCTATCCATAGGATCGTTAAAATTATTTTTTTCGCTCATGATCTGTAAAATAAATTGGGTTTAGAACTAATATTGTTGTCTAAATTAATCAATTTATATGGCATGTTGTATATCCGGAGAGTAGTTTTTATTGTAAAGTTAAATTTCAAACGAGATTAGGAATCAAGACCTGTTCTATTCGATAATAGATACAAGAAAAGGCGACCCAATTGAGTCGCCTTTTAATATTATAAATAGTGTGTTTGGTTTAGAAAATACCCGGTATGCCAGGTAGTTGACCAACCATTGCCAGAGATACGATACAGATGATAAACATGACACCTGGAATAATTAGTCTCTCTTTCAAAGATAATTCTTTAGCACGCTCGCGGTCACCAATCAATCCCGTATTATCAAGAAGCATAGTGAAAGCCCATCCAAATACAGGATTTACAAAGGCACATGCGAAAATACATGTTCCAGCACTAAGTGAATCCTTGTGCTTGTGAACCATTTGCATACCTGCCTCTAATAAAGGTAAGAATACACCTACGATAAGCGCGACTCTCAATACAGGTTCCCACATGGCTAAATCCATAGGATAACCAAGAACAGAAGCCAGTACACAAAGGATAGCCGTTAGAACAGCACCTCCAGGAATAGGACGTTTGGCAATAGCAGCAGGAATCATATAGGTTCCCCATGAAGAAGCGATATTACCACCACCTAATGCTACACCAATAACCTGACGAATAGAGGCTACAGTCATGGTATCATCCACATCCATTAGAACGCTTTTAGCCTTTTTAGGGTAATTCAGTTCCTGGAAAACACGGTGACCTAAATAGTCAGGCGTCCACATGGCAACAGCAAGAATAGCAAAAGGAATCACAGCAATAAAGTGACCCAAATTAGGCAAACCAAGCTTCCATCCAGTATCTTCGCCCCACCACCACATCGGGTTCATATGAGGAAGCCCTGGCTCAGTTGTAAAGGCAAAATCAGCTCCCATAGTATAAGCAATAACACCAGCTAGTGCAGAACAAAGGGGGATAGCTAACCAGCGCATTTTAACTCGCGCCAAGTAGGCATAGATTAAAATGGTGACGCCAATAACGGCAAACGATAAGGCATTGATACCGGTCCCAGATGACCAAAACTCTAGTTTGGTTATTTGTCCAATTAGTCCAACAGCACCTAAGTAGATAAGAAGGCCGCCACGAACACCAACTCCTGTTAGGTTCATCAATTTCGAACCACCTTTGGTAATACTTAGTGTTAGCCCAAAAACACCAATCAAAATACCCAAAGCAAGAGGATGTCCTCCAGCTGCAGCAATAATTGGAATAAGAGGAATCATAGGACCGTGTGTTCCTGCCAGATTAGCTGTTGGGTTAAGGATTGCAGAAAAAAGGAGTACAAAAATACCACCTGCAATCAGAAGCTCGTAACGAACATTCTCTGCAACAAATTCCGGAGTCAATCCGAATTGAGCAGCAAAAACAGCAACCATTGCGGTTACCATGACCACTTTCCCGATTGTGGCTGCAAGTGCAGGAACTAAATCTTCTAATTCAATGTTGAAATCTCTGAATGGCAAGTGAATTCGCCATCGTCTGAGTTTCATAATGGTTAATTCGTGGTTAAGATACTCTTCTCGACTCTCGAATTCTTTCGCTTTTTTGCGTTGTGATTTGTAGGATTTTTGATCTTCCTGCATGATTTTCTTTTAGGTTAGTTTGCTGTAGGTCTGTTTCGCAGTTTTTTATTTGATTCCACATCAGAGAAATCATCCTACAGTAAATTATTTAATTGCGGTAAAACTAGTCAATCCGACTGATTGTTCAAGTGAAAACAATCAGTCAGATAAGAAGTTGAGGCATTAAGTAAAATAAGATGAGAATATCTGAATTTGATTGAATTATTAAGTTTGGATTTACTGTTAAGAATTTAAAATTTGGCCAATTGGGAATATGATTTACATACTAAATCGTTCCATTTTGATTTTAGCTCTTTTTTGAAAAACATATCATGAAAGAGTCTATGACTACTTGTTTTAATAATCTTGGAATCTAGATATCTAGTTATTTGTTTTAATCATAAAAATGTATTATGAGTAGGAGAGTAGAATTGTTGAAGTAAAATAATATTGATCTTTACCTATCATTAAGTTAAGCATTAATTTCTTGCTTGAAATCAATAAAAATAAGCATTGAACTAATAATTTTTCCTGAACTCTCAATAATTGATTTAGTAGGCTATAATATTTAGATAGGAATATATCATTTGTGATAAACATGATAATTGACATTCTCACTATTCGAAAACGAATAGTGGATTCTGACATGTTTATCCATTTTATCTTGAAATAAAAGAAGATTTAATTAACTGATAATCTCCTTAATGTAAAATGAATTTTGATGGATAAAGTTCCAATAGATTGGAGGACTTCATTCAAATTATGATCTGATCTGTAGTTGTTTTAAGTTTAACAATAAAACTAGATGCATATAAATAATGTTTAATGATTTCAGTTTTTAAAACGAGTGTTTCTTATCAAATTAAGTTTTTTTTGTTCAGTCAAGCGTTTATGGATATTTATCATCTCATATTTGTTATTCATCAAATTAGAAAGAATAAAATGAACTTGTGGATTTAAAAGATTCTAATTTTAATATAACAAAACAAAATGTGAATTTATTAATTGTAGATAATGGTAAATCAGGAATTTAAGGAATCTTGGTTTTCATGAACACAGGGCTACTAAAAACTCTCTCATCCTAATTTAAAGGGAAATATTCTTGATCTAGTATATTGATATCTTTTAAAAGAACACAATGGAAACTGTGCATCAAAATAGGTTTAATTCGAAACTATATCCTAAGCTGGTTAATTTGGAGTCATTAGATATATTTAGGTATTCTGATAAGCTTATTCGAAATTTTGATTCGACTTACTTTATATTGGAAGCAAGCAGTTTGAAAATTAAGAATTCATGCAAGGCTTTATTCCGTTTTTTCGGTATTACACCTCTTTTTTTTAATGAGAATTCTTTATTTGAATTGCTCGTTGAAAATATTCACCCTTCTGATGTGCACAAAATTGAAGACTTTCTCAATTTTATACATTCATTTGATAAAACTAAGTATGCCAATATATTGAGGTTGAAGAATAGCAATGGGGTTTGGCGTCATATTTATATGAATACGGTTGTGGATCAGTCAAATCATGTTTTGTGCTCTAAGCATATATATGTTTGTTGTATTGATTTGACCGATTTAATGGAGAGTGAAAGTAAGTCTAAGCAGAATAGCTTTTCATCACAGTCCAAGGATAACTTAAAATTGATGGCTTCATTATCGAAGCGTGAGAAGGAAATATTGAAACTAGTTGTTCAAGGTTATACCGATAAGGAAGTTGCATGTGAACTGAATATTAGCTCTCATACAGCCATAACGCATAGAAAGAATATAATCAATAAACTGAAAGTAAAGAATACGGCAAGTTTGGCTTTTACTGCAGGGACAATTGGTGTTTTTTAAGCTAATATGAGTTATTGGTTTTTAGATTTATGCAAGTCAAAATTCTCAATTATTGAAATCAATTATAATCTTTTTTATAAAATCCCCATTTATGGGTATTGATGCAAGAAACTAATCTCTATAGATTTACAATATAATACTGACTTAAATACCCTATGGAATTTTCTAGAATTAAAAAGGTGGTTTTTTCCTTATCTGTTTTTTGTTTTAGCCTGGTTGTTTCTTTAAGTGCACAAAGCTTAAAAGTATTACCAGCTTCTCTTGATTTTAAATTAAGTAAGGGGGAAACAAAATGTGAAGAGATATCCGTAATCAACACTATCGACAAGGCAGAAAATTTTGTAATAAAAGTAGAATTTTGCTTAGTGGCGTTTAAACACTGGAAAACAAAATTAGGTGAAAACAAAAATATAAGAGAAAAGGGGAAAATCTCCCCCCCTGTAACAACGGAACAATAAATTGAACGCGTGGAAACAGGAGGTTGATTGGAGACCTGAGAAGTCAAATATAATGAAAATATCCAAATCATCCGACCATCCTTTCTAGGAAATTGTCTCTACACAAGTATTTTTTTATTCAGTTGAAGCTAATTGGGGGAATTATATCTTTTTTAACCAATTAAAATTTAACAAAATGAAAAATTTAGATGAAGTTTTAATGATTTAGAATACTGAAATGAGAATTTCTGATCGAACCTACTCGTTTCGAGTAGTCTCTCAATGTATTTTATATTTTATTAGTAATCAAAACTTAAGTTACTTGTTATGAAAAAGATTTTAACAATTATTGTTGCCATGGGCGCAATGGTGGCATATGGTCAAACCAATAACTCGGCTACCGTTTCACAAACAAATGGAAATAAAGCTACTATCGTACAAAAAGGAGGAGCTACTATTGATGCAACTCAACTCACTAATGTGGGCAATGGTCATATCAACACCATTGTAGCAAACCAGTTTGGTGTAAATAATGCTATCGTAAATCAAGAAGGAAAAAATCAATTGGTTGATTTACGCCAAAAAGGAGATGGTAATAACATCATGAGTTTGAATCAAAAATATGGACATTCAAAAATTATAACTGTTAAACAAGTAGGTAATAACAACACGATTTTACCTTTTAGTCAGTTTGGTCAAGGAAACACAGCTACTATTATTCAAAGAGGAAATGATAATATACTTGGAAAAGTTGAAGATCATGATTCACGTAGCAATGACCAAAGTCATTCGAATAATAATAATAATAATAATGGACATTCAGATGGATCAATTCTTCATCAATCTGGCAAGACGAATACAAGTGCGATTACACAAGATGGTAATGGTAATATTATAAAAAAGTTTCACCAGTCAGGACAGGAGAACACAGCTACTATTACACAAAGAGGTGATGAGAATACAGTGAAAAAGTTTCACCAATCAAGTGAATCGAACACAGGTGCGATTACACAAAATGGTATTGCTAATACTGTAGAAAAGTTTCACCAATCAGGAAAATCGAATACAGCTGCCATTACACAAAGAGGAGATGCTAATACTGTAAAAGATTTTCGTCAAACAGGACAGTCGAATACAGCTGCGATTACACAAAAAGGAACAGGTGATAATCTTGTTAAGGAATTTACTCAAAAAGGGAACTCTAATGATGTAACAGTAATCCAAGATGGTTACATGAATGAAATTGATAAAATTTATGTTGAAGGACATGAAAACACGATGGATGTAAAACAACAAGGTAACAGTAATTATTTTGGAGATCAGTATAGTAGAGTAATCGGTTCTAAAAACACAATTAAGGTTAATCAAAAAGGTGATTATAATAATGTTGCAAGAATTGATATTAATAATCAAAATGATAATACAGTTAAAATTTATCAGGATGGTACAGGTAATCAGGCTGCGACAGGGAATAATAGTAGTAGTATAATTGATGTTCGTGGGACTAATAACAGCTTGTTAATTAAACAAATAGGTGCTTCAAACGATATTGATCAAGTTTGGTTGTTTGGAAATGATAATGATGTGACATTCAAGCAAAATGGTGACGATAATAAGATAAAAGGCGATGGCCTTATTGATTATTCTTCACACATTGAAGGCAATGGTAATACCGTTTATGCAGAACAAATAGGTAATGGGAATACCGTTACAAATGGTGTTGATGTTCTTGGAAGTAATAATACAGTTAGTCTTAAGCAAGATGGTAACGGAAATGTATTCCAACTTACAGGTTCTCCATTTGAAAATAATGAAGTATTAGTTGACCAGCTTGGTGACAGAAACGTAATGACAACTGTTGTTAATGGTGCATCAAATATTCTTAAACTTAAAGTTGAGTCATCGGATTCAGAAACTACAGTTACTCAAAATGGTGATGAGAATAAGGTTTATGCATTTGATGGAACAAAAGCAATATTCCAAGGCGAAAACCTAACTATTGATCAGCAAGGTGATTTTAATGAAATCAAAATGAATACCAGACGTAGTGAAGTGACTGTTAATCAAAATGGTAACGATTATGCTGAAGTAGATAACTCTGGAACTTCAAATATTATTATTAATCAGCTAGCTGACGATAACTTTGTAAGATTGAATGGATCAGGTAGTGGTGATGTGAATTTTACTCAAATGAATGGATCTGGTAATAACATTAACCTGACTTTCAATTGTAATGACGATTTAGCTAAAGGCGACGTAGATATTACTCAAGATGGTTTTGATAATATGGTTACAGGTCTTAATGGCAATACATCTGGAATGTTTTGTGGTACAAATTTAAGTATTGACCAATTTGGTAATGATAATAAGGCAATGATCAATAGTACTAATGGTTCTATTTCGTTGGATCAGATAGGAAATTCAAACGTAGCAAGTATTACACAGTCTGCTAATTAAAGTGTAATATCTATTGGGAGGGAACCCTGCTTTGCAGGGTTCCTATTCTTACATTATTAAAATCTGTATCATGAAAACAATTTATCCAATATTAATTATACTAATCTTATTGTTAGGATGTAAAGTTACTTCTAAAGCTCAGGAGAAACTTAAAACCAATGAGATTTGTGAACAAGAACTTTACCTACAACAGAGTAATCTCTTTTCTATCGATAGAATCAATCAAGATATTCAAACTGTGCAGAATGGTGATTTGAATAATATAGAAACGATACAACTAGGAACTGATAATACAATTCTAAGTTTACAAAATGGTGATGAAAATACGATTCGTATTAGTCAGGAAGGGGTTGGAAATTTGACCCAAATTTCGCAAGAGGGTTCTCTAACAAACCTACAGGCATTTCAAGCGGGAAGTGAGAATGCCATATATCTACAGCAAACAGGAATGGCACTTTTTGCCAACATCTTACAATTTGGAAGAGAAAATAGTGTCGGAACTAAAGATGCTCCATTAATACAAGATGCTTCGTCGATGATGCTGCTTGACATTCGAATTAATCAAGATGGAATAGGAAACAATATAAATTTAGGAGAAATGTCATCTACAATTCCCAAAGGGATTGAGATAACACAACAAGGCAATGGATTAAAATTGAACATTTCTCATATTACAGTGCCAATACCAAATTTTTAACCCCATAGTTTTAGCAGACTAATGTGTAATAGTTATGAAAATTTTATACCTCATATTTTGCTGGTGTATGCTTATTAACACGACCATACCACCAGACACTTTAAAAACGTCATCTAAGCAACAAGTTGTTCCAAAAGAACTGAAAGAGTTTATTAAAAAGATGGAGCAAATAAAAAAGATGGACCAAAAGAAAATTTCCAATCAACTCGATGTGGAAATTGATGGTCTGCTTGTTGATGAAACCAAAACAAAAAGTGGAAGAGATTTTTATGAACTATTTTATAATAATTGGACTGCGCCTAAAAGTGCAAAAAATTATTCGATTACAATAAAAGAGTTACCATTTCGTCTTCGTACAACTCAAATCAAAATTTTCATTAATGAAAATCTGGTTTACTTCACGATACTACAACCCAGATACGATTTAGTTGAAGCATATTCTAAAGATGCTGTTCAGAAAGTAATGCAATACTTAATTAATTACGATCAAATTCAACAGCTTCTAATTGGTGAAGATCAAAAGGGAAATGGAATTTACTAATCAAATTTAAAATAAGATTCATGAAAACAATACAATTATTCTTCGTTCTTCTATGTGCTAGTGTGCTTTCTGCAGCTGCACAAGATTTTGCTTATGTCCCTGTCAATCCCAGTTTTGGAGGAAATCCCTACAACTACAGCTGGTTGATGAATAGTGCTACAGCCCAAAATAAACTTCAAGATCCAGACAGGGTTGATTATGAATATAATAGAGATCCTTTAGCAGATTTTCAAGAGAGTCTAAACAGACAGATCCTTAGCAGGTTAAGCAGACAACTAGTTGACGATCAATTCTCAGAAGAATCGCTGCAACCAGGCGTGTACGAAATGGGGAGTTATGTAATCCAAATTAGCGAATCATCTGAAGGAGTTGATGTTTCGATATTGGATAATGATACGGGAGGGAATACAATTGTAACCATTCCCTATTTTTAAAGTTTCCTGATAGATAAATTCAAAAACAAAGCAGATGAGTTATACTAAAATAGTGTTCTATAGCTTTTTGTTAGCTTTATTGGCATGCAGTTGTGCAACATCTATGATGCAGCCTATGAAGACAACAACAGCAAAATTAGGACCACTCACACACATAAATTCTGAATTACAAGGCATGCCAAAACCACAACAAAAAATTGTGGCAGCTGTTTATAAGTTCAGAGATCAAACAGGGCAATATAAGCCTTCTGTTGGAGCAACTTGGTCAACAGCTGTTACTCAAGGCGGTACAACAGTGTTGATTAAAGCTCTTGAAGAATCGGGATGGTTTGTCCCGATAGAACGAGAAAATATTGGTAATTTACTTAATGAGCGAAAAATTATTCGTTCTAGTAGAGCCCAATTTGATTCGAAACAAAATCAATTACTTCCTCCTCTTTTATTTGCTGGAATTATCCTTGAAGGAGGAATCATTTCTTACGAAAGTAATGTGGTAACAGGTGGTGTTGGTCTGAAGTATTTTGGAGCAGGTGGATCTGGACAATACCGCGAAGATAGAGTAACTGTCTATTTAAGAGCAGTATCGACAAATAATGGGAAGATTTTAAAAACCGTTTACACAACTAAATCGCTTTTGTCACAAGAGATTAAAGCGGGGCTTTTTCGATATGTAAAATTTAAGCGACTATTGGAAACAGAAATAGGTTTTACGTATAATGAACCAACTGAAATGGCAGTAAAAGAAGCCATTGAAAAAGCTGTAATGAGCTTAATATATGATGGTATAGAAGATAAACTATGGAACTTTCAGATAGCTGCCGACACCACGTCGCATAGTTATTCTAATTATTTAAACGAGAAATACAGTCTTAATTCTAAGGATTATTGGGGAAATGAAATACAAGATTCGAACAATAAACGCTGGAAGATTGGTGCAGAAATACAAACATTAAACATGATAAGCGATTATGGGAAATCCAAAGAGAACTTAATGTTCAATTTCAAAATTGGAAGATCATTGAACCCTAATGTTCATTTTAATCTTAATGCAGCTTATAGCAAAATCGAATTAAATTCTAAGAAAGATTTTTCCATTCTTAAAGGAGATATGGAACTAGTCTATCTGCCTTTTAACCAGTATAAAGTATCTCCTTATTTTGGAATAGGAGCAGGTGCTATGGTCAACTCTATTTCTAGAAGTGAAAAGTTTTTTCCATTTGTGAAAGGAACTGTAGGTGTTGAATATATGGCTAGTCCATCTATGGGCATTACTTTTTCAGGATCGTACAATTATACACTTCAAGATGATTTGGATGAAGTTGTTAAAGGAAAGTATAAAGATTCGTTTTTAACGATAGGTGTTGGTTTTAACTTCTATATTTTTAAGTCTCGTAAAAAATAGTTTAACTTTTAAATTTTTAATTATGAAATATATCGCATTTATAGCCATCATATTCTTCTTTATTTCTTGTGAAGAAGACATTATAGAGACAGATAATCAATTTGGTACATTACAAGGAGTCGTGTTTGATGCAGAAACAGAATTACCATTAAGAGGTGTGACATTAATGACTAACCCTGCGAGTACTGCCTTGGTGAGTAATGATAACGGAAATTTCTCCTTTTCTAAAATTAAAGCTGGAGATATTGCATTGTCAGTAAAGAAAAAAGACTTTATAAATCAAACTGTGAATATAAATATTGCTGAGTACGAAACAACAAGTGTTGTTGTCTATATGGTAAAAGATGATAATATGAATAGTACTGTAAGCCTTATCGATCCAGTTCCAGGCAATGGTGCAAACGATCAAAAACTTTCCATCACTTTTAAATGGAAGGTTGAGAAATCAGGAAAAGATATTCCACTTTCTTACTCTGTTTTCTATTATGAATCAGGATCCACTGCTAGAAAGGTTGTAGGTGAAAATTTGAATGAACTTCAAGCTTATATTGATGGATTAAAGCTAAATACGACATATTATTGGTATGTCGTTGCCAAAAACGATGGTGAAATATTAACCAATAGCCCAACATGGTCATTTAAAACACAAGTTGAGGAAGAGTAATGTAAATAGCGAACTCTTTATTGAGTAATTCAGAAGCACCTTCTTTATTTTAGAAGGTGCTTCTGAATTTTCGGAGTCGTAACTTATAAAATAGCTCTACGAAAAAAGTCGCTTCCAGGGGAAACGACTTTTTATATTCTAGATTGTCTGCTTATTCTTCTATTAATTAAGACAAGGATTCGTTTCTTTATTCTCTTCAATGAACTTATCCTTTTTCTTTAGCTCCGATACAATGATATTGTTTTTCACTGTTCTGAAGATGATATCTTGTGCCTCTGCAAAAGAAATATCGTATTTGCGATCTACTTGACGGTACTCTTCAGGATACTTAGTAAGCAATTTATCGTAGAAGTTATCAAGCAGGTCATTGCTTGGGTTTCTGAATTCCAGCTTTAACTCGAAACGACGAATAAGCGCAGAGTCAATCATATCAATCTGATTGGTTGCAGCAATAATAATGGAATGTTTCGGTAGTGAATCGATAAGTTGAAGCATGGTGTTCACGACGCGTTTCATTTCACTACTATCCGAATTGTCATAATCACGCTCTTTACCTAATGAATCAAATTCATCGAAGAAAAGAACAGCCTCTTGAGATTCTACCAAGCGGAAAGCTGAAGCGATATTAGCGGAGGTTTCACCCAGTTTTGAAGAGACAATACCACCCAGATTGATAACTTTAATCTTCTTACCTAGTTTACGAGCAATGGCTCGAGCTGTCATGGTTTTACCACAACCACTTTTACCGTGGAGTAGGAGTTTATTACTAAGCGGGAGATTGTATTTTGAAAGGATATCGCAATGCTCGTACTCACGTAAGAACTGATGGATTTCAGCACCTAGCTTTTCATCAAAAACGACATCTTCGAAAACGACATGACCCCTGTTGGGAACATATAATTTTTCCATTTTTAAAATTTTTGTGTTGTTGTGTTTAGACTGCAAACCTACATTTTTTTCTTAACAGAATTTCAGTTTAACAACATATTTTAACTAAAGGCTATTCCAAAAGTCGGAAAGGTCTAAAGGTCATAAGAGTTTAAAGGTCTAAAAGGTCATATAATCTATGCTCAGGAGATTCTTATTAGTCGATATAGCAAATCAGACCATGACATATACAGCTTACAAATAGTCATAGCCTGATAAATGGTGTAAATGAGGGTCTCACTTTTTTGTGAGGCTCTCAATAAGTATAATGGAGAGGTCAGGATCTCTGATAAAGTCGAAAGGTTGATGTTTTATTCCTTTTGATTTTAATCTGTGAGAATCTGAGTCATCTGTGGTAACTAAAGAATAAGTAATGGGATTATAGATTAGTGATCTTTTTAATCCGACGATGAAATGTACATCTTACTAATAGTCATAGCCTAATAAGGGTATTGTTCTGCGTATATCTGCGCTATTGGCGTGAAATTCTTAAAAATTAGTGTTAATCAGTGCAAATTAGTGGTTCTCTCTTTTAAAGTTGAAATAAAGGAGAGAAATCGACTTCTGGTGATTCACCAATTTTGAATTCAGGAATTTCAACCACAGGACAATTGTAGCCATACTTTTTCAGGTAGGTTTTAAAGACTTGAATGGAATCTTCAAGAATCACATCGCTATTGTTAGGGTAATGGTTATAGATCAGACCATGAATAGGAAGTTTGCGATGTGCTGCCAGCTCCAGGCACATTAGTGTGTGGTTGATACTACCTAACTTTGATGATGTGATGAGAATGAGCTGGTGCTTTTTCTCTTCAAGGTAATCCAAAAGAGAATAATCTAGTGTGATAGGCACATGAATACCGCCTACACCTTCAATTAGAAGGGTATCGTAAGCTGATTCCAGCTTCTTTGTTGATGCATTAATCACATTAATATCTATTTCTTCACCATCTATTTTAGCCGCTAAATGGGGCGAAGCAGGATAGGTAAACACATAAGGGCATGTTGTCCCGTCTTTATCAACTTCGTAAGGATCGACCCCCATAATCTCACGATGAGCAAGAATGTCTTCTGAGATCCCTACACAACCCGTTTGAGCAAACTTCTGTGTCATGACGTTTACATCTCTATCAAGAAGGTATTTCGCCATTAAACCCGTAGCAAAGGTCTTTCCTGCGTCTGTGTCAATTCCAGTTATAAAGTAAGTGCTCATATGTAATTAGTGATTGAGGATTAATGATTTGATATTGTTTTAGAAACTATAGGTTTCAAACTCATCGAGATCAATTATAGTTTTGTTTTTCATTTGAACATCAACATATATGATATGTTCTGTGTCTTGAAATATGAAAATAGCCCCGTTGTCATAAACATACCCGGAATGATGGGAACACTGTATTTGAGTTTTTCAGTTATAGATAAACTTGAAATTTCACTGACTTGCATTTCATCTGAGGTGTAATGCTCCTTTAACTGCCTATTCAGATCTTGCTCATTTACGTGCTGAATGTATAATTGCACACCAATTATAAATAGAATAAGGATTAGAATAAAAATTGCTTCCATAATTCGAGTTTAATTTCCTTTATCCTTTATTCCCTTAAACCTTTTTACTTGATTTAGGTTTTGCAATGAAGTAGATAGGCTGATAGCTTAAGGGTACGCCCAGCTCTGTTCCAAATAGATCTTTATAGCGCTCTTCGAAATTCTTTAGATCTGATTTTGTCCAAACTTTACCCGGTAAGCCATTAACACCCGTTTGTTTCATATGATGTAAAACACTAATTGGCTCAGGGAAATGGCGGGTTATGATTTCTTTTTCGCTCCAAACAACATCAAAATACTTATCCAGAAGTCGTAGGTGTGCGTTATAAGTGAGGTAATCTAATCCACTGCCGTTTACCGAACGAATCTCACGGTAATTTTCCGGACCAAAACTGCTAAAAGCGAGAAAACCTGTTGGGGATAAAGCTTTAGAACATTTTTCAAGAAAGGCATCCAGATTATGAAACCATTGAAAAGTGGAGCCCGAAATAATTAAATCTAGATTCTGTGGTAAATCCTTGGCTTCAATATCGCCAGCTATAAATTTAATTTTGGGATTGATTGCTTCCAGAATAGGCGCATATTCCTCTACAATATCATTAGCCAGATAGCTGTTTGCATCGAAGAACTGAAAATACTTATCGGTAAGCACTGCAGGACCACAACCAATCTCCAAAACGGAATTGTGATGCGCAGGACAACGCCATCTCATCTCAGCAATCAGTCGTGAAGCAATGGCTTCCTGAACAATGGCATGCTTGCGATAAGTGTTTATGCTCTTCACAAACCCCTTTTGTACCTTATCCTTATTTATCTTTTGTTGGCTCACCCTCTATTTTTCTCTGTGTGTTGTCCTTCAGACTTTTTAGACTTTTGGACATTTAAGACTGTTTTACCTTTAGTATCTCATCCCAACTGTTCCAGGCTGTGAAACAAAAATGAGGTAGATCAATTATCAGTTTTTGAGATTTATCTTCCCAGGCCTTTTCCAAGTTCTTAAAAGGGAAAATCATATCTCGAGACGAAAGTAATACCTTATCGAAGATATCCCAAGTAATTACTTCTCTCAAAATCATGTTTTGCAAACAGATCAATTCTTCTTTCTGATCTTCAACAGAGCGTTGTGGTTGATGTTCTATGAAACTGGCATAGCCAGATCTACCACCGCACATGCGCATAAAAAACTTGTCGCGCCCTTTTTCATTCAAACCATCAATGGTGCCTTGAAATATACTGGGAGGAATGCCTTTTTCATCATCAATGGGAGATAGATTCCCATTTATAGCAAGACAAGTCTGGAATAGGTTTTTATCATCTTTAAAAAGGAGTGAACTGACGAATACGCCTAATGACCAGGCAATCAGATAACATTCCTGATAAGCATTCAACTCTTCCTTTAATTCATTAATTTGGCTCAAATCACGATAATCGTAACACATGAGTACGTCGTAATCATCTGACAGAATATTTTGAAAAGGAATTTCGTCACAACCCCAGCCACTCATAAAGAGGATAAGCTTAGGTGACTTATTTTTGTGCAAGTATTTTATCTCCATTTAGTACAATCAATAATTAGTAAATAGTGCCGCGTACCATTTACAACAGCCTTGCTAACGGGATTACAAATCCCTAAACTCACAACCTGCACATTACAAATGTGCAGGAGCTATTGTACAACTTCAGTCACAGAGCTTTATTTAGGAAAAACATCAACTAAATAAAAGAAATCACTTGCTGTCCCAGATTTGTAATCTGGGGTTAAAGAAGTGGGAATTTGTAATTCCCTTTTATAAATATTTTTCAAAAAGACCGTTAAGTTTCATTTGTTATACACAAGTAGAAAATACATATTTTTAGAATTCTACTTTTGTTCTATTCTCTGGATTAAGCAGTAAATATCTATATATTTTAAATTGATAATTGTAAATCGTTAATTATTCTTGGTAGTTCTTTTAAGTCTTTCCATGTCATATCAGCCGAAAGTGATAAGCGTAGTCTTGACGTGTTTGGTGGTACTGATGGTGGACGAATGGGAAAAACCAGAAAACCAAGTTTCTGCATCTGTTCAGCTATTTGCGTGCATTTCCCACTATCGCCAATCATGATTGGGATAATATTGGAATCACCACCTGTTTTTATCCCAAGTTCCTGTAGTGCTGTCCTGAATTGATTCGATAGTTTTTGTAAATGCGTTCTTTCCTTTTGCATACTCAAACTTTGTTTCAGAATCTGTAGATTCCAGGCAATGCTAATAGGAGGTAATGCGGTTGTAAATATGAGAGAACGCATCTTATTGATCAGGTAATCCTTGATTATAGCATCACATACAAGGTATGCACCTACTGAATTCATGGCTTTACCAAAGGTTCCAACCAAAAGATCTATTTGTGAAAGACAATTTTGTTCTTCGGCTATGCCCAGACCTTTTTCACCACGTGTTCCCAGAGCATGTGCTTCATCTACATAAAGCAAACACTGGTATTGGTTTTTTATCTTGATAAGTTCGTGCAAATCAGCCACATCTCCATCCATACTGAAAATGGACTCACTCACAATAAAGACACGCTCGTAGTTGTTTCGGTATTTTTCCAATAATCGTTCAAGGTGTTTATAGTCGAGATGCTTGTAACGATGATAATCAGCATCACTTAGCTTGATACCATCTATTATACTGGCATGGTTAAGCTTATCTGAAAGGATCAGATCACCTTTTGAAGCTAAAGCGGGTAAGATTCCAATATTCGCGTGGTAGCCCGAATTGAAGAAGAGAGCGGGAGAACCAAATTGTAGTTCAAGTTCATCTTCTAACAACTTATAAGCTTGGAAATTACCCGTCAGTAGTCGAGAGGAACCCGATCCCATCCCTTTTTCTTCAGGAATAGAAAGTCCTAGCTTAGCTATGCCCATATAGTCGTTTGAGGATAGGTTCAGCTTAAACTGATTCTCATCGATCTGCTTTAAAGAACGAAGGTTCCCCGTCTGGTTTAGCTTTTCCAGTTCGTCTTGATAGGATTTTAAAATATCAGTCATTATTCAAGGATAAGGGTGATAAGGCTAAAGTATAAAGTTATAAGCATAAAGTGAAAAAGGGTTTAACTTTTCCAACTGAATCATTCAATTCTTTTAAATAAAATCATAACTAATCTGCGAAAATCAGCGTCTAAATTTATTGTAAGCTTACAACTTCAATCATGCTCTGACACAAAGTTCGTAAATCCTTTTCAGAAATAACAAAGGGAGGCATGATATAAACCTGTTTTCCGAAAGGGCGAACCCAAATACCTGCATCCACAAATTGCTTTTGTATAGTAGCCATATTAACGGCTTCCTTCATCTCGATGACACCAATAGCACCAAGTATTCTGATGTCTTCGACTTGAGACAGGTTTTCTGCACGACTCAGTTCTTCTCTAAGAATGCCTTCAATGGTATCAACCTTCTTCTTCCAGTTTGATTCCAATAAGAGATTAATACTGGCTACACCCACAGCGCAAGCTAAAGGATTACCCATGAAAGTTGGGCCGTGCATAAAACAACCGGGTGCTCCTTGCGAAATACCATCGCTCACTTTTTTATTGGCAAGTGTTGCCGCAAAGCTCATATAACCACCTGTGATGGCTTTACCCACACACATAATATCGGGTGAGATACCTGCATGTTCACAAGCAAAGAGTTTTCCAGATCGGCCAAAGCCTGTGGCAATCTCATCTACAATAAGGAGGATGTTATATTGATCGCAAAGCTGACGAACTTCTTTTAAATACTGAGGGTGATAGAAACGCATCCCTCCAGCGCCTTGAACGATGGGTTCCAGAATGATGGCAGCTAATTCATCCTGATACTTCTCTATGGCTTCTTTCATTGGAAGAATATCCTTTTTATCCCAATCGTCATAGAAACCACATTGAGGAGCTGTTACAAAATGATTGATAGGCAAAACACCTGTGAATATTTCGTGCATTCCTGTCACAGGATCACAAACTGACATGGCATTGAAGGTATCTCCATGGTAACCAGAACGAATACTTAGGAGTTTATTCTTTTTTTGTTCCCCCTTGGTGAACCAATATTGTATGGCCATTTTCATAGCTACTTCAACAGAAACAGAGCCTGAATCAGCAAAGAAAACCTTATCCAAACCCTCTGGACTTAGTTCAACCAACAGCTTGGCTAGTTCAATGGCTGGTTTGTGAGTGATACCCCCAAACATCACATGAGACATATTTTGAATCTGTGACTCGACAGCTGCGTTCAGAACGGGATGATTGTAACCATGTACGGCACACCACCATGAGGACATCCCATCGATAATTTCTCGACCATCTTCTAGTTTCAAACGGACACCATTGGCTGATGTAACCGGATAAACGGGTAGAGGGTTTTCCATTGAGGTATAAGGATGCCAAATATGCTCCCTATCGAATTTAAGATCTTCTTGTGTGATTGTGCTCATGTGTATCGTTCAATAATTTCGGCATAAAGCTAGGATTTATAGCCCTATTTGACACAAATTGAAGTATGTTTTTGAAAAGTTTTTATGGCTTCATGATTCTTCAGCTCTGAAAGATTCCCAACGTTCTACAACAGCAGCACCTACACTATCACCCCAAACATTGATACTGGTTCTAAAACGGTCAAGTAGCCAGTCAATACTCAAAAGAAGACCAATGCCTTCGATAGGTAGGTTAACGGCTCGTAAAACGATTACCATGGTGACCAATCCGGCTTCGGGAATACCTGCAGCACCTATGGCTGCAAGAGTTGCCGTGAGAATCACAATGATTTGTTGCACCCAATTGAGATCTATACCATAAAGTTGAGCGATAAAAATGGCGGCTACGGCTTCGTAGAGGGCAGTACCATCCATATTGATGGTGGCTCCCAGAGGCAGAACAAAATTACTGACCTTTTCTGAAACCTTATTCTCTTCGTGTACGCCCTGCAGTGTTAAGGGGAGTGTGGCTGTGCTCGAAGCCGTTGAGAAGGCATTGAGAAGAGCTGGCCCCATACCTTTTAAGTAACTTGTGATTGATCGTTTCCCTATAAATCGGAGTAGCAAACTTAAAAAGAGAAAGCCATGTAGTGCGAGTCCAAGAAGTACTGTCAATGCATAAAGACCTAATGACATTAATTCTGGAATGAAAGCCTTAAAACCACCAGAATGTGCAATTCGGGCAGCAACCAAACCTAAAATTCCTATAGGAGCAAGATACATGACCCAATGCACCAGTTTAAGAATGGCATCATTCATAACGGATAGGATTTTAATGCTCTTTTTTGCTTTTTTCCCCAGAGATGAAAGTGCAGCACCAAAAAAGATAGAGAATAGTATCAGTGGAAGGATATCCATTTTCTCCATGGCTAAAAATAGGTTGTACCCTACCAAACCTTGCTGTTCTTTCTCCGGATTTCCCACTAGAAGTTCTCTTAGGGCTGTAGAGATATCAGTAGCGATATATTCCGTTTGATTGGGAAGTTCATTAATAGTGATACTCTGATTGATACCAGGTTGAATAATATTGACCAGTATGATGCCTAATGTAGCTGCTACAGCCGTTGTGAGTATATAAAAGGCTAAGGTTTTACTACCCAGTGTGCCCAATTGACTTAAGTTCTGAATGCGTGATATGCCTACAATCATTGATAGAACAACGATGGGAACGACAAGCAACATTAGGATATTGAGGAACATTTGTCCGAAAATCTCTAGCTTAATGCCAACGGAAGGAAAGAAGCCTCCCAGAATAAAACCCAATACAATTGCCGAGATAATGGCAATCAGTAGAATAAAACTCTCTTTCGAGGCTTTGGGTTTTTCGCTAGGCTCATTCATAGAGGAAATCATTGGTTGCACCTAGAAGTTACAAATTTAAGCCGAGGGCGAGAAAGAAATCTTGAATGGCTGTTTTTGAGTGAAAAATGAAAAACCTGATAATTGAAGCCCAAAGAGACTTATATTATCAGGTTTTAATATGATGAGTGAATGTCTTACCCCATTTATAAAGAAGCTTCCTCAGTTTTACTTGAATCTTCTATGAGTGCTTTAAGTTCACTTAGCTCAGATCCGGAGAATGAACGGTATTTTCCTCGTTTTAAACTACCAAGTTTAATGTTCATAATTCTAACACGTTGCAGCTCTGTGACTACATAGCCAAGATAATCGCACATGCGACGAATCTGGCGATTTAAGCCCTGTGTTAATACGATATTGAATGTGAAGGCATCAACCTGTTCCACTTTACATGGTTCAGTCACTGTGTCTAAAATCTTAACACCATCAGCCATTAGACTAATAAAATCGGGTGTGATTCTTTTATCAACCTTAACGATATACTCCTTTTCGTGGTTGTTCTTGGCACGAAGTATTTTATTGACAATATCGCCATCATTGGTCAAGAATATAAGACCTTCACTGGGTTTATCGATACGTCCAATGGGAAAAATACGTTCAGGATAATCAATAAAGTCGATAATATTGCCTGAAATATCTGTGTCGGTTGTGCAGGTAATACCTACAGGTTTGTTGAAAATCAAATAGATGTTGCCCACCTCTTTGGTAATAATTTTACCATCCACAGTGATTTGATCTTCAGCTGTAACCTTTTGTCCCATTACTACAGGCTGTCCGTTTACTAGAACCTTACCTTCTTCAATCAGTCTATCAGCAGCTCTACGAGAACAATATCCTGTTTCGGATATGGCTTTATTTAGTCGTTTGTATTCCATTCTTTTAATTTCCCTCTAATTTTCTACAAAAAACGGACTATTGTTGCATCTATGCAATTTATTCAGCCATTATTTCTATTTAATAGATTACAAAATTCATGAAATACAAAATCATCAGACTTGTATAAAAGATGAAAACTAGCGGAAAAGTTAATGTATTCCACATAATGGCATAATTTTCAGAATGAACATATCGATTTGTTAATTATGAGAATTCTGTAATTATGTGAATGTTATCTTTTGAGTATAACATCTCTTGAATAAAAATTAGGGTGCTTAAGGCTTCTTAGGCACCCTCAAATTATTTAATATTCTAATTGATTAGATGATTCTTATCTATTAAATTCTTTTGCGATTGGAAAATCGATAGTAAATTCAGCCAAATTGTGAATGTAGTTACTGATGATTTTATCACCAATAACCATTACCACATCAATCATATTGACTTCAGTATAACCAGCTGCGAAGAATTCCGATTTAGCTTCATTGCTAACTTGACCTTTGTTTTCAGAAACAAGCAAGGTGAATTTTGCTAGGGCATCAAGTTTAGCATCGAAAGAGGCATTTCCTTTTCTGATTTCAAGAATCTGATCTTCGGTGAAACCATTCATTTGACCTAAAACTGTGTGTGCTGATTGGCAATAACGACAGCCGTTGAATTGACTTACTACCAGGTTGATGATTTCTCTTTCTTTAGCTCTTAGTGTGCTTTTACGATTTTGTAGAGCTAGATAATCACCAAGTGCTGTATCGTTTTTAGCAAAGTAGGCGTATAGGTTGGGAACAAAGCCTAAACCTTTTTCAAGTTGATCAAAAATAGTTTGATTGTTAGCTGTTACTTCATTTCGAGTTGGAACGTTAAATTGTGTCATTGTCATATGTTTTAAATTATTAATATCTAATTGACAATGCAAATATGAGGCAAATGGAGAGGGTGGTGTTAGGCAGTGATTCCCGAATGTTTGGCAAAACTTCCCATTTACTTGATTTCTTTAAAATCAGTAGGAGATTGACCTTCCTGTTTCTTGAAAAAGCGACTAAAGGATTGAATATCCTCATAACCTATTTCGAAGGCAATTTCTGAAACAGACTTATCGGTATAGCGAAGGAGTCGACGAGCTTCGAGCATAATTCTGCCCTGAATAAATTGCGAAGGCGACTTGTTACCAGCTTTCTTAAATAGGTTCGCTAATGTTTTTGGCGATTTACTAAGTAAAAGAGCATATTCGTCAACGGCGTGTTTGCTTCTAAAATATTGCTCCACTAAAAAATTAAAGTCTCGTATCAGATCAATCTGCTTGACTTCAATCTTTTCAAAATCCATTTGAATCTTGTAAATACGAGTACAAAGAATTAAAATCCTTTTAAGCATCATCTGTAACATCTCTAACTGTAGATTGTCCTTTGAACCCATCTCCAGGAGGAGCATCTTCCATACGGTTTCTAATATTTCGGTATCACCAACATTCGGTCTTATCAGGGGTAGGTTTGATGAACCGTAATAGAGAATGCCTTTGCAACCCACTTCACTATCATGATCGAGTATGCAATAAAAGGGGCGATTGAAGCGAAGCAGTCTAAGCTGACCAACTTGCTTGATTTCGATTTGATGAAATTCTGTTAAGCAAATAATCTGATTGGCTGCAAATTTATAATCTAAAGCATCTATGGTCATTTGAGTCTGGTCGTCATCAAACCAAATAAGAGAAAGCACGCCTTCTTGCTTTTCTTTTAATACATGACAATTAGACTTCGTAATTTCAATAACCTCAAAGTATTCGTTGGTTTGCCCTAGGTATTTCATTTGTTCATTTTATATCAGCTCCTGTGAAGATAGATATTTTAGAAACAATTTTTAGTGAATGTTAATTTATGAGCTAATAATCGTAAACATTAACATTTGCTTAACTATTTGAGAGAGAAGCGAGGGCTTAATTTCACTATTTTGCGTCCTTATTATTACTTAAAAATAAAATAGATGTCTATAGTTGGTTTTGGAGAATTTGTAGATGGTATTAGCTACAAAGTTTTAAATGAAAGAGAAGTTCGTGCCAGTGCTGGTATCATGTTTATAATGGGATTAGTAGCTGTAGTAGCTGGTGTATTCTTCGACAACTATAAACCTATTCCGTATGTATCAGGTTTTATGATGTTCAGTTTCATTGTAAGTGTATTTCTTAATCCAAAGTATGCACCATCGAATATGATTGCACGACTTATTGTAAGTAAGCAGGATCCTATATACATAGGTGCTGTTCAAAAACGATTTGCCTGGAGTTTGGGTTTAGCGATATCTTCGGTGGTTTTCTTTATGTCTATTCCCTTACAAAATGATCCCTCAATGTTTGAATCGGTTTGTATGTTATGCCTTATATGTATGCTTTTAATGTTTATTGAGACTGCTTTTGGAATCTGTGTGGGCTGTCAAATTTATTTTTTGGCTTTAAAAATGAAATTAATGAAACAACCAGAAGTTAAACCAAACTGCATGGGGAATTCGTGCGAAGTCTAAACAAGAAATAAGCCTATAATTAAAATACTTACAGCCCTGAGATTGATAAAATCTTGGGGCTGTTTATTTTTTTTCTAATTTATCAATGAGTTTCAATAGTCTATCTCTATTCTTAGCTGATTTAACGAAGCCAGGTAGTTTCTCAACTAATGTGAAGAATTCCCTGCCATTTCGTTCTCGCAAACCTGCACCAATGTATTGTTTCATATATGCGAGATGCTCGTAATTGTGTGCCCAAAATCGTTCATTTTTGAATGAAACTTGTAGCCATAATTCACAATCAAACCAGTAATCATTTGTTATGCTACTACTTTTTTTATCGAAACTAACAGGTTTGTCTGAGATGTAGTAACAAGATGAACAGCGTAATTCAGCACTTTCGGGCATTTGAATACTTTTAACAACTGCCTTGCTGCTACATTTGGGACAAACAACAAATGTTTTATTAGAAAAAGCACTTAGTCGTAGGTTGGCGTCTTGAAATCGATTGGGGGCTTCCATGTTTTAAGTATAAAATAACGAATGACTATAAATATAATTATAAATTTAATTGTGAATACTTAGATTATTCATAAGTTTGATGATTAATAATCATAATTAATGCAAAATGCGTAAATATGAGAACCATCATCTTTTTCTTGTTTCTAGCTTTATTAAGCTTTTCATCATGTCAAAACAAAAAAAATGAAAATCACTATTCTGGTAAAGAAAGTGCAATTCAATTAAAGACGATCAAGCATAAAGGGCGCGGTTTATTTGAGAATTCAGGCTGGAGCTTGTTTTTTAAGCAACCCAAAGATCATCTGTTTGATTTTAATTTACCTGAGAAACTAGACAGTATAGAAATTGCGACTTTGCTTCTTGATATTAAACCAGATATCTACGAAAAATTTAAAATAGGACGTATGGATACGACCGCATTTAATAATCTTGTAGTAAAGTTCGATGTGGATACGTTAAACCTTCCCAAACAAGAGATTAAGAAAAATTACCTCTCAATATTAAGAGCCTACCAAAATGACACTCTCGTCTTCATGATTGACCAAAATAACAATCGTGATTTTACGGATGATACCATAAGAAACTTAAAGAATAATCAATTAAAAGCTGACGGTTATAATTTTGATTTCGAATTTGATATCTTCAATGATAAAGAAATTGTTACATCTCATTCTTGGGTTAAAGTCGTCAAATCTCCAAGGGGAAGTAGGCTTGCTGTAGTTGTCAATCAGCATGTAAGTGCGAAATTCACGATGGATGGTAAATCATTTACAATTGGAGTTGCTGATGATCAAGGGAATTGTTCCTTTGATGAAATTGTGATTGCATTATTAGAAGATAATGGCGTAAAGAAAGATACACTGACGAGGAAGGATTATTTTAAACGAGGTGAGTATTTGAAATTAGGTGAGCATTATTATAAATTCCAGGATATCACTAATGACGGTAGCCTTATAAGCTTAATTAAGGAAGATGATTTTAAGAATAAAGTTGGAACCCAAGTTGGTATGCTTGCACCAGAATTTACTTGTAAAACGCTTGATAATCAAAGTCGCTCATTGAAGAATTATAAAGGCTCATATCTCTTATTGGCTAATCTTTCTAGTTGTTGGGGATATGCAGAAAGTTATACACATTATAAAGCAATAGGAGAGCAGTATGCTTCCCAACTTAGGCGTATCGGTATTGATTATGAGGATCGCAACTTGATTCAGAAAATTAAGGAATTGAAACTAAAGGGGGAATTCGTTATTGCAGAAGCTAATAAAGGTTCTTTTCAAGAGGCTTTTCGTCCTGGTTATAGTTCTCGCAACTGTTTTTTAATTGATCCTGATGGGCGAATCGTTTCTCGATTTGACATTGAAAATTGGAAATCTGTTTTATCAAAACAATTGGATTAAAACGAAATAATAAAATATCATAATCAACTATGAATAAATTACTTTACCTGAGTTTATGCCTCATCTTATTTCAGTCCTGCACCCTTTTAACGCGCAGTGTACGATATTACGAGGCTGATATTGATGACTACAAAATCTTTCCTGAATATCAAGTTTCAAAATCAAACACAGCCTATCCATTTTCTAAAGGAAATATGGGACTTGTTGATAGTGTAAAACTCGAAGGTGAAGATGGTGCAAAAATTGGCTTAGACGCATATGTTTCTCAAACATCGACTCGAGCTTTTGTGGTGATAAAAAATGATTCTATTCTTTTTGAAAAATATTATCGTGGATACACACGAGAAGATATTTCTACGGTTTTTTCAATGAGTAAATCGGTAACATCCTTATTGATTGGTATTGCTGTGACTGAAGGCATTATCGAGAGTGTAAACGATCCAGTTACGAAGTACATACCAGAACTGAGAGGAAAGGCTCCTGAGTTTAGCAGACTGACAATTAAGCATCTTCTGAATATGCGATCGGGTCTAGCTTACAATGAGTCTTATACGAATCCTTTTTCTGGTATGGCACGTTTATATTATGGTGTCAATCAGTTGGGAAAGATTAAACGAATGCATTTCGAATGTGAACCCGGCACCAAACATGAATATCAATCTGTATCGACAGCATTATTGGGTATTGTTATCGAAAAAGTAACAGCTAAGCCCCTAGGGCACTACTTGAAGGAGAAAGTATGGCACCCACTGGGTATGGAGAACAATGCAAGTTGGAGTATGGATGATCCGAGAAATCGTTCAGCCAAAGCTTATTCAGGGGTAAATGCGACTGCTATCGATTTGGCAAAAATTGGACGCCTATATTTAAATATGGGGCAGTCTAATGGGAAGCAAATTGTTTCGAAGGAATGGATTAAAAACACAACAAATCCCAATCTATCTAATGATGGTTATCAGTATCAGTGGTATTCATTTTCGGGAAATGGAGTGGATTCTTTGGGTAATAGAGCTTATGCCGATTCTTTGACTGCTGTTCAATTAGCCCAGACAAAATATGCCAAGTTTCCTTATTATGAGGTATGGAAAGATTCTAAAGAGAAGTGGCATCTTAAAATCTATACGGGGCATTATTATGCTTTGGGTATTATGAGACAAATTTTATTTGTTGATCCAAAAAAGAAACTAATTATAGTCCGTTTAGGCGATAATGGTGACAGAAACTATATAAAGACGATGTACGATATCTCAAGATCTTTGTAAGATCTATGTGTATTGTCTTTTGTGATAACATGACAAAGTCTTATTATTAAGTCGAAAACTTTCTTCTTCAAAAAGAACAAAAAAATAGGAACAGTAGATTTAAACTGTTCCTATAAATAAGATTTCAATTAATTTCACGCTTTACGATCTTTGCATCTGCAATATGCTTATAAGCTTTGATTAATTGCGGATAGTTGTTCATTGATTTCAAAAACACGTCCTCGAATATCAGTATAACCCATTTTCGTTAATCTTTCAGAGTGCATTGCTAGATAGTTCTCCGATTGTTCTCTAGTTTCAAAAAGGTAGACACCACCTGCTGTTTTCTCCTTCTCATCTTGTGTCCAGTATTTCCAAATAAACCCAGGTTCATCGTTAATACTCATAGCTAATCCTTCTAGCATTGCTGCCATTTCCTCACCAAAAGGTCCCGCGTGAGGAAAGTCTACGTACATTATTACTGCCATTATTTCTAGATTTTAATTATTAAACATTCTATATTCACTGATTGACTTATCTCTAATAAGAGATTAAAAGCCCAAGCATTTTACTTTGTCTTTGATTGCGATTCTGGGTGGAGTAGGAGTCGTTATATCAGGATAGCCTATAGGAATTATACCCGCTATTAATCTATCTTCTGGTATGTTTAGAATTTCCTTCACTTTTTCTGATTGATTTAAATTACTCCCTACCCAGACAGTTCCTAATCCTTCGGCATGTGCCTGAAGAAGGATATTCTGGATTGCTGCACAGCTACTCTTTAAAGCTTGTTCCTTTTTGATGTCTTCTTCCAAATTGGGGTAGGTAACAATGATATGATAGGGAGCTCCTCCTAAATCTTTGGCATACTTTAACATGATCTTCTTTTTATCTTCCGGAATATAGCTTGCTTTAGGAATATACTCTTTAGAAAAATTGTAGAATTCCGTACAAATATTTTTTCGGTATTCACCTTTGGCAAGGATAAACTCCCAAGGCTGACTATTTCCATTTGAGGGAGCCATACTACCCGCTTGTAATATTCTTTTAATTGAATCAGTATCAGGCTCCTGTTCTTTATAGTTTCTGATACTTCTTCTACTTTGAATGACATCTAATATTTCCTTCATCTTTTTTATATTATTGATTATCTCTTAATTTCAAATAGCTCAAAACAGATAGGACTATAAAAAATACGGGATCGGACCATCCAAAACCTATAAAGATCTGATTAAAACAGGCATAGAGGGTGATAATCACGCCAAGAATATTTGTCCAAAACAGGCCTGTGAATAACTTTTGTGCAACTATACTTTTGTTCTCAATATCCCTGAATATAAAGCCTAGAATAGCAATTGCACCCAGGAAGATGCTATTGTGTTGTGATAAGAAAACCGAGTATTGATCATTTAGCTGAACCCCATAGTTTGGCCATATTAATTTTGGAAAAAAGAATAGGCCAATTGCAAAAATTGCATGAATGCTACTGTGAATTAATAGAAAGCTGCGGTTGTTGATTTTTTTCATCTTGACTAGAATTTTAATTTTTTTGACAAAGTTAAAGTCAAATAGTATACTTTTGGTATGTGTTTCCCTTAGGAAACTAGTTTCCTAAAGGATACTACTATTAAAAGCTTTGTGAGATGAATAAAAAGCAAAATTCAGAAATGTCAGATGAATGCAGGGAGCAAATAAGAGCACTTTCGGATACGATGGAGCTACTATCTGGCAAATGGAAGTTGATTATACTTGGCACCTTATTGCGAAATGGCACCATGCGATTTATGGAATTGAAAAGAGTTTTGGCTGGTATTGCACCTAAGAAATTATCTAAGGATTTGCAAGAATTGGAGTTAAATCAATTAGTTACTAGAGAAGTGATGAATACAAAGCCCATTACTGTAGAGTATTCATTAACCGATCATGGCAGAACCTTGGATGCCTTGTTGGGCGAAGCCATAGATTGGGGATTGAAGCATCGTAAAGAGATTATCAAGTCTAAGGATGCATCTATTGTTGAATAGAAAGCAATAAATAAATCCCAACTTGCTATAAGCTAGTTGGGATACTATTTTGATATAATGCTATGGTTTGTTTTTACTGTGTCAATAGTTTGTATTGATATTTACTGTCTGTATGTTCCATCAGGCAATACTTTTGGAAATTTGTATTCAGGATCGGTTAACAGTTCATATATTGCGACATCAGTATTTTTCACTAGTTCAGGCGTATTGAGCTTCCATTCTTCTGCAATTTCATTCAATCTGTTTTCCTGAGCACCCAGAATCGAAGACATAGCCCAATAGAGATATTCAATAGTTTGGCAATCACCATAATCACATGTCTCGTCATCGTATGAATACCAAGCTTCTGCATGATAAGTTGCAGGAATTGTTTCAAAATAACCTCCTCGAGCAATATCCATGGCATTTGCAAGGCTTGTTCCTCGTTCTAAGCCAAAAACACTAGGATAAGCATTTGCATGACCTGCCACATTAATAATATGCCACACCTCTTCCAATGAAGCATCAAACCTTCCTGTTTGTCCATTTGTATGCCAAGCGGGTACAGTTTCGTCAGCACCCAAATCTTGTCCCGATCTGCCAGACGGTTCATTAGATGGATGATCATTTTCGGTTTTCCACATATATAAAAAGGCTTTATTTTCTAGCATCTTATCAAGTACTAGTTGATTATCTATAGTACCATCCTCATCATTATCTAAATATTGCGCCATCACATTTGCTGCATGCAGTAATTTGACATCTTCTACACCAGCAGCCGCGTAGATATCCACACCAAATACAACGACTTTTCTATTAAATGAAGTAAGTTCTGCATCTGTATTGGCAATAATTGTAAAATTGGGATCCTTCCCAGGGACAATGCTTATTGATTTTGAAGAGTCATTGTCTTTTGAACAAGCATTAAATGTTAATGCTATTCCTAAAATAAGAGTTGTTAATTTGTACATGTTTTAAAATTTTAGTGAATAAAAAAGCGCATAGATCAGTAAGGATCCAATAGGATCGATACTGAAGTATGCGCTTAAGAGCAATATTACATCTAAACTAATATTCCCAAAGTCTTCTTCAGTGTTGAAATATTAGTCTGCAAACTATATGTCTTTTAAATCAAGTGTTTGCTTCTTGATTCCTACAAGTAGGTTTCATTTTTACTAATCTGTGTACTTATATAATTTATGATGAAAGAGATAACTAGCTGTTTGGTAATAGGTAATCGCATCTCTCAGTTCATTTTTGTTGAGTTGTGTTTCAGTTGGAGTCTGATTGTTGATTAGATAAGACTCTGTTCGCTTTGTTGGCAGCTGAACGGTTAATCGATCGTTACGTAGTAATCCAATCTTCTGATAGGTTCCCAATAGGGCACGATTCGGTTTATCCAGAAGAATATCTTTTCCAAAAAACTTTGAGGTATAGTCCATATTCAATAAGCCCATTATGGTCGGTGCAAAATCAATCTGAGAAGACAAAGCCTTGTTTTCTCCTGCAGGAATAATATCAGGGGCATATATCATTAAAGGAATATGGTATTTCTTAACAGGAAGTGATGTTTTACCTGCACTGGATGCACAATGATCCCCAACGACTACAAAAATGGTATTCTTAAACCAAGGCTTACTTTTTGCTTCACGAAAGAATTTGGCAATGGCAAAGTCTGTGTATTTCACAGCGCCATTTCTACCCGAATGAGAAGGAATATCAATTTTGCCATCAGGGTAGGTATAGGGACGATGATTGGAAGTCGTCATAATAAAATTGTGAAAGGGTTTTCCTGCTTTATAAGCACTGTCAGCGACTTGACTAGCCTTGGCAAATAAATCCTCATCGCAAACGCCCCAAGCATTCTCGAAGCTTATCTCCTCATCAACGAAGGCTTTTCGGTCAACAATATTATAACCACTATTCCCGAAGAAATAGTTCATATTATCGAAATAGCCATTTCCTGCATAAATAAAATTGCTTTCGTAGCCTTTAGACTTCAAAACATTACCCAGAGTAAACATGTTTTCATTATTAGGACGCTTTACAATTGAATAGCCAGGTGTCGGTGGCAATGATAAAGTTAAAGCCTCCATACCACGAACCGTACGTGTTCCCGTTGCATAGAAATTGGTGAAGAATAGAGATTGTTGTGCAATGGTATCCAGATTAGGTGTGATATCACGCTTGGTATTACCAAACTGAGTAAAGAAGGATGCACTTAAACTTTCAACTGTAATCAGCATGATATTATAGGACTTGTCATCACCCGGATAAGTAATCTGACGTGTGACATCAAAGACATCATCACTTATAAATTTACTATTCGATGTTTTAATCAGACTACGCAAGTTGGTAAAGGCTTCCGTATCGTCCATGCTATGATAAAAGGATTTGTAATCCAGTTCATTGTTTCTAAATGCTGAGAAAACCTGATAAATGCCATTGTGAGCCAATTCATTAGAGTAACTATTATCTGTTATTTCAGCTGAGCTTTTATCGATAGAATAAAAGGCAATAAGAGGTAATAGCCATAGAATGAGACTTGTAGTTAGGCGTGATGTGAAATGTGATTTAGAATTGATCGTTTTATCGAAATGCTTTTTAACCAGAGTAAAAATTCCTGCAGAAAGCATTAACATACCCATGATAATAATTGGCATGGGGTAAGATTCGCGAATGTTTGAAATAACCTCGTGCGTATAAACCAGATAATCAACGGCTATGAAATTATAACGAACAGAAAACTCTTCCCAAAAGAACCATTCGCCTATGCCTGAAAAAACAAGAATACCAATGCTGATAATGAAAAAGATGTAAGATATCCAACGGTGAACTTTTGTGTTAAATAATCGATCAGGAATAAATAAGAGATAGAAGACAAAAGGAATGATGAAGTAGGAGATGGCTATTATATCATAGAATAAACCAAAAACATAGATTTGAATAAACCGAAATAGGTTTAAGTCGACATTTTGAAAATCTTTTATCAGTAATATGCTGCGAACCATAAAGGAAAGGCATAGGAATATTAGACTGAATAGAACAAGGCCACCATAACGGCTCTTGAGAATTTTTGTGAATCTCATGCTTCTTGAATTGTGTGTGATTTTTATTACAAGCCAAAAGAACAGTGCGTTTCTAACAAAAATCTAACAATGGAGACAGAAGAAAGCCAAAAAGCTTTAAAATTTCTTAAAATGTATAAGCAAGAAACAAAGCCTTTATTTGTTTGCAGGCTGTTTTGATTTTGATAATTTTGGTAACCTTTAATTAAATAATAAGAATGAAGAGCACAGATAAACTCTATAGTTTTTTTGAAACAGATTATCCCTTGAACAAGGATGGGTTGGATGAATTGATTAAGTCCTTTAAAACACTTTTGTTCAAAAAAGGGAATCTTTTAATTAGGGAAGGTGATTATGAGAATCAATTGCGATTTATTGTATCTGGAGCTGTACGGGAGTATTACAGTTCGGAGGATAAGGATATCAATATCAACTTTTACACCTCTTCTCAGTTTATTTCCGATTTTAATGCCTTCAATAAGTCGGTTCCAACACGTAAATATCAGGAAAGTCTTAATAATGTTGAGATATTAGTTTTGGATAAAGATATGTTTCTCAGATTTCTTGAAAAGTACCCATGTGGAAAAAGTTTTATAGAACTAACCTTTCAGAATTTGCTTGAAAAGAAAGAGTTATTCGAATATAACCGTTTAACAAAACCAGCTGAAGAATTGTATAAGATCATTTTAAAGAATCATCCTGATTGGTTTCAAAACGTACCACAATACCATATTGCTTCGTTTTTGGGAATTACACCAGAAACCTTAAGCCGCATTAGAAAAAGAATCTAGTTGCATCAAAAATATGCTTCTTGATTTGAATCAATGGAATTGGTGTATCGTAACTCTACTTTTGTTCTTATCAATTTAAAGACAAATAATATTACGATATGAAAATTCATCATTTAAGAAGTGCCAGCTTTGTTATTGAAGCAAGTAATCAATTCATTTTGGTTGACCCTATGTTAGGACAGCAGGGATCGATACCACCATTTGCTTTTTTTCGACATAAACCTAAAAAGAACCCCTTGGTTGAGATGCCAGTCCATAGCCAGGCGATCTTAAGCAAAGTAACTCACTGTTTAATTACTCACTTGCACCCAGATCATTTGGATGTGGAGGGAATCAAATTCCTGAAAGAAAAGAATATTCCAATTATAGCAAGTTTGAAGGATGAAAAATCATTAAAAAAGAAAGGTCTGAATGTGGTTCAGACGCTTGATTATTGGAAAGAGGATGGTTTCCTTGATGGAAAAATTACAGGTATTCCAGCACGCCACGGTTACGGTTTTATTGCTAAGCCAATGGGGAATGTGATGGGCTTTTATCTTGAATTACCTAATTCACCCAGTATTTATATCAGTTCGGACACCATCTATACGAATGATGTTGATAAGGTTTTAAAAGAATTCAAACCTGAATTGACAGTCGTCGCAGCAGGTTCTGCTCAATTCGATATTGGAGGTCCTTTATTAATGCATCTTAATGACGTGTTGAAGTTTATTCAGAATTCGCCCAATAAGGTGTATGCAAATCATATGGAAGCAGTCAACCATTGTCCTACAACAAGAGAGAAATTAAGAAGTGCGCTAAAAACCAATCAACTTCTCGATAAGGTATTTATCCCTGAGGATGGCGACACATTTGAGATGGATTAATAATATATCATTGAGTTTGCCCGGAAGTTATGGCTGGCTTGCCTACACCAAGAGAAGCATGCGAAATTGTGAGTGAGGAAGGGGATTTAATCCTAGGAAATGGCTTAAGGGCAGATTTGTTGTGCAAGAATGGTATCGAAATAGACAATGATTGGCTTTAAGCCTTTCAAATAATTAAATAGATAATTAAAACTAAGCTCTACATTTTATTAAATGTGAAGCCTTTTGTTTTGAGCTCATATTCAGATCTTTTTGTCCCTCCACAAAAAGATTCGTAAATTGAGGATTGTTGTTTAAATAATTCTCACACTCTTAAATAATTTCAAGATGAAAGATCTTTCTAGAAAAATAAGAATGAAGAGTCTCTTCCTTTGTATTCTGATTCTAGGCTTCGGCCTGTCTTATTCATTCGGTCAAACGAAGGTAGATAAGCTAGACCAATTGTTTGAGAAATATACCGAATATGAGCAGTTCAATGGCTCGGCTCTAGTTGCCCAAAACGGTAAGGTCATCTTTAAAAAAGGTTTTGGTATGGCCAATATGGAATGGGATATTCCCAATAAAGCTAATACCAAACACCGATTGGGTTCAATTACTAAGCAGTTTACGGCTATGTTGATTCTTCAACTGATGGAAGAAGGCAAAATAAAGCTAGAGGCTTCTATTACAGATTATCTACCAGACTATCCGAAGGATAAGGGAGATGTAGTGACCATTCATCATTTGTTGACACATACATCGGGTATTCCATCTTATACATCTTACCCTAAATTTATGAAAGAGATCAGCAGAGATCCTTATTCACCTGAAGATTTCACCCGTTTTTTCGCAGATTCAACTCTGCAATTTAAACCCGGATCAACGTATAGATACAATAATTCGGGCTATTTTATTCTGGGTGTAATTATTGAAAAACTGACAGGGAAAAGCTATGAGGAGGCTTTAAGAGAAAGAATTTTTAAGCCTTTGAATATGATGCGTAGTGGATTTGATCATCATAGAGATATTGTGAAAAATCGCGCTACGGGTTACGAAAAAAGAGGAGAACGCTATATTAATGCTCCTTACCTTGATATGTCATTGCCTTATGCGGCAGGTTCCATTTATTCCACAGTTGAAGATTTATATCTCTGGGATCAGGCACTCTATACCAATAAGCTATTGACAAAAGAAAGTATGGCTTTATTCTTTGGTAAACACATGCCGACTGGTCAGAGATATTACGCCTATGGTTGGAGTGTTGGACCACAACAAGTTGGTTCTGGAGAAGATTCTGTTTATACAATCTCCCATGGTGGTGGTATCAATGGCTTTAATACCATTATCAATCGAATTCCTGAAGACAAGCATCTTGTGGTTTTATTAAATAATACAGGAGGTACAAACTTGGGCGATATGAACAAGGCCATAACGGCTATTCTTTATGAGAAAGCCTATGATATGCCTAAAAAGTCATTAGCTAAATTTTTGCGTAAATTGATTTTAGATAAAAATTTAAAGACTGGTTTATCTTGGTACGAGACTAATAAAAGTTCGAATACATATGCTCTTAAAGAGAATGAAATGAATCAATTGGGTTATCAGTTCCTTCAAATGGATAAAACAGAAGCAGCCATCGCTATCTTTAAAATGAATGTGGAGGGTTTCCCAAAATCGAGCAATGCGTACGATAGCTTGGGAGAAGCTTATATGAAAGCGGGCAATAAGGAACTCGCTATTAAAAATTATAAAAAATCGGTGGAATTAAATCCTAATAATAAGAATGCAGTAGCAGTTATACAGAAGTTGGAAAGTGGAGAATAATTTTGATTCATCTCAATGTTTCTTGTACTACAATCTCCCATTTAGGGGAGATAAAGGTGGATGTTTGAAGCTTTGCAGAAAGAAACACTCCCTAGTCATAATGAAACGTGAGGTTCCCATTGCGATCAATGTCTACAAAATTATTTCTTCCCAAGTTCGTCTTGTTCTTTTCTAAATCGGCTTATCGAGATGGGACTGATACCTAAATAGGAGGCAATATCTTTCAACGGAACTCTTTTATTAAGATGTGACAAAGGGCTAGGCGAAGTGTAAAGCTTTATGAATATCCTTTTCCTTATATTATCACTATTTATCAACCAAAACCTTAAACGAAATTGAGGAATTTAGATTCAGAATAAAAGGAGATGATATAGTCATTTTTGATAAGACCGATGTGACAACGATCTTACTCCGCCCAGACAAAACTTTTGTTATAGCCTTTGTTCCCTATGTGGATAGCTTTGAGGAATTATGTTTGTCTGCAAAAAAGGAATTCAATCAGATGATTAACACGATCGGCATAGGCTTAAGTGAAAATATCATGCGATTGAATACCATTCATTATTCTGCATTACCCTAGCTCAATTTCAAAAGTTTAAGTCACCCCTTAAAGATCGATTCTGTTATTGGAAACCCGAGGATTTCTTTTGGAAAAGCCCATGAAGTCGATAATAAAAGGCTTATGTCTGTCGCCGTATATGTTACCATGGTTTTGTTGATGACTATCATATTGGCGCCTATATCGATCAATTTCAGGCTTATTTAAGTGAGTAGATAAAAGAGGACTTCCGTTGATCTTATTAGTATTATTTTTCATCTTTATTCTCTAATATATCGTACTTGGCTTTTCGTTCTGATTATAGTTATCGCACCTGTTTTTTTAATTGATACTGAAGGACGAATTATAATACGGTTTGATATTGAAAACTAGGAAACGGCTTTGTTAGAACAGTTTGATAAAGATCAAATTATAGGTGCCAGATCAAAATAATACACATACGGGGCTATAGGCCTCAATTTCTTCCACATAGTCTAATAAACCCGTTGTTTTATCGCGTTTAAATGAGACAATATTGTTTGAATGCTGATTGGCTACCAGTAGGTAGTTTTCATCAGGAGATAATGAGAAATTACGGGGCCACTTACCATGAGTCGATTCATGAGCTAGCAGATTTAAAGATCCATCCTGTTGATTAACGCCAAAGATCACAATACTGTTATGTCCTCTATTGGATACATACACAAATTTCCCGTCTGAAGAGATATGAATATCGGCAGTGGTATTCGTTTCAGTATAAGCCATTGGTAGACTAGAAAAAGAAAGCCCTCGTTTATATTGGTTCCCATCCGTTTTAAGAACTAAACTTATAGTGCTATTCAATTCATTTAAAACATAAATCCATTTGTTATTAGGATGATACACTAGGTGACGTGGCCCAGCACCATCAGCCATCTTCAGTTTATATGGATTTGAAGCTTGTAATTTATGAAGGACTGTATCCAGTTGTGAAAACCAGAGTTCGTTTGTTCCCAAATCAAGTGAAATGATCGTATTATTAGATTTTTCAAACCAAGCAGAATGAGCATGTGGAGCTTCTTGTCGATCACTTGTGCCTTTTCCACTATGTTGTTGGATATCCAGCAGATCTGACAACTCGCCTTTATTATTCAGCTTCAGCAAGCCCACATTGCCTCCAGTGTAATTGGCAGTAAGCACATAACCAAACTTGTTGAGATTCACAAAGCAAGGATGAGCTCCACCTGTAATACTCCGACTGATAAATGAAAGGCTATCATTTGAAATGGAGAAAGATTCAATAGTACCAACGCCAGCAGGTTTACTAATTTCATTTACAGCTAGTAGGAATTTTTTGTCTTCACTCATAGCCAAAAATGAAGGGTTAACAGACTTAGCGACTAAACCAAGAGATTTTAAGTGTCCATTTTTCTCTAACACATACTTGTAGATCCCTTCACTTTCATTATCGGTATAAGTACCAACATAAAATGAATAGGTACTAGACTCTTGCATAAGTTCTTTTTTAGTATTCTTACACCCTGTTAAAACAAGAAGGGCTATAATAAGGGTTTGGAATTTCATGTGATTATAATTTTCTAGTTAAGTGCATATAGAAGTCGCTATTTGAACTTTTAACTGTGTCAGGATGCATGAGAATAGTTAGTTTGACTTCGTCGCTTGGCAATTCAAACGAATCTTTCCGGTTAATTAATCCATGTAAGTCAGATCGTGTGACAATGTAATAATTTCAATTTAACGACAGTTATCAGCGTTTGGTTATTTTCTCAAGAGTCCATTTTATATCATTTCTGAACTGATGTTTACGGTATGTACACGGATGAATACGGCAGTTGGGACACAAATCAGGATAACAGGCATCGGTATGAATTGTAAAATCAATTTTGTCTTTAAAGTGGTCAGAAATTGCAGCTACGACCAAATCACTCTCTTTGTGAGCAGAGGCAATATTCATATACCAGGGCAGTGTTAGATCACAATCGATATGATAGGCATCACCATACTTTACTAATTTCAGATTGTGTATGTCAATCCATTTATCTGATTTATTTTCCCATAAAATATCTCTGACCTTTTCGAGTATGATAAAATCGGCTTGATCCATTAAATTCGCTGTGGTTTCTTTTAATATTTTATATCCTGTATAGATGATAATTGAGCCGAATGATATGGCTATGGCACTATCAAGCCATGCCTTTTTAGTTATTAATAGAAGGAATAATCCAACAACTAAACCAATGCTTGAATAGGTGTCAGACTGCAAATGTTTGCCTCCGGATACCAAGGCTATTGAATTGTGTTTTCGCCCGATTTTAATACTGTAATATCCCAGAATGTAATTTATAAGTCCTGCTATAGCAACAATAAGAATTCCAATATCTAATTGTTGTATTTCATCAGGGTAGAATAAACGTTTTAAAGCTTCAAAAATAATAACTAAACCTGCGATAATAATTAAAATACCTTCGATAGAAGCTGAAATGGATTCTATTTTTCCATGTCCAAAAGGATGATCTTCATCTCGGGGTTTTAAAGCAATACTAATACTGTATAGACTAACAAAACCAGTTAAAACATTAACAGTACTTTCCATCGCATCTGTTAATATTCCTACCGAATTAGTCAGGTAATAGGCAATGAATTTACCTACAAAAAGAATCACAGTAACAAATACAATTCTTCTTTGGGCAATTAATTTTATTCTATCCTGATTTAATTCCATTCAGCAATCATTTAGTTTTGAATAAAATCTGTGTTTCTTGAGACAGATTTTTGAGATAGATTCAGCTTATCCTTAACAAGTAAATTATCATAACGGCTTTCTTATCTGTAAGAATTCATTTATTCTTCTGAATCATCAAGCATATCGTATTTTGCTTTTCGCTCAGCCCATCGCTCACGGGCGTATTGTTGCATATCAGTGATTCTGTCCCTCTCATCAACGATCTCAAGGCCCAAGAGGGTTTCAATAATATCTTCCATAGTCACAATGCCATCCATTCCGCCATACTCATCTACAATGAGGGCAATATGTTCCTTTTTTTCAAGCAATATTTCCCAAAGTTTAAAAACGGTTTGGAATTCGTGTGCAATGACGATCTCTCTTCTGATATCACGGAGCTTTAAGTTTTTTTCCTTTTCAGCAAGTTTCTCGAATACGGTTTGTCGAAAGATATAACCTGTAATATTTTCAATATCCTTTGAATAGACGGGAATACGAGAGTAGTAGAGGAATTCCTTTTTTACAAGAAATTCTTCCAGAGGCATCGCCTCATCTGCTGCCGTCACAACCACTCTGGGTGTCATTATTGCAGAGACCTTAAATGTTCTTAATCGAATTAAATTTTGAATGACTTTATTTTCACTGTCCTTAAAAACACCTTCCTCAGTACCAATATGAGCCATGGCAGATATTTCCTCACGACTCACAGAAATATCCTTAGCATCCTTTGAAAAGAACTTGGTAATATAACCTGACATGATCACCAAGGGATAGCTTATAATCACCATAGCATTCATGATAATACCTGATGATAGGGCTAATCTTCTCCAATATGTAGCTCCAATTGTTTTTGGTATAATTTCAGAGAAGATTAAAATGAGTAAGGTGAGAACTGCTGAGATAATTCCAAAATAGACTTCACCAAAAATTTTTGTAGCCTCAGCACCAACACCAGCCGCTCCAATAGTATGTGCTATGGTATTAAGTGAAAGAATGGCTGCCAGAGGTCTTTCAACCTGATTTTTAAGTTTAATGAATATTTGGGATGATTTATGTCCTTCTTTTTCCTTAACCAATAGAAAGGATAATGGCGTTGAAAGTAGCACGGATTCCATAATTGAGCATAAAAAGGAAACGATAAGAGCTAAACTGAGATAGAATATTAGAAGAAGCATTGTTGTTGTTGTATTAGTCGAAAAGATATAGTTTTATTTGATTCTGTTAAGAAGCACCTACCTATAAAGATAGCTAAGAAAAAATATTATTTCCTCAAAAATGAGCACAAAAAAAATCCCCTTAGCTATTAAGCCAAAGGGATTTTCTATAAATGATTTAAATACTATTTATACATTTCTTCGCGAATCGCTTTAATCTTATCGCTAGTCACATATTCGTCATATGCCATCAACTTATCTATAGTTCCATTAGGTGTTAACTCGATAATACGAGTACTTACCGTTTGAATAAACTCGTGGTCATGAGACGACATCATTATTGTACCCGCGTAGTTGATCAAGGCATTATTAAATGACTGAATTGATTCAAGATCCAAGTGGTTAGTAGGTGTGTCTAATATCAAAACATTGGCATTCTTCAACATCATTCGTGAAACCATACAACGTACTTTTTCACCTCCTGAAAGCACATTTGATTTCTTGAAAATATCCTCACCTGAGAACAACATTTTACCTAAATAACCTCTTAAGAAGATCTCAGAAGTATCTGGTGAATATTGAGCTAACCAGTCTTTAAGAGTAATCTCACCTTGAAAGAAAGAATTGTGGTCAACAGGTAAATATGCTGGTGTAATTGTCACACCCCATTCGAACGAACCTGAATCTGCTTTGACTTCATCATTGATAATATCGAACAATGAAGTCATGGCACGAGGGTCACGAGATAGGAAAATAACTTTTTCGCCTTTTTCGATTGTGAATTCAACATCCTTAAATAGAATATCGTCTTCTATTTTTTTGCTCAAGCCCATACAAGAGAAGATCTTATCTCCAGCTTCACGTTCCTGAGGGAATATGATACCTGGGTAACGACGAGTCGATGGCTGAATATCATCGATATTCAATTTTTCAATCATCTTCTTACGAGAAGTCGTTTGCTTAGACTTAGCAACATTGGCAGAAAAACGAGCAATAAATTCCTGAAGTTCTTTTTTCTTCTCTTCAGCCTTTTTATTCTGATTGGCTTGCTGGCGAGCAGCTAGCTGAGATGATTCGTACCAGAAAGTATAATTACCAGAGAACATTTTCACTTTACCAAAGTCGATATCTACAATATCCGTACAAACTGAATCCAGGAAGTGACGGTCGTGAGATACTACAATTACTGTATTGTTGAAGTTAGCAAGGTAGTTTTCCAACCACATGACTGTTTCAAGGTCAAGATCATTGGTAGGCTCATCTAAAAGCAAGTTATCAGGATTTCCAAAAAGAGCCTGAGCCAAAAGCACACGCACCTTTTCTTTACCACTTAACTCTGACATCATTTTGAGATGAAGCGCTTCCTTAATACCTAAACCACTTAAAAGTTCAGCAGCATCACTTTCTGCATTCCATCCACCCATTTCAGCAAATTCTTCTTCAAGTTCAGATGCTTTAATACCATCTGCCTCAGAAAAATCTGGTTTTGCATACAAGTTATTCTTTTCTTGCATAATTGCCCACAACTCATTGTGTCCAGCAACTACAGAATCAAGTACGGTGAATTCATCGAATCCGTAGTGATCCTGTTTCAATACAGCCAGACGTTCGCCTGGTTCCATAGCAACACGACCAGAAGTAGAATCTAGATCACCTGAAAGAATTTTTAAGAAAGTTGATTTACCGGCGCCGTTAGCACCTATGATACCGTAACAGTTTCCTGGAGTGAACTTTAAGTTAACATCCTGAAAAAGGGTACGTTTACCAAACTGAATGGATAGATTTGAAACTGAAATCATTTAAACGAAAATATTATATTTTGGCCTTTTTTTTCCTAAATAGTAGGAGCTAGGCAATTAAAAACATATGTATCAGTACTCTATGATGAAAAGAACTGTACGAATAAGCTTATGCTTCTGCTTTTAATCATGCTTTTACATGTGATTAAGAGACTTTGAAACACAGCAATTATCGGTTTGCGAAATTAATAATAATTGATTAGAATATAGCACATCTGAAAAAAGATTTTTGATAAGTGAATTAGAGATAAAAATAAGTATTTGAATAATCCTTGAAACTAACTTGTTTTTAAAGTACTAGAGCCTGCAGAAGTATATGTTCAAACGAAGAAGTCTACTTTTTGTTTAAAATAGATTATATTTGTTCTTCAAATTTTGAGAAATCGATAGACAAGCGGCTTCTTTAGTTTTGAATAGAAATCTAAAGAGCAACTTATAAAATTGTAATTATTTTTAATTATTGAGTGAGTATTCATCACGATTGTGATGTTTGAAATGCTTAAGTCTGAAACTTCATTCTTAAGATAGTTAAGCTTTCTCAGATATAAAATATTCTGAAATGAAATTATTAGAAGGAAAAACAGCAATTATTACCGGAGCTTCTCGCGGTATTGGTAAAGCAGTAGCTATCGAATTTGCTAAGCAAGGTGCTAATGTAGCATTCACCGATTTATTTTATAATGAAGCAGCTCAGGAAACTGAAAAAGAAATCGCTTCATATGGTGTTAAAGCTAAAGGCTATGCTTCAGATGCAAGTAATTTTGCTGACACAGATAGAGTTGTTGCTGAAATTGTTGCTGAATTTGGGGCTGTAGATATTTTGGTTAACAATGCTGGTATCACTAAGGATACCTTGTTGATGAGAATGACTGAAGAGCAGTGGGATATGGTTATTAACGTGAATTTGAAGTCTGTATTTAACTTCACTAAAGCCGTTCAACGTACCATGTTGAAGCAACGTAGTGGTTCAATCATCAATATGAGTTCAGTAGTAGGTGTTAGCGGAAACGCTGGTCAATCAAACTACTCAGCTTCTAAAGCAGGTATCATTGGTTTCACTAAGTCAGTAGCTAAAGAGCTAGGTTCTCGTGGAATCCGTTCTAACGCAATTGCTCCAGGTTTTATCATCACTGAAATGACTGGAAAACTTCCTGAGGATGTTGTGAAAGAATGGGCTAGTAAAATTCCTTTGAAAAGAGGTGGTACACCTGAAGAAATCGCAAAAACTTGCGTTTATTTAGGTTGTGATCTTTCTTCTTACGTTACAGGTCAGACTATTCACGTTTGTGGTGGTATGAACATGTAAGTTTAGGATTGACAAAATATTAGGAAGGATTGTCTTTTGGCAATCCTTTTTTTATGAACTTGCATTCTTTAAAAGGATAAATAAAACTCAATCGAATGAAAAATTATATCTACGAATTAAAACTAAAGGTTCGAGACTACGAATGTGATTTACAGGGTGTTGTGAATAATTCCGTTTATCAGAACTATCTGGAACATGCCCGCCATGAATTTCTGGAATCTGAAGGTAATAATTTTAAGGCTTTACACGAAGAAGGCTTGGATGCCATGGTTTCTCGCGTTGAAATCGATTTTAAAACCTCACTAAGTTCAGGTGATGAGTTTGTTGTGAAATTAAATATTGACAGAGATGGTCCAAAACTGATTTTCCATGAGGATATTTATCGTTTATCTGACAGTAAACTATGTGCAAAAGGCAAGGTGTTTACCATCTGTCTAAAGAACGGTAGACTGACCAAGGGTGAGATCTTTGATGAAATTTTTGCCAATCATCTAAACTAAAATGCAATTACTTTTTTTGCATTAAAGCATAATAGGCTCTGTGATTGCCATTCTTCCCAGGAATGGTCATATTTTTTAGATCCATAATATGAAATAAGGGAGAGAATAGTTCTTGGATTTCAACCATGTTTGAAAAATAGAGCACCGATCCCGTTGGTGTTTCACGATATTTCCCTTTGCCTTCAAAATAAGCATCCTCTTCGTTAAAGGCTATGGAGAGGTAATAGGCATTCGTATTTAGTAGCTTGGCTACATTGCTGGCATACATCTCTCTGTATTCTGGATAGACATGATGTAATAAGCCATAATCAAAAGCAAAGTCAAAATTTGAGAGACTCAGATTAAGCTCTTTTGTAAAGTCAGCTATTAAGAATTCAATAGTTAGTTTATCTTCCTTTGCAAGCTTTTGAGCTTTTTCGATAGCCACACTAGAAAAATCAACTCCCGTCATTTCAAAACCCATTCTCGATAATTCTCGACTGTAATTCCCCAGTCCACACCCAATATCAATTGCTTTACAAGCTTCAATTAACTTGTTCGATATAAGTTCATGAATCACACTTGGCAATTCTAAAGAATTCCAAGGAATGCTTTCAGGAGATTGCTCACCATATATTTGATTGAATCGTTGGCTGGATTTATTCATTTTATAAAGATATGATTATCTGCTCACTATTGTTTGGAAAGGTCATTTTTAGAGCCCTTTTTATAAAAATACAAACAAGAGAAGGTCTTTTTGTTAGCTTATATTATTTATATTTGTCCGGTTTCTTGATTCTTATTTAGACTTGATAAGAATTAATTACTAAGAATCAATACGTTAAAAATATTTAGAAGAAAAATCGATGAAAAAATTAATCATAAATTCTGAACTGTCCTATTTTAGGAAGTGGACAAGACAATCATACTCCATTTTTAAAAGCCTTGGTAAGGAATGTGTCATTTCTTCACTTGTTGTGACTTACTTTTTGGTGGCTACGCCTCAGGATTCTTTTGCACAGGCTGATACTGTGCTAGTAAATAACAATCAAAAGCTTGATGAAGTCATCGTTAGTGCTCAACGAGCCTCTGTGACCTATTCTCAAATGGCTAGGGTCGTCACGATAATGGATAAAAAAGCCATCGAGTCAGCCCCGGTTCAAAGCTTACAGGATCTATTGGAGTATGTTTTGAATGTGGATGTGCGTCAGCGAGGTAATCATGGTGTACAGGCTGATGTGAGTATTAGAGGTGGAAGTTTTGATCAAACCATGATTTTGCTCAATGGGGTGAATGTGACTGATCCACAAACAGGTCATTTGAGTTTAAATCTCCCTGTGGATATTGAAAGTATAGAGCGAGTTGAGGTTTTACAAGGACCTGGTGCTCGAGTATATGGACCCAATGCTTTTAGTGGAGCCATCAATTTTATCACAGGAACAGGAAATAAGAATAATCTAAAGGCAAATATTTCAGCTGGGGAAAATGGCTTTTACTCTGGATCAGTCAATACAACCCTAATTACAGGTAAGTTGAAATCGTATGTAGCCTTAGCTCATAAGTCAAGTGATGGCTATATCGAGAACACTGACTTTAGAAATTCAAATGCCTTTTATCAAGGACAACTCTCAACAGAAGTCGGACTTTTAGATCTCCAGTTGGGATACAACGAAAAAGCTTATGGTGCCAATTCCTTCTACACGGCATCTTTTCCAAATCAATTTGAAGAAAACAAAACCTCTTTTGCTAGTTTGCGATTAACGACAAATGGCAAAGTGAAAATGACGCCTAATATTTATTGGAGACGTAGTCAGGATAGGTTTGAGTTGTTCCGAAACAATCCAGCCTCATGGTATACAAATCACAACTATCATTTGACCGATGTTTATGGGACAAGCATGAATTTTGCTTTCTCATCGAGCTTAGGAAAAACAGCGGCAGGTGTTGAGTTTAGATCGGAAAATGTTTGGAGTAATGTATTGGGTGAATTGATGGAAGAACCGATGAAAGTACCCGGAGAATCAGGCGCTTTTTTTACGAAAAACCATACTCGCACTAATCTGAGTTACTTTTTAGAACACAATGTCTATCTTGATCGATTTACATTCACGGCAGGTGTACTGGCTAACAGGAATTCGGATTTAGATAGAAGTTTCAGCTTCTATCCAGGTATGGATATCAGTTATCAATTGACTGAGAATAGCAAATTGTATGCTTCTGTAAATAAGTCATTACGTATGCCAACCTTCACCGACTTGTATTATGTGGGGCCGACCAATATTGGAAACACAGATTTGGATCCTGAAGAAGCAACCACCTACGAAACTGGACTGAAATTCAATAAGGCATGGCTAAAAGCACACGCTGGAATATTCAGAAGAGAAGGAAAGAACATGATTGATTGGGTAAAAGCTAGTTCTGAAGATAAGTGGCAAGCTCAAAATATTACGAAGCTGGATACTTGGGGAATAGAGTTTTCTTCAAATATCAATATGCAATATCTAATTTCAGAGGATTTCTTTATTAAAGATCTTTCTATCAAATATGCTTATTTGGAAATGGATAAATCATCCAGTGAATTTATTTCACGTTATGTGCTCGATCAGTTAAAACATAAACTGAACATATCTCTGAACCATAAGATATATAAATCATTGGGGGCATCTTGGCAGGTTGGTTGGCAGGATAGGAATGGATCCTATACCTGGTATAATAAAAAGGATTTAAGTCAATTCGAAGAACGAACGTATCGTCCGTTCTGGTTGGTTGACACAAAACTATATTGGCAGAAACCGACCTATACCATTTATCTGGAAGCAAGTAACTTATTGGGGCAAGATTATTACGATATGGGAAATATTACGCAGCCTGGCCGCTGGCTTCGAGCTGGTGTGAAACTAAATCTCGATTTATAAGTCATCATTCGGTCTGGAAAATATATTAAAAGTCACTTTCGGGTGACTTTTTTTTATTTTGCTAATTTCCAAATTCTGCTTACCTTGAGTGCAGAAAACCACCACATTATCTGTTAATACCACCATTTGGGCATTATTCTCTTTTTTATTTGTGAATAATCAGAATAAATATACACGCCCATGTTTGATCTTGATAAATGGCAAGAAATTTACGAAACCATCCGAAAAAATAAACTTCGCACCATACTAACTGGCTTCAGTGTGTCCTGGGGGATTTTCATGCTCATTATTTTACTAGGCTCAGGAAATGGTCTGCAAAATGGGGTGGTGAATCAATTTAAGTCGGATGCTGAAAATAGTCTTTGGCTTTATAGTGGTCAAACCAGTATGGCTTTTGATGGCATGCAGCCCGGCAGACGGATTCAATTTACGAATGAAGATTATTCTCGTACCAAACAATCTGGTTTAGATGTCGATAAGATTAGTTCCCGCTTTACCATTCGGGGAAATAATCAGATAAGCTATAAAACTGAATTTGTCAATTATTCCATTGTGGCCGTTCATCCTGATACGGAAACTCTGGAGAATACCACCTGTTTGAAAGGGCGATTTCTCAATGAAATTGATGTTAAAAAATATAGAAAAGTTGTTTCTATTTCTACTGTTGTGGAAGATGCTTTATTTGAAAAAGAAGAGCCTGTTGGGAAATATATCAAAATCAATAATATTCCTTTTCAGGTCATTGGAACCTTTACCGATCATTCCGAAAGAGATCTTCAACGGGTCTATATTCCCATTTCCACAGCCCAACGTGTTTTTGATGGAGCAAATCGAATATCAAATATGTCTTTTACAACTCAAACCCATGACATTGAGGAGTTGAAGCATATGGAAAAGCAATTGATGAGCACCTTTGCGGCTCGCCATAAGTTTGATCCAAAAGACAAACGTGCCATGTTCATCAACAATAATATGGAGAATTATCAGCGAACCATGGCCTTGTTTGCCGGAATTCGCATGTTCGTTTGGATTATAGGCTTAGGGACAATTATTGCTGGTATTGTGGGGGTTAGTAATATCATGATTATCGTCGTTAGAGAGCGTACCCGCGAGATTGGTATTCGAAAAGCATTGGGCGCAACACCAATGTCTATCATTTCATTGGTCTTGACCGAATCCATATTAATCACTTCCGTTGCTGGATATGTGGGATTAGCCATGGGCGTCATTCTTCTAGAACTACTGGCACCTCATACCCAAATTGAATTTTTCATGAATCCTTCAGTTGATCTAAGTGTGGCTTTTAGTGCTACAGTTTTATTGGTCGTATCAGGCGCAATAGCAGGATTCTTTCCAGCCAAAAAAGCGGCTTCCATTTTACCAATTGAAGCCTTGGCAGATGAATAGTATGATTTAGAACTAGATTAACTCAAAACTCATAAATACAAGCACGATGTTTGACAGAGATAGATGGACTGAAGTTTATATGGCACTCAAGAGCAATAAGTTGAGAACCTTCTTGACAGCCTTTGGTGTCTTTTGGGGAATTTTCATGCTCATCATTATGCTGGGCTCAGGTAAAGGGCTTGAGAATGGTGTTTATTACGGTATGGGAGATTTTGCCACCAATTCAGTCTTTATATGGGCACAACCCACCACTAAGGCTTATAAAGGATTTAAGCAGGGTAGACGGTATCATTTCAATAATGATGATACCAAGGCGATACTAGATCATGTACCCGAAATTAAATTACTGGCACCTAGAATTGAAGCTAGAGGTGGAAATGCCAATAATAATGTTGTCAAAGGGCTTAAAACGGGTGCCTTTAGTATTTTGGGTGATGTCCCTGATGTAAATGAAATTGATCCTGTTAATATGTATTCGGGTCGTTTTTTAAATGAGATCGATCTTTTGAAAAACAGAAAGGTTGCCGTAATAGGTAAACGTGTGAATGAAGTTCTTTTTGAATATGATGATGCCGTTGGCGAGTATATTAAAATCAATGGTATTTTCTTTCAAGTCATTGGTGTTTTTCATTCCATGCACTCTCAAGGCTGGGGCGAGTGGCAGGATCAGTGTGTCTTTATTCCTTTCACAACACTTCAGAAAACCTACAATTATGGAACGCGAGTCGGTCATTATTCAATTACATCCAAAGATAATTACACAGCTAGTTATGTGGAAGATAAGGTGAAAGCTTTATTGAAACGACGTCATAAAATTCATCCTGATGATGAAAGGGCTATTGGTTCACACAATGTTGAAAAAGAGTTTATTAAAATCAACCAACTCTTTATGGGAATATCAGGCTTAGTCTGGATTGTTGGAATTGGTACGCTAATGGCTGGTGTTATTGGGGTCAGTAACATCATGCTTTTTATTGTGAAAAAACGTACCAAAGAGATTGGTATTCAAAGAGCCATTGGCGCATCGCCATCCATGATCATCAGTTCAGTCATAACTGAATCTGTGGTCTTGACCGGATTGGCAGGATGGCTTGGCTTATTTGTTGGTGTGGTATTATTGGAGTTGCTGAGTGTGGCTATTGAGAAAAGTGGAGGAGAGCAACCCATGTTTACACATCCCGAGGTAGATTTCAATTTGGCAATGATGGCACTTGGGATTTTAATTTTGGCCGGCATATTAGCTGGGATCATTCCTGCAAAACGTGCTGTCGACATTAAACCAATTGATGCCATAAGAGATGAGTGATGAAAATGGAAACGGATCTTGTATTTAGAATTTTTTAAAAGTATTAAAACGGGTGTAGATGCGAAAATCAATTTTTGTATCTACACCCGTTTTTTTTCAGCTCATTTGTAGCCGAATTCACCAAAAATTTAAAAACAAACTAGAAAATACGAATTTTAGTCTAGTTGTTTAAGGATTGTGAACTTAACAAAAAGCCTATAAACACTTGATAAGCTAGACTTAAGCTAAGCTTTTAAAGCCATTTAACTTATTGAGAATTTCATATTTAATCAGAACTGTACATTAGGTCGTGTTTATTTCAATATAAACCCAATAAACTTCATGCAGGAAGAGATTTTTCTGCCAATTAAGAATTTCCTCAAGATTCTGCTTCATCCTCTTTCATTCTTTCCACATTTAGGAGGAGAGAGTCTTTTATTCCAATATGATTTTTATTGGTTTGATGATCATTCATGATTGATACAAATGAGCTTCACTTTTCCTAAATGAGGAAAAATTAAGTCTAAAATGGCAATTTCAGACCAATTTATCTAGATGAGATTGATTCAAAGTGCTAAATAATCTATGTGCACGCTATGTAATGTGTTGATTTATAGTGATGATGTGAATTGTTTATCGTAAAAAAGACCTTCTGAGGTTCACATATTTAATTATTGATGTCCAATAGGGTAGGTTTTTTACAATTGTCAATGGATTTTAAATTGGGTAGGGGAGTTATTTGTGAATTATAGAGTTTACAAATCGAAATAAAAAAAAGAAAATTTTAAAAAGGGACCTAATACATATGTAAACAATGCGAAACAGATAGTGTTATTGGTAGTTTACAGAAGTTATCTGAATATGCACTCAGAAATCAATACATTTGTAACTAATTGTAATTTGTCACCAAAATGGAATTCGTATATTTGTTTACCTATGGAACATGAAAACTTAGTTTCTATAAACATCTATTTAATTATAACTATAATCACAAAACCAGTAATTTAAAAGCTTTATATAAAGTGATACTTTAATAATAATTTCACATATGTATCATATATTAACAATCCAGATTAATCAGCACTATTAACATCCTATATAAATACTTATTATCAGATGATTAAGTGTAATTTCATGTAATTTACTTCAATACAGTTGAATACAGCTGTAATATCTGTTTACAGAGCTTATAATCCCCTATATATTCATTGTATAAATGGCTAGATAATGAATTGTTTAGCTCACAGACTAATATGATCTATTCACCCTGGTTTCTATGCCTTGTTTACATATGAATCTGTAAACATCTCTAATGAATCTGCATATATGATAGAATGATCTCTATATGAAACACTTTTTACAATACATGTAATTTTAGAGTCAGTAATGGATGACATTTGTAATAAACACGTCCAGTAAACAAAGTTACTTTTGTGTATTTGCAGTGTTGCTAAATGTGAATTTCCTGTTTTGATATTTGTAAATTTTATATTACATTTGTACTGAAACAAGAATTAACAATTGTAACAAAACTAAAAAGAAGAATATTCTGCTCTTCTTTGATCTATAATAGCTTAAGTATGAAAGATAGAATCATTCAATTACTCAACAATGAAGGGCTTAGTGCTTCTAAATTCGCCGATATCATTGGTGTTCAGCGCTCTAGCATGTCTCATATCTTATCGGGCCGCAACAACCCTAGTCTGGACTTTATACAGAAGATTATGCGCTCTTTTCCTAATATAAGTGGGGATTGGTTAATATCTGGCAGTGGTGAGATGACTAAAAATCAAGATTCGTCTTCCTTGTTTCAGGAGGTGATAAAAGAGGAAGATCCTGCCCCCTACCAGAGCAGTCAGCCACCTAAACTTAAAAAGGATAGCCCTGAAAGCACTCATAATAAGGCTGATCAGATGCCAGACCTGGATATGTCCGCTTTTTTATCGGGCAAAAAGATTGAAAAGGTGGTCGTATTTTATAGCGATAAAACCTTTAAAGAATACAATCCTGCTTAAACAGACTGCCTATGAGTCACCTTATAAACGCCTTAAAGCCTTAGATACCCTTCTAAGGCTTCTTTTTTGTCTGTGTTTTAAATCTGCTTGTTTTGAATCATTTTAAAGTCTTTTAGAGAACTAATTTCCCTTTGTGTAAGCTAATATTTCACTTATCTTTGAGCTCGATTTACTATTAAACAGCATTTGATGCCTCTAAAGCTCTTATGCTTCCATTTTATACCCTTAAAAAAGTATGAAGAAACTAATTCAGGACTTTGAACTTATTAAGTACGAAGAGCTCAATTGTGAGCATTTTGTGCTCGATATTAAGGCTAATGAAACTTTGCCTGAGATTCTGCCAGGCCAGTTCGTTAACGTTAGAGTCGATAATAATAACTCGGTTTTCCTACGCCGCCCTTTATCTATCCACAATGTGGATTACGATAGAAATGTGATTCAGCTCTTTGTAAAGCGTATTGGTGAAGGTACCAAGTCCTTAGGTGAGCTTAAAATTGGCGACACGCTAAGTGTGGTTTATCCTCTGGGAAACTCTTATTCCATTCCTAAAAACTCTAAAACACTGCTGATTGGTGGTGGTTGTGGAGTTGCTCCCTTACTTTACCTATCTAAATTCTTGCACGAAGCTGGTAACGAGGTAACCACCATTTTGGGTGTTCGTTCCTCTTACGATGCTGTTGGTTTAAAGGCCTATGAGCCCTATGGACGCATTTTAGTGACCACAGAGGACGGTTCTCAGGGTGAGAAAGGTTATCCGACTCAACACTCCGTATTGGAGAACGAGAGCTTTGATTATAGCTTCACTTGCGGTCCAGAGCCGATGATGAAGGCTGTAGCGGCTTATTCTGAATCTAAAGGCATTTCCTGTGAGGTTTCTCTTGAGAACACCATGGCATGTGGTTTTGGAGCTTGTTTGTGCTGTGTGACAGATACGAAGAAAGGTAATAAATGTGTATGCACTGAGGGCCCTGTCTTCAATATAAAGGACTTGAAATGGTAAACTTAGAAGTAAAACTTAAGGATCTGGTTTTAAAGAACCCGGTCATGACCGCATCAGGCACCTTCGGCTTTGGTGAGGAATTCGCTGATTTTATCGATTTAAGCGATTTAGGGGGCATAATAGTTAAAGGAACCACAAGACATCACCGTGAGGGAAACCCTTACCCTAGAATGGCTGAAACGGCTTCAGGTATGTTAAATGCTGTGGGACTTCAGAATAAGGGGGTTGAAAACTTCTGTAAGGACATTTATCCACGTATAAAAGGCTATCAGACCAATGTGATGGTGAATGTTTCGGGTTCGGTGATAGAGGATTATGTGGAAACAGCCGCTATGATCAACGAATTGGATCATATTCCGGGCATTGAGCTTAATATCTCTTGTCCGAACGTTAAAGAAGGCGGTATGGCTTTCGGAACCTCTTGTGCTTCGGCCGAGGAGGTTGTTCGTGCGGTCCGTAAAGTCTATAAGAAGCACCTTATGGTGAAATTATCACCTAATGTAACCGATATTGCTTCGATTGCTATGGCTGTTGAAGGTCAGGGTGCTGATTCAGTTTCCCTGATTAACACGCTTTTGGGTATGGCTATCGATGCTGAAACACGCAAACCTCTCTTATCTACGGTTACAGGTGGTCTTTCAGGCCCTTGTGTGAAGCCCGTAGCCCTTAGAATGGTCTGGCAGGTTGCTCAGGCGGTTAAGATCCCTGTGGTTGGCTTAGGCGGTATCATGAATGCAAAAGATGCTATCGAGTTCATTCTGGCAGGTGCAACAGCCATTCAAATTGGTACAGCCAACTTTATCGACCCTCAGGTGAGTGTGAAGATTGTAGAAGGTATAAAAGACTATATGATACGTCATCAGGTGAGTGATATCAATGATTTAATTGGTGCTATCAATCTGAAATAGAACAAGATGATTCATTAAAGATTTATTTCTTTAATAATCTAAACTATTAAAGATTTATTTCCTTAATGATTAATTAATAGGTTTACAGATGTGATTACAGCTGTAAACCTATTGTTTTTATTGGCTTTATTCGCTTAATTTGAGTCTTCTAAGAAATTAGACAACTGATTATAAACACGACTCATATTCAATATGTTACACGGACATGGCGACGACGCCTATCTCTATACACAGCCTATAAAAGCCAATTTCTCGACGAATATCTGGTATGGCGGCAGATCTGAGGATCTAAAGACCTTTATTCAAGCGAATTGGGATAAGATACATGCTTACCCTGAGCCTGCAGCTGAGAGTCTTTGCGACTTAATTGCTCAGGATCTCTCTATTCATACTGATCAGGTACTTGCTTGTAATGGGGCTACTGAGGCCTTCTACTTAATTGCACAGGCTTATCATTCAAAGACTTCGACGATTATTATCCCGACCTTTGCTGAATATGAGGATGCCTGCATAGTGAACAGACACCAGCTTAAGTTCCATAATTGGGCTGACTTAAAAGGGACCACCCTCTTTGCAGAAGGTTTGGTTTGGCTTTGCAACCCTAATAACCCTGATGGTCGCGTTGTTGAGAAGGCTTTCCTGGAATCTCTTCTTATAAACAACCCTAAGAGCACTTTTGTGGTGGATGAAGCCTATATCGACTTTACTGATGCGATTTCATCAGCAATCGATTTGATTGATGAGCACCCAAATTTGATTTTGGTGAAGTCATTGACTAAAAACTTCTCCATACCCGGCCTGAGATTGGGCTATTTGATCTCAAACAGGGCTATGGTACAGAATATCCGATTTTTTAAGCCTCCCTGGACGGTTAATTCCATAGCAATTGAGGCTGGAAAGTACATTTTGCAAAGGAAACAGACCTTTTTGCCTCCTGTAAAACAGTACAAATCAGACCAAAAGAATTTTTCTGAAAAATTGGCTCAAATTCCAGGTCTTAAAATATGGCCTTCAAAAACATCCTATTTTTTGATCGAACTAGAGAAATCAAGCGCTTCGGAGCTAAAAAATTACTTAATCTCTGAATTTGGCTTGCTCATTCGTGATGCAAGTAACTTTAGAGGACTCAGTGACCAATTTATTCGTGTCGCCACCTTATCCGAAGACAAAAACCAACTTTTAATAGACGCACTGACTCAATGGAGCAAATCGAACTTATAATACTTCCCCTTATCATAGGGTACATTTTGGATCTCATATTGGGAGATCCTCGTAAATTACCACACCCCATCGTGGGTTTTGGGAATATGATCAGTCTGGGAACTAAAAAGCTCAATCATGGCAATCATCGCATACTAAAGGGTGCTTTTATGAGTCTGAGTTTAATTCTACTGATCTATTCATCTTTCTACTTTCTTTCCATGCTCCTTTTAGGCTGGGAAAAGTGGGCTTTCATCATATTCACCTCTGTTTTTGTATTTTATGGTCTGGCCAACCGAAGCCTTTTGCAAGAAGGCTACGAGGTTTTTAAAGAGCTGGAAGAGAAAGGGCTGGAAGCTGGTCGTAAACGTTTGTCGTGGATTGTTGGTCGTGATACCAAAGGTCTTAGCGAACAAGAGATCCGCTTGGCCGTATTCGAAACCCTGTCTGAAAACCTTTCGGATGGTGTGGTGGCACCTCTCTTTTTTTATGCCGTGGGTGGCTTACCAGCCATGATGGCCTATAAGATGATCAATACGCTGGATTCCATGATAGGTTATAAGAACGAGAAATACCTCTACTTTGGACGTGTTGCGGCTCGTATCGATGATGCGGCTAACTTTATTCCTGCTCGTATTACTGCCTTCTTGATGGTGTTTGTGAGCCTGAGTTATAGGGGTTTCATCTTTATATTTCGCTATGGACGTTCGCATATCAGCCCCAATGCGGGTTATCCTGAATCGGCCTTGGCTGGTATATTGAATTGCCGATTTGGTGGTGCACATGATTATAGCGGCAAGATGGTTGATAAACCTTATATTGGTGAGTTGGGTCGAAAGATTGAAAATTCGGAGATCAAACGCATAGCCTACATCAATCATGCGGTTTGTTTGGCGACGATTGTACTGATCACAGCTTTTTACCTAGGCATCAATCTGCTAGTCAAATAGATTTGCTAGCTTTAAAAATACATTTTTTATTGGCTACACGTCTTACAGTAGCCATCTAAGCATATTATCATGATTCATTTTATTACAGGTGGTCAACGTTGTGGGAAAAGCGAATACGCTGAACAACTGACTCTCGAACAATCAAATAGCCCCATCTATCTGGCAACATCTCGTGTTTGGGATGATGGTCATCGCGCACGTATTGAGGCTCATAAGGCCCGTCGTGGTTCGCAATGGGAAAGCATCGAAGAGGAAAAAGAACTGAGTTCTCATGATTTTACGGGAAGATTGGTTTTACTCGACTGCATAACCCTCTGGTTAACAAATATATTCTTTGATAATGGCGATCAGGATGAGAAGAGTCTGGAAGAAGCTAAAGCTGAACTGGATAAAACCCTCTCTCAGGATTGTGATTGGATTATTGTTAGCAATGAAGTGGGCTTAGGTGGCCATCCGGGTAATGAGGTGGCGATGCGATTCAATGACTTACAGGGTAGAATCAATCAATATATTGCAAAAAAAGCAGATCGTGTGAGTCTGGTGATTTCGGGTATCCCTATGGAAATCAAATCTCCCAAATAAATAGAACGCCATTTTAGCTGAATATGCCAACGCAACATAAAGATTATTTTTCCCCGACTCATCACTTTTGCTATCTTTATCGACTTATGCCATAATAGTTCAAAATATTCAGGTATAATGCCGATAGATATTTGATATTCAATATCACCCCGAAAGCTTTCGCAGATAGAGGATTAATCAAATACTAATCGGTAAACAAAAATAACCGACTAACAAAGCTTAAACAAAAATGACCAAACTAAAAATCAATCTTTTTCTAATTGCTTGCCTTAGCTTATGCCTACTAAGCTCTTGCAGAAGAGTTGAAAAACAAAATAAGTCGAATGAAACCATTCGCGTAGGGGTTTTCGACAAAAATGGTGATAGCCCATGGTGTATTACAGATGCCTTGGAAGCTTTACGAATTGATCCCAATATGCAAGCTGAAGTGGTTCGTGCTTCTCAAATTATGTCGGGCGAACTCGATGCTTTCGATGCTATTGTATTCCCTGGCGGAAGCGGACGTGGTGAAACCCAAAGCTTGGGTGATGCTGGTATGGAAAAGCTTGTGAAGATGGTTAAAGAAAAAGGTAAGGCTGTCGTGGGTATTTGCGCGGGTGCTTATATCATGACCGAAACTCCTGATTACCCAAGTCTTGACTTAAACGGCTGTGAAGCCATTGATATTGAGCACGATAATCGTGGACATGGTTTGTCGAAATTTTCATTGACTAAAGAAGGCAAAGAGATCTTCCCTGAGCTGAAGGATAGAAAAATTTCATTTTGTCAGTATTACGAAGGCCCAGTTTTGGTTCCTGCCAAGTCGGGTGCTAAGTTTATGGAATTGGCGACTATGCTTAGCGATGTGCATACCGTGGAAGGTTCTCCTGCGGATATGACGAACAACCGTCCTTTTGTTGTTGCTGCTGAAGTGGGCAAAGGTAGAGTGGCTTCATTTGTTGGTCACCCTGAATGCACACCAGGTATGCGTTGGATGTTACCTCGTATGGTGCGTTGGACTTGCAATAAGGAATTAATTTCGTACCCAGAGAATGTGGTTCGTCCTGATTTCTTCAAGAATGAGATCATCTATACCAAAGAGATTAACGATTTACAGTCGAAATACCACAAGCAATTGACTGGTACCAGAGCTGAGAAATTGGAAGGAATCGAGAAAGTGATCGAGTTGGCTTGCTGGTCATCCAAAAAATGGATTCCTGGTATGCTTCGCGATAAGGATGCCATGGTGAGAGTCAAAGCTTCTTGGGCACTGATCCAACTGGAGAGAACTGATGCCATTCCTGATTTGGAAGCAGCTGTTATGACTGAGACGGATAACAATATCAAAATCGAATTGGAAAAGAACTTGAAAGCACTTAAAGGTCTTTTAGGTGCAAACAGCTAGCGAATAGCCTGGTGTAAATAATACAAAGCGGTCATCTCTTCGGAAATGATCGCTTTTCTATTTATTTGAAAGGCTTAGTTGTAGCAAAAGGTATTCACAGAATAAACAGATTAAATTGTTCATTTTGATAATTATGGAAATTCTGTCATTATGTGTTTTTTTTCACTTCTATCTCTATTGCTTTATCAGTATTATCACAAATCTAACATAGGCACCTGGTGATAATAAGCTGGATAACAAGGATGATGATCAACAAGATTCTACTAAAGATGGTGAACAAACTAGTCTATCCAAGTATTTAGAGTAATTATAAGTTATATATTGTTTTGTTTGTCAAATTATGGGTTAAATTTGGACAAGATTCTTAATACAAAACAAACTATAGAAAAATAGCTTTCTTATTGATTTTAAATAAATCAGAAAGCTTTATAAGCAAAACAAAAACTATTTACTGATGAAAAAATTATCATTCATTATGGTTCTTCTTTTGTGTGTTTCAATGGTAAACGCACAAAAGAGTAAAGTTACAGGAGCTAGTAATTATCTAACTTCGGGTAAACTTGATAAAGCAAAAGAAGCAATTGATGCAGGTATGGGACACGAAAAATGTGTTGCATGGCCAAAAGCATATTTAATTCAAGGAAAAGTCTATCAAGCTATTTTTGAAAGTCCACTTCCTGCTTATAAGAACTTGTCTGAAACACCGTTGAATATAGCTTACGAAGCTTATATGAAATGTATGGAACTTGACGTTAAGAATAAATATGGTAAAGCTGTTAAAGCTCAAATGACCAATCTAATTCCTGACTATACGAATAGGGCTGTTCAATTCTTCCAAACTGAAGATTATAGTGGTGCTTTTAATGCTTTTGAAAAGGTTTTGGAAATCGAGAACTTAGAAATGTTTAAAGCTGATAATTTAGCTGTTGATACTGCAGTTATTTTTAACTCTGCTTTAGCTGCTCAGAAAGCTAACAATCTTGAAGCTGCTATTAAGTATTATAAGCAAACTATTAGCTATAACTATGGTGAAGCTAAGGCTTATGCATATCTTTCAAAGGTGTTAAAAGATAATGGGAATGATGAAGAATCATTAACTTATCTACATAAAGGATTTAAATTGTACCCAGACGATGCTCAGATGATTGTAGAGTTAATCAATCATTATTTACTAGGGCCTAATCCTAATGAAGCAGTTGAATACCTTGACAAAGCTCTTGCATTGGATCCAGAAAATGCATCTTATTATAGAGCAAAAGGAACTGTTTACGAGAAAACTAATGAGCCAGAAAAAGCAAAAGAAATGTACAGAATTGCTTTCGCTAAGGATCCAAAGGATTATATTTCTCAATACAATCTAGGGATATTACAGTTAAATGAAGCTGAGGAGGCTCGTAAAGTAGTTAACGACATCATGGATCAGAAGAAATACGATGCTGCTCTTAAGGACTTACAGAAATTATACGAAGAAGCACTTCCGTGTTTCACTAAGGTGCTTGAAATCAAGCCTGATGAGCAGAATTCAATCTCATTTCTTAAAGAGATTTATTTCAGACTTAGAAATGAAAAACCTGAGTACATGAAAAAGTATGAAGAATTTAAAGCTAAGATGGATAATATGTAAGATTGTCCAATCGAATACTAAAAAAGCCTCCAGAATTATTTCTGGAGGCTTTTTTAGTTGCATTTGTCTCGTCTTGAAATAGTGATACACAAAAAGAAATTTTATGCGACAAACCATAGAAAGACAGTCCAGTATGGCTTTAAAACTTCAAGTTATCCAAAAAGATGAAAGAGGAGGCTTAAGTCAGTAAACCGCTACACGAAAATATGGAATTCAAGGAAGGAGTACTGTTTTGGAGTGGCTTAGGAAATATGGTAACTTCTACTGGGAGAATTAAACACCATCAAATATGCCTAAGACATAAGGACAACACATCCAGGAACTTGAGCAGAAAGTTAGATTTTTTGATAAGCAAAAAGCGTTTCTAGAATCTCTAGGTTTGAAATTAAATATCAAACATCGGTACCTCCATCAGTAGAACTTTGGTATTTACCCCTGTCTTAAATTCAACCTTTCGAGTTTCTGTGATGGCAAGACCATCTCTTTTTTCCAGTTTATAATCCTTAATTTGAACTTCACCTTCCAAGACAAAAAGATAGAGTCCATTGCCTTTTTGTTTTATGATATAGGTACTAGCACTTGTCTCATGAAATTCTCCAAGATGAAACCAAGCGTTTTGATGAATCCAAACACCTGCATCATCTTTATTGGGAGAAAGGATTTGCTTCAGACCATTTTCAGACTCAATATCTTCTATAGAAATCTGATCGTAGCGCGGTTCCACATTCTTTTTATTGGGAATAAGCCAAATTTGAAGTAAACTGACTGGCTTATCATCATTGGGATTAAACTCCGAATGAAGAATACCAGTCCCCGCACTCATAACCTGAATTTCACCTGCTTTTATAACTGAGGAATTGCCCATACTATCCTTATGCTCAAGTTCCCCTTCAAGTGGAATCGATATGATTTCCATATTATTGTGAGGATGTGTACCAAATCCTTTACCAGCAGCTATTCTATCATCATTCAAAACTCGCAAAACACCAAAATGCATACGATCGGTATGGTAATAATCAGCAAAAGAAAAGGTATGATAGGCATCTAACCAGCCATGATTGGCATGGCCTCTGGTATTGGCTTTGTGTATAATGGTTTTCATTTTTGTTCCTCCCAATTGATAGATGACGGATAAGTGCTTTCTGATACCTAAGTTACATTTTTTTGATTTACAATTAAAAACATATTCTCAAGCATCTAAATTTCACTGTTAATTTTCTAACGAACTTTGCCTTTTTGTGTAAATTGCCATCCTTACAAAACAAACTACACGCTATGCAAAATTTTCATATAGAAAGCCTGTCTACTGAGTTAGACGATAAAATATTAAACAAAACGAATACCAAGACTAAACCTTTGGGTTCATTGGGCATATTAGAGCGTATTGCATGTAAAATTGCTAAGATTCAGGGGAGCTTGAAGCCTGAAATAAAAAATCCTACAGTAGTCGTTTTTGCTGGTGATCATGGTATTGCTGACGATGGAGTGAGTTTTTACCCTAAGTCGGTGAGTTACCAAATGCTATACAATTATATGGGAGGTGGTGCAGCTATCAATGTCTTTTCACGTCAGCATGGTATCAATTTCAAGGTAGTCGATGCTGGTATCGATCACGATTTTGAGCCAGACTTAAACATCATCAACCGTAAGGTGGCATACGGGACTAAAAACTACCGTTTTGAGTCGGCCATGAGCAAAGAACAATGCCTGGAGGCCATTGAAAAAGGCGCTGGCATTATCGATGATTGCCATAAGGAAGGCTGTAACTTTATCGCTTTTGGCGAAAAAGGGATTGGAAACACCTCTTCAGCAGCCCTTATTCTGAGTCTATTGGGTGATATCCCTTTGGAAGAATGCGTGGGACGTGGTACTGGGCTTGATAAGGCTGGCGTAAAGAGCAAATATGACTTATTGAACGAAGGCTTGTCGAAATACACAGGCAATACGAATGATGCCCTTGAGGTAATGACCTACTTTGGAGGTTTTGAAATTGCCATGATTATGGGTGGTATGCTTAAGGCTGCTGAGTTAAAGATGACACTTCTGATTGATGGTTTTATCATCACATCGGCATTATTGGCTGCATCTAAAATCAATCCTAAAGTGCTGGAATACTGTCTGTATGCTCATAAATCGAACGAGAAAGCACACATCAGCATGCTCAATCATTTGGGTGCTGAGCCAATCATGGATATTGGTATGCGATTGGGTGAAGGTACGGGCGCTATGGTTTGTTACCCACTTGTAAAATCTGCCGTTCTGTATTTTAATGAAATGGCCTCCTTTGAGGAAGCTGGAGTGAGTGAATCGCTTGAAGAAGCTACAGTATAAAGGCGTTGCATTGAGCGAAGTCGAAATGTTAAAGAATAAAGTGACAAAAAACCAAATAGGATGTTGAGCGGAGTCGAAACGTAATAAGTCAAATGTAAATAAAAGCTTAAAGGGGAAAGTCAAATTAAGTTAAGAATCGTTCGTCGAGCAAAGTGGAAACCTAATAAGCTAAATGTTAAGAAATGACTTAATGACTGACTCAATTTTTAAAGCAAAATAACTACCTTAGATACTGACTTAAGCAAATAATCACTCATAAACAGATACAATATGATTCAATACAATATAGAAGCTCTTAATACAGAGAAGGCTGAAGCGCTTCAACAAAAAATAGATTTAAAAACCAAGCCACTGGGGTCATTGGGTAAATTAGAGGAAATGGCCAAGCATATTGGTTGCATTCAAAATACATTGAAACCAGAACTTAAGAAACCCGTTATTATGGTTTTTGCTGGTGATCATGGTATTGCCAATGATGGGGTAAGTCCTTATCCACAAGAGGTAACCTGGCAGATGGTTGCTAATTTCATGGGTGGTGGTGCAGCTATTAATGTATTTGGTAAGCAACACGATATTGATATTCGTATTATTGATGCGGGTGTCAACTACGATTTTGACAAGAGTTCAGGCGTTTTAAATGCTAAGATTGCGCATGGAACGAAATCATACCTTAATGAGTCGGCTATGACGACTGAGGAGTTTGAAAAAGCCATGAAACGTGGTTCTGATTTGGTAGAGCGTATTCACTCTGAGGGTTCTAATATCATCGGATTTGGTGAAATGGGAATAGCGAATACCTCGTCGGCAGCTATTATTCTTCACCTTCTTAGCAATATTGAGCTAAGTGCCTGTGTGGGTCGTGGTACCGGATGGGATGATGAAGGTTTACAACGTAAGTATGAAATTCTAGGTCGTGCCCTTTCAAAATACCGAGGAACCAATAAAGCCGAAGAAGTACTAACTTACTTTGGTGGATTCGAAATTGTGATGATAGCGGGTGCCATGCTTAAGGCTGCAGAACTAAAAATGACCATCATGGTAGATGGCTTCATTATTACTTCGGCTCTTTTAGCAGCTTCTAAAATAAATTCTAATATTTTGGACTATTGCATTTTCACACATAAGTCGCAAGAAAAAGGACATCAGTTAATGCTTGATCAACTTAAAGCGAAGCCTCTATTGGATATGGGCATGCGTTTAGGAGAGGGTACTGGTGCTGCTGTTGCTTTTCCATTGATTCAATCGGCTGTCAACTTCCTTAACGAAATGGCTAGTTTCGATGATGCAGGTGTTAGTAATGCAGACTAATTATAGATTTTAACAACTAATATTTTAAAAGATTTTGACGCTGATAAAATATGACAATTTATGATTTCATATAATCATACAAAATCATATTTAATCAGCGTCTACTTTTTTTGAAGCAATCTTATACGTCAATTAATCTTCCATGTTTAGAGAACTTAATATCTTTTTTACCGCTCTTTCCTTTTTCACCAGAATTCCATTCCCCAAGTGGGCCAAGTTCGAAAAGACCTATCAACACGAAGCTGTCAAGTATTTTTCCATAGCAGGCATTATTATTGGTGGGCTAAGTGGGCTTGTTTTCGCCTTGTGCAACTGGGTTTTACCTTTTAATATTTCACTGGTTTTGTCTATGGTTTTTACCACCTTGTTAACCGGTGCCTTGCACGAGGATGGTTTTATGGATGTTTGCGATGGTTTTGGTGGTGGTTGGACTAAGGAACGTATTCTTGATATCATGAAGGATTCCCTTGTGGGAGCTTTCGGTATTTCGGGCATTATCTTTGTCGTGTTTGCTCGCTTCTTTGGTATGGAGGCAATCTCGGCAAGTTCACTTCCCGTGGTTTTGATTGTAGCTCATACCTTTAGCAGAACCCTAGCTGGCAGCTTGGTGAATAGTCACGATTACGCCCGAGTTGATAATTCCAAGGCTAAGGATTACGCCCACAAGTTAAGTCGAGGTAATCAAGTCATTTTATGGCTGACAGGCCTGTTACCTATTCTACTTTTACAGGATATCAAATACTTCCTAATCATTATTCCTGCTTTTATAGCCAAGTATCTTTTAGGTCGTTATTTTCAAAAATGGATAGGTGGCTTTACGGGTGATTGCATTGGTGCAACGCAACAAGTGGTTGAGATTGTAATCTATTTGAGCTTTTATATCATAGCAGTTCACTTATAATCAACTGTATTTTATTTAAATTGAATAAAAGCCACCCGAATAGGTGGCTTTTTTGCAACAAATCCCCCTTAGAATACTATTTTTGTCTATTCATTCAAAAAAAAAAAGACAAATATGATACTTCACCTTATAAGACATACCAAGGTTAATATAGAACCAGGTGTTTGCTACGGACAAAAAGACATTGAATTACTTGAATCTTACCCGGAAGAGCTTTTAGCAGTTAAAGAAGAAATCAAAGATTTAAAATTCGATGCAATTTATTCTAGTCCGCTAACACGTGCTAAAACATTAGCTACCGACTTGTTTGGTGATGCCGTGACTTTCGATGATCGCTTGATGGAACTGAACTTTGGTGACTGGGAAGGGAAAGCCTGGGATGAGATTAAAGATCCTCTTCTTGATAAATGGATGGAAGACTTTGTGAATAAGAAATGTTCCAATGGAGAGTCTTTTGTGATGCTTCACGAACGTGTGGTACAGTTTTTGGAGGAACTAAAAACCTTGGAGCACGATCATATCGCTATTGTTACCCATGGTGGGGTAATCAGAACGCTACAGGCCATACATAAGAATATCGAACTAAAAGAAGCTTTTAACGAAGCTCCAGCTGGATTTGGAGAGCTTGTTCAACTCGAGTTTTAATTTTTTATTGTAGGCTTAAGCCCTGAGTATGTGATAATATTCACATAGCAATAGGCTAGTCTCATCATTTTTTTAGTCATTTCTATTTGATTATTTAATGAAATGGTTATTTTTAGGCTTGTTTTTGAAAAACAGGAACAAAAAATAGAAACATAAGAATATGCTGATCAGAAAACAGAACACCTTTAATTCTTTCTGAAAATTGGATTAATATTGTATTGTGGCCATGATCAAAAAATTAAAAACCAATTGAAAAATATGAAAAAGTTAATCCTTACCCTAGTTGTTTGTTTAAGTGTTTTAGGTGCTTTTGCTCAGGATGCTGTGCAATTGAAGAACGACGGAAACGCCGCTCTAAAAGCTAAAGATTACAAAGCAGCTATCGTTCACTTAGAAAACTATTTAAGAACTCCTGAAGCTTCAGCTGATATTAAAACAGTATACAACGTAGGTTATGCTGCTTATAAAGTTAAAGATTACGCAAAATCTGTTATCTATTTTGATAAAGCTATTGTTGCAAAATATAAGCTATCAAGCTCATATTTAAGAAAAGCTACTTCGCTTAAAAAACTTAAGAAGTACGACGAAATGGTTGCTACTTTGAAAGCTGGTATTGCTGCAGTTCCTGCTAAGAATGCTAAATTGTCTAAAACGCTTGCTAAGCATTTCTTAATTAAAGGACAAAAAGCTCAGAAAGCTTCTAAGTTTGACGCTGCTGAAGCATCATACAAACAAGCTATAGAGTTAAAATCTTCAATGAAGACGGATGCTATTGTAAGCCTTGGTTCTTTATACTTCGGAAAAGGTGCTAAGATTCAAGCAGCTGCTAATCCTTTAGCAAATACTGAAAAAGAGAAATTTGCTGTTGAGATTGCTAAAGCTAAAACTTTCTACAAGAAAGCTGTTGCTCAATACACAAAAGCAAAAACTCTTGCTCCTGCTAGAGAAGATGTTGATTCTTTATTGCAAAAAGTAAAAGCTGTATTGTAAGTTACAATCGCTATAAAATATAAAAGGGATGCCAACGGCATCCCTTTTTTTATATCTGATAATTGAAGAATTATTCTTCAATATTTATTTCCTTTTAACTCTGTCCTAAGTTCTTTAAAACAGAGAAGGTTTTATCAATGGCATCATCATTTACCACAATGGTAAATTCGTTGGTTGTAGATATCACTTCTCGAATATTAATACCAGCCCATGCAATACTTTTAAGTATGTGGTAATAGAAACCGGCTTGTTGCGAATTCTCATCTGGAAGCTTAAGGGTAACTGCTGAAAGGCGCCCACTTTTACTTAGCAGACTTTCTTCTTCAAAAATAGCTTCAACTTGTTCAGCTAAAGATTGACTCACCACTAAGTTCGATTCAAAAACCCCTTGAACCATGGTGTAAAAGAACTCCTGGTTTGGCCCAATGGCTCTAAGCAAATCAGTATGTCTCTCAATTAGCATACTTGAATTCTTATAGGTGTAATCAATCAATTGTGAACGGACAATAATATCTCTGACAACCACTTCAGCGCCAAGATGAGAAATTTTTCCCTTCATTTTCGGAATTAATCTATTGATTGACATGACGATTGCTCCACTTTTCACATCAGAACCAAAATATTGTTCCACTTCAGGTTGAATTTTACGAGCCAAAGATGAAACGTTGATTAAGCCTTCTACCAAAGCCTCAGCCAGAAAGGGCTGGTGAGCAATGATTTTTTCTACTATTTGAGAGATACTTAGCATATGTATATATTTTCCTCAAAAATAGACAAAATGTTTAAATTTTCACATGAAATTCGCTATAAGTATTGATTGTATTTGTGAATAAATGAATCCTCTTCATTTCATTGCTGTAATCATAAAAATAATACCTTTGTCTTACCGTTAGGGGTGCTTGTGATACAGGCTGAGATAAAACCCTAGAACCTGATATGCGTAATTGCAGCGTAGGAAAACGATTCAAAACAAAGGGTGTATTCACTACTCTTTTCTTCTATTTCGTAGATCTACCTTTCATAGCTATCAGTCTTATATTTAATAATCTCCATTCATAATTCTTAAAATTTAAGGAATTAGAATGAGCTTTTAATAATACGATTAAACTAAGACATGAAATCAAATTTTGATCAGTACGCATCTGACTACGATGCATGGTTCCTCGAAAACCAAAACCTTTTGTATTCAGAAGTTAAACTTGTTGCGCATTTTCTTTCAAATCCTGGAGATGTATTCTCGGTAGGATGTGGTAGTGGCTTATTCGAAGAAATTTTGGATAAGGAATTCAATATCTCAATTAAGAACGGCTTGGAACCCTCAGTAGGGATGGCAGAGATCGCTCGCAAGCGTGGTTTAAATGTTGAAATTAGCACCGCTGAAAAAATTAATTTAGGCGAAGAAAACTACGACACCATACTTTTTAATGGGACACCAAGTTATATCACCGATTTACAATTAGCTTTCGATAAAGCTTATGCAGCTTTACGTCCAGGAGGAAAGATTGTTGTTATCGATGTTCCTAAGGAAAGTTCATATGCAACGATGTACAATTTAGCCAAAGCTGTTGATTCATGGGATCATCCACTTCTTGAGGGTGTTAATCCAAGAGATCCCTATCCAATTGAATTGGTTCGTGTTGCCAATTGGAGAACAACTCAGGAAAAAATCGACAACTTAAGTACGGCAGGTTTTAAGAATTTTGACTTTGCACAAACACTGACCAAACACCCACTTTATTCAAATCAAGTTGCTGAAGAACCTATCACAGGTTACGATTCAGGAGATTATGTTGCTATTTGTGCCTTTAAAAACTAGATGATATGATACAAGCTGAAAAAATCTATCAGGATTTAGAATTAATCCGACAAAAATCACCTTTGGTGCATAATATCACCAATTATGTGGTCATGAATAATACAGCCAATGCTCTATTATCTATTGGTGCCTCACCAGTAATGGCTCATGCCGAAGATGAAGTTTCCGACATGGTTGATATTGCCAGTTCTCTGGTGATTAATATGGGAACCCTAAGTGAGCATTGGGTGGATGCTATGATTCAAGCTGGTGCACGTGCCAAATCGAAGAAGATTCCAATTGTTTTTGATCCCGTTGGTGTAGGCGCAACAATATATCGCACACAAACTGCTAAGCAAATTATCCAGGTATGTGAACCTCAGATCATTCGAGGTAATGCTTCAGAAATCATGTCCTTAGTTGATGAAAAGACAAAAACTAAAGGAGTAGATAGTACAGAATCGACCTTCACTGCTGTGGATGCAGCAAAAAAAATGGCTATAAAAAATAAAGCTATTGTTGTAATTAGTGGAGAGCTTGATTTTATTACAGATGGAAAAGAACTTATTTCCATACACAATGGATCAAGTATGATGCCACGCGTAACAGGTATGGGATGTACTGCGACGGCTCTAATGGGAGCTTTTGCTGCTGTTAATTCTAATTTACTCGAAGCAGCTGCTCATACCATGGCAGTTATGGGAATCACAGGTGAGTTGGCGGCTATAAAATCAGCTGGCCCAGCCAGTCTGCAAGTTAACTTTATCGATCAGTTATATAATTTAACCGAGAATGATATCAAGACACATTTAAAGGCGAAGTATGAAAAATTTTGATCTGAGTCTGTATCTCGTAACAGATAGAGGATTAACAAAAAACCGTCCTCTGGAAGTGATTATAAAAGAAGCTATTGAAGGTGGTGTGAGCATGGTTCAGATTAGGGAAAAAGACAGCTCTAGTTTAGAATTTTACGAACTGGCCTTAGCTATCAAATCCATACTTGCTCCTTATAAAATTCCTTTAATTATTAATGATCGAGTGGATATCGCACTGGCAGTAGATGCTGATGGGCTGCATATTGGTCAATCTGATCTACCTTATTCTGTTGCCAGAAAATTACTTGGCAAGAATAAAATCATTGGCTTATCTATTGAAAACATTCAGCAGGCAAAGGAAGCTAACGCTTTAGATGTGGATTATATCGGTTTATCACCTGTATTCTATACAGATACAAAAAACGATATTGCCCCTGCTCTTGGTTTAGATGGCATTAAAGAGATTGCTAAAATAAGCAAGCATCGCATGGTTGGTATCGGCGGTATTAACACAAGTAATGCGAGCGATATTGTATCATGTGGCGCAGAAGGGATAGCGGTAGTTTCAGCAATTCTAAGTCATGACGATCCAAAGAAGGCAGCAATGGAACTAAAAATATGTGTCAGCAAAAACAACTAATCATGAAATATAATAGAGTCCTTACAATTGCAGGAAGCGATTCGGGAGGAGGAGCAGGCATTCAAGCAGATATCAAAAGTATTTCGGCTTGTGCTTGTTACGCGAGTTCGGCTATTACGGCAATTACAGCTCAAAATACGCTTGGAGTTAGAGATATTCACCCTATTCCAAGTGTTATCTTAAAATCACAAATCGAAGCAGTTCTGGAAGATATTGGAACGGATGCCATAAAAATTGGCATGTTGCACTCTGCTGAAATTATTCAGGTTGTTGCTGATTGTCTGGACAAATTTCAGGTTCGAAATGTTGTGCTTGATCCAGTTATGGTTGCCACTTCAGGTGATAAATTACTTATGGATGAAGCCATTGATCATTTGAAAACGGTTCTTTTTCCTAAAGTAAGAATCATTACACCAAATTTGCCTGAAGCTGAAATATTACTTGGAAGAAAGATTGAAAAACAGTCCGAATTCAGATCGATAGCCCGGGAGTTGTCTATAAAGTATCAAGTCTCAGTGCTTCTAAAAGCTGGACATCTGACTGAAGATAATTTAATTGATGTGCTGTATGATTTTGAAAAATCTGAATACCTGGATTTAGCATCCAAACGTGTTGAAACAAAAAACACGCATGGTACAGGATGTAGCTTATCATCAGCCTTAGCCTCATTTTTGGCTAGAGGTTTTGATATTTCCGAATCAGCTAAAAGAGCCAAAGAATTTATTGCAGAGTCGATTATTGCAGGAAAAGATTACGAAATTGGACAAGGCCATGGCCCTGTGCATCACTTTCATCAATTTTGGACATAATGGAAGCTGCTGGACCTTTTACTCAAAAGCTTTGGGATAGTAGTTTGCCTATCTTCAACAAAATTGTGAAATGTGACTTTTTAAGGAAATTAGCCGATGGAAGTTTAAATAAAGAGAGTTTTGCTCACTTTTTAACACAGGATATTCTTTATCTGAAAAAAGATGCTGATGCACTTGGTAGACTTGCTAAAAGAGCAGATTGTGAGGATGATAAAGTTTTTTTCTCTGAACTTGAACAAGATGGTTTAGAGATTGAGTTTATCCTTCAATATGAATATCTCTCTTATTATCAACTTGAAGCTGCTACAAGTCAATCTCCAGCTTTCGAAGCATACAGTGATTTCTTGTTGAAACATAGCCAGGAGTCGACTTATGAAAATGCCGTAATCGCTCTTTTGCCCTGTTTTTGGTTATATTCTTCAATGAGGATACATACCACCGATAAAATGGTTGATAATAATCCTTATCAGAAGTTTATTGACACGTACGCTGGGGACGAATATCGGGAATACACCAAACGCTTTCTTCAAATCGTTGAAAAGCAAGCTGTCAATTGCAAAAATGAAGCAACTGCTATTGAGATATTCAGGCAAGGCATGCAATATGAGCTGAATCTATTTATAGAAGCAATTGAAATGGGGAAAAGAAGGCTTTAAGATTGAAGAAGCTTAAAAGCTTACAGAAAGTGATCTATTGCAGAATAAGTTCCCAATAAATAGAAAACCTCTTCGTGCAAACGAAGAGGTTTTTTTTAGATCTAAGTATGGACTAATGCTTATGTTCTTCTTTGATGAAATAAGCATGATCAAAATCATGAACCGTATCATTCAATTTCTTAATCATCTCCATATTGGTGCTCTGCTTGGCTTTCATCGCAAACACGCAAATTTTATGAAGAAGCTCAAGTTGTTTCATACTCTTGGCCTTCTTTACAGGATCATCACTCAATTTAACACGCTGAAACATGAAGTATTGAGTTGCAATAGCCTGAAGCTTATTGGCATGCTCTTCCTTATTATTAACCCAGCGTATCAGCTGGTTGTAATCTGGCTTTTCAGCAGCTGAAAGCTCTACAATAAGTTTCATACTCTTCTCAATGGTTTGAATATGCTCATACATCATTTTTACACGAGCTTCATCATTATAGATTCCACATGGAATTTCACAGTGAGCATATGATTTTATTGATCCAAATCCCATAAACATTAGGCAAACAAGAGCCATTACTTTTATCTTTTTCATAATCGATAGTTTTATTTATAATTTTAATTGAAATTAATCTAAATAAGCGAGATCTGAAAATATCGTGAAGCTTAAATAAAGACAATGCTGTATTTATTTAGCTTTTCGAATAAAAGCAAATAGGGCCTTGAAACATGAATTGGAATAGGCAATTCGTTTATATTTGCACTATGAATTCAGAACGCCCTTTTTGCCTTATGCCTTTTATCCATTACCATGTTGGTAATAATGGAAATGTGAAAGCTTGTTGTGTTGCCAATATCCCATATGGTAATTGTAACAAGCAAGCCTTCAATGAGATTTGGCAAGGTGAAGCCATTCAGAATCTGAGAGAGAAATTTTTGAGAGGCGAAACGGACCCCAGATGTGCAGTCTGTTTGAAGCTTGAGGAAGCAGGTGGCAAGTCTATTAGACAAGAGACTCACGAGCGATTCTCATGGGAAAATAAGAGCGAAGCAAATCCTTTACCGACTTATTTTGATATTCGCTTTTCGAATGCATGCAATTTTGCTTGCAGAAGCTGTTGGCATGGCGCAAGTTCTGCCTGGTTTCCCGAAGCCAAACAACTAAAACGAAGTCTGGGTAACAAAGCACTCTTACAGAATATCAACGACTTTGAAGCTTTTATTTCAGAAACGGGTGATGCTCTCTTACAAGCTGAAGAAATTTATTTTGCAGGAGGTGAACCTCTGATGAGTGAAGAGCATTATGCTTTTTTGACGTATTTAATAGAGAATAAGCATACCAAACTTCGCCTGCGCTATAATACCAACTTTTCGGTACTTGAGTTTAAAGGGCACAATATTCTTGATTATTGGAAGCAGTTTGAGCATGTTGAAATCTTGGCTAGTGTTGATGCTCATAAAAATCTGGGCGAATATATTCGAAAAGGCTTTAAGTGGGATAATTTTCTAACGAACAGAGATGCCATACGAGACTTAGATCATATCAAATTTAAGCTTGCACCCACCATATCGGTTTTATCCATTGATAATTTGCCCGAATTATATCAAACTTGTGTTGACTTAAACATCATTAAGAAAGAGGATTTTTATATCAACATTCTGGAACGTCCATACTATTACAATACCAAAGCAATCCCGAAGCTTATAAAAGAAAGAATTGCAGGTAAATTTGAGAACTTTTATCAGTGGGCAGATAAAAATGAAGTGCCGCAGTCTGTCCTAAAACAATTTCAAGAATGCATCGCTTATATGCAAAATGAAGATTTAAATAAGCATTGGAAAAAGTTCATTGAAGAAACAGAACTTTTCGATAAAATGCGAGGGGAGTCATCAATTGACTTAAAAAACACCTTCGGAACTTTCTATACAAATAAATAATTAAAATCCAGATCTATTTTAGAATAATTAAGGTGAAATTCCATTATTTTGATAAATAAATCTAGTTGCAATCAGATTTTGAACCTTAAAAACCAGGAATAAAAAACGGATAAACAGAGGCTTACACGATTTCAGTCCCTCTTAGACAGCCCTGTTTTAGGGCTATTCCGACCTAGGATGCATATTCGATTTAAATATGCCATTCTCAGAAGGGTAAATTCAAGAGAAAAATACTAATTAGACCAAGTCTTTGGTTTCAATACTAAATTTGTGGTATTCCAGTGCATTTCTCACTTCATTTGCTGAAGAAGTTTGCATAAGCTGGTGACATAATTTAGCTGCACCATAAAAATCCTTGCAATAGATTTTGAAGAAACGTTTCAGAATAGCAAAATTCTTATTGCCTTGCCAAGTTTGTCCATAAAGCTCTGTGTGTTCCCAAAGCATTTTCAAACGAGTTCTTTCATCCACCTCAGATATGGTTGGATTAAACAACCAGGGATTTTTGAAAATACCTCGACCAATCATAACACCATCTACACCAAATTGACTTACCTTATCTAAACCATCTTGATAAGACAAGACATCACCATTCCCGATAATCTTAATATGAGGAGCAAGTTCATTTCTTAAGGCTACGGCTTTACCAATCTCATACCAATCAGCCAATCCCTCTGACATCTGCTTTTGAATACGACCATGAAGAATAAGAGCATCAATAGGCATGCCTAGTAAATGAGATACCCATGAATCAGTCACAACTTCCTTAAAGCCTATTCGAGTCTTAACACTCAGAGGTAAATTTGATCCTTCTCGGGTAGCCAATATGATTTCCTTAGCAAGTTCCGGTTCTTGTATGAGAGCAGAGCAACATCCAGATTTTACAACATTCTTAACGGGACAGCCCATATTGATATCAATACCATCAAAATCTGTTTCCTGAGCGATATATTGAGCCGTTTTGTAATATTTCTCTGGATTTTTACCCCAAATCTGAGCAATCAACTTGACAGATTTTTCTTTCAATTGCTTTTGCTCGCTAGAATTAATTTGTAGGCGATGTTTGACCTTATCATGGCCAATCTCGTGACACATACCATCTGTTGAGGTAAACTCCGAGAACAAAAGATGTAACTTAGCTTCTTCAGAGTTTCTTAAAACCATCTCACGGAAAACGGTATCAGTCACATCTTCCATAGGTGCTAATGAAAAGGAGGGAGTCGTTTGTGTCTGCCAAAAATTAGATTGCATTGCTTTTATTTAGAATTAATAAATATTGCAAAACTAAAGCTTTTTTATCAAATGGCAAGCGCTAAAAAGGCCTTAACTGCCTAATAGTCGCTAAAACTATCTGCAGATAAGGCCTTATTTCATTAAAAAACGTCTTTATTTATTACAAAGACATCTGATATTTTCGAATCTAAAAATAGAAGGACAGACCTAAAGCCAAGTTCCAAATTTCACTATACTTAACGTAGTCTGTTCGAATGGCCTCAAGTAAATAGTTATCCGTGGTACCCACCTCTAAATAGAAGTCCATACCAGTTATGGTTTTAAAAGGTAATGGATGATAGACTATAGCTCCAAAAAAAGGAGCAAAGTGAATTTTGTTCTGAAAGTAGTAGTCATCAGGAAAGTGTTCTGGAAGTTTCCTGTAAGTATTATGTGTTGATCCAATATTTATACTCAATCCAGCCGTTGGGGCGATCGTAAAATCTTTGATCTTGAATTTTTTAATCAAAAAGGTATTCTTTAAAGCTACGGTATTAAGCGTTTCTACATCGTGGCGACCGGAAGCCATGCCATACATTAGGGACACACGGTACCAATCTTTAGCTAAATAATAAGTAGCCCCTACAGATAAGAAACCAATATTGCCAGCATACTGAATTTTAGCATCTCGTGGAAGATACCATTTCCTTTTTTGATTATTGTCTTCATTCTCCTTGAGGTTTGCGCTGAAGGCAGTGATATTAAATGATACCACTATCAGAATTATAGATGAGATTATTCTAATCATTTCGATTTATTTTTCAATTTCTTGCCATGAACAATCGCTAGATGGTTGTCCTTTGGCAGATACATACTGATTGGTTCAAAACGGACATTAAGTTTTTTAGAGCAAAAGTTCCAAATTAAAAGAAAACTCTTTCAAAACTGTAATCATCTTCTTTAACGGAGATCACGAGAAACTCTTTATCGGCAATATCACCCCCAGCCAAAAAATTGATCTTATCATATTCTTTTGCATAATAAAAATGGTGAATATGGCCATGCATCGAAAGCTTAACATCTTGATCCTCCATTATTTGGTTAAAGATAATAGAATTCCCATAATTGAATTGATCATCCCAGGGTGGGATATGAGATACAGGAATCACATGATTATAATCACCATCATTCTTCAGGTTTTCTTTGAACCAATCAAATTCCGGGTCTTTGTTTTTGTTTTCCCAAATGGTATTGTCGAACATGACGAATTTAGTACCTCTAAATGTGAAAGTATAATTAGTTGCTCCAAATGACTTTTCATATATGGCTTTACCATTAGATAGGTAATCATGATTCCCGATAACCGTAAGAAATGGCTTGTCCAGTTTTGCCATTATCTCATTAAACCACGTGAACTCTTTATGAAGGGCACTTAAGGTGATATCGCCACCATGAATGATGAAATCAATATCATCTCTATCATTGATAGCTTTAACAGCCTCTTCAAATTCGTCGTAAAAGGTATGAGTGTCGGTAATAAAGGCAATCTTAAAGGAAGATTTCCCAGCTTCCATTTCCTTAAGTTTGGCTAAATTCTTAGCTGTTAAATCCTTGTATTTATTTTCTACAACAATATCATACGGACTGTATTCAAAAGGTATATTGCAAGCTGGTAGTAATCCTGCCATTGTTATAGCACTCAAAATACCGGTTTGTTTCAGAAATTTTCTTCTTTGCATTCTTTTCTTGTTTTTTATAGCGTGCCCCTTTTCAATTTTCACTTTAAAAGGTATGCAAAATTAACTAATTAAAGAGTTTCAACTCTGCTATTAACATTACTTAACGTTTAATTAACATAGGATGGTATTTTAAACCATTGCATGTTTATAAAAGATAGAGTAAGTCATAAATCAACATAGCCCTGAAGCTAATCTAGCGACAGGACTGTTATCTGTATCATTAAAATTGATCAATCGTCTTCGGTTAATGTAAAAAAGGCATTGACTGGCTTATCAAAAAGCTTCGACATTTTTAAAGCCAAAACAGTAGAGGGAACATACCTATTCTTTTCTACAGAACTGATTGTTTGTCGTGAAACGCCTATAGTCTTTGCTAGTTCTTCTTGTGTTAAATCAAGAATTGCTCGTTCAACTTTTATTGTATTTTTCATGATTAATCTTCTATTGAATTAAGAATCTTTAATCGATTTTTAGAAGAGTTAAATGTTGCTAAATAGATTCCTAACATCCAAAGTGTTAAATGCATGGATGAGTGCTCTTTAATTGCTCCTCCTACCCAATAATTTATAAAAACTAAAGCGAAATGAGCTAAAATACCTGCAAAAAATGCATAAAATATTGAATTCGTTCTGATTTGTCTAGACAACTCATCTTCAATCTTTTCTGACGATAGAGCAACAAGTAACAAACCCAATATTAAAACTAATACGGTATAATCTCTCTCAATATTTATTTCCCAAATATCTATGCTGAAATTTACAATCTGACTTAAAATAGCAATACCAATACCTATGAACTTAAACCAATAGGGAAGTAGCTTTATCTTATTCTCAACTGCAAGTTCTCTTATGTCTTTCTTTGGTTTAATTACAATGAATATTCCAATTATAAATAGAATAACTAAAGGACTAATAATTTCATTTATTTCCATAATGTAATGTTTAAACATCTTTACTTTATGACAAATATACTTTACATTTTAGAAAAAACAAGTTGAATTTTATTTATTTCACTAGAAATAACAAAGCCATAAGCGAAACTATTAATAATCTTGTTCATGGCTCTATGATTTTACAATCCTAGTTTAGCTTTAGTAGCCTCAATTGTTTTTTTTGCATTGCCTATAAAAGCTTCACCATCGATAAGAATAAAAGGGCGCTTTAGGAAAGTATATTCATCCAGCATCAATTGCTTATAATCTTCTTCGGAGAGGTTCTTTTCTTTTAAGCCCATAGACTTATACTTCATAGCTCTTTTACTGAACAAGGCCTCATAAGAGCCAGCTTGTTTGGCAAAAGCTATTAAATCAGCTTCATTTATATTTTCAGCTTTTATATCTTGCTTTTCAAATTTATCATTGAGCCCAAGTTCAGTCATAATTCGTTGACAGGTTGAACAAGTAGAAAGGTAGTAGATCTTATTTGTCATGATTGAATATATTTTAAAACTCAAAGCTAATACATTTTATATTTTGCACTCAAATATTCAGGACATAAAAAACGACCCTTATGGGTCGTTTAATTTATTTAAGAGGAGATAAAACTCTATTTATTTTTCATATACTCATTAAAAGACGGTGCTTTCTTGTTTGTCTTAGTTGTTATTTCAATAACACCATTTTCACCTTTTTTCCCATATTTCTCAATAGCTGTTTCATCCTTCAATACAGTCATTGATTTAATATCATCAGGGTCAATATCATTTAAGTTCATATTTTGATCCAATAAAGAACCATTAACAATCACGAGTGGGGAATTCTTAGTTTTTCCTTTAATCTTAATGGCACTCTTCTTCTTCGATTTCTTCTTTTTGTCTACTTTATTCTTGCTTGTTATTAAAATAACGCCATTTTCACCTTTTGCACCATAGACACTTACACTTGTAGCATCTTTTAAGATGGACATAGATTCAATCGAACTTGTATCAAGCTTATCTATAGCTTGTTTACTTGTCTCTACACCATCAACAATATAGAGTGGAGAATTTTTCGTTTCTCCTTTAATCTTAATGGTTTTAATTTTCTTCGATTTTTTCTTTTGACCCACTTTATTCTTACTTGTAATCAAAATAGCACCATTTTTACCTTTGACTCCATAGATGCTTATACTTGTTGCATCTTTCAAGATCGACATTGACTCAATCGCACTTGTATCAAGCTTATCTAAAGCTTGTTTACTAATTTCCACACCATCAAGAATATAGAGAGGTGCATCAGTTTTGTCTGAATTTAAACTTATTTTTGGTGCTGAAATCTGAATGGGAGCACTTGAATCAAGTTTGACTGTTATTTTCGTATTTCCTTTCAATTCTTTTGCTCGAAGCCATTTTAATGAATTATGGACTCTATCTCTAGCTTCATCTTTTTCTTTCTTGCTTAAACTGCCATCTTTTTCAACCTTCTTTATGTACTTTGCAAGAGCTTCTTTATGAGCTTTAACTTCTTTCTCAACTTCCTTTTTTATAACAGTATCCGTTATTACAGGGATATTTTCATTAAGCGCAGGTGCTTCTGTTACCATAGGTAATTCAGCAGGTACAGTTGCCACAGCTGGTATTGTAGAAGCTACAATATATTTTTTCTTTGACTGCTTCTCTTTCTTTTGAGGAGCTTGAATAATCGGTAAGGCTGTAGGTATTTCAACTCTCCCAAAATCATCAATTAGTAGATTTGTAGAATTTTCCGATTCAAGTTGAACTTTATTTTTTGAATTTGCCAGGTTTGAAAATAGGATCATTCCAGAGAGCGCAAACACAAATAAGGCACTCATTAAACCACGTTCCAGCTTCGGATGTTTTACCGTCACTGGATTTAATATTCGACGAACTCTATGTAAAAGATTCGCTTTCTTACCTGAAAAACTCAATACCAATTCAGGTTTCTTTCTTCTGATACTTTCCATATTATTTAAGGCTTTAATTAGGGTTAAAGATTCACCACAAACCTTCACCGCCAGATCATCACAAATGTGTTCTCTTTCGGTGTTAACCACAGAAGACAGCCACCAAACCATAGGATGGTAGAAAAATAGTATTTCAATGATGCCCTGGATAAATTGAACCAAATAGTCGTGACGACTGATATGTGCCAACTCATGAGCAATTATAATTTCTAATTGATTGTCTGGTATACCACTCATAAGACTTATTGGAAGAAGTACAACAGGTTTAAAGTATCCAATTAAGGATGGCGAATCAACGGAAGATGATTCTCTGAACAAGATCTTTTTTTTAATTTCAAAACGTTCTAAAACATTATATGCTAAAGTCATATGCCTCTTATTAAGAGGGAAAGCCTTATGGTTTTTTAACCGAAGTGCAGTTGTGTAATTAATCACCATTCTAAGTGAAAGGAGGCAAATTCCAATTATCCATGTTCTTAAAAGAATAGGGAATAATATATGAGTGGGCAAGAGGCCTTTTAATGAATCCCACGAGAATACAACCTTGCTTGTATCAGCGATTATAATGGAATCTAAACCAGATAAATTTAGACTAAGGGGGAGTGTTTCTTCCGGCAAGGATAATAAGAATGTAAAAATGGCTGATATAAATATTAGCAGCATACTTAAGCTGGCCATTGTATATCGTAATCGCGCATTATTATTATTAATTAATCGAAAAGCGAGGGCTAAAAGTCCAGCGATTAATGCTGCTTGCCAAATAGAATGGAAAATAGTCCATGCCAAAGCTTCTGAGAAGCTATTAGTGCTTATATTACTTAGGTTCATGGTCTGATTGTTTTTCTATGCTCTCAATTAATTTCTTTATTTCTTCTAATTCTTCATTACTACATTTATGATTTCCAAGAGCTTGTAAGACCATTCCAGAGGCAGATCCACCAAATAGGGTACTTACAAATTTATCGATAAGATGATTCTTGGTCGCCTTTTCTTCTACTAATGCAGAGTAAATGTGAGTTCGAGATTCTTTATACCGATCCAACATGCCTTTCTCAGTCATTAGTTGCATCACTTTAAGACTTGTTGTATAACCAACGTTTCGTTCGCCTTTAAGCTTCTCATTAACAAAGCGAACGGTTGATGGGCCATAGGTCCATAAGACTTGTAATATTTCTAATTCGGCTTGAGTTGGCTTGATCTTCTGTGGTTTCATATTGTGGTGAATCTGAACTACGATTAATTTCGTATCAAATATATACGATAGGATTCGTATATCAAAATTTAATTACGAATATTGTCGTAATTAGAGGTGGAGCATTCATTTTGTAGAAGTTCGAAACCTTTTAAGAATTCAATAAATACTCTAACTATTGAATGATGACAAATATTCGTTGATTTGTTTTCAATGAATAGATAATATCTATAGCGGAGATGAAAATTTATTTTTGCCAAAAACAAGCTCCAGGCATTTAGACTAATCTTTAAAGCAAAATATGATACTCTTAAGTGCAAATTTATTAAAATACTCCCTATTTAACGTAATATGAATTATAAGACTTTTATATAGATTTGAATAATGACCTAAAAACACCTTTTTCAATAAAATCATCAATAATAAAAATATTTGTTTGAGTAAAACTATACTGAGAATTGAATATTTTTAATGGTCGTTGATCTAATATCATTCATCGAATTATGGCGAAGGATTCACAAGATTTTAAAAGCTTCTAAGAGTTTATCTTGTTACAACTATAAGCTATAATAGTTATCCTCAAATTAATTGAATAAGCTATCTGGAATTAGAAATTCTTGAATTATAAAACTTTGTCTAGAATTTAATATTCTCATAAACCTTCACCAATCTTCATTTTGAGGATTCCCTGGATTGAATTAATAACTAAAAAACGCTTCTAATTCTCTCTTTATATTTTGATCACATTTTTGTAATGCACCCAATGTCATTTTAGAACCAGAAATAACATATTAATCAATCTAATCTTTTATTAAAATTTCACAAGAGAAAGTCATTACTTCTAACTCTAGTAGCAATGGCTTTTGTTTTGACTCAAGTGACTACTTCAGTTGAGTCAATTGTTCCTATAGGAATTGGTCGTTCTAGAATCATCGAAGAAAAGTATCCTGCTGATAATCGGGCTTTTACAACAGAACGTACAGTGGTAAGAAAAGATGCTAAAGTGAGTCTGTTTGCAGAGACTAAATTATTAAACCTTTATAGTATTACGGGTATTAACTTTCAAAATATTGCATCAAACGATGCTCTTATTTCCTCAAAAATAAATGCCTTAGTAGCTAAAGGCTGGGAATTAGCCTTTGTAACTTATGTTGTTGAAAGTGATAGTGGTAAAGATGATGGAAAAGGAATTTTTAGTACTCCTTATACATTTATGAAGTAATAATATAGGCGTACTTCTCCACTTAAATGTATTATTAAAGACTTGTCAAATTTAAAAATATTTTTGATGCTTATTATACAGCTAACTGTTGTTGCTAAAAAACTAATCAATGGAGATGGGCTTCTCTTAAACTAATACACGTGTAGAAATCATCTATACTTTAAAATAGGTTGCAGTGGACTGCTTGCTTTTTTTGTTATTGAATGTGAAAATCAATGACATACATGGTGAATTGTATATCAAAAAACCCCTCTCCTACACTGCACTGTAACTGCTACAAATAGAGTTATTTACGGCTGTCTTATAATTCATATTACGTTAAATAAGATTAACATAAATAATATTAATGATAAATAATCATCCACATTCATAATCGTCCTAAATAAGCCTTACAGATTATAATACAAAAAACACATACTTACTCTCAGTGGCTTTTATCCCAACTCCGGATTGCTCAATTTCTTGAACGATTTGCAATAGTAAAGACATTGGGAACGCTATTTCAAGACTTCACAACTAAAATAAAAAAAGCCTCCAAAAGATAAACTCTTGGAGGCTTTAAAATATCGTGATTAGATAGCTTACATGTTATCTAACTTTGCTTTAAATTCTTCGTATTTTTTCATGAACTCAGGCTTTTCATTTCTAAGCTTGAAATAAAGTTCTTTCAAAGTAGAAATTGAATTTTCCTCATCAGGCTTGATTTCAAGAACCTTCGTGAAATGTGGAAGAGCTTCTTCGTATAACTTGTATAAGCTCTTAAGAGCTGCATCATACTTCTTCTGATCCATAATATCATTAGCAACCTTACGAGCTTTTTCAGCAACATTTAACTGAAGAACACCTAAATTGTATTGAGAAATATAATCCTTAGGATCTTTAGAGTAAGCAATCTCATACATTTCTTTAGCTTTAGCAGGCTCGTTTGTTTTCTCATATAAAGTTCCTTTTGCTCTATAATAAGAACCATTTTCTGGATCTAAAGCAATTGCTTTATCAAGATACTCAGCAGCTTTATTTGGCTCACCACCTAATAAATAATGGTTGATTAGCTCAACTAACATATAGGCATCGTTTGGAAATAATTCAAACCCCTTATGTAGATATGTAAGAGACTCTTCATCATTACCGTTCTCTTTCAACACTTTTGAAAGGTATGCATAAGCCTTAGCCCCACCATAGTTGAGATCGATAGTTTGCTTATAATACTTAATAGCACCTTCAAAATTTTTAGCTTTCTGCGCAGCAAGTCCTGCGTTAAAAATAACAGCTGTATCAACTGCCAATTTATCTGCTTCAAACATTTTCATGTTTTCAATCTCTAAAACTTTCTCAAAAGCATTAAAAGCACCACTATAATCTTCAGTTTGGAAGAATTGAACTGCTTTATTTGTAAAGTCAGGAATTAAGTTAGTCATCTGAGCTTTAATAGCTTTTCTATACTTATTCTTAACATCAAGTTCCATACACTTTAAGTATGCTTCATAAGCTACTTGCAAAGGTGTTTCAGACAATTTTTTATAAGCTGGAAGTGGACTTTCAAAAATAGCTTGATAAACTTTTCCTTTAACTAAATAGGCTTTTGGCCATGCAACACATTTCTCGTGTCCCATACCAGCATCAATTGCTACTTTGGCTTTATCAAGTTTACCCGAAGTTAGATAATTACTAGCTCCTGTTACTTTACTCTTTTGAGCGTTTACCATTGAAACACACAAAAGAAGAACCATAATGAATGATAATTTTTTCATCAGTAAATAGTTTTTCGTTTTACTTATGAAGCTTTCTTGTTGTTGACAAGAAAGCTTCATTCTATAGTTTGTTTTGTTTAAGAATCTTGCACAAATTTAATCCATAAATCGAGAATTAAAACAAGATCATTTTCTTTATAATTAATCTAAGTTCTAAAACAGACTTGTTTGCTCTCCATCCAAGCTATTATTTGGCTGATCATCGTCTTTCTTTTCAACTTGATCTTCCTCTTTATTCTCAATTGGAGTTTCGACCTCAGTCTCAGTTTGTTCTTCAGTTTGATCAACAATAACTTCTGGTGCATTTTCATCAACGATTAATTCTTCTTCACCAGCGGCATTTACTTTAGCTACAGCAGCAATAGAATCATCTTTTTTGCTCAAGTTAATTAAACGAACACCTTGAGTTGCACGTCCCATTACTCTTAAGCCTGCAACTGCTAATCGGATTGCAATACCTGATTTGTTGATAATCATCAAATCATCCTTATCACATACAGATTTTAATGCAATTAATTCACCTGTTTTTTCAGTAATATTAATGGTTTTAACTCCTTTACCTCCACGATTCGTGATACGGTAGTCGTCAATTTGGGAACGTTTTCCATAACCATTCTCCGAAACAACCATGATGTCCTGATCACCATTCTCTACACAAACCATGCCAACTACCTCGTCAGCCTCGTCACGTAGTGTGATTCCGCGTACCCCAGAAGCTGTTCTACCCATTGCTCTAACCTGATCTTCAGCAAAACGAATCGCTTTTCCAGATCGTGCAGCAATCAGAATTTCCTTCTTGCCGTTAGTCAATCGAGCTTCTAATAATTGATCACCTTCACGAACTGTGATAGCGTTCACACCATTTACACGAGGGCGAGAATAAGCTTCAAGTGATGTTTTCTTAACAACACCTTTCTTAGTACATAAAATGATGTTGTTGCTATTAATATACTCTTCTTCTTTAAGCGTCATTACGTTGATATAAGCTTTCACTTTATCATCTGGCTCAATATTTAGAAGGTTTTGAATAGCTCTACCTTTTGATTGTTTAGATCCTTCAGGAATTTCATATACTTTCAACCAGAAACACTTCCCTTTTTCAGTAAAGAATAACATGGTATTGTGCATGGTTGCCGTGATCATGTGCTCAAGGAAATCTTCATCTCTCGTATGAGATCCCTTCGCTCCTACGCCACCTCTATGTTGAGTCTTAAACTCAGATAATGGCGTACGTTTGATATAACCCATATGTGAAATAGTGATTACCATTTCTTCATCAGCGTAGAAATCTTCTGGATTAAAGTCTTCAGAAGCATAAACGATTTCAGTTCTTCTTTCATCGCCATACTTAGCTTTCACTTCCAGAAGTTCATTGGTTATGATTTCCATACGCAAATCATGGTTTGCAAGAATAGTTTTTAAGTGATCAATCAATTTCATGATTTCATCATACTCGCCTCTTAATTTATCTTGCTCAAGCCCTGTTAAATGACGCAAGCGCATTTCAACAATTGCTTTTGCCTGAATATCAGAGAGCTCAAAACGTTCCATTAAAGCAGTACGAGCTAAATCGGGGCTCTTAGAACCTCTAATGATCTTGATCACCTCGTCGATATTATCAGAAGCGATAATCAAACCTTCTAGAATGTGAGCTCTAGCTTCAGCTTGTCTTAATTCAAATTCTGTACGACGAACAACCACATCATGACGGTGTTCAACAAAATATAGAATTAGTTCTTTTAAATTTAATAATCTTGGTCGACCTTTTACTAATGCAATATTATTCACGGAGAATGAAGATTGCATTTGAGTATACTTGAATAATTTATTCAGAACGACGTTGGCAATAGCATCACGTTTTAAGTCAAAAACGATACGCATACCGTTTCTATCTGACTCATCGTTTACATTCGAAATACCTTCAATTTTCTTATCATTAATTAAGTCAGCCGCTTTCATAATCATTTCGGCCTTATTAACCATATAAGGAATTTCGGTTACAATAATTTTTTCGCGTCCTGAATCCGTTATCTCAATATTTGTTTTAGCACGAACAACAACACGACCTCTACCCGTTTCGTATGACTCCTTTACACCTTGGTAACCATAAATAGTTCCACCTGTTGGGAAATCTGGAGCTTTAATAATATCAACTAATTCATCAATTGTAATATCATTATTATTGATGTAAGCAATTGTTGCATCAATCGTATCCGTTAAATTATGAGGAGGCATATTAGTTGCCATACCGACAGCAATACCCGATGCTCCATTTACTAATAAGTTAGGAATACGAGTAGGAAGAACAGTAGGTTCTTTCAATGTCTCATCAAAGTTAGGAGACATATCAACGGTATCCTTATCCAAATCGGCAAGTGTTTCTTCTGCAATCTTTTTCATTCTTGCTTCGGTATAACGCATAGCCGCAGGGCTATCACCATCAACCGAACCAAAGTTACCCTGTCCATCAACCAAAGGGTAACGCAAAGACCATTCTTGAGCCATTCTAACCATGGCCATATAAACTGAACTGTCACCATGCGGGTGATACTTACCCAGTACCTCACCAACAATTCTCGCTGATTTTTTATGAGGTTTATTAGCTGCTATACCCAATTCATTCATACCGAATAATACTCGGCGGTGAACAGGCTTAAGTCCATCTCTAACATCTGGTAAAGCTCGGGAAACAATTACTGACATCGAATAATCGATATAAGCAGATTTCATTTCCTCTTCAATATTAATGCGTATGATTCTCTCTCCCGTGGTCATATATTTGTTCTTTTAGATTCTATTCTTAAATGGGAAATATAATTTCTATGTTTTGATCAAATAAAGTATTCACTTTACAGTTCAAATCACAGAAAGACAAAAGTAAAAAAATATGTGCAATTTTGATAATAATTGTGGTGGAATTAAAGACAAATTAAGATAAATATTTTAACTATATTAAAATCGATGATGTTAACCCCTTTAATCTTCGTTATTTAGTTTAAATGAACGTTAAAATTGCTATATTTTTAACTCAAGTTTACTTCAAATAAAAATATTCTTATTAAATTCACCAAAGACGAATAAAATAAATACACAACTAAAACATATAATATATGGACTCAAAATTTTCACCCCGTGTAAAAGATGTTCTTTCTTTTAGCAAAGATGAAGCTGAAAGACTAGGTAATAGTGCCATAGGTACTGAACATTTATTTTTAGGGATTCTACGTGAAGGTGAGGGCGTTGCCATTAGCATTCTTAATTCTCTAGGAATCAGCCTGCTTGATATTAAGCATGATTTAGAGTTTAAACTCCAAAACACAAACTTAGACCGATTGGATCAGGAAGATATTCCATTGCAAAAATCTGCTGAACGTGTTTTAAAACTCATATATCTTGAAGCCAAAGCGTTAAAGAACCAAACGATTGATACCAGTCATCTATTATTGGCTATACTTAAGGACGAAAAATGTCTGGTAACACGCTATCTAGAAGCTAAAAACATAGACTATAATGCTGTGAAAAATAATATTAATACAAACTCTCCAAAAGCACAAGCAGATTTTCCATCAGAAGAAAGAGAAGGTGCTGGTGGTGGCATGCACGGTAATAACCCCAAATCGAGCACAACGGGTAAATCGAACACGCCTGTTCTCGATAATTTCGGTGTAGATATTACTCAAGCTGCTGAAGAAGGGACTCTCGATCCTATTGTTGGACGTGAAACTGAAATTCAGCGCTTAGCTCAAATCCTTAGTCGACGTAAGAAAAATAACCCAATTCTAATCGGTGAACCAGGTGTTGGTAAATCTGCAATTGTGGAAGGCCTAGCTTTAAGAATTATTCAGAGAAAGGTTTCTAGAGTCCTTTTCGATAAGCGTGTGGTTACGCTCGACTTGGCTTCTATTGTAGCTGGAACGAAGTATCGTGGTCAGTTTGAAGAAAGAATGAAAGCTATTCTTAATGAGTTGGCTAAAACAACGGATATAATCCTCTTTATAGATGAGATTCACACCATAGTGGGTGCTGGAGGTGCAACGGGCTCATTGGATGCGGCTAACATGCTTAAACCAGCCTTAGCTCGTGGCGAAATCCAATGTATTGGTGCGACAACTCTTGATGAATACCGTCAGAATATTGAAAAAGATGGTGCCTTGGAGCGTCGTTTCCAGAAAATTTTGGTTGAGCCAACTTCTGTTGAAGAAACTATTTCAATTCTAAATAATATTAAGGAAAAATATGAAGATCATCACAATGTATTTTATACGCCTGAGGCCATTAATGCTTGTGTGAAATTAACTACTCGCTATATCAGCGATCGTCATTTGCCAGATAAAGCGATTGATGCTCTTGATGAAGCGGGTTCTCGAGTGCATATTTCCAACATTCTAGTTCCAAAAATTATTGAAGAACTTGAAGAGAATATTGAAGAGACCCGTCAAAATAAAATCAAGTCGGTTAAAGCTCAAAAATTCGAACTAGCTGCTAGTTTCCGCGATAAGGAAAAACAATTAATGGATGAGCTCGAAAATGAAAAAGACAAGTGGGAGAAAGATCTGAGCATGCAGAAAGAAAAAGTCTCAGAAGATAATATCGCTGAAGTTGTTGCAATGATGACTGGTGTTCCCGTTAGGCGTATAGCTCAAGCTGAAGGTTCCCGCTTACTTCAAATGAATAAAGAGCTTAGCAGCAGAGTGATTGGCCAGGAAGATGCTATCGCTAAAATTGTAAAAGCCATACAACGAAACCGCGCTGGTTTAAAAGATCCAAGTAAACCTATTGGCTCATTCATATTCTTAGGTCCAACCGGTGTGGGTAAAACTCAACTAGCGAAAGTTCTTTCAGAATATCTATTTGATAGTTCAGATGCATTAATTCGCATCGATATGAGTGAATATATGGAGAAGTTTGCTGTTTCACGTTTGGTTGGAGCTCCTCCAGGCTATGTTGGCTACGAAGAAGGTGGTCAATTAACTGAAAAAGTGCGTCGCAAGCCCTATTCTGTCATTCTTTTAGATGAAATAGAAAAGGCACATCCAGATATATTCAATATTCTTTTACAATTGCTTGATGATGGTCAATTAACGGATTCTCTAGGCCGTAAGGTTGACTTTAAAAATTGTATTGTGATTATGACATCAAATATTGGTTCTCGTGAATTGAAAGATTTCGGTAAGGGAATTGGATTCCAATCTAAATCAAGTGAGGATAGCGATTACGCAAACAATATTATCCAAAAAGCACTTCGCAAGGCTTTTGCACCTGAGTTTATCAATCGCGTGGATGATTTAATCATGTTCAACTCATTGAGTGAAGAGCATATCCATCAGATAATTGATATTGAACTAAAGGGTTTATATAGCCGCGTAGAAGACTTAGGTTTTAAAATCAAGATATCTACTGCTGCTAAAGATTTCATCGCTAAAAAAGGTTATGATGTGCAATTTGGAGCACGTCCTTTAAAGAGAGCCATTCAAAAATACCTGGAAGATGAAATGGCCGAGGTGATTATCCGAGCTTCTCTTACAGAGGGTGATACGATATCAGTCGGACTGGATAAGAATAAAGAGAAAATAACAACTAAGATTCTAAAACAAAACAAAGAAGTCGAATAACTATAAAAATGCCAGCTATGCTGGCATTTTTTCTTTCATTTCATTAAATAAAAAACCCTATTCCTATTTAGTTTAAATAACCAATATTACTATCTTTGATACTCAATTGAGTTAATAAGGGAGTTTACAATCCCTATTTCCGATTTAAACGATTTAATAACATTAAAATACAAATCAAATGAACAAAGACAATACTAAAGTAACTTTTGCAGGCGGTGCAATTACACTTGTAGGAACTCCAGTAAAAAAAGGTGATAAGGCAGAAAATTTCACAGCGCTTAACCAAGGCTTAGCTCCTGTTTCTTTATCTGATTTTGATGGAAAAGTAAAGATTCTTTCTATTTTCCCTTCTGTTGACACTGGCGTTTGTTCTGCACAGGCTCATCGTTTCAACAAAGAAGCTTCTAATCTAGGGGATAATGTACAAATCATCACGCTATCAAACGACCTTCCATTTGCATTAGGACGTTTTTGCGGTGCTGAAGGTATTGAAAACTTAATCACGCTTTCTGATCACAAGGAGATGGATTTTGGCTACAAGTTTGGTTTTGCTATCGAAGAATTACGTTTACTAACTCGTGGTGTGGTTGTTATCGACAAAGAAAACACTATTCAGTATGTTGAGTACGTTCCTGAAGTAACAGATGCTCCTAACTTTGATGCAGCAATTGAAGTAGCTAAAACTCTAGTATAGAGTTTTTAGTCTTAAAATATTATAGGGCCAACTCTTTGAGTTGGCCTTTTTTTATACAAAAAAAAGACAATTGACTGATTTTCATCTAGTCAATTGTCTTATATATTTTTCATCTCCCAGAGGGAAATATTTAATTGCAGTACTATTTTGAAGCCACAAGAGCTGCCATTGCGATAGAATACAATTTAGTCTTCACACTATCACCACGAGAAGAAAGAATAGCTGGAACCTTCGCTCCCATTACCATTGCTCCCAATTCAGCATTAGCCAATTTGGTGTTTACCTTATAGAATACATTACCACTTTCGATATTTGGGAATACCATACAATCGGCATCTCCAGCAACCATAGAATCCAATTTCTTAATATCAGCAGATTCCTTATCGATAGCCACATCAAGAGCTAAAGGACCGTCAACATAGGCGCCATTAATCTGTCCACGCTCAGCCATTTTAGAAATGATAGCAGCATCAACACAAGCATCCATCTTAGTAAGAACCTGCTCCGAAGCAGCAATTATAGCTACCTTTGGCTTTTCAATACCCAACGACTGCGCAACTTTAATAACATAGTTAGTAATTGCAATCTTCTGATTCAAGTCTGGCAAAGGAATAACAGCAACATCACTCACAACCAAAAGTTTATGGTAATTAGGGTTTTCCATTACAGTTACATGACTTAAAACAGCCTTAGGAGGCATCAAACCTTTTTCTTTATTAAGAATGGCTTTCATGTACTTATCAGTACTTACAAGACCTTTCATAATCATATCACCTTCACCATTATTGATCAACTCAACAGCTTTTTGTGCAGCTTTAAGCTCGTTTGGCTCATGAACAATTGTAAAACGAGACATGTCGAAATTATGCTCTTTACAAGTTTTTTCAATTTCAGTTTCATCACCAACTAAGGTTGCATCAATTATCCCTAACTCTACAGCATCGTTTACAGCTCCAATTGTATGAGAATCGTTAGCATATGCAGCTACCAATCTCTTCTTTTCATTATTCTTAAGCTTGTCAATGACTTGATCTAAACGTGTAATCATTTTGATTTATTTTGGTGTTTGTATTTGTTGTTGTTTGATGAATAAATTCAAAAGGAAGCCATCTAAACTTAGTCATCATTACTGTAAGGCAAAAATATAAAATAAAGCATGATTTGCATTAAAAACAAACTAAAATATTACCAATTATCGCTATTATGATGTTTTATCTTAAAATATGTAAGTAGAGAGTATATTTTAATCTAAGATCGATAGCGTTTTCATCATTCAGAATTCTATTAAAATAAAAAAGCAGTAACCTTAAAGATTACTGCTTTAGAAACAATTTGAAATTATTTTATTTTTTGTCGTAAGCATACCAATAGGCTGTCCCTACAAACAAAGCTCCTCCAACTATATTACCTAAAGTGGCAGGAATCAAGTTTTTCACAATAAAATCCATCCAAGTGATATCAGCACCATGGAAAATGGCAACTGGAATAAAGAACATATTGGCTACGCAGTGTTCAAACCCCATAGCTACAAAGGCCATTACAGGAAACCAAATACCTAAAATCTTACCTGTTATATCTTTGGCTGCATAAGCTAACCACATGGCTAAAGCCACCATCCAGTTACATGCTATTCCTTTTAAGAAAGTCTTATAAAAAGGATTCGATGTCTTGGCAATTGCAATATTAATAGCTGAATCAAGCGAAGGTGAATTCATTAAAACCTCGGTTAGATAAACCAAGAAGTAAGCCACTATAAGTGAGCCCACAAAATTACCAATATAAACAATAGTCCAGTTCTTTAAAGGAACCTTATAAGACATACGTTTTGATAATACAGAAGGTATAAAATAGGCTGTATTTCCGGTAAAAAGCTCAGCTCCTGCGACTGCACAAAGAATTAAACCTAAGGGGAAAACGGCTCCAAAAAAGAATTTCTGCAAGCCAGGGTTCGATTGAGCCAGTCCTGGCATTGCACCCCCGATGACTAAAGCTAAAAGACTACCCATAGCAATATATCCACCGGCTAAAATTGCAAGTACAAATACTTTTTTAGATGCTGTATCTCTTTTTGCTTCTGCTGTATGATTAACAACTTCTACGGTTTCTTTTGGAGAATTGAATGCTGTATAAGCTACTGAAGGAATAGGCTCCTTTGGTGTGATAAATGCTTTACGCTCTACTGTCTCAACAGTTTCTTCAAATGTATTAAAAGACATTACTTAAATCTTTACAAAGAGTTAAACTCTAATTTAATTAATAATCACCTCTTTAAAATACTGACTCATAATCTCTTCAGCTCGAGTCAATTGTTCAGGTGAATTCTCAAGAACTCCTTCAAGTTCATATTTCATACCCAAGTGTTCATATTTATGAACGCCTAGTTTATGGTATGGCTGAATCTCTAACTTCTCAATATTTGAATAGTCTTTGAAATACTGCCCCATTTCGTGCATATAATCTTCCTGATCAGAATAACCTGGAACTAGTACATAACGTAACCAGACTGGTGTATTCGTATCCTTTAGATATTTTGCAAACTTCAAGGTTGTTTCGTTGGTTTTACCAGTTATGGTCTTATGCCAATCTGGATTGATATGTTTGATATCCAAAAGGACTAAATCTGTATTTTTAAGCAGATTTTTCACATCATCGTTAAATACATTGCCATTGGTATCAATACATGTATTAAAACCATCATCCTTCAACTCCTGAAAAAGAACAGACAAATCTTTAGCTTGCCACAAAGGTTCTCCTCCTGAAAATGTCACTCCTCCTTTTTTACCGAAAAAGGGTCTTTGATTGCGAGCCTTACGCATAATTTCAGTGTTCGGAACAGCTGTTCCTCCCTTGAAAGTAATGGTATCAGGATTCGCACAGTATAAACATTTAAATGCACAGCCCTGTAGGAAAACTACAAGTCTAATACCTGGTCCGTCATAGGTTCCAAGCGATTCGAATGAGTGAACGTTTAGCATTTGTATGTTTTTGTTGTAAGTAAAAAACTTATCTTTTTATAAAAAGATTCCGGAACTCCAATGGAGCCCCGGAATTATCTTAATTCTAGAATCTATTATTACATTCTCTCGAAGAAAGAACGAGAAATAACCTCTAACTGCTGCTCGCGAGTCAATCTTACGAAGTTTACTGCGTAACCTGATACACGAATAGTCAACTGTGGATACTCCTCTGGATGCTCCATTGCGTCCATAAGAAGTTCACGATTCAATACATTTACGTTCAAGTGATGAGCACCTTTGATGAAATAAGCATCCATCATAGTTACTAAGTTCTCAGAACGAGATTCTGGAGTTGCACCTAATGATTTAGGAACAATTGAGAATGTATTAGAAATACCATCTAATGAATCTTCATAGTTAATTTTAGCAACTGAGTTCAAAGAAGCGATAGCACCGTTTGAATCACGTCCGTGCATTGGGTTAGCACCAGGAGCAAAAGGCACACCAGAAGCTCTACCATCAGGAGTCGCACCAGTCTTCAAACCATATACTACATTAGAAGTAATAGTCAAGATAGACATAGTAGACTCAGCATTCTTATATGTATGAAGTTCTTTCAACAAGTTGTTGAAGATGTGTGGTATTTCAACTGCAAAACAGTCTACTGCATCATCATCGTTACCATAGAATGGGAAATCACCTTCAATTTTAAAGTCAGTTGTTAAACCTTCTTCGTTACGAACAGAAGTTACTTTAGCGTTCTTAATTGCAGACATTGAATCGGCAACGATAGAAAGACCAGCAATACCGTAAGCAAGGTTAATAGCAGGATTTGTATCAACTAGAGACATTTGAGCTTTCTCATAGTAATACTTATCGTGCATGTAATGGATGATGTTCATTGAATCGTTATAAACACGAGCCATTTGTTTCATCGCAATCATATAGTTGCTCATTACTTCGTCGTAATTCAACACATCGCTAGACATAGCTGGAATACCTTCGATAAGCAAAATACCTGTTTTCTCACAACGTCCGCCGTTAAGAGCCAAAAGAAGTGTTTTAGCTAAGTTACAACGAGCACCAAAGAACTGAATTTGCTTTCCAATCTCTTGGTAAGAAACACAACAAGCGATACCGTAGTCATCAGACTTACGTGTATCACGCATCAATTTGTCATTCTCGTACTGGATAGAAGATGTATCGATAGAAACCTGAGCACAGTATTTCTTGAATCCTTCTGGCAGTTCGTCTGACCAAAGCACAGTCATATTTGGCTCTGGAGAAGCTCCTAGAGTATATAATGTGTTAAGAAAACGGAATGAAGTCTTAGTTACTTTAGATCTTCCATCCATCGTTTTACCACCGATTGACTCAGTTACCCAAGTTGGGTCACCAGCGAAAATCTCATCGTAAGCATTCATACGAAGGTGACGAACCATACGCAATTTCATTACGAATTGATCAATCATTTCTTGAGCAAACTCTTCAGTAATTAGACCTGCTTTAATATCTTGATCAATATAGATATCAAGGAAAGTAGAAACATTACCCAATGACATTGCAGCACCATCTTGCTCCTTAACAGCAGCTAGATAACCCATATACACCCACTGAATTGCTTCTTGAGCAGTCTCAGCTGGACGGTTTAATTCTAAACCATACTTGTTTCCTAATTCTACGATTTGACCCAAAGCTTTAATTTGCTCTGAAACCTCTTCACGAAGACGAATTAATTCGTCAGTCATGGTTCCGGTCAAACCTTTCAAGTCTTCTTTCTTTACTTCGATCAAACGATCGATACCGTAAAGAGCTACACGACGGTAGTCACCAATAATACGACCACGTGCGTAGTTATCAGGAAGACCTGTAAGGAAACCTAATGAACGAAATTTACGAATCTCGTCAGTATAAGCGTCAAAAACACCATCGTTGTGAGTTTTTGCGAAGTTGCGAAAGATATCTTTAACACGATCTGAAACCTCAAGACCTTGCTCAGTACATGCTTTCTCAACAACAGCAATACCACCATAAGGCTTCATTGCTCTACGAAGCAATTCGTCAGCCTGAAGACCTACGATCAACTCCAATGATTTGTCGATATATCCTGCTCCATGAGAAGCAATTGTTGATACAGTTTCTGTATCTATAGAACGTACACCGTTATTTGCGCGCTCGTCTTTAACTGCATCCTTGCAGATATCCCATAATTTTGTTGTGCGTTCTGTTGCTCCAGTTAAAAATGAAGCATCTCCTTCGTAAGAAGTTAGGTTGTTATTAACGAAATCTCTTACGTTAATATTTTTTTGCCACTCACCGGCCTTGAATTGCATCTTAGTCATGCTAACTTGTTTTAAGTCTTGTGGTTGTGTAGATCGGATGTCCTTTATAGATAATCCGGTAAGAAATGTCAGGAAACATCACTGTTTCCCCTCATTTTTACGGCCGCAAAGTAAAGCTTTTAATTATTGCTGTGCAAGCATTATTTGATAATTTTGCAATCTCTAGATTACAAAATATAGAAGACTCAGAATTACAACAACTTACGTTTGAATTTATGTGTTTTGGAGGGTGTTTTGTCCACTAAAAGCCGAAACAAGAAGCTGTTAAGCAGATTAAAACACTTATTCAATCTGCCTACAAACCAATAAAAGACTTTAAAGTATGATAAAAACAACAAGTTTATTTAGAATAAATAAGTACAATATTAATGAGTTTTATAATAAAAGCTTGTTTGTAGACTAAGATGAAGAGTTAATAAGGAAGCAATAAATGGCTTTATTATTTATCTAAGGGAATAAACACTGAGAAAACTGTGCCCATATCCTTCTCGCTGGTAACTTCAATTCTACCCCCATTTAAATCAATAAATTCTTTGGATAACATGAGTCCAAAACCTGTACCGGTTTCATCTGTCGTTCCCACCGTAGAGCTAATGGCATCTATACGAAAAAGCTGATCCAGTCTCTCTTGACTCATTCCAACCCCATGATCCTTTATTTTAATCATAGCCATATCGCTCATTTCTTCAATTTCTAGATTAATTATATCCTCTGAATAAGAATACTTTATGGCATTAGAAATCAAATTTCGAATTACGGTATCAAGCATATACTTGTCTGCTTTTACAAACAAATCCTGGAATTCGCCCCTAATCTTTATTTTTTTAACAGCAGCAAGTTTTTGATGAATTTCCAAATTATTCTGCATAAGAATCCTCAAATTGATGGATTCAATATTTGCTTTCAGATTACCCTTTTGCACATTAGCCCATTCAAGCAAATTTTCAAGTAACTTAAAAGTATCATCTGAACTTTTATATATCATCTTGATCAATTCATCTTTTTCATCATCATCTAACTCTATAGTATGATCGACTAGCATTTGAGAAAACCCACGAATGGCATTAAAGGGGTTGCGCAAATCATGAGCTAATATTGAAATAAATTTATCCTTAGCCAAGTTGGCCGTTTCCAACTCCTGATTAACTTGTTTTAAATCTTTAGTCTTTTCGTTAATCATACGTCTTAATGTGAGCATTCTTAAATATGCTCTGTTTTTACTTGTTACATACGTGAGGTAAATTAAACCAATCATAAACAAAACAAAAATCACTAAACTATACCATCTCAAATACCAAACTTCATTAACTCGAATAGGTAAAATAGTTTCTTCACTCCAACAATAATTACCGTCATGTTTGGTACGTACTTTAAGTTGATAATTCCCTACTTTCAAATCCGATATTAGGATTTGATTTTTATCCGTCAATGGCAACCATTCTTTTTTATTATTCTCAGCACATTGGATACAATACTCAAATTGATTCTTTGATTGAGGATAAAACACACTGCTTATATCAAATAGGATCGTGGTATTCTTTATCACCTCATATTCCTTATCTAACAGGGAAGTTTGCTCATTTCCTAAAGCACCATAAATTAATGGTTTGGGACTTTTCCTAGAACTTTGTCCAGCATCAGCATAACTTAAACCATTACTTGTACCAAGCCATATTATACCTCTAGAATCAACCAACATATTCCCAATAAGAGATATCATAGATGGCAATCCATCATCAGTTGTAAATAGATTTAGATCATTCCCTTTTCTTCTAAAAACACCCTTACTTCCATTTATCCATAAATCACCTCCCTTATCCTTTGTCACTGAAACAACTCCCATCTCAGTGTACCGTCCTAAATCTAATCGCTCAACTTCTCCTTCACAATATTTAATTACACCTATTGAACTTCCAATAAATAAACTATCACCATCAACTTCGAGATCTGTTGTCCAAAACTCTTCACCCTTCATAAAATCAGCTTCAACACTAATATTCCTTATACTATCATCCTCTTTTTTATATTGGTATAAATAAGTTCCTGACTTAGCTCCAGAAATAATTAGATCAGTCTCATTAAAATACTCTACATCAAACACAATACGTTCTCCACCAAGTTGCTGTAAATATGATTTTTGGTTTCCATTCAACAGATCAAGCTTAAATAGTTCAGAATTACTGACGGCCCATGCTTCATATTTTGAATTGATAACAATATCAGTCACTTTCATATCCGACAACTTGAAATGAAACATGAGTTTGTGATCCTTATAACAATCAATCTCTCCTTTTTCATTCCCTACAAGTATCAAATTATTCCAAATACCCAACTTTGTTGAATTGTTTGTTTTTAATTTTAGATAAGTCTCGACACTGTAGTCTGGATTAACCCGATATACATCTTTACCATTTAAGAAGTAGACATATTTCCCATCCTTAGCTACATCATTCACATAATCAGCATTACCATTGAGTAGCTGGATCGAAAAGAATTGCTTTTCCATATGAACAACACCAGAGTTGGTAGCTGCCCACACACATCCATGGGTATCCCTGTACATATTATTGATAGTGAATGAAGGAAAGCCTCCTACAGGATAAATCCTAATTTGAGGTTGGCAACATATTTCTACTAAACCTTGAAACCAAGTGCCCACTAAAAAACGATCATTTTTTATCGGAATAATACAGGATGCTACAATATAGGGATCCAATATTTTTTTCTCCAAAATACGGCCATCAGAAGAGCATTTGTAATTCATTAAACCTTTAGACGTTCCTAAAAGAAACTCATTACTCCTATGTAAAAATATAGAGTGAACAATAAAATCAGCTTTCTCATTTATCTCTTCAAAGGAATTCGTTCCCTCATTTAATCTATAAAACCACCCCTTTTGAGAAACAGTGATAATCTGGCCTTGATCCAACTCAACAAATTGATAAGAACGAGCAAATGACGTTGTTTTATTTTTCTCATCCATTTTATACTTGTACAACTCACTGTCGGTATAACAGAACACATCAGTATGATCGGCTATCCAAATTCGATTCTGACTATCTTCGAAAATATGCTTAGGAAAATGAGGATAAGTATCCCCATTGTTGCAATCGATAAATAGCTCCAAATAGTTAGCTTCTTTTCCATGCACCAATTTATAAATCGCATCATCAGCAATAACCAGAATTGTGTGGTCCTTAAGAACAGAAAAAGCTTTAAAAAAGGTTGATTTGCCTTTTGGGGGATTTATAATATGAAACTCATTGCGAATAAGTGCATATAAACCATTATCTGTGGCGAAATGAGGTATCCCATATCCATCAGTTACAATATCTTTAATCAACTCTTCAGGTAGATTATTCCCTTTATTATATTCGCTCAGACTAAAAACCGTACGTTGAGCTATAGAAGACACTACAGATAGAGAAAGTATCAATAGGCTAATAAGCGATATCCTACGTAGAAATGAATTCATATAAGCCATATATTTAATAGTGTTACTGGCTAAAATAAGAATAAAACTTTCCATAAAAAAATATTTCAATTAAATACAGACATAAAGATCTTCTTCCTTACAAGCTCTCTAATAACATTTATATCAATTATTTGACAACTATCCAGTTTGGTTAAATTTTCTTCAAGTCTATTCTCAAGCAGTAATAACAAATAAACAATAAATTAATTCAAAGAAATCTAATATTTCTGCTTTGATATATTCCAATTTGCGTCGAAAAATCACTTTTGTAAAAAACACCTTCTAGCTTAAGTTGACACTTAGCTGGAAGGTGTATTATTCAAGAGTAAAAGCTTAATTAGCTTGCGAAGAGATACATTAATAATATATTAACTATCATCGCAACTCTTTTCATGCACATAGGTTATATTTTCTATCACTTATTAATTTTCATTTCTTTAGGCTACATATAGATATTCAAGCAGTTAGAGATAATTAACTCGCCTGTTCTTCATATTTTTTTGATTCAGAAAGGGTCACATCAACTTCATTACACACAATCGATCTTGCATTTGAAAGATCAATTGTTTTTTGTTTCTCAATCTGCCCATTTAAGTCGACATTTTGCTTAGCTAAGCCCTTAAACTTATTGGCTAAAGAATAAAAAACCTTCATGACTTGTGCCACAATCAAACCTAGGGTGTTCAGTATCAAAAGACCTAACAACTTCCCTAAAGAATAATCTTTCAAGGTCAGATTTTCTTCATTAATACTTTCTGAAGTCAATTCGGCTTCATTTCCTTGCTTGATGTAAGAATGAAATTCTTCATAATTTGCTTCTTGCATGGCATCTATTTTTAAATTATAATCTTTCAAACGAAACAGATTTTCATATCCTGCTTCATAATACGAATTCAAATCCACTTCATCATTTAACTTTAGCAAAAGACTCAACTTATCAATAAAGCTAAAGGTCATTTCCGAACTTGACTGTGTTTGCTTATTTATTAGGCAATCCCCTTCAGGGGTATTGTTATGCGTTATAAAACGGAAGGTTCTTACCACAAGCTTATCATCTATCAAATCACAAACCAAGTAACCTACATTAATCTGATACAGATTAATAGGTAATAATAGATTCCCCTTATATTGTTGAAACGCATCAAAGTGTCTTAGATTAAAACTCAAAATTTCATTCAGTCCTTGCTGATCGAAGATATCCAAACACTCTTGTAATCGAGTTAAAGCATCGGATTGAATATACAAATTCAATTCATTTTTGTTTCCTGAATAATGAGATCCAAGCTTCTCTTTAGGAATATTAAGCCAATTAGCACTGGACGAAATTAATGGATTAACCACTTTATAAACTGATTGAAGGGTTCGATGAATCATCATAGATTCTTGTCTAGCCCAATTAAGAGAAATAACAGGGGTTAATATTTTACTTAAGTTGCCTTGTCCATTACTGCGTTGCATTTCGAAAGAATAGCAATGCTTACGAATATCGTTCAGACGACTTATCAGCATGAATAAACAAGCTGTATACATATTGGGAACTCCCTTCAGCATAGATACTCCCTCGAGTATTGGTATAGCAAAGGCTTCTTTTAAATGCCCTGTACGCTTCCTATTCTTAATTCCATGGTACAAGACATGTAAGAATGCTGCCAGTATATTATAATCTAGAAGGCTAATCTCTTTACCTTCATGACTCACTTTAAAAGTGCGTATAATTTGTTGATACTTTTCACCGAAATCCTTTAATTCAGAATCACTTATAGTATTTTCAGGAGCCCTTTGAGGCGAATTAATACACCATATCAAACTGAAAATCATTTGCTTCTCCTTAAATCTCAAAAGATCTACGGATGGGGATCCATATAGATGGGTTTCTAAAACATGAGATAATCGTTCTTCGAAATACTGAAAGGCATTACAAGACTCAAGTCCTTGAATCCCTACAATCTTCTTATGTAGTGTTTGCCTTTTCATCATCATGTCATGTATTAGATTTACCTTCTACTGGTCATTAAGACTTCATTTTACTTAAATATATACAATTAAAGAATTTGAAAATTAGAATATATATTTTAAAAAAGCAAGCTTTATGACGATTAATTCACTAAAAAGCGACTCTAGTCATCATTTTAGATGCATTCAAGATAAAAAACAAGCCTTTTGTCATAAATCATTAAAGTCAATATTTTATACAAAACTCCGACTCAGTTTTAAATAATAAATGTTAATTAAGGTTTAATATTTCTTATTTAGACATGAAAAATGAGCCTATAGATTAACTATCGACTCATATATTTCATTAATCAGAATTGATAAACTAAATTATCCCTCTGCTCTTAGTTTGTTTTTTGTTTAACTCTAATGAGTTTACTCGTATCGTAGCCCCTATTCTTTATTCTCACTAATAAATCACTATACAAGCTTTCTTTCATTATTGGTTGACGTGAGAGAATCCATAGGTAATTATCAGACTGACTACCAACAACAGCCCACTGATAATCTTCATCTAATTCAAAAACCAGATAATCGCTATAGAAAATCCAAAAGAAAGACACCCTCAACTTTGAGGCTTCCATGGGGTTGGGAATCTTGGCTTTGCCAATAGCTTCAGACTTTTCCCCATCAAGAGTCTCCTTGTAGGCACTATTTACGACCTTTATCTTTCCATCTTCTCGATATGAGTAAGTTGCCTTTACTCCAACCAAGTCTCTTTCAAAACGATGATCAAAACGGGCAATCTCATACCACGAACCCAAATACTTATCGATGTCAAAGTCTTTCACAACCGTTTTATCTGTTTTTGTATCCTGTGCTTTACATGAACTCAATAATAACACAAAGACAAAAAGCAAGCTTATATTTTTTCCCATTCTTCAATTTCTCCTTCAATTTCATTAAATAAAGGATGTATTTCAATACATCCTAAAGACAACAGTTCAGCATATTTTATCTCATCCCTTAAGCGTAATTTCTTAAGGAGATGCTCTTTTTCAAATTCAACTTGTCCCTTGTTTAGCTTGATTCTTTTAATCAACTCAAGGTTCTCATATTTTCTATTATCAAACTTATAGCCTCTTGCATTCGCTTCCTGCCAGACAATACTTAAGTAATAATGAATTGATAATAAGGGATCATTTGACTTTTTAAATCGATCCAGTTGTGGGTGATTATTATAAGCTTTTGTTTGACCCTCCAATACATTTTTAGCCAATAGAGTCTCTCGCCAGAGTGCTACAAGCCCTTTAGCATCTAGATATTTTGGGTGTAAAGACCATATTCTCATTCTCTTTTTTTTAAGTCAGTCATCTAAAGTTATTAAAAAAAATAAGTTGACCGCCTTTTTCACGAATCAACTTAAATACTAGACTTGGAGGATCTTATAAACAAGGTTTAGCCTACATCATTACGATTGCTTACAGCTAGCTCTTTGGGAATATGTAGTTTTCAGATATAAAAGCTTATTTTTGGATAAGACTTAACAGACCTCAAACTAACTGAAAGAAAAACACAATGAAATTCAAATTACTCTTACTCCTGCTTTTACCGGTCACTCTTTTGCAGGCACAACTTCTAAAGCCATTACCCGACAATCTGAATAAACGCATTCTAATTGCCCATCCTACAGCAACTAATATCGAAATCATGTCTACTTTGGCAAGTAAAGGCCTGCTTGATTTGGATTCTATTCAATTGATTGGTTTATATCACAGTGGAGAAAAATATGACTATACGAAAGCTCAAACTGTATTGGATACCATTACAACACTAAATATGCAGTTACTTGAACTTATAGATAATATAACTACAGATAAACTATATGGAAACAATGAGTTAAGTGATGAATTCAACGAATTATTTATCAATAGTGATGCTGTCTTTTTCTTTGGTGGGCCGGATATTCCAGCAGAGCTTTATAACGAAGTGCAGAATCCATTAACTAAAGTTTACGATCCATATCGTCATTATTTTGAGACTTCTTTCATCTTTCACCTACTGGGAGGTTCTCAAGATAAAAGCTATAAGGCTTTACTTAAACAAAAGCCCAATTATTTAATACATGGCATTTGCCTGGGCATGCAAAGCATGAATATAGCCACAGGTGGCAGCTTAATTCAGGATATCCCATCAGAAATATACAATGGCGTGGAAAGTGAAGGTCTGGCTAAACTGGGACAAAATGAGATTCACAGAAACTATTACAGACAAATGCCCGAGAATGATGAGCTAGAACTCACTGGCTTTCACTTTCACCAGATCAACTTCAAAGGGTCTTTCTTTTCTAAACTAACGGGAATAAATAAAAAGGATAGTCCACTGGTCAATTCTTATCACCATCAGGCAATTGAGAAGCTAGGTAAAGGCTTTAAAGTTTCAGCACTCTCTACCGATGGAAAGATTATTGAAGCCATTTACCACAAGAGATATCCAAACGTCTTTGGTATTCAGTTCCATCCTGAACGATCAGGCTTTTATAACCCTAAGGATAAAGTACAATTCACACCTCAAGGTGAGGCTAAGTTCTTCCCTGAGTGGATAGATGATGAAAGCATGGATTTCCATAAAGCTTATTGGAAGGCTATTAATGGAAGGTTGCAGGAATTATAAATCAATAAACCTGATAAAAAAACAAAGCACTCTAGATATCTAGAGTGCTTTGTTTTTTATTATCCTTATGTATTTTCAAAAATCACCTTTCTACAAAAACCTACTCGCATTTAATTGCTTCAACTGGATTCAACTTAGAAGCTCTATAGGATTGTATTAAAACGGTGACACTAACGACCAATACTGCAATTAGGAATGCTATGGCAAAGAACCACCACTGAATGTCAACTCTAACGGAGTAGTTACTTAGCCATTCGGACATAGCATAAACCGTTATGGGTATTGAAATAAGAGTCGCAACAAGCACATAAATAACATTTACTCTTAAAAACGAGTATATAATAGTAGAACTAGAACAACCCATAACCTTCTTAATACCAATCTCTTTTGTACGAGTTTGTGCTATAAATAGCGTTAAACCAAATAAACCGAATGAAGCTATCATCATGGTAAATAAGGCTGAAATTGTAATCACTGTACTCATGTTTTTTTCCTCAGAATACAAATCCTTAATTGTTTCTTCAATTGTAGAGTAAGTGAAAGCTTGATCTTTACAAATAGTCTTCCATGAATTCTTAATTTTAGGCAAAAGAATATCTAGCGTACCTTCCTTGTAGTGTATAGCAATTTGGCTGAGATATTTTTCGGTTATTGTAATCATTAATGGCGGTGTCTCGGAATGGAAAGAATGAAGATTAAAGTCTTTTACAACTCCAATAATATCATACTGAGAAGCCATCTGTTTGCCAACAGCATCTTCAATTCCAAATTGCTTGACTGCGGTTTCATTCAGGATACAAGCCTTTTTCGCATCACTTCCAAATTCATGAGAAAAATACCGCCCCGATTGTAAACTTACCCCCATGGTTTGCAAAAAATCGAAGTCAATGGCCATTCCTTCCACTTTAACCTGTTTCTCCTTGTCCTGAAAATGAGGCATCATCATCACCATAGACCTAGCCACTGGCAAGCAACTCATCGATCCAGCTGCATCAATCACATTAGGATTGGCTTTTATTGCATTCAATAAAGGCTTATAAGCTGTTTTATCCTTTATATCAATCAGCAAGACATTTGTATTATTAAAACCCGGATTTTTCTTTATTGAGTATTGATACTGCGATCGTATCGTAAATGCCGAAGCCAAAAAGAAACAGAAAATAACCAACTGCAGAACAATAAGAGATGAACGAAAGATATGCTTCTTCCTGCCCGTGAAATTCTGAGATTTAAGAATGCTCACAACCTTTAATCTTGATAAGCCAAGCGACGTATACAAACCTGATGCAAATCCTATGACGACAGTTAAAGTCAGATAGACCAACAAATAGGAAACAATATTTGATTTTATAATTGATAAATTAACACCAAACAGCTCTCTTGCATAAGGTAAGGCAATAAACATGAGTAGAATAGCAAATGGCAAAACAAGACTTGTTAACAAAACAGATTCAGCAAGAAACTGATATTTGATTTGTTCGTTTCTTGCGCCAAAAGTTTTTCGAACTCCTATTTCTTTAGCCCTTCGAGATGAAACGGCTGTTGAGAGTATGATATAATTGAATGCTGCGACCAAAATGATCAATAAAGCGATGCCCGAAAATAATTTGAGTGTACTCAGGTTACTAGTCATTCCGGCATTCTTAATATGAGATGAGTCAAGATATACATCATTCAAACTCTGTAATGAATAGATATCTTTAGCTTCCGGTCCCATATGTTTAGTCACTAAACTCTTAAACTGATTATCCACAGCATTTAGCTCGCTACCTTCAACAAGTCGTACCCAAGTTCTCCAAAAATCATGTTTCCAACTCTTATCAACATGATCAATTCCGAATGTCTCATTCAGGGGAGCTAAAGTCCATTCACTATTCACAAAACATTCGGCTTTAAATGTCGAATTCTCCGGAAGGTCTTCAAAAATAGCTTTTACTGTGAGGATCTCTTCCCTTTTATTAATTGTCGCTGTAATTTGTCTACCAAGAACATTAATATCAGAGAATAATTTCTCCGCCAAGTTTCTTGATAAGCATATGGCATGCTTGTCTTTAAGCAAATCACCTGTATTGGCACCATCTAATAAAGGCAGTGTAAAGACATCAAATACATCTGAGTTTGTTGCTACTGCACTTCTAATTCTGAGATCCTCTTCCTTATGCTTAATATTAAAACCTCTGAGATTACGAACATTGATCGCTTTTTCCACTTGTGGGAATTCTTCTTTTAGAGTAGAAGCTAAAATATACGGCGATCCCGCCCAGGTGCTTTTAAATTCCTGACTATAACGAATAGCCCGATAAACTGAATCCTTATTCTTATGGCAAGAATTATAAGAGAGTTCATTAATAACAAATAGTAGAATAATAAAAGAGACAGCCAATGCTATAGAAAGCCCCAGGATATTAATACTCGTAAAAACAAAGTTCTGTTTTAGATTTTGAAATGCTGTTTTTAAATAATTTCTAAACATGTGAGCTTATTAGGTTAGTAACACTCTAATTATATTTAAATAGATAACAGAACATGCATTGTGCTTAAGTTTCACATTCACTTAAAACAATTCTATCCCCCAATTCAACTTCGCTACATCTTGCAATCACCTGCATATTAATCATTAACAGAATTTCAGACTCTAGTAAAAATAATAAACTGTCAATAACGGGTACTACAAATATAGTAGACTATACATCAAACACGTTTTTTTTTACAAAACATTAACATTAATTTCTTAACAATAATAATTCTAATCATCAATCATCAGGCAGCACAATACTGGAGCTTTAAACTACTGTATTAAAAAAAACAAAAATGGAAACAATAAAGAAATTGAAGAATGCTCGGGTATTAATAGATTCTATAAAGCCTAGGCAGACTTCTAAAGTCTATCAAACTTGTTTGCTGTGAGACACACGAATGTTTCGGAACGGTATATATTCGGGCTCAGAAATCATGTATTTGATTTATTCAGGATATTTATCCCGATCCCACTTCCGGGGATTATCCCCTATGTATTTAGCTATACGATGATATTCAGCCTGATTGCGGATAATATGATCATGATAATTACTTTGCCAGAATTTATTTCTTCGATTATATTTCGGAATATCCAAAGCTTGCTCATCAATAAAATCATCCACCGCCGAAATTATGGCCGACTTAAAACCTGCTACAAACGACGATATCGACTTTGGCCTACGCACAGGTACAGACGCACGGCCGTGCGCCTCTGCGTAATGCGCATAAAAACACTTCACACTACCTACACAATCATATAATTAGCACTACAACACACAAATCGTAAAATTTTCATATCTAATTAACTTATCGTATTCCTGTATTCATCCAAGAGTTTCTCTCCTTCTGCAAAGTGGGTATCCAATAGCTTATACAAATCGGACATGTGATTGTTTCTACGGCGAACGAGCTTAATCAGCCACAAACTGAATAATGACACAGCCAAGAGTATACCCAAAGTAATACTTAGAAAACTCAGTTTCCCATCTTCATAAAGTGGCACGTCTGTCAAGCCAAAAACATCGGCTATGCTTTGACCTATATTCATAAATAAAGAAAACAAAAGCAGTAGACCGGAAGCAATAGAAACCAATCCAAAGAGCAGCCTTAAAATGAATAGCAACAAGCGCATACGGTAAACTGAGGGACTCCCCTTACATAGATCGGAATACCTGCCTTTTGACCCTTTTAACCAGTTTTCTATTTCGCTGTAGTTCATTCTGTTTTTTTTATATTTATCAATTTCAAATCCTTTTCATAGCAGGATTATTACTTGTCCTTCAAAATTAACAAAATATACTTAAAGAAGATTCCTATTGATATCTTTAAAGCAGACAAGGAAGCTCGTAAAAACTAATACGATTTCGCTATTTTGAATAAAAATGTTTGAAACATTCTAAAAGGTAGAGAATAGAAATTGAAGCAACAATTATAGTAAAGAGTCACTTACAAAGAAATTTAATAAGCGATCATTAAATTATACGATATGAATACTTCCTATTGAACAAATTTCATTTGCAATTCAGCATAATAACAGATATATTCACGTTTCCTATTTGAAATCAAAAATCAATACCATTATACTAACTTATTAGAACTATGAAAAAATTATTATTTGCCATTGCCATCTCAGGATTCCTATTTACTTCTTGTGGAAATAAAACAAAAGCTGCTACTGATGAAAAAGCTTCTTGTTCAAAGGAAAAAACAGAAGTAGCTGCTGAAGCTAAAACAGATTGTTCAAAAGGATGTCCTCATACTGCTGAAGCAAAAAAAGCTTGCTGTGAAGGAGAAAAACCAACAACAGAAACAACTGAAAAAGCATGCTGTTCAAAAGATAAAGCAGAAGCAACTGCTACAGCTAAAACAGATTGTTCAAAAGATTGCTCAAAAACTTGTAGCAAGAAATAATTTGCAATAAATATTATCACCTACAAAGAAACCATGAAATCTAATTTCATGGTTTCTTTTTGTTAAAATTTAGGTCTGTTGTATCATTAAACCTGTCAGCCCACCTGCAGCTGACAGCCTTATTTTACAATTCTTCTGCCTTATTACGCATACCTAATTAACTTATCGTATTCCTGTATTCATCTAAAATATTTTCCCCTTCTACAAAGTGGGTATCCAATAGCTTATACAAATCGAACATGTGATTGTTTCTACGGCTAACCAGCTTAATCAGCCACAAACTGAATAGGGATATAGCAAATAGCATACCTAAGTAATACTCAGGAAACTCAATTTCCCTTCTTCGTAAAGTAGCTGTCAGCTTACTTATTCACAAATTAAGACTAGAGCATACGGGACCCAAAGCCTCTAAAACTTCACGATCGTCGACTAAAATCACTAGGGATTGAGTCTACACCTTTTTATACTAGGAATCTTATAGCCTTATAAACTGAACTTAGCCATATCATATTTTTTTATCAATAAGAAAATCGCTTTGATACACTCACCTACAATACAATAAGATCATAAAAGCAATAAGACAATCACTACAAATTATCATTATTTCATATCTAACAATTTGCATATCGAGAATAAAAACTTAGTTTTGATGCAGATATATCATTTATGAGGAAGATGAATAAACAAATAGTGAGTCTTTTTTTAGTATTGCCAATCCTGGTAATGCTAGCTCATGATATTATTCCTCACCATCATCATGACACGCACACTTCGGCTAATTTTGTGAAAGTTGAACACACTCATCTTGATGGGGCATCTTCACATTGTCAGGCACACGAAAGCACACAGCACCTTTCACATTCTCACCAAGAGAATAAAAGCGAGTGCTGTTCTTTTGTTAATTTGCGTTTTTTCAAGGATTTAAAGTTTCAGGTTTATCTCAGTCATATCATTCTCGATATACTGCCTCCAAATGAAGATATTCCTGTAAAACACTACGTAAGCAATCATATAAGCATACCCGAACCCTATCGGGAATCTACTGGCCTACGTGGTCCTCCTCGCGTCTAAACTATTTTACAAAATCAAGCTCTTTTCTCTTTTATTTTATTAAATTAGATTTGCTTTTTTCGGTTCTATAATTCTTTATAGTTCACTGAGAGAAATGATTTTGTAGATATCAGAAACATGTATACCCCGTTGTATTCGTACAACATTTATTGATAATTATTTAACTAACAATCAGAGGTGGTTTTTTGCCATTTTGTACTGATTGAAGTATAAAATGGCATGGGTCGATCTCTAAACAAACATCTCACATGAAAAAAGTATTATTTGCTTTAGCAATTTGTGGTTTAGCATTTACCTCTTGCAATAACACTGGTAAAAAAGCTAAAAAAGAAGAAGTTCACCAACATGAAGGTCACGACCACGAAGGACATGATCATGGAACTGAAGGACATGAGCACGATCAAGAGGAATTCAAAGCAGATTCTACTACAACGGGTTGTGCAGCCAGCAAAACAGGCTGTACTGCTGATGAGAAGAAATCTTGCTGCGATTCTAAAAAAGTAGAAGATGAGCATGAAGCTCATGATCACGATCACGCTGATGGCGATCACAAACATTAAAAACTAGAATAGGGTTGGCAATTCGCCTTCCCTACTCTTTCCCGTACTAATTATCAATAGTCAACATAAAGAATAATGGCCTTTGCCTGTCTTACAAAATCTGTAATAGGCCAAGTCATCCTAGCATTATAAATATCTCACACAATGAATAAAATATATTTGATAGCCATTGGCTTATCACTATCCATAGTAGCCTGCAAGCCATCTAGCCCTTCTGGTCATGAAGGTCATTCTCACGATGAAGTTTCGGGAGGTGCTGCACATGTAGAACACACTAACCAAACCCTTACCATTTTTTCAGATAAGACTGAAATATTTGCTGAATTCCATCCCTTGGTTGTGGGGCAGGTCTCAAAATTCTTAACGCATTTAACGCGTCTGGATACTTATAAACCCTATAGCGAAGGGAAAGTTACTATTACTTTAATTGATAAAGATGGCAATGGTATCCGTAAAACAGCTGATAAACCCAGTTCTTTGGGAATATTCACACCAAGTTTAAAACCTAAAAGTGCTGGTTTATATACCTTAATCGTTGAAATCGATTCAAAATTTGGCAAGGAACGCTTCGAAGCTAAGAATATTGAAGTTTATGCCTCTGAAGAAAAAGCGACTAAAGCTATAGCAGCTTTGCAGAAAGAGAATCAGACAAGCTTCTTAAAGGAACAAGCCTGGAAAATTGATTTCGGAACGGAAGATGTGAAGCATGGTATTTTTCACAAAATTATTAAGACAACCGGCGAATTGATTGCCTCGAGCAATAGTGAGATTCGTATTTCGGCTCAGTCTAGTGGTATTATTCATATGCCATCATCAGATATCGTGAATGGGAAAACGGTCAAGAAAAATGAAGCCATATTCTATATCTCAGGAAATGGTCTTTCTGGTAATTCTTTAACCAGTCGTTTTATCTTTTCTCGTTCAGAGTTTGAAAAAACACAAGCTAATTATAAAAGAGCTGAAGCTTTACGTGCCGATCAAATCATCTCTGAAAAGGAATTCAATGAGGCTAAATCAGATTTTGAGAAGGCCGATATTAACTTCCAGTTGATATCTAAGGACTATAGCACAAAGGGAATCAAAGTGGCTTCACCAGCTACAGGTTACGTGTGTAACGTTTTTGTGAAAGAAGGCGAATATGTTGAAAAAGGTCAAGTGATTGGCATAGTTGATAGAAACTCCAGCCTAATTCTAAAGGCTGATTTGTACCAGAAACATTTAACGCAGTTATCAAAAATACAATCTGCAAACTTTAAGCTACCCTATCGCGATGAAATCTATAATACGGATGAATTAGGTGGTAAGCTAATTGCCTATGGCCGTGATATCCATCAAGATGATTATACAACGCCTATTTTCTTCGAAGTCAACAAGATTCCCGAATTATATATGGGATCTTATGTGGAAGTGTATTTAAAATCGGAAAGTACTCGCAAGGTTTTAAGCATTAGCAAATCTGCTGTTTTAGAAGATCAATCTATCTTCTTTGTCTTTGTTCAAACTGAAGGTGAAAGCTATGAAAAACGTTTTGTTAGCATTGGATCGGATAATGGTAAGGAAGTTGAAATTACAAGTGGCTTAAAAGCTGGAGAACGTGTGGTAAGCAAGGGTGTTTATTTCGTAAAATTGGCTTCAATGTCTGGTGCATTACCATCTGGACACAATCATTAGAATTTAAGGATAATCACAAAACAGCAATCAAAAACAAAAGAATGCAAATCTTAAGTGCACTTTAAACTTTAGTACACTTAAGTTCACTTTAAACTTAAAAACTGTGTTAAATAATATCATACAATACGCACTGCACAATCGTATATTGGTCATGTTTGCGGCTTTTCTTCTGATTATTGGAGGTAGCTACACAACAGCTAATATGGATGTAGATGTGTTTCCAGATCTGACTGCCCCTACTGTGGTTGTTATGACTGAAGCACACGGAATGGCACCTGAAGAGGTGGAGAAACTTGTGACATTTCAAATAGAAACAGCCGTTAACGGTGCAACCAGTATCAGACGGCTACGTTCATCATCCTCTGCAGGATTCTCCATAGTTTGGGTAGAATTCGAATGGGGAACCGACATTTATCTGGCTCGCCAAATTGTGAGTGAGAAGTTGATGGCGATTTCAGATCTTCTTCCTAAAGGAACCGGAAGCCCCACTCTTGCACCACAATCATCCATTATGGGTGAAGTAATGATGATTGGCCTTCAGGCAGACAAGACTTCTGATATGGATCTGAGAACATTGGCTGACTGGAGTATTCGTCCGCAGTTACTGGCTCTTAATGGGGTTGCACAAATTGTTGTTACTGGTGGCGATTTCAAGCAATACCAGATTCTAGCTAACCCTCAGAAGATGCGTCATTATAATATTAGCCTGGATGAATTGATGAAAGCGGCTAATGCAACAAACGAAAATTCTGCAGGTGGCTTCATTAACGAATTTGGGAATCAATATAATATTCGTGGCATTGCCCGTACTTCTGATGTAGATGAACTAGGTAATTCGGTTGTTAAGGTTTATAAGAAATCTCCTGTACGAATTAGCGATATAGCTGAAGTCGTAGAGGCTCCTGCTCCCAGAATTGGTTTAGCTAGTGTTAATGCCAATTCAGCCGTTCTTTTAACGGTAAAGAAACAACCAGGTGTCAACACCCTAAAACTAACCGAAGAACTAGATCTGGCAATTGCTGATATCAAAAAAGGTTTGCCCGAGGATGTTACGGTAAACACGCATATTTTCCGTCAAGCCGATTTCATTGAGAACTCAATTGGTAATGTAAAGAAAGCTTTATACGAAGGATCAATCTTTGTTATTATCATTCTATTGGTATTCCTAATGAATTACCGCACAACGCTTATCTCATTACTGGCTATTCCATTATCGCTGCTATTTACGATCATTACTCTGAAGTTATTGGGTATTACTATTAATACCATGACTCTGGGAGGTATGGCTATTGCTATTGGTGACCTTGTGGATGATGCGATTATCGATGTTGAGAATGTTTATAAACGGCTTCGACAGAATTTTAAGCTTCCAATAGAAAAACGAGAGAAGTCACTTGTTGTGATTTATAGTGCTTCATGCGAAATTCGTTCTTCAATTATAAATGCAACTTTTATTATTATTGCAGCATTCATACCCCTTTTCTTCCTAACAGGTATGGAAGGTAGAATGCTTCAACCACTTGGAATTGCTTTTATTGTTTCGCTATTTGCGTCTTTGATTACGGCGCTTACCGTAACACCTGTTCTTTGTAGCTTTATGCTGACTAACGACAAAATGTTAGATCGTAAGGGGAAAGAAAGTTGGTTGGTTACTAATTTGAATAAGCTTTACGAAAAGTCATTAAATAAGGCCTTAGAGTTTAAATACTTCATTCTAGGATCGGCAACCGTCCTGTTTATTGCTTCGCTTATTATCATGAGCAGCTTGGGGCGTAATTTCCTTCCTGATTTTAATGAAGGATCGCTTACCATTACTGCGATTACAAAGCCAGGTATATCTCTTGAAGAATCAAACAAAATCAAGAATCTTGCAGAAAGAGCACTCATAACAATTCCTGAAGCTAGACTAACGGCTCGTCGTACAGGTCGTGCTGAATTGGATGAGCACTCATTTGGTGTGAATACATCAGAGATTGAAGTGCCATTCACATTAACGGATAGAACGAAGGCTGAATTCCTGGCAGAAGTCAGAAGTAAATTAGGTGAGATTGCAGGTGTTAACTTCGCAATAGGACAGCCTTTGAGTCACCGTATCGACCATATTCTATCGGGAACCAAAGCGAATATCGCCATTAAGATTTTTGGTAGCGATCTTTCCAAAATGTTTCAAATGGCCAATGAGATAAAGAGCTCTATTGAATCAATAGAAGGCGTTGTGGATATAAATGTGGAACAGCAAGTTGAGATTCCACAAATTCAGATTCGCCCTAAACGCGACATGCTGGCTAAGTATGGTATCTCCATCTCGAACTTCTCTGACTTTATTGATATCGCCTTTGCAGGTGAAAAGGTCTCAGATGTATTCGAAGGCGTTAAGGCTTTCGACTTGGTTGTTCGCTATAATGAAGAAAATCGTGGTAATATTAACGCACTTCGTAATGCTTTAATCGATACTTGGGATGGCAAGAAAATTCCTTTTAGCTATGTGGCGGATATTCAATCTCTATCGGGTCCAAACACGGTAAGTCGTGAAAATGTACAACGCAAGTTGGTTGTATCTGCCAATGTTGCAGAAAGAGACTTACGATCTGTTGTAACAGATATTAAAGCAGCAGTTGATCAGGACATCAAAATACCTGAAGAGTATCGTATTGAATTCGGAGGACAGTTTGAAAGTGAAGCAAAGGCATCGAAAACTTTAGCTTTGACTTCTATCATCTCGTTCTTGATTATCTTTTTATTATTGTTCCAGGAATTTCGTTCATTCCAATTGGCTAGTATTATTTTATTAAATTTACCTTTAGCATTAATTGGAGGTGTCTTTACCATTTACTTTACCTCTGGAATGCTAAGTATACCTGCTATTATCGGTTTCATTACCCTCTTTGGTATTGCCACCCGTAATGGTATTCTACTCATCTCAAATTATCAGAGTATGTTAGATAAAGGCTTGGAGATAAAAGAAATTATTGTTCAAGGATCGATCCACAGATTGAGCCCTATTTTAATGACCGCCTTAACTGCTGCCTTAGCCTTGGTTCCAATGGCTCTTGGAGGTGATGAACCAGGTAATGAAATTCAGAGCCCTATGGCTGTTGTGATTTTAGGTGGTTTATTAACGTCTACCCTACTAAATGTGTATATTATTCCTATTGTATATCTATTATTAAACTCTAAAAAGAAATCGATATGAGATCATTATTAATAGGTCTATTTGCTATAGGATTGAGTCTGAATGTTCAGGCTCAATCAGACCTAAAAGAGATTCTTCAGGCTGTGGAGACTAATAATTTGAGCTTGAAAGCACAGAACCAGTATATCGAATCTCAAAAGCTTGGCTACAAAACAGAAATGAATTTAGCCAATCCTGAAATTGAGTATGAAAAAAACTTCTCAGATTTAGATGGCAATCCTTATGAGATTCTTATCAGCCAGGATTTTGATTTCCCAACGGTTTATTTGCACAAGAATAAGATTAAGAAAGCTAAGACTGCTAATCTTGATAATTTAATACAGCAAAGTCGTCAGGAAATTCTCCTAAGTGCTAAAAAAACGTGTTTGAATCTTATCTATCAGAATAAAGTGATGGAGCAATTGACGATTCGTTATGAGAATGCTCAAAAGTTAGTTTCTTTCTTTCAGAAGAAGCTTGAAAAAGGTGATGCCAATATTTTAGAGATGAATAAGGTGAAGATTGTTTTATTGAACATCAAGAACCAACTTCAGCTTAGCAATACGCAAATCGCAAATCTAAAACAAGAGTTGAAACAACTTAATGGTGGTCACTCAATTGAATTCAAGACAGTTCTTTACCCTACCGTTTCACTTGAAGAAGACTTTTCAAAGCTTGAAATGGACGTTCTAAGCAATACCCCTAGCCTAAATAAACTGAAAGCTAATATGGATATTGCATCAAAACAGACCAGTCTGGCAAAGAATCAGGTATTACCTAAACTAAGTTTGGGTTACCGTTACTTGAACTCTGATATCAATAAGTCTTTTAATGGTATTAATGTGGGTATTAGCATTCCTCTGTGGGAAAGTAGAAATAAGGTTAAGTATGCTAAGCTTAATCAGCTTTCGCAAGAGAGTCAGTTTCTATCACAGGAGAAAATGGTTCTTTCAGATATTCAGAAAAACTATCAGAACTATCAGGGATTAAAAGCTTCTCTTGAAGAGTACCGCTTAATTCTTGATGGAAGTAATATGAATGAGCTATTGAAAAAAGCACTTGATTATGGACAGATTTCAAGCATTGAATACTTTATGGAAAGCATCTACTTCTACGAAAGTTACGATACTTACCTTCAAGTTGAGAAAGAATACCATTTAGCTCTTGCTAATTTGTTGAAGTACCAGCTATAAAAAGCAAGACCTTTAGTCATAATAGAACCTGACTAAAGTAATGTCACTTTATTAAACCAGTTGAATTATTTCAGCTGGTTTTTTCTATGCAATATTTTGATATCAAAACTAAGAGTATATGTCAAAAAAAATCACAACAAACCTTAGTCTGCTGTGATATACTTTATAATTTCTAAATAATAATAATCTATCCGTGCTATATAGAATCTCGTTTACTTTAATAGTTCTATCTCGAATGTGGTGGGTAAGCACAGTATTTTATCTATGGTGAATGTCTAGTTTACTTTAGACACTTTTATTCAGATACAAGATACCTTATAAAATGAACCATCCACCCAAAACAACATAAAGCCACTTAAACCTTAATACTCTTTACCACGTTCGTCGATCATAGGAACAAAACGAACAGGAATTACATCCTTTCTAACCAGCTCTCCATCTATCTTCTTAAGTAGAACCAAGCTTTTAACATTCTTTTCTCCTATTGGGATAACAAGACTACCATCTTCATCCAATTGATCAATCAAAGCTTGTGGTATTTTAGTCGGTGAACACGTTACAATAATGGCATCATAGGGCGCATGTTCTTCCCATCCTATATAACCATCACCCCATTTTAGATGAAGATTATCGTAATTCAATGACTCAATTGTCGTTTTAGCTTTTAAAGCAAGTCCTTCTACAATTTCAATGCTATAAACTTGTCTGCATAACTCTCCTAAAATTGCAGCCTGATAACCTGAGCCTGTTCCAATTTCAAGAACCTTACTCTTAGAATTAATATCCAAAAGCTGAGTCATAATACCAACAATATAAGGCTGAGATATGGTTTGTCCGAATCCAATAGGTAGAGGTGAATCCGAATAAGCTAAATGACGAAACTGACTGGGAACAAACAAATGTCTCTCGACTTTTTGCATAGCTTTAATCACAGCCCTTTCTTTAATTCCTCGGGCGGCAATCTGCTCCTTTACCATTTTATATCGCAATTCCTTATAATCCATCTCTTGAGCTCTAACTTCTCCATTCTGTCCACACAAAAACCCCAAAAAGAAGAAACTTATTAATAAGTATCTATTCATTATTCTCTTTTTTGTACAAAATAAAGTTACGATAATATCTTTAATATTTTTGTCCCTCAGGGGCATTCTTTATGTTTTGAATACATCCTTACAAATCATACGATATGATAGCTACAGAACAATTTAGTAAGTTGCTAAAACTGAAGATAGTGAGCTATAAAAAAACAAATCCTGTCAAACTTAAGTTTAACAGGATCTGATATTACTATATACTTATTAATCTGATAATCTTTAGAAGATATATCGAACTAATTAAATGATAACTATTTTTTGAACAAAGGATCTGCTCCAATTGTTCCAACCAAGCTTTCAAGATAAGCTTCAGTTTTCACATGCTCAAGGTCTAATTTCGCTTTTAATACACGATCCTCAAGATTCATGCTTTCATTCCATTCAGTGTTATTCTTATCAGCAATGAAATTATTCAAATAATCAATTTGCTTCTCGAAGTACTGGATATCGATATCTTGCTTACGCTTCAATCGAGATTTATACCAATCCGAATTAATAACAACATCACGATCGAACATCTTACGCAATTCAGGATCACTAATCTCCTTACCATCGTACTGACCAAAGGCCATAATACTTAATAAGACTTGTAATGGTGGAATTGCAGCAGAAATACTATCATCCTTAAAGTAGTTGATAGCCACTTTTTCTTGTGCTTCTACAATATTCTTAATACCGTCAGCAAAATCTTCCATATCCTGAAGTTCTGGTTTCAACATTCTTTCGTTGAAAACATTCTGAGGCTCATCAAAGATTCTATTCAAGTAACGGAATAAGAAACCTTCAGTGATACGATAACCTAAACGACTAGCTTGAATTTTCTCACCTTTGTATTCAAAGTCATCCATTTTCTCAAGAGAACCTTCTTCAATTAAAAGTTTTGGATCTCTACTTTCTTCACTCAATCGACACCACAATTCCGGAATCAATAAAGAAACATCATGATCGAAGCGATTCTCAGATCCTACATGTCCTGCAGCTGATGAAAAACCTTGGTATCCTGTAATGATATAAGATAACAAAGCATTATTTAAGTCAGTTGTTGGACTCAACATATTGAATGGTCCTTTAGTCAATGCTCCTTCAGTACCTGCACCTGTCGTAGATGGTGATTTACCTGTTAGAGAACAAATGAAGTCCATAAACAACTCAGGTAACTCTTGATAGTGAATTGGGTTATAAACACTCAAAGCACGAATTCCAGCTTTCTTATCGGCAGGATTGTTACGACGCCCTGGCAACACAGCATTTACAGGATGATGAACAGGCTGATCCATAGGAATCTTTCTAGCCAAACGAACACCAACTTCAGCCAATTTATCGTCGATTGGGTTTACCAAATCTGGACGAATCTGCAAGTAACGAGGATTTTGTGAAGGTGCGCCATTTACGATTCGTGTATGAGATGGCGTGATAAAGTAATTGCCTTTTTCACTGTTAGCACCTTTTCGTATCAAATCCTGAATTGGCTTAGTATACAAATCAAAACCAATAGCGTCATCCATCAACTCCTGACCATCTTCTGTAGTCATTGGCTCGTAGTTCGAAGTAAAGTTACCTCTCATCGAAAGATCTGCCTCTGCTTCTTTATCGTATCCTCTATGAACAGCTTCATCAGGACGTTGGAAGAAACGACGTTCACAGTTTGTTGTAATCTTAACCGACTTATTGTCGTAAGCCTCATTCAAATATGAAAGACTGCTTGTAGGTAAAACAATAGAAGCAGTAATATCATCTTCCATTTGAATTTTAGCAGAAGCTATAAAGTCTTGACGTAATTTATGTAGGAACCATGAATTATCAGTAGCAAAACCAACACGTAAATAACTTGCTACAATCTTACGATTATTATAAAGTAATTCGTGTCCTTTTTTACCATTCACCATATCCACCGAGAAATGATTTCTCCATTCGCGACCTGTACGACCTTCACGATAGAATCGCTTAATGAAAAGTACCAAGCCTTTTACATGGTCAGGAATAGATGCTAAGTAATCGTTATACTCTTCAGTATAATATATAGATGGCGTTAGAAGTTTTACAACCGAACCTAATGATCTTTTTGAATCTAAGAGTGAACGTGAAGGCTGTGAACGCTCAGCGTGATTTAGCCATCTATTTGAGTAATCATGATCAAAAACCTGATCAGCCATATCGAAATCCTTATCCATATCTTGAATATAGAATGAACTATAAATAATAGCATTCAATAAAGACTTAGAAATTTCTGACTTTCCACCACCAGAAACCGTGCATGGCTTATGACAGAATGTTCCCTCTGCATAGGTACTCACCAAACGCCATGATGGTGCTGATGGGTGTTTCTCCATATGCAATTTATATCCTGATGGATGCACATAGTAATGCTCAGGCATTAATCGAATCGACTGATCTTTGCCATCCTTCACCCAATTTACTGTACTCTTATATAAATCAATCTTAGCATTTCCATCAATATAGATAATATTATCATGCTCTCTATCAATAGCATAACCTTCAGGTTTCACAACAAGTGTTTCACCTAATTGATTTACCACATCTTCTAAATTAAACTGCTTTTTAAGAATATTCTTCATAAAAAGTGTTCCATCGAAGTTATCACCTAAGTTCTTACGTGGGAAAGCAATTGCACCACCTGAGTGCTCTTCTTCGGCTAAACCATATAGATTTGCAGAGAAGCTAATTTGTGTTTTAATTTCTTTCTTAGAATATCCAAAGTAGTTATCAGCAATAAGTGTGATAACAACACCTTCTTCACTTCTACAAGTCACCTTAAATGGCTGTCCACCATTATAAAGTTCTCCTTCTTCCTTCCAACAAACTCCATCTTTACGCTGACGTTCGGTTGCATCGTCATAATGAGGCAAACCAATTTCCTTCTTAGTCAATTCAAGCAATTGTGGTGCTAATACAACACAACCTGTATGACCCGTCCAGTGTTCAATATCCAAACCTGCATCATTTGATGGAATATGAGGATCACCTGCATTACCAAAAATTGATTCAACGAAATCAAGATTACTAACGAAAGCTCCTGGTACAAAGAAACGTACCTCCATAGCCTTTTCAGAAATAACTCCCTTAACCTCAGGACATACTACTGGACGTAGTAATAAAGAGACCATCATTTTTGCTTTCGCTGTTTGACTTGCAGTAAAAGGCAATGTTTTGAATTCCTCAGAAGGATTAAAAGCCGCTTCAAGAAACTTGATAAAAGCCGTTTTAGGTAATTCAATTTTATCAAGAGGTGCTGGCAGGTTTCCTTCTACAATATGAAATGAACCTTTTGTTGTTCTTCTATCATGTTTTGGATTATGAAGCACACCTTGTTTAATACGGTATGAACTTAAATAATCCGTAATGTATTCATTCTTATTGGGTGGTAAACTTAACTCACGAGCAATACCTTCCTGGTCAAGAGTAAATGATGAAGTTGGTATTTGAGGTATTTCCTGATTTTCTTCTTTAAAATAATCATTCAAGAAGTTTTGAATTCTTTGATCTGCAGGGCAATGATAATCTGCTAACAAACGAGATTTTACTCGATAATTTTGAATTAAACTATTTGTTAAAGTAATAAAATTATCATCTTTTGATTCTGCATCATCTCCGTTGAAGATAGGTTGTCCCATAGCTGCCAATTGCAGATTGATGTAACGAATCAGATCTTTCTGATCCCCTTCTTCATTTTTCGATTGGATTTCGCGATAAGTTGTTTTAATATTCTCCATATCTTGTCTTTTAATAGCTTTTAAAGTCTGTGTCCGTACCAAATTTACAGAAAATTTTCATCCTAAAAAATGCATTAAAAGACTCTTATATGCTTTTTATCATTTAAAAACTCAATATTTTTTCATATACTATAAGGGGGCGCTCCGAAAACGATTTAAGATTGAATAAAAAATATGGTTTTAAAGGCTTATCTAGATAAAAAAAAAGTTTATTCGTCTAAATAGATAAATAAACTCTCTTCTGATAGCCCCAAATGAGCCTAAAATAAATATTTTTAATCAGTTCACCACTTCCCTTTTTTCTTAAAAAGCTTATTTAGGCCAACAAATAAGGTATAAGCTGCAAAAGCAACAATCAAAATTCGTAGAATTAGCTTTTGATCGTAATTGCCATCTGCGAGCATAATATCACGAGATAATGCTGGTATCATAAAGACAATAATAAAAAATAAGACCACAACTTGTAGCCAAAGAAAAAAGCTTTTGATTTTAGGATGTTTAGTTTGCTTTTTATCTGAGACTTCTTGTGAGTGCTTGGCCATTTTTGAGCGTTGAGATTTGTGAATCTTTGGCTCTTCGACTACTTTCTTTGAAAATTTCTTTTTCAAGAGAGTCCCTAACAAAAATGCAAAAACACTCACTCCAACCAGAATATATATTTCTTTATTCATCTTCTTTGTATTAATCCTTTTTTCATCTAAAAATGTGTCGTATAAGCTTTCATTTCCTTACGTTTTGCAGGCACATTATCACAAACTTTATCTAACAAATCCCAAAAGGATTTTGAATGATTTTTCTCAATTGTATGACATAATTCGTGAAGTAAGACCATATCAATTAAATGCTCAGGCAAACGCATTAAATGTAGATTTAAACTGATATTATTATCACCAGAACACGATCCCCAACGGGTACTTGCATTTCGAATTGAAACTTTATTAAACTTAAAACCAAAAGATTGAGCCAACTCATCTAAACGTTTAGGTAAAACATGTTTGGCTTCTTTTCTTAGGGTTTCAATTATCATTTTTTTTATAAAATCCTGAAACCCTTCCGTTTTAAAATCAAAGTTTTCTGGATAATTAATCTCAATCATTCCTTTTTTGACACTAGCTCTAACTCTATTATCCTGACTCGGATTCATTTTCAATTCATGATACTTGGTTTTAAAAACTGTATCTGAATCGAAAAAGAAGTTTTGTTTTTCTTTAGCCAGAATTCTAGATCTGTTTTTTTCGATCCAATCCTTATGAGTGTTTGCAAAATCAATCGCGGTCTTCCAATTAAACTGAGGAGGAACATTAAGCCAAATGCCTTTATTGGGAGCCATTCTCAAAGATAAACGTTTAAAGCGCGAATCTTTTTTCAGAACAATCTCACCCAAGCCTTCGATTTGAATTTTCTTTTCAATTTTCATAAATAAAAAATAGCTTTACCAGAGTGGCAAAGCTATTAGAATTATTTCGTTTAGGAAACTTATGCTTTAATCAGTTCACTCAATTTTGTGAACGAAGCATCAGTATTATCAATTAGTTCTTTAAAAACTGCTTTGTAATGCTCCTTTACCAACTTAGCATTATCCTTACCATCAGGATGGTTCGTGCGTGCAACAAGGTTATTACGATTAGCAACAGTTTCCTTTATAACTTCCAAAACCTTCTCTTCGTTTCCTGGGTGCAGGTAAATATAATTGTAGCAATCAGAAATAACTTCAAAAGTCAAAAAGTCAATATCTTTCTTTAATTTTCTTCTACTCGCCATAGTTTCTTGTTATTAATTGTTCTAATTCAAAAATTCTATGCAAATATACTAAAAATGCCAAAATATTCATCACATGAATAGGCTATAAAAATATTGAATCTGATCCATTTCAAAATTTTATTTTAAAAAATCATAAGAACCAAACCGACAGTATTCATAGGCAATACAATAGACATTCAATCCGTTTTTGAAAATCAACTCAAGCAAGTCGGTTTGTTTTTAATAATTTTAATCCTAACCTTTGTCGCAGATAAAACGCAAAAACTATGATTTTTATAACACTACATCATTATCATTTTAACTTACCTCAGGTGAGCCGATGATGTTATGTGAAGATCTCAAGTAATAAATTCATAACTATCAACGCCAACCTGACATCAGGTTGGCGTTTTTGTTTCACCCATTTTTAGAGTTCAATTTTAAAAACAAGCACAAGATTCAATACACACAACAATGACTTTCATAACACAACATCATCAGCATCATCATTTATTCTTACTTCAGGTGAGCTGATACTGTTATGTGAAAATTTTAAATAATTAATTCATAACTATTAACGCCAACCTGATTCCAGGTTGGCGTTCTTGTTTGTACCCATTTCTGGTTTCAGGTTTTATAACAAAAAAAACAAAATGAGTACAAGACTAAAAATTGCCATTCAGAAGTCAGGAAGACTTCAAAGTGATTCTCTTCAAATTCTTAAAGAATGTGGCATTTCAATAGATAACGGAAAAGATCAGTTAAGAGCACAAGCGCGTAACTTCCCTCTGGAGGTTCTTTATCTGAGAAATTCAGACATTCCACAATATGTACAAGATGGTGTTGCCGATATTGCCATTGTTGGTGAAAATGTGGTCATTGAAAAACAAAAACAAGTTGAAATTCTACAGAAGCTTGGTTTCTCGAAGTGTCGATTAAAAATGGCCATTCCAAAAGATGAAGAATACACAGGCTTAGATTATTTCAATGGCAAAAGAATTGCAACATCTTATCCTAATTCATTACAAGCCTTCTTAGATACGAACAATCTGGATTCAGAGATTCACGTTATTTCAGGTTCAGTAGAAATTGCTCCAAACATTGGCCTCTCTGATGCTATTTGCGATATCGTAAGCTCTGGAAGTACTCTTTTCAAAAATGGACTTAAAGAAGTTGAAGAGATTCTGTCTTCAGAAGCCTGCTTAGTGAAAAACGTAGACATTTCGGATGAAAAGAATGCTCTTCTATCTAATTTGCTGTTTAGAATGCGTGCAGTTTTAGCTGCAAAAAACAACAAATACCTCCTACTAAATGCTCCTAACGATAAAATTGAAGCAATCAATAGTATTCTACCAGGAATGAAAAGTCCAACTGTAATGCCTCTAATGGATAAAGATTGGAGTTCTATTCACACCGTTATCAACGATAAGGATTTTTGGGAAGTTATAGATCAACTCAAAGCCAATGGTGCTGAAGGTATTTTAACTATTCCAATCGGAAAAATGATTCTTTAATTATTAAAACTTAAGACAATGCAAACAATAAAATACCCACAGAAAAACGATTGGAATACAATTTTAGCTCGCCCTACTATTGAATTAGAGGAAATGGACGAAGTTGTAAACCAAATTTTTAAAGAAGTTAAAGCCGACGGTGATGCCGCACTAAGAAAGTACACTTGGTTTTACGACAGAGTAAAAATGGATGAACTAGCTGTAAGCCAATCAGAGATAGATGATTCAGAACAACTAATTTCTGATGAATTAAAGAAAGCAATACAATTTGCAGCTAAGAATATAGAGAAATTCCACAAAGCTCAAGAAACAGAATCAAAGGTTATTGAAACTACCGAAGGCGTTACCTGCTGGAGAAAGTTTACACCAATCGACAAAGTGGGTTTGTATATTCCAGGAGGATCTGCGCCTCTATTCTCGACTGTTCTGATGTTAGGTGTTCCAGCGAAAATAGCAAATTGTAAGGAAGTTGTTTTGTGTACACCTCCGGATAAGAATGGTGTAATTAATCCTGCTATTCTTTATGCATGTAAATTGGTTGGTATTAAACAAGTTTTCAGGTTGGGTGGTATACAAGCCATAGGTGCAATGGCTTTAGGAACGGAATCGGTTCCAAATGTTTATAAGATTTTTGGTCCGGGTAACCAATTTGTTACAGCAGCTAAGCAAACAGCTAGTAAACTTGGTGTAGCTATCGATATGCCAGCTGGTCCATCGGAGGTTCTTGTTATGGCTGATGAAAGTGCAGTTCCTGAGTTTGTAGCTGCCGATCTTTTATCACAAGCTGAACACGGCCCAGATAGCCAAGTCATATTGCTTAGTTGGAATTCACAACTTTTAGATTCAGTACAGGTTGAATTAGCCAAACAACTTAAGAATATTTCGAGAGAAGCTATTGCAACAAGAGCTCTAAACAATTCAAAGATGATTTTGGTAGAATCAGCTGAAGAAGCTCTTGAGATTAGCAATTTATATGGACCAGAGCACTTAATTGTTTCTGTTAAGAATGAAGATGAGATATTGAATGGCATCCAAAATGCAGGATCAGTCTTTATTGGAAATTACACACCCGAAAGTGCTGGAGATTACGCATCAGGAACCAATCACACCTTGCCAACGAATGGTTATGCCAAATCATTTTCAGGTGTTGGACTAGCATCGTTTATGAAGAGTATAACTTTTCAGAAAATTACACGCAAAGGTTTAGAAAATTTAGGCCCTAGCATCGAAATAATGGCAGAGGCAGAACAACTGGAAGCTCACAAAAACGCAGTTAGCATTCGATTAAATAGAACTTGTTAAGAATACGCTTAAATCGCAAATAAGATGAGTACAAAATTCAAATTAGAAGATTTAATAAGAACCAATCTGAAAACACTCATTCCCTACTCTTCTGCTAGGGATGAGTTTTCGGGTACAAGTTCTGTTTTTCTAGATGCTAACGAAAATCCTTTTGACAATGGCGTCAATCGTTATCCTGATCCTCAGCAATGGAAATTGAAAGAGCGTTTGGCTGAAATTAAGAACATATCTGCCAAGCAAATAATTTTAGGCAATGGTAGCGATGAGATTATTGATCTATTGATGCGAGCATTCTGTCAGCCAAGTGAGGATAAAGTTGTTTTTTGCAAACCAAGTTATGGTATGTATAAAGTAGCTGCGCAAATAAATGATCTGAGAATCGCAGAGCTTGAGTTGGATTCTAATTTTCAACCAGACGTAAAAGCCATTCTTGAGAATAATGATGCAAAGCTCTTATTTCTATGCTCGCCTAATAATCCAACTGGCAATCTAATTGACAAGAAGGTATTAGTAAAACTATTGTCAGAATTTAAGGGTGTTATAGTTTTAGATGAAGCCTATATCGATTTCGCACATGATGCTAGCATGGTGAAAGAACTTGATCAGTATCCAAACCTTGTGATTCTACAAACCCTATCTAAAGCTTGGGCAATGGCTGGAATTCGTTTAGGTATTGGATTAGCATCAGTTGAGATTATCGAGGTCTTAAATAAGATTAAGCCGCCTTATAATGTCAATACGTTGACTCAGGAGAAAGCTCTTGAACGTTTAAGTAATGAAAAGAATAATCGTGATGAAATAAAACTCTTGCTTAAAGAAAGAGATGGTATGCTAAAAGAGCTAAGAAGCCTTACGTACGTAGAAAAAGTATTCCCTTCTCAAGCTAATTTCATTCTTATTCGAGTTAAGGATGCCAATTCTCTTTATCAGTTTTTAATTGAAAAAGGTATCATTATCAGAAACAGAACCACTATTTCACAGCTTAAGAATTGCCTAAGAATAAGTATTGGAACCACCATTGAAAACCAAAGTTTATACAAGGCCCTCAAAGAGTTTGAGAAGAATTAATCCTTTAACTATTCAACCAAAATAAATCAACTCATGCAAAATACATTACCAAAAAAGAAAGTTCTTTTTATCGATAGAGATGGCACTCTCATAATGGAGCCACCAACCGATTTCCAAGTTGACAGCTTGGAAAAATTGGAATTCTATCCCGGCGTTTTTCATGGCTTAGGCAAAATTGCTTCTCAACTCGATTTTGAATTGGTCATGGTTACTAATCAAGATGGTTTGGGTACAGATTCTTTCCCTGAAGCTGACTTTTGGCCTGCTCAGAATAAAATGATGCAAGCTTTAGAAAATGAGGGTATCTCGTTTAATGAAGTTGTTATAGACAAAACTTTTCCTGAAGACAATGCTCCAACTCGTAAACCAGGTACTGCCCTTTTAGAGCAATATTTTTCAGATGAGTATGATTTAGAGAACTCATTTGTAATTGGCGATAGATGGACAGATGTTGAATTAGCGAAAAACCTGAATACCAAAGCAATTTTCATCAATTCAGATGATAATTCATTGGACGATGAGAATGAGTTTGCAAATAGAATTGCTCTTAGAACAAGATCATGGAGCGCAATCTATGAATTCTTACGTTTAAGCGAACGAACAGCTTTAGTTGAACGCAACACTCTTGAAACACAAATCAGGATTGAATTGGATTTAGATGGCAGTAGTAAAGGCAATATCAATACGGGATTGAACTTCTTTGATCACATGTTGAAACAGATTCTAAAACACTCAGGTGTTGATTTATCAATAACGACTATTGCTGACTTAAACGTTGATGAACACCACTGCATAGAAGACACAGGAATTGCCTTGGGAGAAGCCTTTAAAAAGGCACTAGGTGATAAGCTTGGACTAGAACGTTACGGATTCTGCTTACCTATGGATGATTGCTTGGCACAAGTTGCTCTCGATTTTGGTGGTAGAAATGAATTGGTTTGGCAAGCAGATTTCAAACGAGAAATGGTTGGAGATATGCCAACAGAAATGTTCTCTCACTTTTTCAAATCATTCAGTAATGGAGCCTTCTGTAATTTGAATATAAAAGCAGAAGGCACGAATGAACACCACAAAATTGAAGGCATATTCAAAGCCTTTGCGAGAGCCATTCGTATGGCTATTAAACGTGATGTAAACAATTTACAACTGCCCTCGACCAAGGGACTTTTATAGGATAAAGACATGAGCAAACAAAATATAGTGATTATCGACTATGAAGCTGGAAATGTTCAGTCTGTTAAATATGCACTTGAACGCCTTGGCGTAAATGCTGAGATCACCAATTGTGAAACGACTATTCGTAAGGCAGATAAGGTGATATTCCCTGGAGTTGGTGAAGCTTCTTGGGCGATGAAAAAGCTGAAAGAAACAGGTTTAGATAAATTGATTCCTCAACTTAAACAACCTGTATTGGGTATTTGCTTAGGCATGCAGCTAATGTGTGAACAAACTGAAGAAGGCAATACAAAAGGTCTAGGTATTTTTCCTATCAAGACCCTTAAGTTTCCTGCGGAAGATAAAGTACCACATATGGGTTGGAATCAAATTAATCAAATAAAAGGCGATTTGTACGGAGGAATTGCTAATGAAGGTTTTGTTTATTTCGTACACTCCTATTATGTGCCAGTAAATAAATTTACGGTAGCCAACACAAAATACATCAGAGATTTTTCTGCCAGTCTTCAGAAGGCTAATTTTTATGCTTGTCAGTTTCACCCGGAGAAATCAGGAGCTATAGGCGAACAGATCTTAAGCAATTTTATAAACTTATAAGCATGCAAAATATAGAAATCATTCCCGCAATTGATATTATTGGAGGACAATGCGTTCGATTGACCAAGGGAGATTACGATACTAAAATCATATACGATACAAATCCTTTAAAGGTTGCAAAGGCTTTTGAGAATGCTGGTATCACACAACTTCATCTTGTAGATCTTGAAGGAGCTCGCTCTAAACACATCTGTAACACTTCTGTATTGAAAGAAATCAGCAAGAATACCAACTTGAAACTTGATTTTGGTGGCGGATTAAAGTCAAAAACAGATATCGACCTAGCTTTTGAATCTGGTGCAGCACAAATTACTCTTGGAAGCTTGGCGGTAAGTGATCCTGATCTATTCGACATTTGTTTAGAAGAATATGGTCCGGAACGTATCATCTTAGGTGCTGACGTTAAAAACGGGTTTATTGCCACATCAGGATGGGAAAAAGATTCGGGTATTGAACTCTTCGCTTTTATTGAAAAGTTTATGAAAAAAGGCATACGAAGAGTGATTTGCACCGATATTTCTAAAGATGGTATGCTACAAGGACCTGCAATTGAGCTTTATCAAGCTATCCTTAAACAATTTCCAGAAATTGAGCTTATTGCCAGTGGTGGTGTATCATGTATCGAAGACGTGAGAGCTTTGAATCAAACCGATTGTGCTGGAGTTATCATCGGAAAGGCTATCTACGAAGATAGAATCAAGGTAGAAGATTTAGTTAATGAATTTATACGATAATTATGCTAGCGAAACGTATTATACCATGCTTGGATATTAAGGATGGGCGAACGGTAAAAGGCGTCAACTTTGTTGATTTAAAGGACGCTGGCGATCCTATTGAGTTAGCTAAAGCTTATGCTGAACAAGGCGCTGACGAATTGGTATTCTTAGATATTACGGCCACTCACGAAAAACGCAAAACCCTTCTCGATATGGTTGGGAAAGTGGCTCAGGTTCTTAATATTCCTTTCACCGTTGGTGGTGGTATTAGTAGTTGTGATGATGTAGCTGAAGTTCTCAAGGCTGGTGCTGATAAAATTGCTATTAACTCATCTGCTGTCCGTAATCCTGAATTAATTACAGAATTGGCGAATCGCTTTGGCTCACAATGTGTGGTTTTAGCTGTAGATGCACGAGAAACTAAAAAAGGTTGGGAAGTTTATCTAAACGGTGGACGAATTCCAACAGGTATTATGCTTTACGATTGGCTAAAGGAAGCTGAAAGACGGGGTGCTGGTGAAATCTTGTTTACATCAATGAATCATGATGGAACAAAGAATGGTTTTGCAAATGAAGCCCTTGCTGAAATTTCGCAGATGATTAACATTCCTCTAATTGCTTCAGGAGGTGCAGGAAACATGCAAGATTTCGCAGATACTTTTATTGAAGGGAAAGCGGATGCAGCACTTGCAGCTAGTGTTTTTCACTATAAGGAAATTGAAATCCCTGAACTCAAACAATTTTTAAAGGGAAAAAACATTCCTGTTAGATTATAGTTTAGAAATGGGGCTTTGCCCCAAACCCCACATCATTTTTTGCTTAATCCAAAAAACGAAGCAAAAAAAATCAAGGCTGCTTTTATAATTACTTTCTTATTTACCTAAAGTTTAAGTGCGGCCGGGTGATTTTCGAACAATCCGCCTAAGGCGGATCCCGGTCTTACTATAGCTATAGATAATACAAAAGCAATTTAAACAGAGGCCAATTGGGATGAATTGAAAAAACATTTATTACAAATCCAATTATGAATTATACAGAATTAATCAATCAAATAGATTTCAGCAAAGGTGATGGCCTTGCTCCTGCCATTATTCAAGATGTTCAAACTCAAAAGGTATTGATGTTGGGCTATATGAATAAGGAGTCGCTAGAAAAAACACTAGATGAAAAACGCGTTTGCTTTTATTCACGTAGTAAGGAGCGTTTATGGACCAAGGGAGAAAGCAGTGGCAATTACCTCAATTTTATCAGCATGAGTTTGGATTGTGATCAAGATAGCTTGCTTATTAAAGTCAATCCTGAGGGCCCTGTTTGTCACACCGGTTCAGATACCTGTTGGAGTGAGAAAAATGAACGCTCAGAAATTGATTTCTTATTACAATTACAAGATGTTATTGAGGAAAGAAAGAAAAACCTATCGGAGAAATCGTATACGGCAAGTTTATTTCAAAAAGGCATGAATAAGATTGCTCAAAAAGTCGGTGAAGAAGCTGTTGAATTGGTGATTGAAGCCAAAGACGACAATAAGGATTTGTTTATGGGAGAAGCGGCTGACTTGATGTTTCACTATTTGGTACTTCTATCCGCTAAAGGCTATAAACTGGAAGAAGTCGTTGAACTATTGACTCAAAGACACAAATAAAGAAAAACCTGACAGATTAGATACATATCCAATCTGTCAGGTTTATTTTTTAAGCTTATTTCCTATTTTTTGACCTCTACTGTTTGAGGTATCAGTTTAGGATCGTAGTTCAATTTCCCCTCAGTTTGTGCCACAATTGTAGCGACGGTAGCATCTCCTGTTACATTCACGACGGTTCGCAACATATCAAGTGGTCTATCGATACCTAAGATCAGAGCAAGCCCTTCCACAGGAATGCCAACCGATGATAGAACAATAATGAGCATCACAATACTCCCACCTGGAATTCCTGGTGTTCCAATAGAAGCCAAGGTTGCAGTCATCACGATGAGTAGTTGATCGTAAATATCCAAAGGTACACCAAATACCTGCGCAATAAATACTGCTGCAATAGCTTGATAACAACTCGTTCCATCCATGTTAATGGTAACACCAACTGGCAAAACAAAGCTGGCCACTTCGTTAGCTACGCCCAAATGATTCTCAACTCTATCAAGAGTAACAGGAAGAGTAGCTGCTGAAGATGAGGTTGAAAAAGCCAAGAGTTGTGCAGGACTCATCTTTCTATAGAAATCGCGATATGAAATAGGAGTGAATATACGTAAGAAGAGTGGGTAAATTATAAAAATCATAACCAGTAGCCCCAGAATCACAGTAATAGCGTACAAGCCTAATGCTGCAAATAAATCCACATCTCCCGAGAAATCAACAATCAAACCAGCAATAAGTGCAAATACACCATAAGGCGCAAAAGCCATAATTAGATCGATTATTTTAAGAATAATAGCATCGATCCCATTAAAAAAATCTTTTACTACAAGAATCTTCTTTTCCTCTAACAAGACCATAGCTATACCAAAAAGAATGGCAAAGAAAATAATCTGTAACATCTTGGTATTATCACTGGCAGCCCGAAAGAAATTCGAAGGTACCATATCAACAAAAAATTGCAGTGGTGTTTCTTCTTTAACCTTAGCTGCCTGATCCTTTTTAAGATCTACAGTGCTGTGGAATTTTTCCTGTAGTTCAATCTTTTTCTCTTCGGGGAAGGTATTCCCCGGTTGAATGGTATTGACCAAGATCAAACCCGAACTCACAGCAATTACTGTAGAGAGAACATAGAGAGAAATAGTCTTAAAGCCAATTCGAGATAACTTAGATATATTCGATAAACTAGAAATACCTTTAACTAGTGAGACAAAAATCAAAGGAACAGCAATCAGTTTTAGAAGGTTTAAAAAGATAGCTCCCCAAGGTTTTATCCAATTAAAGGTAAATTCATCCCAACCCATTTTAACTGCCAAGAGACCTGCAATTGCACCCAGTCCCATACCTATTAGAATCTTCACATATAATGGCATCTTCTTCTTTGTCATATTCAGCTTTTTTTATTGAAGCCTAAATATACAATAATTTACGAATGAAGAATTATGAGTGATGAATTAGGATTTACTAATTTGTGTAAATCAGTATAATCTGTGGTTTAATAAAAAATTAAAGGCATAAGAAAACCCGAAAGTCAATGACTTCCGGGTTATATCTTTACAGAGTGAATCAATTCAACTCTGATAATTTCCTTAAAGGATTAGCAAGAACATCCGCCACCGCAACCACCTGGCTCACACCCGTTAGCTTCAGCTTTAATAGCATCCATTTCTTCTTCAGTAGCTTCACGAACCTCGATAACTTCACCTTTGAAAAACAAATCGTCACCAGCTAATGGGTGATTGAAGTCCATCTTAATTGTTTCTTCACCAAGAGCAAGAACGATACCGTTCATACGACGTCCTGAATTATCTTGCATTGGTACAACATTACCTTCTTTAATCATTTCTGAATCGAACTCACCGTTTACCTCAAAAATGTTCTTTGGTAACTCGATAACAGCCTCTTCAGAAGCAAGACCATAAGCCTCTTCTGTAGCCAATTTGAAATCGAAAGCAGCACCAACAGATAATCCCATTAGGTTAGCTTCGAATTTCTCTAACATTTGTCCTGCACCACAATGGAAAGTCAATGGAGTTTCAGCAACTGCCTTCTCGATGATCTCACCTTCAAGCTCAGTCTTTAACTCATATATAACTGATACAACCTTATCTTTAGCAATAGTCATAACTTAAATCTTTTAATAATTGATAAATTTTTGCACAAAGAAAAGCTTTTTATTTGGGATGCCAAATAAAAAAAAGAGTTTTTGGTCTATTATTAAGACTTAATTAACACTTCTAGCCTTCGCAATGCAATACTTATAGCTTAATACGAGTTAACTTCTCTTTAATTGTGCAAAATCAACTCCCAATTTCCCATTTGTGTAATTTCAAATTCAAACCTAGCTTCGTAACTTATTTGCTTCAATTTACTAGGGGTATTATAACGAATAGAGCATTTAAATGGCAATACAAAATTCTCAAAACAAAAACAGTTCCCTTTCTGTACCTCTGTGCCACTATCTCCATCTACAGTTAAAGATGTTATTGATGTATTTGTCGTTCCATTCTGTTTAAACTGAATACTAATTAAATTACCATCACCAATTCGTTTAAAACGATATCGATCTACACTCGACTTATAGGTTATAGTTGGCAGTATTGTTTTCTGTCCAATATACTTATCTCGTTTCCACAAACCAGCATACACAGTATCCCGATCAATAATCTTAGTATGGAATTCCCCTTCTCCACTACGTTGTCCTTTATGCCATTGACCAATGTAATAATCCCCATTTTGCCAAACATAAGTTCCATTGCCTTGAGGGAGGCCTTTCTTAAATTGTCCTGAATAGGTATCTATACCCTTTGCTTCACCATTACCATGAGCCAAACCTTTTTTACATTTACCTTCATATGACTTAGAGATATTGGGGACTAGAACCTTTTCTGTATCCTGAGCAATAGATTGCATGCCATAGCATCCAAAAATCAGGATTGAAAACAATAGAAATACTTTTTTCATAGCTTTAGTTTTTAATGTTTAAGCCTCCCTGATAATTCTCGTTTGGCATTTATCATTCTGATACTCCCTTTATTTGAAGATGTTCTAGGTATTGGGGTTTAATTTGAATCCTATCTCATGATTATCAGTAAAGAAGCAATTAATATAAGTATTTATTTTTATGTACAATCATCACATCAAAACAATAAACTTAATTTAGATTCAATATTATATAACGCAACACATTAATGTCTACATGTATACACATGTTAAAACCTATAAATATCATGACACAATAGTAAATTTGACTTCGCTTTTTATTCCCTCAAAAACCACTAATAAAAGAGAGTTTGTGACTCTACTACAGCAGCAAATCTCAAACTCTCTTTTATACACTCTTTTGCCTCTGGAAGCAGACTATATATTGACTCATGAAGAAATGCTTTTGAGCCTTTTATAATTCGGTATGGCATTCTAATTAAAACTTTCGAAGTTTATTTTCGATATGTTCCATTCTCCATATTTCATATAGAAATTCATCCTTTGGAATTTGCTTGTCACCTTCACTGATTAATATCTCCACTTCAGATAACTGCGGCAAGGTCAATTCAATATTTTTCATGATAGCGTCTCTCTTTATACTGTATTTTTTATGCTCTAAATCCAGTGTCAGGCCATTCCGATTATCGAAATCAGTCACGGTAATTCTTTCATAATTTAACTGATGACCATTCAAATTACGAACAAACCCATTCGAATTTATGATTTCGGAGTCTTCGGCTAAAGCATTAGCAATTTGAGAACGGAATCCTGCTTTCTGGAAGCGATGTTTAAAGTTGAAAGAGCAATAGTTAATTCCTATTTTAAGATGAGAATCGGCAGCATATTTAATCAATTCCAAAGCCATTATTTCCGATTCCAGAACAAGCGGGCGTTCGTCGGCAACATAAGTATAGTCTCTTTTTAGAAGTTTAGGTGCATTATATTTCGTTAGCCTAAGCTGATGAAGATTAAGGTTAGTCACACCCGCCTTTATCATCTCAGGCAAGAGCAACTTCATTCTTTCCAATTCCTCAGGAATGGCAGGAATTTCAATCGTTACATTTTCAATAATACCCTTAGCCATTCTTACTTTATCGAGGCTAAAGTCTGTTGCTCCTATATCAAACCTTATTTCATTTAAGCCCAGCGAGGCCAATTTCTTCAACTTCACCTGATCAACCAATATCCCATTGGTATATATCCAAACATACAAATCGGGCGAGCATTTTTTCCTCAGTTTTTTCAGAAATTCAACAACTCTATCATAAACTAAGAAAGGTTCTCCCCCACTAAATCCAACACCTTTAAACTTAAAATGGTTGACATATTCAGCATATGCTGCAGCAGATTCGAAACTTAAGCCCTGAGTCGTAGGTAAATCGTCGTGAGTTTGCGATGTAGGACAATAAAAGCAATTCGCATTGCATTTACCTGTTATAAACAAACAGCTCCAAAAGCCTGCCCCACACAACTTACAGCCCTTCGAGATTTGATTATAGAAAGGTTTTGTACCCTTAAATAGCATACTCTCTTTTATGAATTCCAACAAGTCAGATCTACGGCTAATTAACTGTTCATCTCTGTAGGCATTAAACCATTTAATTTGAGGGAATTCTATAAAATCTTTGCAATTTCTATTAACAAGGTCATTGTCATAAATTTCTGAGGCTTCCATTGATTCAATAATTTAAGTGAAATTAATAGTCTGAAACGTGATAAAGCACTACAATTAAATAGTTCATAAAAAGAACCATTTTGATTTCAAAAGGAGAATTCCACAATCACCTACAAACTCTCGTCAATTATTAGACGACATATTCATAGATCGGATGAAAATCTATAGAAAGGATAAAATTACAGATCGGGAAAAATGCACAAAAGCATCAAACGACTATCTAGATTTAGATAGCCTTTAGAAAGGATATGTATAATTGTTTTTGTTGACATTCTAGTATCAAATATAAGCTTAATTTGAAGAATAACTTTAAAACAAATTAAAAATTATATTAATAAAAACCATACTCATTATTAATTATGAAAGCTTATTACTCGAATAATGCCAGACAATTACAGCATTTTATTTATATACCTTTTATTAAAGACAAATCACCGAAGATTTATCAGCCTTAATAAACTCACATGCGATTTTGACATCGCCTTTAATCATAAATAAAATTGAGTTTTTTTGACTATTAAGGGTTAAGCGCAACATGCAATTGTTCCATTTTCCCCCACTCCTCAACTTTTTTTACACTATTTGAAATCCTTTTGAGTGAAAAACAAAATGAAAGCGCAATCTTTGCATTATAATTAATGAAGGAAAATCAATTGCTTCAATACAACAACCCGAGCCAATCACCCTCGCTTTTTTAAGCGATCAAACATGAGAACAGGGTGCTTATATTTATATATATGGAAGAGATTCAGAAGAAAAATAAAAAGCCATCAAGCAAACACCAACCCAAAGGACTAACGATTCTTTACGAAGATCAGGATATTATTGTCGTAAATAAGGTTAGTGGTTTATTGACTATGGCTAGTGCCAGAGAGAGAGAAAAAACGGCCTATTTCTTACTTAGTCAATACGTCAAAAAAGGAAGTTTGAGATCTAAGAACAGAATCTTTATTGTACACCGTTTAGATAAAGATACATCTGGTGTTTTAGTCTTTGCAAAGACAGAGAAAGCAAAATTCTTCCTTCAAGATGAATGGCAAAGCTTTAGCAAAAAATACGTGGCAGTAGTAGAAGGTAAAATGCGTGAGAAAGAAGGCATCATCACTTCTTATTTAGCAGAGAATAGTATTCATCGCGTTTTCTCGGTTAGAAATGCTGACAAGGGTAAGTTTGCCAAAACGGGCTATAAGGTCATTAAAGAATCTGAACGATTTAGTTTAGTGCACATCCATTTGTTTACGGGTAGAAAAAATCAAATTCGCGTGCATTTTTATGACCAAGGCTGCCCTGTGGCTGGGGATAAAATTTATGGTGAAAAAAGTGTAGGGATAAAACGTTTAGCTCTACATGCTGCCACATTAACAATTAGGCATCCTCACACAAATGAAGAAATGACTTTTGAAACGAATACGCCTTCCTATTTCAAACAACTCATTAAATAAAAAAAAGCATATCGATAGCTATATAACAAACCCAGCCCACCCTTGTGAGTTGGGTTTGCTTTATCTATGTTCTTTCGGTCTTATCGCATAAGTGCTTAGGTTCGATATCGAGTTAATAAAGGGATTTGACTACGTCGATTTTCAATTCCCCCTAAACCCCTAACAGAACCGTTCGTGCGGTGACATGAGAGGTGTTTACTAAGCTATCGAAATATTCTCCGCTAGACTAACGGAACGGCAATCTACACGATTTTTTTATGCCTTGAATTTATCGTCATTCCAATTTCTGGGGTTGTTGATAATATAGTTTCTTATTCGTTGATATTCGTCATCATTACGTATGATGTGGTCATGATAATTGGATTGCCAATTTTTTATGCCTGATGTGTTACGTACAATATTTATTTGTTTTGATGTTTGTTGTTTGAATTTGCCCAATATTTTAGGGATTATCATTTTCCTGCGTTCTTTACGGTATTGTTTTATTTCATCGATGTTTGGTTGATATATAGGGTTGATCCACCATTGTTCTATCAATTGTGTTGGTGACGGCGGTGATGATGGTGTTGGATGTAGAGAAAATTCATGAATTTTCTTTACGGTATCGTTTACGATAACGTTATCAATCGCCGATATCCCATTATCGAAACCATAATCGCCCAACGAAACAATAAAATGTATATGATTGGGCATAACAGTCCAAACATTCATAATGGCACGTTTATGGTATTCTGGTATTTTTTTTATTTCCATTTCAACGATTTCACCATATTCCGACAAAATCATTTTACCATCAATGATCTCACCTAAAATACACTCACGACCCGAGATGCATATGGTAATAAAATAATCTGCTGGGAATGAATAATCCCAAAATTTAGCACGATTAGATTCTATTCGAAATTTTCCTTTAAATTTTTCCATATAAAACTAGGCTGCCAACACCTCATTTAACTCTTCAATATTTTCTGATCTTTTTGTTAGGCTAAAATATTATCTGTAAAGATTTATTTTCTTGATTTGTCATTTGTTCATGATTATTAATGGGAGTTTATTTTACTTGTTGCTAACGGTCTTGTGTCGAGTAGGCAAAGGGAGTTTATTCCGTTTCGCTACATGAGGGCTTCACCGTTCACCCTAAGCCTCTCTCAGAACCGTACGTGCTGTTCGTTTTCGAGCGACTTGGCAATGTGTATAGCTTTATGCGTTGGCAGTTTCATTAATTTGATTCTAAAGTTGTTTTTTCTTGTATTCGTGATTTCCTTTTTTATCAAACTTCAACTTAGGTAAAACAACTTTATATTCTTTGTCATCCTTAGAATCATACCAATAAACTAAATATTCAACACTTCCGTTTGATAGCTGATAACCATTCTTTACAAATTTATTGTACTTTTCATCCCTAAATTGCCTTGAAAATAGAAGTACTTCTCCTCCATCTTGCTTTGCTAATCCTATTCCTTTGTTATTCGCAAACTGGACAGAATAATTTTTAAGTTTATCCCCTGATTTTAGCGTTGTAATACTATTTATTGTTTTAAAATATTTTTGAGAACCCAAATCAATGTCTTTGTGTCCAAGTATCAATTCAAAATGTTTAGGTTTTTCTGTTTTTCCTTCAAATTTAATTACCGACAGCCTATCAGTATTAAATTCATCAAAAAATGAAGAATTACAATGTAGCTGTAGACTTAATTTTGCTCTAGAACAGCCAACATATAATACTCGTTTTGACTCATCACTATTGAAATTATAATCTTCTAAGAGTAGATATACATGATCAAATTCTTTACCTTTTGATTTATGCATTGTTGCAATTATTATTGCATTGGCATTCGCATTTATAGCATCTTCCATTTTTATTTCACGGATATATTCGTACCAATCTACTAGTTGTTTTTGCTTGTCATAATTTAGTTCAAACTTTTGTATAATCTCTAAACATACAGCAAAATGAATACTAGAATTGTGTTTTGATTTAAAATTATTCTTTGCTTCCTCCCATACATTATTAAAAATTAAACCCGCATCATTGATATTCCGTTTAATATGATCGGTGAAAGTTCTTAATTCAAATAATTGATCTAAGCTAAATCCCTCAAGACCCGTGATAAGTCTGGTTTTTTGCCCTAATTCATTTAGTAATGTACGAAGCATTAAGGCTTGTTTATTGGTTCTGACGAGTATAGCTCTTGTTCCGTTATGATTATCTTGAATTACTCTTTCGGCTAATGACTTCTCTAAATATGAGGTGTTGTACCTAATTAATTTAATATTAGACACCAACTGTTTATCGACAGGTTCTAATTCTTGTGTTTTTAATCGATTTGAAATTTTATTAAGTAATTCATTATTGAATTGAACAATGTGCGAACTACTTCTATAGTTTTTAATTAACGAATATTCTGTAGCATTATATTTCTCTTTGAACTCTAACATGTTTTTGTTAGAAGATCCTTTAAAGCTATAAATATTTTGATCATCATCTCCAACTGCAATTACTCTTATGTTTCCTGCTTTATTTATTATGGTTTGTATAAGTTCCCATTCAACCTTATTTACATCTTGAAATTCATCTAGGAGCAATACGCTTTTATTAGTAATAGATGAAATATCAATTTCTTCATCTTTAATTGCTTTAATACAATCTTTAATTACGTTTTCAGATTTCTTTAAATCTCCCAGCTGTCCCATTAATTGAAAACAGAAACCATGAAAAGTTGTGATTTTAATAAGCCCAGAATATTCTGGAACAAGTTTTATCGTTCTTGCTCTAAATTCTAAAGAAGCTGCTTTTGAAAATGTAAGCATTAAAAACTGCTCCGTCTTAATATCTTCAAGCAATAATAGGCTAGCAATTTTATGAACCAGCACCTTGGTTTTACCACTTCCAGGACCTGCTAAAACTAATATATTTTCCGATTTTCCGTCATTTACAATTCGTGCTTGATCCATATCTAAAACACCTGTAATTTCTTCAAGTCGTTTTGGAGTTAATGGAGTTCCAATCTCTTTTTTCCGTCTGGGAAAATATTTGGCTATAAACTCCTCATAAGGTTGACTAAAATAGTCATTAACATATCCTAGTGCAGATTCATAATTATGTAACCTTCTTTTAGCGTATTCACCAACAATATGAATCTGTTCCGTCTTAGAACGGTAATGTTGATCCATTTTCTTGAAGTTCTCACTTGTGAACCTTGGTATGGATCTGTCTATTTCTTCAATATTCAATCTATTGTAGGACACCATAAAACCACCTTCTAGTTTTATTGATTTTATCTGATTTAGAAAGAGTAAGGTTTTCTCATATCGTTTAATGTCTTCCTCTTTAATCTGCCCAAATAGTTGGTTGGAATTTTTGAGATCTAACATTGAAAAACTTACAGGTAGCTCCTTCCTGTCTTGCGCTTTTTGTTTTTCCTTTTGTTCCAAATAAAATTTCTCGAGAAGTTCGTAAACATCTAAGGTCAAGTCATGCCTCCATTGAATATCCTCAATTAATGAATCATAGTGTTTAACTTTTATTTGGTATAAATCATTTTCACGATCAACACGCCTTTTATGGATGAAATTTCTTATTTCCCAATAATTAAGAATGTTCTTTATCGCTTCAATTGACGTTTTTTCGACACCTTCATCAATTAGGTTTTGATTTAGTTGGCGCATTGAAATTTTAATATCTTTTTTTACAAATTGACGCAATACAATTTCAATTTTCCGATAGCGTTCCAGTATTCTTTTAGAACTATTGCTTGATTGAGACAGATTAATAAATGCGGTTAGATCTTTAGCATCTCCTAAAATTTGATGGTCTCTTAATATATCAATTACATCTCGTATTTCTTTTAGTTTTAACCCCGTTCTTTCTGCTAAGTAATCAATTCTGCACTCATCCTCTTTAACTATTCGTTGCAGTACTCCCGAACAATGTTGAATTTGAGCCTCTGTTATATTTTTACTTTGACGTATTACCCTTAAAGCTTTATCAATGTTTGGAACCATCAAACTATTAGCAAATATACTTGGTGAATTTTGTGTCCGTTTTAAGAACCCTTGATCTTCTAAAGCTGCAACAGAGGTCTTAACTCTGGTTTCTAATTCTTGAATTTCGGTATCCCACCCTGCTTTTTGTGCTATTTCCAAAGCAGAATTACTTATTTTATTATCTTTTCTAAACTTTGACAAATACTTAAGTGCTTGCCATATTTGTTGAATTTCTTTTTGATTTATTTTGGTCTGTTGCAACAAGCTAAAGTGCTTGTTTAAATCTTGCTCATTAAATAAAACATAGCATTTAGCTTCTATTTTTTCGTCTCGCCCTGCACGTCCGGCTTCTTGTACATAGTTTTCTAAAGAATCGGATATATTATAATGGATCACAGATTTTACATCATCTTTATCAACCCCCATCCCAAATGCGGATGTTGCTACAATAATGTCTTTTTCATTATTCATAAAAGCATCCATATATTCCTTCTTCACATCTTTATCCAACTTTCCATGAAAATAAGTAGAACTAAACCCCGCTTTTTCTATTAAGCCGTGTATTTCTTCCACTCTCTTAATTCTAGATGCATAAATAATTACGGGCTTTTCACAACGATCTAACAAGGATAATAAGGCATTCATCTTGCGATCAGGATCTTCAATATCTATTACCTCATACTTTAAATTTGTTCGACCAGCTCTAGTTACAAATTCGTCTAATTCAATGTCGAGTTTAGTTTTAAAATACTTCTTGATGTCCTCAATAACCTGAGGCTTTGCAGTTGCCGTAAAACAAGAAACAGGAATTTTTCCAGACATTATTTCTTTCTCTAAGCTTTTAATGAAGTCAGCAATGTATAAGTAATCCACTCTAAAATCTTGTCCCCAAGATGAAAAACAATGTGCTTCATCTATGACAAATCTAGCTATTGAACGTTGTTTTAAAATCCTTAATATCGTTGGTGATCTCAAAGATTCAGGAGATAGATATAATAATTGTACACTCCCTTTTTCAACTCTCTCAATTGCGTCTTGTCTTTCTAGTGGAGATAACAATCCATTTATGGCTACTGCCTTATTAATATCAAAACGCTTTTCAAGGTTCTCAACTTGATCTTTCATTAAGGACACCAAGGGGGATATAACTATCGTTAACTGACGAGATAAAGTCCCCTTCATCAATGCCGGTAATTGAAACGTAAGTGATTTACCACCTCCAGTTGGGAAAACGGCAACAAATGATTTTGAACTTAATCCAGCTCTAACAGTTTTTTCTTGTAAACTTATTTCTTCCTCTTGGTCAAAGCTTCTAAAGTCTTCATATCCAAAATAGTTTTGTAAAGCTTTTTTAGGGTTTAAGTTTGAATTGCAATAAGTACAAGTTGGCTTACCACAAAACTTAAACCTTACGTCATCTAGTATTTGTTGCGTTTTAGGAAGTGTTTTATTTACCCAATATGCTAATACAGATTTATCCTCTTTGGTGTTTATTAGTGAAAAAGCGTAGGCTAGTTCAATAGGATTGTTTTTTACTAATTGAAAAATATTGGCACTTTCACAAATTTTGTTTTTAAATAATTCACTTATTTCAGATCTTATATTTATGTTGTTTAATTGAAAATCAATCAATTCTAAAAAACCTGAATATGCATTAGAATTAGAAAGTAATCTACCATAAATCTGCTGTATGTTTGAATCTAATTCACTGAATTTGTTAAGCTCGTCTATTAATAATTGCTTGGTTAATTTGCAATCTGACAAAGGGTTATTATAATCACTATCGTTAACTATTTTATATCCTTTTACAAGCTTGTGATATGGATTATCGCTAAATAATAATGGAGACCACAGAAGTGTATCAACTATTTTTTTACTTCTAAATATTTCATTTCCTAGTACTCTTTCCAGTAAAGGAATGTCGTGTGCAACTATATTGTGACCACAGATATATTTTGCTTGATTTATCCAACTTTCAAGCTTGGCAAGCTGCTTTTCATGCAATTCTTGTCCGTTGAAAACTGCGCCAACATCTTCTATTTTTCCTTTTTTGGTGGACTCAATGTCTATATATAGAATTTCATTCATCATAATATCGAGTGATGGTGAAAAATAGCTCTTTGGTTTTTAAGGGTTTGCTCGTGTTTTGTTGAAACTAAATGTGCTATTTGTGCAGTTGACTCTTTTTTCATATGCCACACAACGGTCTTGCTTAGTTGTGTGGGCGATTAAAGTGTTGCCTTATCTACCGACCAAAGAGAGCTCACGAAACGAAGTGAGTAACCCGCAAGCAAGCCGAATTTATTTACTTATATTTTGAGCAAACCCCATTTTAAAATCTCGAACTCCTTGGAAAATAGAGTAAGTGAGTCATTGAATTGGCTTGCTGGCGTTTATTAATTGAGCTAAACTTTCAAATTGAGCGTTACCGCCCATGAAATTTAGCTTTTATTAGGCACTTTTTTTAATCTTATTATATCTTCTTTTTATTGTATGCATATTTTTGATGAACTCTTTAGTGTCTAGAAAATAATTAGGATAAGCTTCTCTTAATTCTTTAACATTAACTGTTGATACTAATACAATTTGCATATTATCATCATTTTGAAACTCACGTTCTAAACTGGTGTAGTATTCATTTGCTTTTTCTAACTCTGGAATTGAAAAGCTTGAAATAGTTATTTTCTTTTTGATAACATCTAGTATAATTAAATGATAATTTTTGTCCGAATTTTTCTTATCACAAATAATATCAGAAACTACAGAATAGGCTTCTAAACTTTCTTCAATTTTATTATAATTATATTCATAGATAGCCCTTTTATACGTTTCAAATTCGGATAATTCAGAATACTGTGGGACCAGGTTTGTTTTTTCAATATACGCAAAAGCAGAACTTGTCAACGCAAAGTAATTAAGCCACTTGGGTTTACCCTCATTGAATTTCAAATGACTATTCAAATATGTACCCATTGTTTCAACAGAAGTTGCCCATGCATGTTGTTTAGACGTTCTAATTTGAACTTCAATCAAAAGCCCATGTAATTCAGGAATGTCTTCATTTTTAAATTTGTAAATTAGGTGAATTCCTCGATAACCACTTCTCTTTGGGGATGCTAGATAATCATCTTCATGTTTAAATTGCTCTTCAAATGCACCTGATTTTAATGACTTGACCAATTTCCTAACTTTACTTAGTGAAGAAACAACAACTCTAATTCCTGCAATATCTTGCATTGTTGAAAGTTGAAGATTATTTAAACGCTTCAATTTTTTAATAATTGATGGACTCCTTTTTAATCTTTTTGCGATAAAAGCAGTATTGTCAATTTCAATTACTTTTTCATTAATATCCTTTTGAAATTCTTCAATTAATTTACCATGTATGGTTCTCCAATAGGTTAGAATATCTTCAGCGAGTAATATATCAGTCTCCGTGGCTTCAAGTTTCTCCTTAAAAATTCGACCCGCCTTCTTTATTTGATTCCTAGAGTATTTCATTAAATGTGTGTTGAAATTGTGCCTAACTTGTTAGAATATACACAAGTGCCTATATTTTTAATATATCGAATTTGTGAGTGCACAATACATACCCTATAGGTTAGTAATGTGCTCTCACAAATGAAATACTATCGAAATTAAGAATTATCTCAATTAAACAGTATCTAAATATCAAGCAAAATCATAATCCCGTGTAAAATAGAACGACTCTACATAATAAAAGAGTTATTGCCAAGTTGAGAATATATCAAACAAACCAGAGTGTGAAAAAAATGTATTAATCTCTTTCTAAAACACCTACAACTCAAGCTTGTTGATTATTAAATCATGACAAAATCGGACATTAATAATCTCTTCTAGACAATATGGTAAGGAAATTGCTTTTATAAAATTATTGCTTTATTTTTCCAGAATCTAAAGCCTTATACTTTTTATGAATATACCCTATTTAATACTTTTTTGTGGAGCTCAAATTATTGGCCTCATTATTATATTACTACGCGCAAAATTCAGAACATTACCCAATCTAATTCTTAAGCTTGTGTTATTAAATATAATAACTCACTACATTTATTACTATTTCTTCTACAAGGGTTTAATCGATTTAGATTCTAACTGGCCTTTTGTTGTAGTACCTATTGCTACAATAGCCCCACTTATGGTATATTACTATGTCATGTCCGTATTATATGGAAAGCTTAAATTCACAAAAGTCAGTCTATTACATCTAATTCCACATTTAATTAATGGCCTTATTTTCGTCTCATATCTTAATACGGATTCACATAAAACCACCCTCTTATTAATTGCAAAGAATGTCCTCATATCCCTCTATCTGATTTATCCAATCCTAATTCTAAAGATGATAGGGAACTTTTATCAGATTAAAGGATTTTCATTAAACATCTTTAACTACAATAAAAAAAGAACGATTCTAATCAGGTTACTTTGTATCATGATGACAATTCATTTTGTCATTTTAGTTTTTAAAATAAACCTTCCCCTTTTTATTCAAGGTACTGAGGCCACTATGGACATTATAAATTTGGGTTTTCTGGTAATTTTGGGATATGCTATCAGTTACGTCATTGTGAGCGAACCCAAAAGTTTACATTTGAGTACCGAAAAAGTTGGTTTGGGGGGATTTAAGAAATACGATAAATCTAAATTAACACGTACTCTGGCTGAAGAAAATGTCCTGAAGATGAATCAGATCATGAAAGAAATTAAACCTTACTTAGATTCAGACTTCAATCTAACTCACTTCTCTAAAGAATGCCAAATTCCCACACATGAAATATCCGAAACCCTTAATGGATTAATGAATCAAACTTTCAATGATTACATTAACAATTACCGAGTGGAAGAATTCAAAAGAATTTCTAAAATAACAGAATACCAAAATTTCACGATATTGGCAATGGCATTTGAATCTGGATTTAAATCGAAGGCAACTTTCAATGCTGCCTTTAAAAAATTCACTGGAAAAACACCTTCTCAATACATTAAGGATTCAGCTAAGCCTTAAAAATTCACATAGGTCAAAATACCCCTCGTCTTAATTAATTGGCATACGTCCGAAATTATTGGCTCTGTCGCTAAATCAAGGTTTTAAGTGCAGTTTTGAACTGGAACAAAAATTTTGAAGCTATGAGTAAAAGCGAAAAGCCATCAAACCTTAATAGAAGGGATTTTTTAAAAATTGGAGGAGTATCTGCTGTTGTTGGTGCAACTGCATTAACATCAATACCTCAAAAAACTGCAGCCAATAAGCTAGATAAACACCTTGTCAAAAAATTAGTCACAACTCACGACGATTTTCCTGTTGAGGTACGTGATGATTACGTACCACCTCGCAACTGGGATCATGTTCAGGCACGTTCGTTTTTTGTTGATGCTGTGAAAGCCATTGGAGATGATGTGGAAGATGAAATTGTTGCAGATGGGCAAGCCTTTGTTCAGAAGATGAATTTTGCTTACGACAACTCCAAAGTGGGATACACTCAAGCAGACAAAGCTCTTTTTGCTGGAGCCTGGGCCATGAATAATTTTGCTGCAGGGCCAAGTCCTGCTGCAATTCCAGACTTTGGTGTAAATGCCTGGGAACAGAAAACTCAAAAAAATCCACATGCCCTTTTCGATAACGATTATGTCGTTAAAGAAAAAGTCGAATTTGACAGTAAGCAAGAAGCTGCTAATCAAATTAAAAGAGCTGCTAAATTATTTGGAGCCGACCTTGTTGGAATTACACGTAGAGACGAAAGATGGGATTACAGTAAGTTCTTAAATCCTATACCTCCTCTAGCACGTAAGGCTTTTGCCGGACCACCAAGTCCAGAACAACTTGAGGAGCTAAAAAACTGGGGTCCTGATAAATTTGTTACCGATTGGAGCGACTTCCCTTTTGTTCCCAAAACAGTTATAGTTATGGCATTCGAAATGGACTATGAAGGCATTTCAGCTTCGCCATCCTACGTAGGTAGTGCTGCTGCAGGTGCAGGATACTCAAGAATGGCCGAAGTACCCTACCAATTATCCGTTTACTTAAAAAATCTGGGTTATCAGGCTGTTTCGGCAGGCAATGATATGGGCTTAAGCGTTCCTTATGGCATAGCTGCTGGTTTAGGCGAAAATTCACGCTTAGGTCAGATGGTATCCTACAAATACGGACCACGTGTTCGATTAGCTAAAGTATACACCGATTTTGATTTTGTAGAATACGATAAACCCAAATCATTTGGAGTGATGGATTTTTGCAAAAGCTGTATGCGCTGTGCTGATGTTTGCCCGACGAAAGCTATTTCCTACGATAAAGAACCTTCCTTTGATCCAACTCATGAGAATAAGGATAATGCCTGGTATAATGTTAAAGGTGTTAAAAAATACCATGTTGATGCGAAAAAATGCTTCAAGTTGTGGGGCGAACTGGGTGACGATTGTGGTATGTGTATGACCGCCTGTCCTTATAACAAACCTGATTTCTGGCATCACAGATTAGTTGATAGCATTACTGCTGCAATGCCAGGACCTGTCCACGACCTTATGCGTGAGATGGACGAGTTATTTGGATATGGTAACGTTGAAGACAAGGAATCTATAAAGAAATTCTATAGTCCTGATGGTAAAAGCTACGATGGCCATTAGGCCTCTCTTCAACTCATAAATTACCAGTATAGAAATCATTAATAAATTTAAAACTATGATATTTTCAGGAATAGAGATCCTATTTTTTTCCTTAGGCGTTATCACAACTCTAGCTATGGGAACAATTTATTACTACAACACAAAATTCAAATTCAATTGGGGAACTTGGTTAAGTATATGCCTTGGTATTTTCCTTTTTATCTTCGGAATAGCATGGAGCTGTAGTTCCATACTTGAAGGTGAACCACGAGCAGCAAGTATGGGACTCGTTGTTTTCGTGATACCTGCAATCATATTTTTGGTACTAGGAAGAAAATTGACTCTTAAAAAAGCAACAAGCAACTAGTTTTTGTTCTATTGAATATCGAAGTCACGCATTAGCGTGACTTCGATCTCTATTAATAAGGATTTAGAATAATACATGAAGAAATATATCAATTGGTTTGCCTGGATAAGTCTAGGCATAGCTTTCTGTTATGGGGTGATTTTCATCGATAACTCTCAGCAACTTGAGCATTTAAAAATATTACAAGCTACAGATATTAGTTTGGGAGAAGCGAAAGAAGCTGTCTATCCAATTTACCAGGCTGATACTCTATTGGGCTATTTAGCAACAGGATCATCACAAGGATATGGTGGTCCTTTGCAAGTCGCTATTCTTAGTAATAACACAGGAAATATAATAAAAGCAGAGTTGATGAAGAGTTTTGAAACACCTTCATTTGTTGCAAAACTTTCAAACAAAAAATATTACCAACAATACGATGGGAAGAGACTAACTGACCAATTCCAACTAAAAAAAGATGTGGATGCCGTATCGGGAGCAACTGTAAGTTCATTGGCCATTGCCAATGCTGCTCGTAATGCCTCTTATCTAATTGCGAAAAGCGTTTTTAAAACTCAAACACCTAAAATTGAGGTAAAATGGCATTTATCTCTAAAAGAAGGCATTGTATTTTTAATTATATTGATTGGTTTTTTAGCCATTTATCTAAAGCAAAAGAAGTTGATTTATTTAAATCTATTCCTTGGCTTGGTATTCATCGGTTTTCTGTTTAATGCATCGCTGTCATTAACACACTTTGGACGTATACTACTGGGATATTTCCCTGATATTCACTCTCACTTAAGCTGGTGGTTGCTAGTTGCTGGAACACTTAGTTTGGTAATTGTATGGGGGAAGAATGTTTATTGTACAGCCATTTGTCCATTCAGAGCGAGTCAAATGCTTTTGCATCAGATTTCAGGAATAAATATTAACATGAATAAATCATTAGGGAAAGTTTTATCTCAGACTCCAAACCTATTAATTTGGCTATCTCTGATTCTGATTTTTATATCCAAAAACCCAAGTGTATCATCTTACGAACCTTTTGCCATGCTATTTTCCTTAAAAGGAGCTGGAGTTCAATGGTATATTTTACCTACTTCACTTATAGGAGCATTGTTCTTTTCAAACTTTTTTTGCCGATTCTTTTGTCCTGTTGGGGGAATATTAAAGTGGTTATTGAATAGACGAAATCAAGTTAAAAAACTGTTCACACAAAATAAACAGCATGCCTAAAAATTTAAAGATCAATAAAGCAACAATAGCTGGTGTCGCATTATATTTGATGTGTTTAATTTGTATTTTATTGTTTATTTCAAGTCATATTTAAAGAAGCATCAAAGTGGTATGTGAATAACGGTTTTATTAATCCGTATGGACCTAACAAAACCGTTAATTCTCTCCCACACATCTTCATACTGTAGCTAATAGTCAGAATATCTATTTTCTATTCATAACACTTATAGGAATACGTTCAATCAGCATCTGATTTTCTTCTCTTTGCTTTTGAATCTTTCTAACAACATCCATACCCTTTATCACTCTTCCAAAAGCAGCAAAGCCTTCATTATCGGAATTCCGAAGTCCACCCGCATCCAAATGTGGCTGATCACCTACACAAATAAAGAATTCTGTACAAGCCGTTCCAGGCTTATTCCTAGCCATAGAAATAACACCATCTAAGTGCAATATTCCTGTTTTATTCGTTGATTCATGTTTGATAGTTGGCATTATATCAACGATTGAATCATGAAATAAACCACCCTGTATCACTTCAATTTTAATATCTCTCCCTTCTTGATTGTCCATATGAACCACTCTATAAAAACAAGCTTTATCAAAAACCTGATTGTCAACATTTGATGAAAAATGCTTTGCCGTAATAGGTGCTTTGTTCTCATAGATTTCTAATTCAATGGATCCCAAAATAGTTTCTATTTCTACAATTGGGTATTCTGGTTTTGAACAAGCAAACAGACAACAACTAAGTAATAAGGCTAGAGCGTAAGGTTTCATATTGGGGAATGATTTTAAGTTAGTTATAAATTGATCTTCGCAATTTGCTGTCTTTTATTCAATTATGCAAGGCTCTACAAAAAAACAAAGGTGAAAATCGCAGCCAATTTAGAATGACTCTATCATTTTAAAATTTAGTGATATCTTTGTAGAGGTTTTAAGATAACTACCAGCCTAATTCTGTTATCAATCTTAAACCGCAACCATTTTATTTTTAGAAACTAAGCTATTTTCTATTAACAAAATAATTAAAGAGTGGAACTTACACGAGAATTCATAAAAAGCTTACCCAAAGCTGAACTACATTGTCATTTAGATGGATCAATGCGCGTTGAAACCATTATTGAGCTTGCAGCAATAAATAAGGTTGTTTTACCCGAAGAAAATCCAGATAAATTAAGGCAAATTTTAGAAGTTGGTAACAATTGTAAAAGCTTAACCGATTATCTAAGACCATTTGATATTACCTGTTCGGTTCTTCAAACCAAAGAGGCATTAGAACGTGCTACTTACGAATTGGCTGAAGATTGTGCAGATGAAAACATCAGATATTTAGAAGTTCGATTCTCTCCTATTCTTCACGTAGATGGTGGTTTGTCCCTTAGCAAGGTTGTTGAGGCTGTATTGGATGGAAAAAACAGAGCTGAAAAAGATTTCGATATCACCATTGGAATCATCATATGTGGATTACGTCATTTAAGTCCTGAGACAACAAACATACTGGCTGAACTTTGTGTTGCCTATAAAAACTATGGTGTTGTAGGATTTGATCTTGCTGGAGCCGAAAGAAATTTCCCTGCAAAATATCATAAGGAAGCCTTTTACCTGATTATAAATAACAATATTAACACAACTGTGCATGCAGGTGAAGCTTATGGCCCGGAATCTATACATCAGGCACTGCATCATGTTAGAGCCAATAGAATTGGCCATGGTACAAGACTAAAAGAAGATGGCGACCTGCTCAACTATGTCAATGATCATAGAATACCCCTTGAGATGTGTATTACCTCAAATCTTCAAACTAAAGCGATAGAATCCTATTCCAGACATCCTATCAAGTTTTATTTTGATATGGGCTTAAGAGTAACCATTAACACGGATAATCGATTAATTTCAAAAACAACGCTTACCGACGAATACTTATTGGCAATCAAAGAATTCAACTTCAGCCCCAAAGAAATAAAGTATCTAATTACGAATGGTTTCAAATCTGCGTTTTTGCCTTTAAATCAGAAAGTAAAGCTCTTAAGGAAAGTAACACAAGAACTAAAAGAAAAAGGATTAGAAATTCAAAAGGATTATATTTAATTGTTTTGAAATAGCTGAACTATTGGATTGATATTAAATGGATCTATCCTAAAGGTGAAGGGGGGAAGCTCTCTCTCACCTTTTCCTCTCAGAATCTTTAGAAATTAGCTAAGTTTGTGGCCAAATTTAAAATCAAATATGAGATATTTTCTAATGTTATTGGCTCTTACTGTTGGCTGTTTATTACCCATTCAGGCAAGTATTAATGCTAAATTGGGTACTTTCTTAAAGGCACCGGTTATGGCGGCACTCGTCAATTTTATTGTGGGTGGCTTTATTTTACTATTGGTGATCATAGGAACACGTACCCCAAATAATATAATGCTAGCCATTAAAGAGGCACCTGCACACGCATGGGTAGGTGGTCTTATGGGTTCTATTTATGTGACATCCATCATTTTTCTAGTTCCCCGATTGGGAGCAGCTCTTAGTTTTGGTCTAATAATAGCAGGACAAATGGTTTTCTCTTTGGCATTAGATCACTTTGGTTTCTTTGGTGTGCCTGTTCAACCTGTCAACTGGGGTCGAATTGCTGGTGTGCTTTTAATATTTGCAGGAATCCTCCTGATTCAAAAATTCTAATACAGCTTTTCGAAGCTGATCAAAAATAAAATATATAATAACTATCATACTTTTTTAGGTCATAACATATTTACAATAACTAAATTTGTTTTTTTTCTAAATATACAGATGCAATATTTCATACACTTAGGATTCGATGGCAGCAGCTTCAGTGGTTGGCAGCAGCAAAAGAACACTCAAAACACGATTCAAGAAGTTATAGAGCAAGCGCTCTTTCGGCTCTTTAAGAAAAGTATAAGCGTTTATGGTTGCGGTCGTACCGATGCTGGTGTTCACGCCAGTCAATATGTCATTCACATCTATCTTGATGAAGCTCCCCTATTCGATTTAAAATTTCTACTGAATAAGAACTTACCCACTAGCATTGCGGTTTTTGAAGTCTTCGAAGTTAATGAAGATCAACATTGTCGTTATGATGCTGTAGCACGCACCTACGATTATTTTATTCATTGGAACAAAAACCCGATCCTCTTTCATAACAGCTCCCTCTATGAGAACTGGGTCTTAGACTTCGACTTAATGAAAAAGGCTGCGGCTCTTATCCTTGAAACTAGAGACTTTAAAGCGCTGTGCAAGCAACCAGATTTATACAAAAATACTTTGTGCCAAATAAGCAATTGTGAATTGTTTATGAATGAAGAACAGGGACGCATGCGATTCACTATCACCAGCAATCGTTTTCTACGAGGCATGATTAGAATTTGCATTTTCTTTTTGTTGAAAGTCGGGCGTGGTGAAATGACTGTAGATGAGTTTAGGGAAATTTTGAATCAGGAAAAAGATTATAAAGAGAAACAACCTGCGTATCCCAATGGTCTTTTTCTCAGCAAGATTGAGTATCCATTTTTGAAATTGGATGATTCATATAATTTAGTTAAGATGTTGCGTGTTGGCTTGGAATAATTGTAGCCTAGCAATAAGCCAATTAAATGACTCACTTACTCAATTTTTAAAGGAGTTCGATATTTAAAAATGAGCTTTGCTCAGAAAATCATAAAGAGATCATCCATAATCTGTATCTAATTGCTTTTGCATAAGCCGTAAACTAAAAAATGTGCTCAGAACATCTCTGAGCACATTTCTCATTTCTAAAAAAATAATCGAATACTGATTTTATTCTGCTAAACTTTAGTAAAGGTCTCCCCCTCTTCAATAGCATCAAAAACACCATCTTCATTATCATCTGATATGATCAAAAGTTGATTACCAGTAACTACAAACTTAATTATGAAAATTTCATCAATTTCTAACTCCCCTTCTAAGATCAAATCCCAATCACTATCATTAGGGGTATAGTAATCAAAACCTGTCATTTCATCATTAAGCATACCAATTCTGTTAATAGTAAGCGTAATAGTATTACCATTCACCGTAAAACTAGCTTCAGCAACTATAGAATCTATCCATACATCTTCAACATAGATTTTTATAGTCATTTCTAAATTACTCTCAGTAATCACCATCACTTGTTTTTCAAGTCCAGCAATATCCGTACGCTCCCAAGTACCCACATAAGGTGATGTTATAATAATAACATCATCATCATCGTCCCCATTACTGCTACTACTACACGAATTCACGCCACACATTAGGCATATCATCAATGCCAAAGTCAGCCATTTCATTAAATTTTGTCTTTGAATATTCATTGTTTTAAATATTAGCTGAATATCCTTTCTATTTTATCAATTCATATCAATCAAAGCTCCTATAAATTTACGACTATTTTATCAAAAGATAGTTAGAGAATACCTACTATACAGCCTTTATATACATCTATTTATATCCATCCTTAATAAAAAATCTCATCCATAGTTTTGGATGAGATTCATTTCATTTTTCATTCTATTATGGTTTTGAACTTATGTTTAAAGATATAGGGTCTGAACTTATCCAAATTCTTTTTTTTACTACAATATATCTAAGCTTACTGACACTGATAAAATATGATTTTATATTTATTCCAATTATCCCAGATCATAATTAATCTGCATCTAACGATTAACTCAATACCAAAATGATAGATATAAAAAATGGGCTCAGAACGCATCTGAACCCATTTCCTTTATTTATACAAAACTAATCTTAGAAAAGGTCAGTTAACAAATTATCTTCAACAAGGTTAGGCAAAGTCACCTTTAGGTCAGGACGACGTTCCATCTCACGTTTGATAGCAAATATAGCTTCATCATTTCTAGCCCATGAGCGACGTGCAATACCATTGTTTACATCGTAAAACAACATGCTTTTAAGACGAGCATCAGCTTCTGGAGTTCCATCAAGTAACATACCGAAACCACCGTTCATAACTTCACCCCAACCTACACCACCACCATTGTGGATAGATACCCAGGTCGCACCTCTAAAACTATCACCAATCACATTGTGAATAGACATATCAGCGGTAAACTTAGAACCATCATAAATATTTGAGGTTTCTCTGTATGGTGAGTCAGTTCCACTTACATCATGATGATCACGACCCAGAACAACTGGACCAATCTTACCTGATGCAATAGCGTTATTGAATGCTTCAGCAATCTTAGAACGTCCTTCAGCATCAGCATATAGAATACGAGCCTGAGATCCCACAACCATTTTATTTTGCTTAGCTTCCTTAATCCAAGTGATGTTATCTTGCATTTGCAATTGAATCTCTTCTGGAGAATTCTCTTTGATCTCTTGAAGAACCTGCATTGCAATTTCATCAGTTTGATCCAAATCTTCTGGCTTACCTGAAGCACAAACCCAACGGAATGGTCCGAAACCGTAGTCGAAACACATAGGGCCTAAGATATCCTGAACGTAAGATTTGTATCTGAAATCAATGCCATTTTCTGCCATTATATCAGCACCGGCACGAGAAGCTTCCAATAGGAATGCATTTCCATAATCGAAGAAATAAGTTCCTTTAGCTGTGTGATTATTTACTGCACCTGCGTGACGACGTAATGTTGCTTGTACTTTCTCTTTAAATACTTCTGGCTCTTCACGGATCAAACGATTCGACTCTTCGTATGATGTATCAGCTGGATAGTAACCACCTGTCCATGGAATATGTAGCGAAGTCTGGTCAGAACCAATGTGGATAAAGATATTCTCTTGATCGAAACGCTCCCAAACATCAACGATATTACCAATAAAGGCTATTGAAACAACTTCCTTCGTTTCTTGAGCTTGTTTCACTCGAGTAATTAAGTCATCCATATTATCAACTAATACATCAACCCAACCTTGCTCATGACGCTTAGTAGCCGCCTTAGCATTCACCTCTGCAGCAATAGTGATACATCCAGCAATATTACCCGCTTTTGGCTGAGCACCACTCATACCACCTAAACCAGCAGTTAAGAATATCTTTCCAGCAGGTGTCTCTCCTTTTTTCAAGATTTTACGGAATGCATTCATCACAGTAATCGTTGTTCCATGAACAATACCTTGTGGGCCAATGTACATGAAAGAACCAGCAGTCATCTGACCATACTGTGAAACACCTAATGCATTAAATTTCTCCCAATGATCAGGCGTCGAGTAGTTAGGTACAACTAAACCATTCGTAACAATTACTCTAGGAGCACCTGCAGATGAAGGGAAAAGACCCATTGGGTGACCTGAGTACATATTTAATGTTTGCTCATTAGTCATTGTCGCTAAATACTCCATAGTAAGCAAGTATTGCGCCCAGTTTTGGAATACAGCACCGTTACCACCATAGGTAATCAACTCTTCTGGATGTTGAGCTACTGCTGGATCCAAGTTGTTTTGCATCATCATCATGATACCTGCAGCTTGTTGAGATTTAGCAGGATACTCCTGAATTGGACGAGCATAAATCTTATATTCAGGCTTAAAACGGTACATGTAAATGCGACCAAAGTCTAATAATTCCTGAGCAAATTCAGTAGCTAATTCCTTGTGCCAAGGCTTTGGGAAATAACGTAAAGCATTACGAATTGCTAATTGCTTCTCTTCAACTGATAGAATATCTTTTCTCTTAGGTGCTCTATTAGCATCCTTTGGATAAGCTTTCTTTGCTGGTAATTCAGATGGAATACCTTGCAAAATTTGTTCTTGAAATGTCATACTTTTTGAATTATTGATTCAAACTAAATATTTTTGTCCTTAAAAGTTTACTAACTTTTTTAAGGCTGCTCTTTATAAATTTTATTATTGCAAAGATATTCTTAGTTTTGATACCTAACAAGACTAGTTTTGTCAAGAATTGATAACCATGAGTAATCAAATAGAGTTTAGACATTATAAATACTTCCTGGCTTTAGCCAAAGATCTACACTTTAGAAAAGCTGCAGAACGCCTGTACATATCGCAACCTGGCCTGAGTCGTCAGATTAAACAGATGGAAAATGATCTGGGTATTAGTCTTTTCGAGCGACATAATCGAAAAGTCGAATTGACTAAAGCAGGTCTATATCTTCAGAAGGAACTCACAAATACCTTCAATAGGCTAGATGATATTATAACCCATGCCAAATTGTTGAATGATGGTATGGATGGGAATTTAAAATTGGGCTATGTGGGCTCAGCCATGCAAAAGGTTATTCCTGAACTCCTTTTAAAATATAAAAGTAAACATCCTCATGTCCTTTTTAATCTAAACGAGATGGACAACGATAAACAGATTCAAGCTCTACTTAATCAGGAAATTGATCTGGGTTTCGTAAGAATGGAACGTGTCCCCAGAGGGATAAATATTCAATCAATTTTTGAAGATACTTTCTCACTGGTTCTTCCTAAGGATCATAATCTTGACGAGTCTAACTTTAAGGATTTAATTCAATTTAAGGATGAGTCCTTTATTCTTTTTGATTCCTCTTATAGTGAATCTTATCACGAGAAAGTGATGCAGATATTCGATCACAGTAAGTTCTCTCCTCTTATATCACACTACACTGTTAATGCCAGTTCTATTTTCAGATTAGTTGAAAATAAGTTTGGAGTGGCTATAGTCCCCACTTCGCTAAAGCTAGGCTACGATATGGGGATTAAATTTATAGAATTGAATAAGATACCACAAAGAACAACACTAAAAATGGTTTGGAATAATATGAATATGAACCCAGTACTTGAAAATCTGATCAATACACTTATTCCAGAGAAGAAATAGTTAAACTTTTAACCTTTTAAATAACAGCCATGAAGTTAAGAGAAAGCAAACCCGCTCTATTATTAATCGATCTTCAAAAAGGATTTGATGATGAAGCCTATTGGGGTGGCAATAGAAATAATAAGGATGCTGAAGAAAAAGCAGCACAAATTCTTGCTAAATGGAGAAAGCTAGAATTACCCATCTATCACATTATTCATAGTTCACAAGATCCAAACTCTCTACTACATCAATCTCATTCTGGTTTCGAAATATGCGACCAAGTCAAACCTGTAGATGGCGAACCTGTTATCATTAAAAATGTAAACAGCGGTTTTATTGGTACTGATCTGAAAGAGAGATTAGATAATGAAGGTATTACACACCTAGTTATTGTTGGCCTTACAACCAATCATTGCATATCGACGACCACTCGCATGGCGGGCAACTATGGCTTTGAAACAATTCTGATTGAAGATGCAACAGCAACTTTCGACCGTGTTGGTATACACGGTGAAAAATACACATCAGAAATAATACATCAAACGACTCTAGCCAATCTAAAAGATGAGTTTGCTGAAATATTAAATACAGACCAATTACTAAATAAAATATAAATCGACTCATAATGACAGTAAGTATTAAAAGAATAAACGACGAGTATTTAATGGAGGCTAAGGGCGCAAGTGGCGTACCTGTATTAATGGATAACTCAAGCGTTGAGAACGTTCAGGGATCTAGTCCAATGGAGCTTTTGATGATGGGTGTTGGTGGCTGCTCTGCTATTGACATTATTAATATTCTAAAGAAACAGCGTCAGCTTATAAAATCCTACTCTGTTGAAATAGAAGGTGAAACTCACGACGTTTTGGAGGCAAAACCTTTTAAAGCCATGACACTTAAAATCTATTTGGAAGGTGATATTCCAGCCGATAAAGTTATACGAGCGGCAGCCTTAAGTTTTGAAAAATACTGCTCAGTTTCTATTACAATGAAAACAAGTGTTGAAATTAAATACCAACTCTTTTTGAATGGAAAAAACATCTTATAAAAGATGTTTTTCTACTATTTTAAATGCCGAGTTATAATTATTCAAACTCGGCATTTTTAATGACATTCTTCATATATAAATCAGTATTCATCCTGATAAATTCAATTCTTATCGAAAAAGATTAAACCTATCTTAAGAAACTGGGTCAAAAGCTTAATTTTGGTCGCTCAAGCTAAATACTCACATGAATAGGATTCTAAAATATGCCTCATTTCTAATCTTTGTTCTTTATCTAGGACAAATAGTAGAAAAAGCGATACCCCATACCCATCATGAAAAAGATGGTCTTATTACACTCGATTTTTCAGGAGAGAATGATCATTCAGAGCATGAAGACGAAACGAGTGATAAAATACACACTTCCTTTTATCAATTGAATCTTGACGATATATCAACCGTTTGCCATACTAGCATTCAACTCTTTTCCCAAGAGAAGGCTTACCAAGAATCCATAACACCCTCCTGTATAGATAATTACAACATCCTTGCGGAAATTTTAAATAGTATCTTATTCATTATACATACCTACTCTTCTAAAGCCCCTCCTTTTTTTAATTAAACATCTAATTTACTGCATTCAGTAAAACTATATCGATACGTTTAATTTTAAAAAACAATAATGATTAATAGAATCCTTAAGTCTAAATACCTGCTCGCAGGTCTACAATTTTTCACCCTTTTTATTTTTATTTTTTTAATTTTGGGAGGAATAGGTGTCACGACTCACAATCCAAAATTTGCAATAATTCTTAGAAATACCAATCTATCCAATCTCGTTATCTGGTCTTATTGGTGGCCTTTAATTATTCTTACTGCCATTTTCTTAGGACGTTTTTGGTGTAGTATCTGTCCTATGGAACTCATTACATCCTTTTTTAGTAAAATTGGATTAAGAAAGAAACCTGGAAAATTGATTAAGTCAGGCTGGTTAATTACCTTATTTTATGCTCTGATTTTAATTATTGGCATTCACACATTGGCAATTCATAGAATACCACAGTATATGGCAATCTATATGCTTGTATTATTATCAATTGCTGTGCTAATTGGTTTCATTTATGAAAAACGAACCTTTTGCACCTATATCTGTCCTATTGGTCATTTATTAGGTTTATATTCCTTATTATCTCCAAAAAAAGTAGGTGTAATTGATTCTAATACTTGTTACACGTGTAAAACTAAAGACTGTATAAGCAAAATAAACCAGTATAAATTTATTGGACGATCTTGCACTTCGGGCTTATATCCTGCTACAATTAAAGATGGCCGTGATTGTATTTTATGCGGTCAATGCTTTAAAGCTTGCCCTCATAATAATGTCGTATTTCAAAAACCAAAGTCTGGATTCAAATTAAATCAAAGCTTAAAACTGTCATGGCCAGAAATCACATTCTTTATGATGGTAAGTGCTTTTGTTATTTATGAAATCCTTTCTGAATGGGCTGTTAGTAAGAAAATTCTGATGGCTTTACCTAAGTATGCTAATGAAGCTTTTCAAGTGCCCGCGAATTTTAATGGTACAATAAAAGCAATCATCTTATTTATTATATTCCCGTTGGCATTTTACTCTTTTTTAGCCTTTGCAAAAAGACTAGTCGCTAATGAAAATTGGAAAAGTGCCTTTACTCAACTTGTATTAGCTATATTACCCATTGCAGCCAGTATGCATGTTCTTAAAGCATTGCTTAAAACAACATCAAGAATTCCTTATTGGAATTTGGCAATCTTAGACCCTAAAGGTATTGATTCAGCAAATCGAATCATTAAAAATCCTGATTTACTCAACAATGATTTTTTAGCATCAGTTGTATCACCAACAATTAGTATGGTAGCAATTTTACTTCCTTTAATTGGTTTGAGCTTATCCTTATATATTATAAAAAGGCAAGCGCACATAAACAGATCTTCACGAATCCTTACTATAATAACGGCTTCAATCTATTGTTGTTTATTTCTAGTAGGCTTAATTGCCTGGAGAATATACTAAAAAAAAACTTACTCATCTGACATTTAATCAGATGAGTAAACCTACTTAGCTGGTTTAAAATTTCATTTTTTTTAGATACCCATATAGAGTATTAATACTTTATTGATTTCACATAAAAAAACATTAATACCGATTGGTAGCTTAGATGACTCATTAATTTCTTTCCTAATCAGACAATTTAAAATTAAATAAACAGCATACTAAGGTATCAATTAGCCGTTTATAAACATTCTGCGATCTCCTGATAAAGGGTAATTGTAGAATCCCCTTTCGGACACCAGATTCAAAATTTCTCATCAATTAATTCCATTACATCCCGCCAATCATCTTATTTATCGAAAATTGAACTTTGTTAGTGTTTTATGTTGCCCAGTTATCTATTTTAGGGGGCTTAAATGAGAATCACTCACTTTAGAGGGATTGGACAACTCAATAAATCAACAAACATGAAAAGAAACCTACTCACACTCCTATTAATTATAATGGGATTAGGTGTATTTGCACAGGAAGTACCTGTGACAAAAGCAAACTTCGAATTGGCGGCAAAATTTTCGCCAAACCGATTAAAAAAAATGGTATTCTCTACCAGTGTTCGACCACACTGGCTTAAAGGTGGAGAAAAATTCTGGTACACTTACCGTACTTCAGAAGGCCAGTTCTACAATTTGGTCGATCCTGTAAAGAGCAGCAAACGCGAATTATTTAATGGCGTAAAAATGGCTGCAGATATGAGCCGTTTAACTGGTGATCCATTTGATGCACAACACATGTACATCAGTAAGCTTAAATTCATCCAAAACGAAAAAGCGATTCAGTTTCAGGTAAAGAGTAAACTGGTTGAAGAAGAGGAAAAAGATGAAGATGGCGATAAGCAAGAAGAGAAGAAAGATGAAGATGGCGATAAAAAGGAAAATGCCAAAAAGAAAATGGTTGATAAAGTGTGGCATTTTGAATACACATTAGCTTCGAAAAAACTTAATCTTCTTGATGAGTTTAAAAAACCGCTTGAGCAAAAAAAATGGGCATCTGTAGCGCCTAACCAGGAGTATGTTATTTTCGCTAAGCATCACAACCTATATTGGATGGATGCTGAGAATTACAAGAAGGCTCAAAAAAATGAGAAAGACTCTACTATTGTAGAGCATGAGTTGACTACAGATGGTGTTGAGCATTATTGCTATGGAACCAACTCGTATGGTAAAACAAACAAAGAGAAGTTAGAGAATAAAGATAAAAGAAAAGATGCGTACGTGACTTTCTCTTCTGATTCAAAGAAATTTGCTTTAACTCGTGAAGACGAGCGTGAAGTGAAAGATCTATGGGTTATCAACTCAGTAGCCAAGGGTCGTCCTACACTTGAAAGCTATAAATACCATATGCCGGGTGAAAAAGAAGCACCTCAATACGAACTTCAGGTTTTTGATTGGGAAACCAAAGAATCTATTAAATTGAAAGCCAATGCTTTCAAAGATCAGACAATTTCGATTTTAACAGCCCCAAGAAAAAAGCGTAACGAAGCTGATGAGGTGAAATTCTCGAAATGGATTAATAAAGGTAACGACCTGCTATACTTTAAGCGCACAAGTCGTGATATGAAACGTGTGGATATTTGTACTGCTAACACCACAACTGGTGAAGTAAACATCCTTATCGAAGAGCGTTTGAATACCTATATATCAAGAAGTCCATTTGCACTAGTAAATAATGGCAATGAAATGATTCATTGGTCAGAACGTGATGGTTGGGCACATTTCTATCTTTATGACAAGGCTGGGAAAATGAAGAAGCAAATCACTTCAGGTGCATGGCATTGTGATAGAATTCAAGGTGTAGATGAAAAGAACCGTGTTCTATATTTCACAGGTAATGCTCGCGAAAAAGGTGAAGATCCTTATTACTCACACCTTTATCGTGTAAACTTTGATGGTACTGGTTTAAAGCTTCTTAATAAGGGTGATTTTGATCACAAAATAAACTTGAACGATCAAACTCATTATTTCGTGAACAATTCTTCGAGAGTTGACTCTGCTCCTGTATCTGAGCTTTACAACTCCAAAGGAACTAAATTGATGAAACTTGAAGAAACCGATTTAGCACGTTTATTCGAAACTGGATACAAGTTCCCAGAAACTTTTAAAGTAAAAGCTGGCGACGGTGTTACAGATATTTATGGTGTGATGTATAAGCCATTCGATTTCGATGCTAATAAGAAGTACCCAATTTTGACTTACGTTTATCCAGGTCCTCAAACCGAAGCAGTATATAAGAGCTTCTCTACTCGTATGGATAGAGCTGATCGTATGGCTCAGTTAGGTTTCATCGTTGTTACAATAGGTAACCGAGGCGGTCATCCAGCACGTTCTAAGTGGTACCACAACTACGGTTACGGTAACCTAAGAGATTATGGTTTGGAAGATAAAAAAGTGGGTATTGAGCAATTAGCTGACAGACACAGTTTCATCGATGTTAATAAGGTCGGAATTTTCGGTCATTCAGGTGGTGGATTTATGTCCACAGCTGCGATGTTGGTTTATCCTGACTTCTTTAAGGTTGCTGTATCAGCAGCTGGTAACCACGACAACACTATTTACAACCGTTGGTGGAGTGAAACACACCATGGTGTAAAAGAAGTTGTGAGTGAAAAAGGCGACACCACTTTCCAATACAAGATTGACACAAACCCTAGCCTGGCCAAAAACCTAAAAGGGAAATTGATGATTGTAACAGGTGATATCGATGATAATGTTCATCCAGGTAATAGTATCAGAATGGCAAACGCCTTAATTAAGGCTAATAAGCGATTCGATTTCTTCTTATACCCTGGCCAACGTCATGGATTCGGTAATATGAGTGAGTACTCTTTCTGGATACGCGGAGAATACTTCTGTAAATATCTGCTAGGTGATTTCAGATCGTCTGCTGATTATGTAGAAATGCAAAAAGATCAGCCTAAGAAATAATCAAATCTCATTTCTAAAAATATAATGAATCCCGATTTGCTTCAAGCAGGTCGGGATTTTTTTATGCAGTAAAATAGTGTATACGTACTCTCAGAAAGAAAATATAAGTTTTGATCAATAGAATATTACACCTCCCTATAATCTCCTAATAATAATTAATTTAAACTAATATTTATTAAACAAAATATAATAAATTGATTACTTTTGGAATTCTACATTAAAATATCACCTCAATTAAGACAGGTAGAGCGTACTTAAAAGTAATCCTCCAACACACCTCTACCCTATGCACAATGCATAGATGTCATTACAATGTAAGAAAATGTTTGGTATCAAAGATATACCAGATGAAGCAGATTTAAATTTTTAAATTCTGTAATCAACAACTACAATATGTCAGAACTTTTAACTGTCGGCATCGTCGGCAGCTCACTAAAAGAAAATGAAGAACGAGTTGCAATTCATCCAGAACACATTGAACGTATTCCCATCGAATTACGAAAACAAATGACTTTTGAAAAAAGCTATGGCCTAAGATTTGGCGTAGATGATCATACTATTGCTCAACTCACATCAGGAAGAGTTGCTTTAAGAAAAGAAATATTGAACAGTTTTGATTGTGTACTCATGCCTAAACCATTAGCATCCGATTTATCTCAAGTAAGAGAAGGTGCTGTTGTATGGGGTTGGCCACATTGTGTACAACAAAAAGATATCACACAGATCTCAATCGATCGAAAATTAACCCTCATTGCCTGGGAAGAAATGTTTACCTGGAGCAATTCAGGTGATAAGAACATGCATGTTTTTTATAAAAACAACGAAATGGCAGGCTATGCCGGAGTCAATCACGCATTGAGTCTTGTTGGAATTGCGGGCCACTATGGTAAATCAAGAAAGGCAGTTGTACTAAGCTTTGGCTCGGTTAGTCGAGGTGCTGTATATGCTTTACAAGGTCAAGGTATTCAAGACATAACCGTTTATACCAATAGAATATCAACTGATGTGAGTGATCAACTGCCGGGTATATCATTCAAACAAATGAAAAATGACGACTCAGGTCAATTGCTTTCAGTTGAACCTGACGGTAGTACGCTTCCCTTTTCTGAAGTTTTGTCAGATGTAGATATCATTGTAAATGGTATCCTTCAAGATACGGAACATCCTATCATGTTTGTCCCAAAAGAGGATTCAGACAAATTAATGAAAGGCACCCTTATTATCGATATCAGTTGCGATGAAGACATGGGTTTTTGGTGTGCTAAACCGACTACTTTTGAAGCCCCTATGTTTGAATCTGAAGGCAAATACTATTATTCAGTCGATCATAGTCCTAGTTATTATTGGCAATCTGCATCATGGGAAATTTCAGAAGCCATACTCCCATTTCTACCTATTATTATTGGAGGATCGAAAGTCTGGGAAGAAAACGACCCAATTTCAAAAGCTATCGAAATAAAGAAAGGCATTATTCAGAATTCTAAAATACTGTCATTCCAGAAAAGAAATAAACAATACCCACACCTATTGCAGAATTAAAATTTAGGTATACACCTTTATAATATTTGAATCCCGATTTGCTTGATGCAGATCGGGATTTGTAATTAAATAGCCTGATAAATTATTTTTTTCAAGAAAAAGATAAGATAGCCAACAATATTTTTACCATCAAATAGTTTATGCTTAAGGATTCAAAATTGTTTATTTTTGCATTTATACATCACACAATACATTTAACTGAAAATTATGAAAAAACTGTTATTAATTGTAAGCCTATTCTGTGTTTGCACACTTGCTCAGGCTCAAGATTATGGTACGGGAATTGGAATTAGAGGTGGCTCTGCAAATGGACTGACGATAAAACACTTTATTAGAAACAATGTTGCTTTAGAAGGGATCATATCATCGAGATGGCAAGGTGTAAATCTTACAGGTTTATACGAAATTCATGCTCGTGCCTTCAACGAACCTGGTTTTAACTGGTATTATGGTTTTGGTGCTCACCTCGGCTTCTGGGATGGTGATCATGCTCACTGGGGTGATGATGGTGAAGACTACACTGTACTTGGTTTAGATGGTATTTTAGGTCTGGAATATAATATCAGAGAGATTCCTATTAATTTAAGTGTAGACTGGAAACCTGCCTTCAATCTGGTTGGATATTCTGGTGTATGGGGCGATGGCTTTGCGCTATCTGTTCGATATGTTTTCTAAGACAGTTACAATTCAAATAAATTCATAAAATCCCAACCTGCAAGCTAGCAGCTTGGGATTTTTTCTTTACTGATAATCAAACCTTTTTCACTACCTTTAATTGGTTACTGAATTCTTATTAAACCAATTAGTTATGAAAAAGAGTTTTTTTATTCTAGCGATTTCTTCGATCTTCTTTATCAGTTGTGCTGAGAAGAAAACAAAATCCGAAAAAGACACAACCAATACACCTAAAATTGAAAATTCAGACCTTGAAGTCAATCAAATTGATTCCATAGCCAATCAATTAGAAAAAGCTAAAGATGATATCGATGATGCTGCCAATGAGGTTGATAAGTTATTAGACGAATTATAATTTTAAAAACATTGCTATGAAAAAGTACATTATAATCCTATTATCCTTGTGTTTAATGGTCTGTACAAGCCAAGTTTCACTTGCTCAAAAAGGAAAAGAAAAAAAGAACAAAGCTAAAATTGAGAAAATTCAAAAAGCAAAAAAAGACTCTATCCTTAAAAAAGGAAAAGACAAAAAGGATAAATTAAAGGAAAAAGGTCACAAGCAAAAGGACAAAATCAAAACTGAAAAAAAAGAGCTTGAGACTGATGTAGAAAAGAAAGGTCATGCATATGGTAAAGACAAGACCTTAAAAGGAAAAGAATTTGGACAAGAAAGAGCTCGTCAGGCCAAATTATTAAAAGACCAAAAGTCCGACGAATTGGATAAAGCTGTTAAAGGAAAAGATGATAAAATAAAGACTGCAAAAGAGAAAATAAAAAAATCGAAAGAGAAGCTTGAAAAAAACAAAAAAGATAAATCTATTTCGGAAAAAGAATATAAAGAAAAGAAAGCCAAGATTGATCGAGCTGAAATGAGTGTTAAAAATCTAGAAGATAAAGTGAAAAAGGCTAAAGAATTAAAGAAAAATTAGAACCTTATCACAAAATTCAACAATAAAAGTAATCCCAACTTGCCAATTGCAGGTTGGGATTTTCTTTATAATATTTTGTTAAACACATTTGCTTTTCATAGATTCGTAACAAAATTCAATTTAACACTTTATGATTCTAACCTACATCAACTGGGATATCGATCCTGAAATTATCAATCTGTTCGGATTTTCAATTCGCTACTACGGCTTACTTTTCGTAACAGGCTTACTGCTCAGCATATACATTCTGGGATGGATATTTAGAAAGGAGAATATTCCACAAAAAGATCTTGATAAACTCACGATATATGCGGTAATAGGAATCTTTGTAGGAGCCAGATTGGGACATTGTTTGTTCTATCAGCCCGCCTATTACTTATCCCATCCCCTTGAAGCCATTCTACCCGTCATATTCCCTGCCGAAGGCGGTATTGAGTTCGTTGGCTATCGAGGTCTTGCCAGTCATGGCGGTGCACTGGGCTTAATCCTTGCATTAATTCTATACGCACGAAAAACAAAAAACTCAATCATCGACTCCATTGATCTTATTGCTGTTGTGACGGCTTTGGCCGGCTGTTTTATCCGACTTGCCAACCTAATGAATTCGGAAATAATAGGCATGCCAACAACAAAGCCTTGGGGATTTGTATTTAAAAGGGTAGATCTGATCCCCCGACACCCGGCACAACTGTACGAAGCCCTGTCCTACCTGCTGATTTTTATCATCATGATAACACTCTACAAAACAAAGAGAAACAGTATGCGACATGGCGTATTCTTTGGCCTAGCACTCGTTCTTATTTTTACCGCACGCTTTCTTATCGAGTTCATCAAAGAAAGACAAGTTGATTTTGAAGCAGGCATGTCTCTGGATATGGGACAGATATTAAGCATCCCCTTCATCATAATAGGAATTGGCTTCATTTTTTATGGTTTAAGACGAACAAAAGTCCTGTCAGCTTTATAGGATTATAAGCTTAGTTATTTCTTAAATACAGTCCCAACTTGCAAATGAGTAAATTGGGACTGACTATTCAGCTTATTCGAGAGATAATTTACATGTTTCGACGGTACTTTCCACCTACTTCGAAGAGTGCATGAGTTATTTGTCCAATAGAACAATACTTGGCAGCATCCATTAAAGTATCAAATAAGTTATCATCGGCTATGGCTTTCTTTTTTAATTCATTAAGAGCCAAAGAAGCCTCCTTTAAATAGGTTTTATGCAAGCCTTCAACTGACTTAATTTGATAGTGTTTCTCCTCTTCAGTAGCTCGGATGACCTCCTCCGGAATCACTGTAGGAGAACCGGTACTCGAAAGGAAAGTGTTCACACCAATAATAGGTAAACCACCTGAATTCTTGAGCCTTTCGTAATAAAGAGATTCTTCCTGTATCTTATTTCGCTGATACATGGTCTCCATCGCTCCTAGGACGCCACCTCGCTCGGTAATTCTGTCAAACTCCAGCAAAACAGCCTCTTCAACCAAATCGGTTAGCTCCTCAATAATAAAGGAGCCCTGCATAGGATTCTCATTGATGGCCAAGCCTAATTCACGATTAATAATCAATTGAATAGCCATGGCACGACGAACAGATTCCTCTGTTGGAGTCGTCAAAGCCTCATCGTAGGCATTTGTATGTAATGAATTGCAATTATCGTAAATCGCATAAAGAGCCTGCAAAGTCGTTCTAATATCATTAAAATCCATTTCTTGAGCGTGGAGAGATCGTCCTGAGGTCTGAATATGGTATTTTAGCTTCTGAGAGCGCTCGTCAGCCCCATACTTATATTTCATTGCCTTTGCCCATATCAAACGAGCAACGCGTCCTAAAACGGCGTATTCTGCGTCGACACCATTGGAAAAGAAAAAAGAAAGATTCGGAGCAAAAGCATTTACATCCATCCCGCGTGACAGATAATACTCCACATAGGTAAAACCATTGGACAATGTAAAAGCCAACTGACTGATCGGGTTAGCTCCCGCTTCAGCGATATGGTAGCCTGAAATAGAAACCGAATAGAAGTTTCGAACTTCATGATCGATAAAGTAGGCTTGGATATCTCCCATTAGTTTCAATGAAAAATCTGTAGAGAAAATACAGGTATTCTGTGCTTGATCTTCCTTAAGGATATCAGCTTGAACCGTACCACGCACCCTACACATAGTTTCAGCCTTTATTTTCTGATAAACCTCTGCCGGCAAAACCATATCCCCTGTCACACCCAAAAGCATTAAGCCTAAGCCTTCGTTTCCATTGGGTAATTGACCTTGATAGTTCGGTCTTTCGTTTTTTCTTTGCTCAAATATTGAATCAATTTTCTGCTCAACTTCCTTTTCTAAGCCATTCTCGCGAATATATAGCTCACATTGTTGGTCGATAGCGGCATTCATATAATAAGCTACCATAGCTGCCGATGGACCATTTATGGTCATAGATACCGATGTTTTGGGCGACATCAGATCAAAACCAGAATAAAGCTTCTTAGCATCATCCAAACAAGCGATAGAGACCCCAGCATTACCAATTTTACCATAAATATCCGGACGAGCATGTGGATCTTCACCATAGAGCGTTACAGAATCGAAGGCTGTTGACAGACGAGCAGCTGGCATACCTTTAGAAAGATAATGAAAACGTTTATTCGTTCTTTCAGGTCCTCCTTCTCCAGCAAACATCCTCGTTGGATCCTCATCTTCTCGTTTGAATGGAAAAACACCTGCCGCATAAGGAAATTCACCAGGTACATTTTCTCTTAAATTCCACCTCAGAATATCACCCCAAGATCTATATTTTGGTAAAGCAATCTTTGAAATTTTATTGTGAGATAAAGTCTCACCTTTTGTCGCAATTTTGAATACTTTCCCTCTAACCTGATATTGATAAAAATCCTCAGAGAACTGCTTCTGCTTTTCTGGCCAATTCTTGATGATTTTTAGATTCTCTCTATCAATTTTATCTTCCGTATCTGCTATTAATGCTTCGAGATTCGAAATAAGTGAAACATCACTTTTTCTATCAGATTGAAGCTTTTCCTTTGTTTTATGCAGCGAATACAACAAATCCGCTTTGTTTGACTCCTCTTCGCTACGCTTGTTGTAACCCCTAATCGTTTCTGAGATTTCAGAAAGGTAACGAACACGGGATGGAGGAATCACTTGAATCTTTTTACTAACCTCCAATTCAATTCGATTTTCAAGTTCAAAAACACCAGGTCTAATTTCAATCAATTTTTCGCTTATAGCATTGAAAAGGGCATTCACACCTGGGTCATTAAATTGAGAAGCTACGGTACCAAAAACGGGCATATCTTCAAGCTTATTTTCCCATAACAAGTGGTTACGTTGGTATTGTTTTCTCACATCGCGTAAAGCATCCAAAGCTCCTCTCTTATCCGACTTATTAATTGCAATGATGTCGGCATAATCTAACATATCAATTTTCTCAAGCTGTGTTGCAGCTCCAAACTCAGGTGTCATCACATAAAGGGAACAATCCGAATGATCTATTATCTCCGTATCAGACTGTCCAATTCCCGAGGTTTCAAGAATCACCAAATCGAAGCCTGCATTTTTTGTAATGCATAAAACATCTTTAATGTGTTTAGATAAAGCCAGATTGGTTTGACGAGTACTGAGTGAACGCATGTAAATGCGAGGAGAGTGCACTGAATTCATACGAATGCGATCCCCCAACAGAGCGCCTCCTGTACGACGTCGTGATGGATCTACTGAAATTACAGCCAACTGCAAATCAGGATAAACATCTAAAAAGCGTCGAATCACCTCATCAATCAAGGAAGATTTCCCCGCTCCTCCTGTCCCCGTAATACCTAGGCATACTGAATTAGACATGCTTTCCTCAGCCCTTAATTTTCCCATTAAATCAGAAACTGTTTCAGGATAATTCTCCACAGCTGAAATCATCTTAGCCAAAGCAGGGTGATTTGTCTTATTTAGCTCATCAATAGAAACATTCACCTCTTTACCGCTAGGAAAATCACAATTTTCAAGCAAATGGTCAATCATACCTTGTAGGCCCAAAACTCGTCCATCATCAGGAGAGTATATCTTAGAAATTCCATATGCTTCTAATTCTTCAATCTCAGTAGGTAAAATAACACCACCACCACCACCAAAGATTCTAATGTGTTCAGAACCTCCTTCAACAAGCAAATCTCGCATGTATTTAAAGAACTCATTATGTCCTCCTTGATAAGAAGTTACAGCAATCGCCTGAACATCTTCTTGAATAGCACAATCGACTATCTCCTGAACAGAACGATTGTGTCCTAAGTGGATCACTTCAGCTCCTGAAGCTTGAAGAATACGTCGCATAATATTAATTGAGGCATCATGACCATCGAAGAGCGAGGCTGTGGTCACAATTCTAATTTTATTCTTTGGAATGTACATAGGGTTTGTGGTTTGATCTTTGGTTAATTTGATGATTAATATACAATAAATATATGAATGCATCTAGACATCATAATCAAACATCTTGCTTTACTACAACACAATAGCTTTGAAAACCACAAATAAAAGAGATTGTAGTGTTTTATTATTATCTTGAAGAAGTAATTGAAATAATGAGAAAACTAGTATTGGGATATATTAATAAACCCAATAGCTACTCGCCTCTTATTAAAAAGTGAACTCAAACTCTAATCATGGAAAAAGATTTTTTAGAATCATTGGTTCATCTGCATACAAAAGACCTTTACAATTGGGCCTTTTATAAAACATCACATACTGAAGTCGCTAAAGATCTGGTTCAAGATACCTTTCTTGCGGCAGCTGAAAAGCTGTCTAGTTTTAAAGAAAAGAGTTCACCTAAAACCTGGCTGTTTTCTATCTTAAATCATAAAATTATCGATTTCTACCGAAAAAGAGTAAACCAAACCACTAGTCTTGACAACAACAGTTTATCAACATATTTCGATGATAAAATGGATTGGAAAGAGAGTAAAAAACCTCAAAATTGGGAAGAAGATGAAAAACACCTTCTGGATGATCATGATTTTCAAGCAATCTTAAAAAAATGTTTGGACCATTTACCTGAAAAATGGAACACTTGTGTAAAGCTCAAATACCTTTCTGAAAAAAATGGAGAAGAGATTTGTAAGGAAATTGGTATTTCAACGACTAATTTTTGGCAGATTGTTCATAGAGCAAAATTAAAACTAAGAGATTGTATTGAAACCAACTGGTTAAAAAATTAATGTGATGATGAGAAAAATAATGCACCTACTTTTTCTATCCTGCCTAAAGGCAAGTAAACTTATTGAGAAAGATCTTCATCTAAAATTAGGCTTTAGAGAAAAACTTCAATTAAGACTACATAAAACTATGTGTCACACATGCAATAGATATGGAAAACACAGTATTTTAATTGAAAAAGGCATACGTGATTTACAGAAAAGAGAAGCTATTTTAGTTGATTTTAAAAAATTAGAAGAACACATAATACTCAAAATAAAGAAGGCTTAAATAGTCTTTAAAATTCTCTAATATTTCCCCAATAACTCTCAATCATTCATAACTTCATTCTGTTCTGATAAGTTTTTAAAATAAATTTCTCCTTTTCTGTCATGAATTGATATTTCTACGACTATTAATTTGAAATACGTGAATGTTTCAAATTAGAAATCTAATCGTATATGTCAAATATCAAATCTATCAGACATGAGATATTTATGCTTTTTTTTGATCCTTTTTTTACTGCTAGATATACAAACGAAGCTTTTTGCACAAGCCTGTTGTACGGGAGGCGCACCTATTACCACCAATTTGGGGATACAAAGTTATTCTGAAAAGCAATTAACCATTGATTTAAGCTACGATTACAACAGTTTGAGAGATTTGTACGCTGCAAGTCAAAATCTCCACGATAGTCGTCGGACAAGACAAATTAAGAGCCTTTTCTTAAGGACAAGCTTTGCACTAAATGATAAATGGTCATTTTCGGTAATTCTACCCTACCTATGGCAAGAGCAGCTTGTACGTTCCGACTTTGGGAGATCTAACCAGAATACTGAAGGCTTTGGTGACATGGTCATATTAGTACAGCGAAGTTTAATAAATACCCACAAGCAGCAATTATTAATTGCTGCAGGACCTAAGCTACCAACGGGTAGTATTTCTAAAAAGGATAAGGAATTCGGTATTCTATTGGCTCCCGATTTACAACCGGGAACAGGTTCATTTGATGGCATTGGGGCACTTTCTTATTCTCGATATGGAATCATTTCCCCTGCAAGCAGTGCTTTTGCACTGATAACCTATCGACACAGCTTTGAACAAAACCGCAACTCTGGACAAGAAAAATACCGATTTGGTAACGAATTTGCTTTAAATATTGGCTTGGCACATAGTATTCCTCTAAGAAAATGGAGCTTGAACCCAAATCTACACTATCGTTTCAGAAAGAGTGGTAAAGACGTCAACAATGGCTTCGACTTTCCAAACACGGGGGGTGAATGGATGTATCTAGTTCCGGGATTCAGACTCAATTCAGCCAAAGGCATAGTCATACACAGTTCTATAGAGATTCCTATTCACACAAATGTAACTGGAACACAGTTAGTAACGAGTCAGAAATGGCAATTGGGTATTACTTATCCAATTAATTTGAAAAAAGACAAAGCCTTTCGCCTTAAATACGGCAAATAATATCAAAACTAAATTCTTATATCATGAAAAAGCACATACAAATATGGATAGTGACTATTCTTCTTATGGGAATGGCTTGTAGCAGTTCGGATTCTGATGATGGAATGAATCAAGATCCAACTCCATCTCCGACACCTCCAACTTCTGAATCAGGTCAGATTAAAATTATTTATGATGATTTTCAAGCTAACTCATTAGTGATTGTTGGTAGCTCTGGCTTAGGATTCATGGTGGCTTTTAATCGTGTTGTTGATGGCAATGAAATGAATTTCACCGTTGTTCAAGATTCCCTACCAATTGTTATGAAAGATGATAAGGGTGCTTATTGGGATATCTTTGGGAAAGCTATCGATGGACCTGATGCAGGCAAGCAACTCTCATCCCCAGCATCCTTTATTGGATATTGGTTTTCTTGGGGAGCTTTTTACCCTGGTTTGGAAATCTATGATAACACATTAAGCCCACCCAACCAAGGTGAAAGCGTTAGCGGTTCTGATGCTTGGTCTATTCCTAGAGATGAAGTTTTTGTAGGTGCTCCTAAAGAGGCCATACCTTCCATCGATAATCCTGAATTTGTAAGGAATAAAACTACAAAAATAGGTGATCCTGATAATTTCCTAGACGACAGTGAATTGGTTGTGATGGTCAATATTAACGGTACTGTACATGTGTATCCTCATAATATTATGAATTGGCATGAAATTGTAAACGATGAAATTGATGAAACCAAGTTTGCTTTGGTGTTTTGTCCACTTACCGGCACATCAACAGCATGGAATAGAAGTATAAATGGTGTTACATCCACCTATGGGGTTTCCGGATTTCTATACAATAGCAATGTGGTGCCTTACGATAGAGTTTCAGGTTCTAACTGGTCTCAGATGTTACTAAAGTCAGTAAATGGCTCATTGGAAGGAACGGAATCAATTAATATTACTAGCATAGAAACCAATTATTCTACTGCACAAATAATCAGTAATGACTTTCAACAGTTAACCACGGATACGGGCTTTAACAGAGACTATACTCGCAATCCTTATGGTAGTTATCCAACAACGTCATCAATCATGTTTCCACTCAATTTTGAAGATAACAGACTGCATCCAAAAGAAAGAGTTCTGGGAGTAATTATCGGGGAAAATGCAAAGGCATATCGTTTTAGCTCATTTTAAAATAGCTTAAGGGCCTATAATAAGATCACATAACTCCTCAATTTATTTAAAGGTCAACTAAGCAGATAGATGAGGTTTGTGATCTTATATTTTCATTAAAAATAATAGGCCAAACAATGTGATGAATAATAGCTTGGGGCTATCAAGCTGCCTATAAGCTATGTTAATGAGACGCGATAAATCGCGTCTGTACGAGTTCTCATATTTTTTATGATTTAGCATCATCTCTAAATTTATCGGTCTTCCATTTCAAAGGATTATCGTGGATATATTCCTTGATTCTCAGAAAGTCATCATCATCTCGAATGATATGATCCCAAAAACGTGTATGCCAGGCGAAATCAGCATGAATTTTTCGGGATTCGAATGATACACGCCCTTTATACCAACGTATTATTTTCGATAAGCCATCCGATAACATGGGATTCTTATTCCCCGTTATTCCACCACCACCCGTACAGACGCGATTTATCGCGTCTCTTTTATCAAGATTTATCGCATTTCCATCATTGGAATTTATCACATTTGGATTATTGATAATAATGATACCATGAATGTGATTGGGCATAACAACAAATTCATCTAATTCAACAAATGGATAATGCTGAGGTATTTCATGCCAATATTTCTTGGCTATCTTCCCAATTGCTGACAATACCATTTCTCTTTTTGCAATATCACCAAAATAGAATTCCTTATTTTGGGTACAAATCGTGACATAGTACAGTGCATACCACGAATAATCCCAATTTTGCAAACGGGCTGATTTTATTCGGTATTTCCCTTTAAATTTATCTGACATCATTCAACGACTTCAACATATTAGGTGCACAAAACCTCAATTCTCTTGAAATCCTGCTCAATTGATAAGTCAATTTCAAATTTAATTACGTGAAATACAAGAGTTTTGATAAATTCCGTGTGGGATTTCGAAGTTTTTCCCAATAGGGATAATGGAAAAAGTAAAAAAAATGGAGCTGGTTTAAAAGGCAAATTTGGATACCCCTCCTATCCTTTTTATCAAACTGCGCCTCTTCTCCTAATTATTCATAGGAAAGTGCAAAAAACAAGATCGATTCTAATGAGAAAAACACCTATTTACAATTGGCTAATAGACGCATCTACACTATTTCTTCAGACAATCATAAGTATGTTGTTTTTATGTTTATAGTTTTTTAACAATATCATCGATGATCTTTATATTCAGGTATAATAACCACTAAATACTGAAAGTTATCGAATATAACATTGATCTACACGATGTGTCTACACAAGGCTAAAGGTATTTTACTATATTTACTTTGGTTTGTAAAGTAGACTACTTTACAAACCAAAAACTAATCAAAATAACCATCATCAAAATCATTTAACATGAAAAGAAAAATTGCATATTTCTTTATTGTGGCTCTATTTGCTGTATTTACAGCTTGTACCCCCAAAGAGAAATTTCAAGCGGGAGAAAAGTATCATGGATTTACTCTTGTTGAGAAAAAATTTGTGGAAGAAGTAAATGCCAATTGTCTGCTATTTAAGCACGACAAGAGTGGTGCTCGATTACTAAAGATTGCTGCCGCTGATCAGAATAAGTTGTTTAATATTGCCTTTAAAACAACACCTCAAAATGATTGTGGTACACCTCACATTATGGAGCACTCAGTATTGAATGGCTCAAAAAATTTCCCGGTAAAAAGTCCTTTCGACATTTTGATAAAAGGTTCCTTAAATACCTTTCTAAATGCCATGACAGGTTCAGACTTTACAACCTATCCGGTAGCAAGTATGAACGATAAGGATTATTATAACCTGATGCATGTTTATCTTGATGCCGTTTTTAACCCTAATCTTCGTACCGATCCTAAAATTCTTCAACAAGAAGGCTGGCACCACGAATTGGCAAGTAAAGACGACGACGTTGTATACAAAGGCGTTGTTTATAACGAAATGAAAGGATCTTTCTCTAATCCTAGTAGAGAATTGGGTTACCAGGTTAATAAAATTCTTTTCCCAGATAATACTTACGGTGTTTCTTCGGGAGGTTACCCTAAAGCTATTCCTCAATTGACTCAGGAAGATTTTGTAAACTTCCACAAAAAGTACTACCACCCAGGCAACAGTTACATTTTATTATATGGTAATGCCGATCTAGATAAAGAACTACAGTTTATCGATACTGAATACTTATCTAAGTACGAGCTTTCAACTGAAAAAGTGGAGATTCCTTTGCAAAAACCATTTGAAAAAATGAAGGAAGCTGAGAAAACGTATGCGGTATCTGATGGTGATTCTACAAAAGACAAAACTTTCTTAAACATGAGTTTTGTTGCTGGTAAAGGCGGTGATGTTGCCTTAGGTTTAACCTTCGATGTTTTAGCCGATGCTTTGGTTAATCACGAATCAGCTCCCCTACGCTTAGCTCTACAAGAAGCTGGAATCGGTAAGGATGTAGGTGCTTATTACAACGCTGCAAAACAAGGCGTTTTCGATATTACAGTTGAAAATGCTAACCCTGAAGATAAAGACCGTTTTAAAGAAATCGTTCTTAATACAATGAAAACAGTTGTAGAAAAAGGTTTTGATAAAACAATGGTTGAAGGAATTCTAAATCGTATGGAATTCAACATGAAAGAAGGTAATACGCCACAAAAAGGTATGATGTATTTATTCCAATCATATCAAAGCTGGATGTTTGCTAATGATCCATTCCAAGGCTTGGAATATAATAAACCATTGGAAGAAGTTAAGAAAGCACTAACAACAAATATTCTTGAAACAACAACAACAAAATATTTGGCTAACAACCCACATGCTTTATTGATGGTTTTAAAACCAGAACCTGGTTTACAATCTAAATTAGCTGAGGAAACAAAAGCAGAATTAAAAGCATTTCAGGATGGTTTAAGTGATGATGAAACAGATAAGTTGATTGCCGAAACTAAGGAATTGATTGCTTATCAAAAAAGAGAAGATACACCTGAAGCTAAAGCTAGTATTCCAATGCTTGAGTTGGCAGATATCACTAGTGATATTGAGTGGTTTGGAATCGATAAGAAAAATGTTTCTGATATTGAAATCTTACACCACAACGCTTTCACAAACAATATCCTATACAGTAATTTGTATTTCGATATTCGTACATTACCTAAGGATCTTATTCCATATGCAGAATTATTATCATCGTTCTTAGGTAAACTGAATACAGAAAACTACACTTATGGTGAACTGGATAATGCCTTGAATATTCAAACGGGTGGATTCAGTACTTACACAACCACTTTCCTTGAAGATCATTCGGATGATAAGATTATTCCAAAATTTGCTGTATATACCAAAGCTACTGCTGAAAAAGCTGGAAAAATGTTTGAATTGGCTAATGAGGTGATTAATCATTCAAAACTAAACGATAAAGATCGTTTGAAGGAATTACTTAAACGTCATCAATCGAGAGTAGACTACAACATTAAGAATAATGGTTTAAATTATGCCATGACTCGTCTTCGTTCATATTACTCTAAATATGGCGCTTACAGCGAGGCAACTGACGGATTAGATTATTACCGTTTTGTTACCGATTTATCAGATAATTTCGATACTAAAAGTGACGAGCTTATTGCTAATCTTGAAAAAACAGCAAGCTTACTTTTTGCCAAAAAAAATATGATTGGTTCTGTTACTTGTGACGAGAAGGACTTTATCTCCTATTCAACAGGAATGAAGAATCTTGCTGGAGAACTAAAAGAAGGACCAGTAAGCTTAAACAACTGGAAATTTGATTTCAAAAAGAAAAATGAAGGTTTAAAGACTGCATCGAAAGTGCAATATGTCGTTAAAGGTTATGACTTTAAAAAGCTGGGTTACCAATACAATGGTAAAATGAGAGTCCTAAACCAGGTTCTTTCAACCGACTGGCTTCAAAAGCAGGTTCGTGTAATTGGCGGAGCTTATGGTGGCTTTGCTGGAATTTCGAATAGTGGTAATGTATATTTTGCGTCTTACCGCGATCCTAATTTATCAGAAACCTTTGATAATTATAACAACACTCCTGGCTATTTAGAGCAATTTGAAGCTAATGAAAAGGAAATGACTCGTTATATTATTGGTACTATTTCTCGAATGGATGGTCCTATGACAGCTTCTCAAAAAGGAAAGCGTGCCATTAAGTATTACTTCGAAAAAACGACACAAGAAGAGTTAAAAGCTGAACGCGAAGCCGTTTTATCTACAACACCAGAAGATATTAAAGGTATGAAAAAAATGGTGGAAGACATTTTATCGCAGAATGCCATTTGTGTGTATGGTAATGAAGAAAAAGTAACAGAAAATGCGAAACTGTTTAATAATGTAATTGGTCTAACAGAATAAGTAATCGTTTAGATCAGAATTATAAAGGAGCCCATGTGGGCTCCTTTTTTTTTGTTATCACAAAACCAAGTCCCTCCATTTCAAACTTCTACAATTAGAATTAACAGTAATTTCACCTAAAAAAATCTGCAAGCCTCCCACTCTTATTGTATCTTTAATGGAAATCAAGACATTGTAACCTCAAAAATAAGATATAATGAGAAAACTATTAATCGGTCTATATCTCTCCCTCCTGATTATTCCTACAAAAGCACAAGAAATACCAGCTGTTTATTCCAATATGGGTACTGATGAACAAGGCGTCTTCTTACAATTGGAAAACAAGAGAATCTATGCTGTTCCTCCTAATGACCAGTTTCGCTTTAGCGATTTATATTCGAACGTAACTGGTACACAGAAAGGATTAGATTTCGATTTTAAATTTCCCGAACTCAATGGAACTCTATTCTATGGTTTTATCAATTATAAGGATGGTAGCTTCCCTCAGCCTGTCTACTTCAGAGAAAGTGCTCCTATCATCGATGGGAAAACAAACATTCCTATTGCATCCAGGCTATCAGGCAGGTACGATATGATCGGCTGGGAGAAATCGGGTCAAGGTGTTTTGGGGTATCGAATCGTCGCTGGTGACGGGACCATACTCTATGATGGGAAAGCGGCTTTTACCCATAAGGACACTTTATTTACAGCTGTTCCAACCGTTATTGAAGGTCCTTTCATCAATAAATTGACAGATAAAGGCGCTACAATCTCTTTCACAACATCACAAGAGGTAAAGGCTACAATTGAAATCAAGGGTAAATTATTTAAGGATAAGAGAGCAAGTTTTCAGCACGAAATCACAATAAATAAGTTAAAGGAAGGAACGACATACGATTACAAACTACAAGTTGGTGAGTTTAGTTTTGACTTCAATTTCGAAACGGCTCCGCTCTCTGGTTCGCGTCAACCATTTACCTTTGCCTATGGTAGCGATTCGCGAGCTGGCCAAGGTGGTGGCGAAAGAAATATTTTTGGAACCAATGCTTATATCATGAAACGCATTGCTTCTGTAGCTAAAGCTGAAGGTGCCAAATTTGTACAATTCACAGGTGATTTAATCGATGGTTATGAAGTGAGCAGAGAGCGAATGAATCTTCAATACGCTAATTGGAAGCATGCCGTTGAACCTTATTGGCATTATATGCCTTTTTATGCAGGCTTTGGTAATCACGAGGCCTATTCCTATCTCTTTAATGATACTGTGGCCAATTATGACTATATGATTGATCATTTCCCATTTGCTGATGATTCTGGGGAATCCCTCTTTCAAGATAACTTTGTATTACCAGAGAATGGTCCCAAAAGTGAAGATGGATCCATCTACGACCCCAACCCATCTATCATGGACTTCCCATCCTATAAAGAATCGGTTTATTGGTACAGCTATGCCAATGTTGCTGTAGTCGTGCTCAACTCCGATTATTTCTATGCACCTCAGGGCATACATCACGCCAGTGGAAATCTACATGCCTTTATCATGGATAATCAGAAGAGATGGTTAGAAAAAACGCTTAAACAGCTTGAAAAGAATAAAGCCATCGATCATGTCTTTATTAGTCTACACACGCCTTTTTTTCCAAATGGTGGTCATGTAAAGGATGATATGTGGTACAGCGGTGATAACCGTTACAGAGCAATGGTAGCTGGGAAAAGCTATATTGAAGGTATAATTCAGCGAAGAGATCAGCTTTTAGATCTTATAGTGAATAAAAGTACCAAAACAGTAGCTGCACTTACGGGCGACGAACACAATTACAATATGTTGACCATTAAGGAAGATATGCCTCGTTATCCTGACAATTACCCACATGATAAGGTGAAACTGACACGAACTTTCTATCAAATTAATAATGGTGCTGCAGGTGCGCCATACTATGCACAGGAAAAGACACCATGGATGATGAACCTACGAAACTTCTCTACTCAGAATGCCATTGTCCTTATTGATGTGGAAGGAGATAAAATAAAAGTAAGAGTAAAGAACCCCGATACACTCGAATTGATAGATGAATACACTTTAAGAGAATAATCAAAATGAAGTTAGCAATTGGCTTATTACTGATACTTAGCTTGCAGATATCTCTTTCTGCTCAGGAGAGCGATATACAAACATTAAACGATACGACTTGTATACAAGATGCACTGTTCGAATCGGATGAGATCTTTGTGATTTGTCTCAAGGGTGATCTTCGAAAACTCTTTAATGATCGTAGGACTGAGATCAGTTACCACCCCATTCTCATGAGCTATATCATGCCCAATGGTGAAACTGCTAGCTTTAATATTCGTATTAAAACTCGTGGTCATTTCCGTCGTAAGCGTGAAAATTGCAAGATTCCCCCTCTTCTGCTTAATTTTGATTCTGTACAGATCCATAAAGACCCTCTATTTACAGGACAGAATAAAGTCAAACTGGTTACGCCCTGTATCAACCATAAATACGTATTGCGGGAATATTTACTTTATAAAATTTATCAATTAATTAGTGTAAATAGCTTTCATGTCAGATTGGTAAAGATTTGTTTTGAAGATTCTATAAAAGGAAAAAAGGAGAAAGATAAATATGGCATCCTTCTGGAAAATCAAAATCTTTTGACAGACCGACTACAAGCACAGCTTTTCAAGCGGTTCAATACCAGACCGCAAAGAACCATTAAACGGGAATATCTAAACATGGCAGTTTTTCAATACCTCATAGGCAATACTGATTGGTCTGTTCAATACCGGCACAATATCAAGTTAATCAACATAAAGAATGAAAATGGTCTAATTCCAATACCTTACGATTTTGATCATGCGGGTCTAGTTGATGCCCCTTATGCTAGACCAGCCGAGGAACTTCGAATGAATTCCGTTAGGCAAAGACGCTTCAGAGGCTACTGTATTGATGACATGAGAGAATTCCAGCCAAGCTTCGACCTTTTCAATAAACTAAAGACTGATATCTATGCCATTTATACCGACAATCCCCTTCTTGAAGAAAAATATATCAAAGAAAGTCTGAAATATCTGGATGAATTTTACCAAACCATTGATAATCCCAAGATGGCAGCTAAAGCTTTTCAATACCCATGTAAGCCTCGTGGCACAGGTAATGTCGTGATAAAGGGATTGAAAGATTGAAATGGTAGTTTGTAATAATGGAATACTGGGTCTAAATATTTATCCTTATCACTTAATAAACATCTTCTTGCCATCGCTTTTCAGATTTTAATTTCTTAATCAAATCTCTGGCCTCTGGCTGATTCATTTTCCCTTCTGAGTAAAATAAATTCATTAGGGCATTACGAACACCAACAGCCATGGTTCTTTTGTTCCCACAAATGTATATACTAGCTCCTCTATTGATAAGCCATTCATAAATATCATCAGCATGTTCTCTAATTTTATCTTGAACATAGATTTTTTCTTCCTGATCACGAGAGAAAGCGGTATCCAAACGCGTCAGTAAGCCTCTATTCTTATAATCCAGCAACTCTTCACGGTACAGAAAATCAGATTCTGAATTTCTTTCACCAAAAATCAACCATATATCTCCTTTTGCATCAGAAGCCTCTCTGTCCTGCAGAAAGGAACGGTAGGCAGCTATTCCGGTTCCACTTCCAATCAGAATGATTGGGGTGTTTCCATCTTTAGGTAAACGAAAACTATCGTTATTCTCAAGATGGATAGTGAGTCGTTCCCCGACTTCGGTACGATCCGATAAGTAGGATGAGGTAATACCAATTCTTGATCTGTCTTTCAGTGTGTATTCCATCACTCCCATGGTCAAATGCAATTCCTTGGGATGAGCTTTTGAGCTTGAGGCTACCGAGTATAATCTCGGTTTCAGCTTTCGCAAGACAGAAAGGAAGTTCTCTGGAGAATAATCAGCCGAAAAATCACTTATCATATCCAAAATATCATGCTGAGTACAATAATCATCCATCTTCGTCTTATTCTCCACTATGACATTAAGAGCTTCCACATCTACTAATTCAGCATATTTCTTCAGAACCACAGGCGTTATCAAGCTCAATTCATAGTCATTAATCAATACCTGTTTCAATAAACTCAGACGCTCTTTGTTACGAATTGGATGAGTACCATCGAACTTTAGTTCTTTCAATAAACGATCAACATAAAGTCGGGAATTGGAGCATCTTACAGCAATTGAGTCTCCCGGTAGATATTCTTTCTCAACGTTTCCTGAAGATAGAACAAAATGTAAGGTTCTTTTTGTTGATTCAGAAGAGCACAAATTTCGTTTCTCTTTTACTTCAACCTGAAAATCACCGTTAACTGAAAGAGCATCAGCATAAAAATCGAAAGAAAAATCTTCTTGTTTATTGATTTCCTTTCCTGAGATTTCCAAACAGAATATTCCAACAGTATTTTCAATCCATTTCCGAGCAGTCTCCTCAAAATCAACATCACATTCTCTTAAAGGAATGAGTTTAGTCGCTCCCAACTGAAGCAAACGGATTTCAAAATCTTTTCCTGTTTTGCAATAATCCTTATAACTACTGTCACCCAATGCAAGCATAGCAAATTTCAGCCCAGATAAGTTTTCTCTATCTTCCTTATGCATATAGTTATAAAAATCCATAGCTACCGCAGGAGGATCACCCTCGCCATGCGTGCTTACAATCAATAGTGCATATTTCAATTTATTGATGATCTCAAAATCCATCGCTTTCATTTCCAACAAACACGACTCCAAACCAACATGTTTGGCATACCGTTGTGTCATCTCGGCTATCGATCGTGAATTACCTGTTCTACTTCCGTATATGATGTAAAGTGTATCTTTCATTCCTACTTATCAAGTTAACTTACCCATTTTCACTTTAAGCTTTACGTCTTAATTTATACAAGCACTTTCAACTGGTCTACCCAAGTTGATGTTTCATCATAACTCATATAAAAAGGTTTATAAGTTTCTCTGTAATCGCGATGACGTACATATTGCAAAACAAAAGATTTCTTCCCATCTAAGGGATTATCCACGACTCCCATAACTTGCACCTTTCCTTTTGCTGCCGACATCACGGGACCTGTTATCGTTTTCCCCAAACTACCTGTCTTTCGAATAGCCTCAGTGTAGATCTGATAAGCCCTGCTCAGAGGGATCTGAAAATATTCAAAAGGGCCCGTTTCTCTCTCAATAAACATGTAATAAGGTACCAGGCCTAGATTGACTTGCTTTTTCCACATTTCAGCCCACACCTCGCTACTGTCATTAATGTGTTTCAAAATTGGAGCTTGCGTTCTAATTTGCGCGCCGGTAGCTCGAATGTTTCTCATGGCCTCCTGAACCACCTCATTATCCAATTCCACATGGTGATTGAAATGAGCCATAAAAGACAAGTGCAAACCACTATCTGTAATACGTTTAAAAATATTTAGCATTTCTTCTGCCTCTTTGTTAAAATTAGGCAAAAATGTAAAAGGCCAATAACTTAAGGATTTAGAACCAAAACGAATCACTTCTAAATTGTCCAGTTTTGCATCTAGAATGGCATTGATATATTGACTTAAAGTTGCTGGGCTCATAATCATGGGATCACCACCTGTAAACAATAACTCATGCACATGTTTATTCTGTCGGATGTAATCGATTACCTTATCAATCTCACGCATAGAAAACTGCATGTCGAGTTCTTTAGTAAACTGTGGCCAACGAAAACAGAAGGTACATTGGGCGTGACAAGATTGCCCCTGAGTTGGAAAAAACAAAACAATATCTCTGTACTTGTGCTGAATCCCATTCAATCTCTCACCATTCAGGTCAGGAACATTAGTCATTTGCTGGGCTGGATGAGGATTCAATTCCATCCTAATATCATTTATGATTTTATACAATTCTTTTTGAGGCAGATTCTGTTCGATACCATTCCTTACTCTCTCATATTGATCTTCCCTTAGCATATGTTTATTGGGGAAGTTGAGAATATAAATGGGATCAGTCTCATAATTATCCCAGTCTATCAAATAATCCACCACATAGTTATTGGTTTTAAAAGGAATGATTTTGGCTACAATCTCAATCTCCTTTTTCACCTCCTCTGGCAAATATTTCATGTATTCAATTCTTCTAAAATTCTTAGCATTGTAAGTTATAAAACGCATGATAAATTATTTTAAGTTTGAAACTATAGGATGAAGAAATCAAAAAAAAAGAGGATAAGTAACTGTATAAAATACCATTTATTAAACTCAATAACAATTTATTTAGACTAAATCTAAAAGAAACAGTCCCTAAATGGCTTATTTAGGGACTGTTTTTTGGTAAAGTGGTTTTGATATCGAAATCTTAAGAATTAAGAACTTAAACATAGAATAAGAAGTCACTCTTCCCTCCTTTCTGCTTATAATTGGAGCAATAGGTATGCCTCTTATTTGTTATTTATTTGCTTTTTTAAAACCAATCAAGTACTTTTTATTTATTACTGCTATCTCTATCATTGGTGGTGTGCTTAGCCTAATATGGATGATGTACCTACGCTAGAGCAATAATAGTAAAGAATAAAAATTGAACCGCACCTACATGACGTGGTTATTGGACAATTCTCAAAAATTTCCATAACATATTCACTGATGATTTTTATTACTGATGTGATAAGAATGCTGCCAGGTGATTTTCAGAACCCGCTAGAAGATTTTCATAAACCCTCTCAATATCCTTACTTTCGACAACATGATCCAGATAATACTGAATATCTTCAAGGTCTGTTTCTTCAATAAGCACACCTACAGCAATGGCCTCAATTACTGAAATAGATCCCTTATCAATAAGATCATCATAGAGACGCTGAAGCTCTTCATTATCAAACACTCCAGGATCGTGAGTATCGTTAGGATTCGTGAGTTCATATTTTTCAATTAGATAGGATATTGCACTTACATGTCTTACCTCACTATTATTAATATTATAGAAGATCCTCAATCCATACAAACCGTACATTACATCATAAACATCTCTTGCCAACTTTTCCTCTTCTACCATAAACATAAGACTTGCAATTTCCTCTTCGGTAAGATTGTCAGAAGATACTGAAAGCATTTGTTGATTCTCTGATTTTGCGTTAGGATCAGAATTTCTCACAGGATCTTGTTCACATGTCGTAGACATTAATATGATACATATCATGCTCATGACAAATAAACTAAATGGGAATAAAATAATTGTTTTCATGACAGTTATTGGTTTCAGTTAAATACTGTAAAACAAGCGAAAACATCTTCTATAGTGCGGTTCATTAAAAAAGATGTAAACGATCTAAATATCACCCTTAAATTTACAACATTAAAGAGGCAAGATCAAAAATATGATCTCTTACTGTCAGTATCTGCAAAAAAAACACCTACAAGAAAAAACTATCTCATATACACATATGGCACTTTTCGTCATTCCTTTTAAGCTGTACAATTCCCCTTATAAAGTAAGCAAAGGAATAAAACTAGAATTCACTAGCTGTTCAATAATAAATCAAATAAATTTTCTCACAAAACGATCTCCCATTCAGCATTATACACATTCGTGTAACTATGGGCAATGCATGTAACTTATAGGAGATCAGGGTTTTTAGATCTATCTTTGTTGAGAAATTAATCGTTAAGACAACATGCATATCAAAACATTTTTAATCGGAACCCTATTATTACTTTCAGGAATTAGTAGTATGGGTCAAATTAATAAGAATCAGATGAAAAAGGAAAAGGAAGTGAAAGAGCAGGTGTTCCCAAGAACATTCTCACACATTGGAATAACAGTACCTGATTTAGAAAAAGCCGTAAAATTCTATACCGAAGTGATGGGCTTTTATGTGATTATGCCACCTACTGAGGTGAAAGAGGAAAATGAAACAGCTATCGGTATGATGTGTATAGATGTTTTTGGCAAGGGTTGGGGCACGTTCAGAATTGCGCACTTATCAACAGGTGACCGAATTGGGATTGAGCTGTTTGAATTTAAGCAAAGCAAAGATTTAAAACCTCGTTTTGAACCTTTCCGTACAGGTTTGTTCCATTTTTCAGTTCAAGATCCTGATGTAGAAGGTTTGGTTGAAAAGATTGTTGCAGCAGGAGGAAAACAACGCATGCCCATTCGTGAATATTATCCTGGAGAGAAGCCTTATCGCATGTGCTATGTGGAAGATCCTTTTGGTAATGTCTTCGAAATCTATTCGCACTCTTATGAGCTGCACTATTCCGATGGAGCTTACAAATAAATTTTAATTACCTTGAATTCAAGTTGTATTTGCAACCTGAATTCAAGGTAATTGTATAAATGAACTTAAACCTTAAAGGATCATATTATGAGAATACAGATTATATTATTAGGAGCAATCTTATTACAGTCTTGTGTAAATCAAAAGGCTTCGTCAAATAAAAATAACATCATTGAAGTCGCACAATTTAAAGGGCAACAAGTTACGGGCGTTTCAGTAAGTAATACAGGTCGGGTATTTGCAAATTTTCCCAGATGGAGAGAAGGCCTTGATAACTCGGTAGTAGAAATTTCTACTAATGGAAAATCAATTTCGTATCCAAATAAGGAATGGAATAATTGGGCTATTGGGGATTCAATTTCAGATTCTGTTTTTGTAGCTGTTCAATCGGTGGTCGTACACAAGGATGACTTGTATGTTTTAGATACCCGAAATCCATTATTTAAAGGAGTACAAAATGCCCCTCGCCTGTTTGTGTTTGATTTAAACACCAATAGCTTAAAAGACATCCTTATTTTATCTGCGCAAAGCTATAAGCCTAATTCATATATTAATGATTTACGTATAGATGATACAGCTAATTGTATTTACATGACCGATTCTGGTGAGCCAGGCTTAGTTGTATTGAATTTATCAACGAAGGAAAGTAAGCGTGTTTTAGATAATCATTACTCAACACTAGCAGAAACAGATCATTTAACAATTAATGGTATTAAATGGAACAATACCGTTCATTCAGATGGTATTGCCTTTAATAGCAAAACGAATCGCTTATATTATCACAGCTTAACCGGATACAATCTGTATTCAGTTTCTGCACATTTACTAAATAATGGCGATAAAGAACAGATCGAAGCAGAGGTAACGTTAGTGGCCAAGACCGCTGCGCCTGATGGGATGATTTTTGATGATAAAGGCAACTTATATTTTGCTGATTTAGAAAATAACAAAATTCAATACCTGACACCTAATGGCAAAATTAATACACTTTGCGAGGGTGAAAAAATTAGGTGGGCAGATACCTTTAGTATTTTCAATGGCTATTTATTCTATACAAACTCGAGGATAAACGAAACACAAAATGGCGTTTCTGATTTAATATTCTCGATCAATAAAATAAAACTTGAAGATTAAATGAACAGGTATTTCAGGACTGCTTTCTCAATGATAGTATTGCAGTCTTTGAAATCTATTCGCACTCCTATGAGTTGCACTATTCTGTAGGGGCATATAAATGATGCTCCTTTGCAAAATCCTGCCCCCATTTATCGATTTCAAGGATGATGGGGATCAGTGATTTTCCACTTTCGGTTAACTCATACTCCACCTTCGGAGGGCTCACAGGGTATACAGTTCTTTTAACTAAGCTATCCTCTTCCAATCCTCTTATCGAATACGTAAACATTCGGCTGGAGATACCTGTAATGCTTTTTTGCAACTCTCCAGATCGCATACCACCATCCTTAAGGTGAAAAATAATCAAGCTCTTATATTTATCACCAATCAATTGTAAGGCAAAAGCCAAAGAGCAATAATAGTCTTTCTCTTTGTAGCTTATCTTATTAAGATGTTCTTTTTCCATAATTGATTTTGTCTCTATTTTGTAGATATACCTGGTACTGACTACGTATGGGGCTATTTCAAAAGCTCCCCATATCAAACTGGATAAATGTACTTATAATATCATAATTCCCAAGTCCCTTTTTAAAATCACAAATTCTACATAAAAAAAGCCGAGTCTGGAAAATACCTTCCGACTCGGCTTCATGTATAAATGTTCTATCTTATTTTAAGTACTCCTTAACTTAAGACACTTTAAGTACTTATTTTCTAAGTGCAGGCGTTGAGAATGGTGGTGGTGTAATCTTTCTCTTTGTTTCTGGTAAACGAGAAAGCGCTTCCTTAACAGCACGCTGCAATTGTGGATCAATTCCCTTATTTAAGGATTTTGCATCCTGACGAACTTCTATGGTTGGAGCGATTCCTTTATTTTCGCCAACCCATTCATTTGTATCTGGATCAAATACCGCATTATCAGGAGCTGTAAGAGCACCGCCATCTACCAATCGGTAATGGACTGATGATTTTACCAAACCACCCCAGGTACGTGCACCGACCACAGGACCTATTTTCTGATGTTTGAATACCCATGGGAAGAAATCGCCACCCGATCCGGCCAGCTCATTAATGATTAAGACTTTTGGTCCAACAATTCCAGCTGGTAAACGAATCGGATCGCCATTAGGCACCTCGTTGGTTAAACAAGCTCTTGTCTCACGTTTCATCAAATCGACCATATAATCGTCCAAAAGACCACCGCCATTGAAACGCTCATCAATAACAGCACCTTCTTTATCTTGCTGAGCAAAATAGTAGCGATTAAAGGAGATAAAGCCGTTACTAGATGTATTCGGAACCCAAACGTAAGCTAATCTTCCACCAGAAAGTTTATCAACCAAACGACGGTTATCTTCAACCCATGCTCTTTGACGAAGTGCTCTTTCGCTACTTATAGGCTTCACGGTAATTTTCCATGCACCTTTAAATTCAGACTTGGTATTGATATGAAGAACCGTTTGCTGTCCAGCTGTACCATCTAAGGCCATATATGGATCTTGCTTATTGCTGATTTCCTTACCATTAATTCCCACAATATAATTCCCCTCTTCCACTTTCATTCCAGGGCGATCCAAAGGACTCGACAAACCAGGATTCCAGCTTTCAGAAGTATAAATACGATTAATTTTCCAATGTTTACCATCAGCCTTTAAGTCGGCACCCAATAAACCAACCGAAGGTCGATCAGTTTTAGGGAAATCACCACCAAAGACAAAACTATGTCCTACCGATAGTTCACCATTCACCTGATCTAGCACATAATTTAAATCGCTACGGTGCTTGATATAAGGAACAAGCGGCGTATAACGTTTATAAACCTCATCCCAGTCTCTTCCGTGCATATTAGGATCATAAAAGTAATCACGCTGGTATCGCCATGCTTCTTCAAACATTTGATTCCATTCCGCCATTCGATCCAATCGAGTTTTCAATTTAATCTTAATGGCTTTCGCACTTTTACCATTAGCTCCTTTGGTTCCCACAACTTTCCATGTAGATCCCATTTTAGCCAACATCTTATTCCCATCAGCTGAAATAGAAACACCTCGTACGCCAGATATAAACTCCTTCGCTTTTCTCTCTTTTAATTCAAATTTATGAAGCGTAGACGTTCTCCCTTTAGGACTGGCTTCAGCAATAAATACAATCCCTTTAGTCCCTGCCAGTATATAACGATAGGCAGCCTTGTCCATAGGTAAAGGAATAATTCGACGCTCAATACCGTCAAAATCAATTTTCATCAGGCTATCGACCTTTGTCTTCTCTTTTTTCGACTTATCGTCCTTCTTCTTATCCTTCGCTTCCTTTTTATCTTCTTTTTTATCTGACTTTTCTTCATCGCTTCTTGGCTCAAAAGGGGAAGGATCTTTCTTAAGAAGGTTAATCACATAAGCTCCATAGTTAGGTGCTTTTGCTCCCATTACCGAAGTATTCACATAACCCGAAAGCAATGCTAAATCGGTACTTGCTAAAAAGTAAAGGTGATGTGTATCGGCATCCCATGCTGGTGAAAAAGCATCAGCCAATTCGTTGGTAACTAGTCTAACTCTATCATCAACCATCGACCAAACACAAATACGTCGGAAATTGTTGGCTCCCGATTTCGCGTAGGCCAGCCATTTAGAATCCTTCGACCATGTTAGTCCAAGATCGCCACGTTCGAAATTATTGCCACCCACATCAATGGTCTTGATGCTCTTAGCTTCTATATCAATCAAACGAATACGCACATCGTCATCTGTGAAAACGATATACTTACCATCGGGCGACCAAGCAGGTTCCCAAGCCATTTTCGATTCTTCAATGGATATAGCCTCAGGCTCCGATAAACCGTCCTGATTAGCAAGCATCAATTGATAACCTTTTCCATTCACATCAGAGAACCAGGCAATCTTATCGCCTTTCGGGGACCAAATTGGAGCACGATCTGCTGCTGCTGAATTATTAGTAATGTTTCTCGCATCGCCATGCTCAACCGGAACGGTAAATACTTCACCACGAGCCGACATAATTGCTCTCTTACCTGTTGGAGATAGAGAAGCCGAACGAACGTTTTTGCTCACATCTTCCCATTTTGTTCTAGCCCAAGGGAAATCGCCGCTAAGCTCAAATTCAAGTTGTGTGATTTTTCCTGAAGCAAGATCATAAGTATGCAAATAGCCATCTCTTTCGAAGGCTAGCTTTTCCTTATGCCCCGAAAGGGATTTAATATCAATATCTTTGGATGTCGTGATTTGCTTTAATTCACTGTTCTTCGTATCATACATCCAAATGTTCATGGCCCAATCTCTATCCGAAAGGAAATAGATTTTATCTCCAATCCATACAGGCTGAACATCGGTGGTTGATTCGTTGGGAAGCAATTTCTCGCTTGAATCCTCAAGATTCAGAATAATCAGTGGCGTATTTTGCCCACCACGGTAAGCTCGCCACTCCCAATCCCAACGACGAACCTTATCAATAACAATCTGCTTACCATTGGCAGCAAAAGAAGCCTTGGTTCCCCACTGTGCATTCAGCATAGTCGATACGCCACCATCGCGTGACACGGTCCATAAACGATCGAAGTTAGACGGTGCTGTTTCACGAGTTGAGGCATACAAAACCTTTGTACCATCAGGTGTCCAGCCACGTACATTCGATGCTGCAGGATACCAGGTCAATTGTTTAACTGCGCCCCCGGTAACAGGAACCGTATATACGGCATTCACACCCGAGCGGTTGGATGTAAAAGCAATGGTTTGACCATCAGGTGAAAAATGAGGATCGCTTTCAACAGCAGGTGTGCTGGTTAAACGTAGGGTTTGGACTCCACTGATATCGGATACCCATAAATCGCCTGCATAGGTATAGGCAATATGTGTTTTAGATAGCGTTGGCTGTCTCAAAAGGCGCGTTCCTTGCGCTTGAACATAGGCCGAAAACAATATAAAACAAACAAGAAGCATACATAGCCTCTTAAAAGAATTGTGATTCATACTATTCAATTTTAATTTATAGATGATACTTATTGAAATATTTGCTTGACAATAAAAGAATACAATTTAGGACATTCCTTTTACCCAATCAACTCTATTCTATATCTGATCGCCTTTTCAAGTTGAACGGTAACTGAGGAGGATAAAAACTGTTTTTATTTAATGTACCATCTTACTATGACGGCTTATCTTATTAAAAACTATCCCTTTTAAGATATCTTTTAGCTCAAGTCGCTTGGCTTTTCCTTTTCTCCTTAAATGAAAAAAGTAAACTCCCCGGGAGGGCATATGAGCACCATTGTATTTTAGTTCGCGAATCAAAAATCAATTCAGTCTGATCCTTGTTTACTCTTCTTATATAAACTGAACACGCCTCACGGCAGATTGACAAAACACGTTCTATTCTCATAGTTATTTCATGAAAAACGCCCCAAATGTGAATGCAAATGAGGAGTTTTAAACCCTTGATTAAGGATTATAAAGGAACGCGATGGCATCGAGCACCAGCGAGTGTAGTTGTTGTTTTAATTTCTTACGATTTCACCTAAAATCTCTATGAACTGTAGTTTATCTTCCAAACCGATTTTAGCAAGGGCGTAGAATTCACTCATCCAATCGTCTTTTTAACAAAAGGCAGCATCTTTTGCTTTTGTAGCAGATAACAAAACATGCCCCTACCAATTAAAGTATGAGGCTTTTTTCATAAGTCATGGAGCTTTGAGTTTCACTCTTAAATTTTATTCATCGGCAAGGTAAATTTAAATACACTACCCTTGCCTAATTCGCTCTCAACCCATATTTTCCCACCCTGTTTTTCAACAAGTTCTTTGCAAAGTATTAAACCCAAACCTGAACCCTTTTCATTCTCTGTTCCGATTGTTGTATTATTTGTCTCAATCTGGAATAATTTACTTATAGTTTCTTCATTCATTCCAACACCATTATCAGAAATTGCAATTTCAACTTGGCTATGTCTCTTTTTAGCTGTAGCACTTATATTCCCATCTGATTTTGTGAATTTTATTGCATTCGAAATAAGATTTCGTAAAACTACCTTTAACATATCTTTATCGGCATAAACTTCAATATCATCTGGCATATTCTGAGTTATTGATATATGCTTGGCTACCGCAGCCGTGTTGGACAGTTCGATAGTTCCACAGATAATTGATGATAGAATTGTCTTTTGGGGATTGAAAGTAATTTGCCCGGTTTGCAATTTTGCCCAATCCAACAGATTATCAAGTAATGTAAGCGTGTTTTTAGCTGATGAATTTATAATTCCTAAATACTTTTCAGACTCTGTAATTTCATATTTTTTTATATTTTCAATTAACAATTCCGAAAAACCCAGGATTCCATTAAATGGACTTCTTAAGTCGTGTGCAATAATTGAAAATAATTTATCTTTTGTAGCATTGATCTCCTTCAGGTGGATTTCATTTTCTTTAATAATTTGTACTGCGTGTTTTCGTTCTGTAATATCAAGAATAACACCCCGAACTCTTAACGGATTATTAGATGCATCCCTTTCTAATTCAGCAATTGAATGAATTATTTTTCGAGGCGTTTTATCTGCAGGTATAATTTCGAATTCTAAATCATACTTTTCATCATGATTAATAAGATCAATTAATGCTTGATGTACCCTTTCTCGTTCTGGAATGCAATTTTCAGTTTGTTCCACAGAAAAATTATTAGAATCCAAGTTAAAGCCATAAATCCTTTTTGATTCATCAGAAATCCAAAATAACTTTGATTCAAGATTATATTCCCAGTTTCCTACATGGCCTAATGCTTGAGCTTTTTCATTACGATGTTTATTTTCCAAAAGCACAGCTTCCATGTGCTTGCGTTCGGTAATATCCCAGATATAACTTTGTGTACCAATAATTTTACCATTCGTTTTTATAGGAACAGCTGATACCATTAAATGGACAGTCTTACCATTCTTACGAACGCCTCTGAATTCATATTTTGCTTTAACTTTCTCACCATTTATTCTATTATCATGATAACTCATAACTACAGCAACGTCATCGGGATGGACTAAACTCCGTATAGCTGCTTCATCAATTTCTTTTCTAGTATAACCGAATATTTCACAAAATTTGTTGTTAAAGAATTCGAAAGATCCATCCTCATCATCGATAAGAATTGCTATATCTGCCGTTTCAACTAATTCTTTATATTTTATCTCGCTTTCTTTTAACTTTTCAACTGCATGTTTTCGTTCTGTAACATCATGTATTATCGAAAATAAAATTCGCTGTTTATTATACTCTATTGGCGTAGAAAGGACTTCAACGGTTCGTATATCACCATTTTCTAATTTATGTTGAAAATCAAAATAATTACGATTCCCATTTAATGCATTATCTCGTGCAATTAGCACTTGTTCGGGCGACAACATATTTATTTCATCTATAGTCATGGAACAAAGCTTTGATTTGCTATAACCATAAAATGTGTTTGCTGCATGATTTGCATTAACGATTAAACCCGTTCCAGGTTCTATGAGTAGCATTATAGCATCATGATTTTCAAACATATTTTTAAAGCGGACTTCACTTTCTTTAAGAGCTTTATTTATCTCATAACGCTCAGTGATATCCTGAATGACAGGCAAAAAATATAAAGGTTTATTATCATTACTCCCAACCATACTTATTGTAAGCTCACCCCATACAACACCACCATCCTTTCTCAGATACCGCTTTTGTACTTTCGCAAATTCAATTTCTCCTTTTACTAAGCGCTTTATTTCATTCTTCCCAACTTCTCTGTCTTCCGGATAGGTAAAGTACGCTACGGTTTTACCAAGCATCTCTTTTTCTGAGTATCCCAAAAAATGGCAAAATGCTTCATTGCATTTTACAATACAATTATCTAAACCAACAATGGCTGTTCCCACATGCGATTGGGTAAATAAGCCCCGAAACTGAGCCTCACTAATACGTAAGACCTCATCGGATTGCTTACGAGCCGTGATATCATTAAAAATTACAAGAAATTGATTTTTTTGAGAACTATAAACTGAAATAGAAAACCATAATTCTAAGGGTTCAATAAAAGATTCTATTTTCTCAGATATGCCTGTTTGGGAAACCCTATTATATAAATCAAATAATTTTGGGTTATCAGTTCTATGATTAGGTATAACTTCAGAAATTCGTTTACCAACAACATTTTTTAAACCCGTTAATTTTCCAAAAGCTTGATTTACCTCAAGGTAAATAAAATCAACAGGTTTATTCTCCTCATAGATCATTTGACAATGTGCGAATCCTTCTGACATATTATCAATGAGGGAATGATATATGTCTCCATTTTGAATAGAAGAATTGAGCTGCCTATTTTCGTTATATCCTTTAAGTTTCTCAATCTGAACTTCCAATTCTTTATATGTGGGTTTAGAATCCATTTTTGATTTTTTAAATTCAGACTAACGTAAGTATAACATCAATATTGATATTATACTTTTACTTCCTTTATGTAATAGTTATTATCCCCCTATTGGGGTTTTATTGCCAACAAGAGAAGCTTGAGTCCATTAAAACTAAAGATAAATTCTAACAAACACTATCTTAAAAACCTGTAAAACAAGTGCTCCACATAAAATAGAATGGCTCTTTATAGTTAATAACCAAACAAGCCTCACCTAACTTAATATGTGGGGCTTGTTTAATAGGTCATTTCAGTTTGGGTATTAGTCAATGATCTTTTCAGTCTTAAGAATTTCGTAAGTTATTTCTTTCCTATACTTCGCATCTTGTTTCTGAAGAATATCCTGATTCATAGCAAAGATCCATCTGTTGTTCTTAGTGTCTATATAGCCCATATTCCAACCAATTTGATTGGTCCAACCCGTTTTTGAATGCATTGTATATTTCTCGGCCGAGTCAGTTACCATCAGTTCTTTCACAGTTTCCTGAATCTCTGTATCAAATGGGAGCTGGTTATTGATTAACTTCTCGATGAAAGCCACCTGTTCGTTTGCCGATATTCTGATATCACCTTCGAGCCAAAAATCATCAATTCCCTTTCCAATATTTTTATTCCCATAAGCAACCTGATTCACCCAATATTGCATCTGTTCTTTCCCAATTCGTCGAGCTAATTCCTGATAAAACCAAACACAAGAAACTGGCATAGCTGTTCGCATGGTATGATCTTTATTCCAAGCTGCGAAGCCTCTATCTACACCATCCCATTTTATGGTGTCGTCTACACTTTTAATCGCAGCAGATTGTAATGCAATCATCGAATTAAGAATTTTAAAAGTAGATGCTGGCAAGTAAGTACTATCGCTACGTTCTGAATTGTAGATTTTAATATCACCTGTAGACATATTTTTAAGAACAAATGTGCCTTTGATATGGCGCTTATCAAATATGTGCTTCCATTCTTCATTCTCCTTCTCTACAATATCTTTTATAGAAACACCATCAATCAAAACATCTTGCAAGACTACTTCCCCATCCTTTATGCTGACAAGGGCATAGGTCAGTTTTCTTGTGTCAGCTTGTGATCTTCGATAAGCTTTTTCTGCAGCTTCAGCCTTGCTTTCTTCCATATAATATCGATTAAATGGGTAAGAAATTCGAACTTGATTAGAACTCACAGATCTAATTTTAGCCTTGAAATAATCTACTTTGTACTCAGGAGCCTCTTTTGAAATAAATTTAATCTTAGCAAAACCATCCTTATCCATTCTAAGGATCACATAGATTTCTTCCCCACTAATCCAATCGCTTTCATTTTCAACTTCAAGGCTATTATCCTTGTATCTAAGCGTTATATATTTCCCTCTAAAGGGATCAGTTGGATCAACCGGGGCCGTCTTAAATTTATATGCTATACCTGAGTCTATCACACCTTCACTATCCAAAATCATTTTACCTGGAATATAAAGTTGTACCAAAGCAACAAGTATAAATACCAATAGGAGTTTATATTTTCTATCCATTTTTTCTTTTTTTAAGCATGACAAAGTTTGTTGCAAAAAAGCCAAGGCCAACTGATACAAACAAAATGCCTCTGATGACAAAACTTAAGTTCTCATCGAAGAATCGACAAGTGACCAAGGCAGTGATAATGAGTAAACCAAAATTTAAAATTCCCAAATGATCTTTCTTAGCGCCCTCTCTTATTGTGAATATGCCGATAGCAAAAACATAAAGATTGATCAGAACCATTGCAATTGGTGAGGATAAACCACTTATGAAAGCAAATATAAAGAAGATAAATACAAGTGAAATCGGTTTAATACTTAGGAGCTTCTTGTTTTTCTGTTGTAGATAGAGAAGTAGGCCTGCCAATACTGTTAGGCCTGCAGATACTATAAACTCAGGTGAACCAATGACCTCATTAAAATGAAAGACTTTATTTCTCAATTCATCCCAAAACCAATCGAAACTTAATACCAGTAGTAAGATTAGTGTTCCCAATGAACCCAATATTTTATAAGCATTGTTTCGTAGTTTTTGCTGGCTGAATAAGTTCGTATTTCCAACGATGTATAAACATGCAAACAAACTGAAATAAGCTATGAACATGAGTTCATCATGTCTATGAGAGAAGGTTCCTAATGAGATGACCACCGAAATTGGAATCAGCCAATTGTGAAAAATCATAGAATTACTTTCGGGTCTCTTCTTATACAACTGATAATAATGAGGAAGAATGGCTAATAGCATCAACCAATATAAATATGATTCGGTCGAAGGATGTGTCCAATAGCCTGTTTCACATGCATAGTAGCTTATTGCTATGATGCAGAACAGTGAGGTAATGGATGATTTCATGATATACACCAATGGGATGCAGATTAAGATCCATGTTAATAAGAAGGAGCTTAAATTACCTGTTATGTTATAAATCTGGCTGACAAGAGAAATACTGGCACCTACTGTAAGGAACAAGAAAACCGTGCTACCTTCTCTCCATGCCACATTATCCTGTTTTTTTATTAAGGTATAGCCACAGAGTATTTGTCCAATTAAAAGAGGAATAAAGGCAAAAATTGTTTTCGTTAAACGTGAGAGTTCGTCCCAATTGTGAGCAATAATTAGAATCAGACCAAGGCCTATTAAGATGGCGCCCAGAATGCCAAAAACGATAAAAAGCTTATTGCCCGATTGACTCTCCTTTTTTCGGTAATACTCCCGTATGTTTTCAGCCTGATTATCGGAGATCAGCTCTGCGCTTAGCAGTTCTTGAATATCTTTAAGTATGCTCATTGTTTTGTTTTAAAAGTGTGCCATCTGATAGCTCTATACTTAACTTATTGGATTCGGACTCTATTCATTAAAATTGCTCCCCTAGATTGGTCAATAGTCCTCAAGAGCTACTGTATTTATCAGGAATATTAATGCTATTTAAAAAGATCTCCAAGAACAAATGCAATCAATGCGATTGGAACAATAATTATAAACACGGGTAATAACATGTTTAAAATTGATTTTCCTATGCTTATTTTTTGAATTTCAGATATGCCAATCACGAATATAATTAATGACCAAATACCCAAGACAACTTCAAGCAAAAGAGTAAAAAAATAGATGACAATAGAAAGCATTCCGTAACTATAAATGTCTACTTCACTTTGAAATAATCCATTCCCAAATATCCCAATCTGAGGTATGAGTAAAACCAATGCAAGAATTGAAGGAATCATAGCATATGAAGTCATCCTAAGCAATGATTTTGTATCTCCTTGCCCATTAAGCCATTTACCTGTCCAACTCATTAAAGCAGCATAAATATAATACGATACCCATCCTAATAATCCTCCAAAAATGATACATATCGATATGATAAAAATTAAAGGTAAATCATCTCCCATATTTTTACTTGCTGCTCTATCAAAAGCTTTTATTATCCCAGCAAATATCAATAAAATATAGACATACTTATCGTATCGACTATCATTCAAATATTTAAACACCATACGGGGATCAAACCAAATCTTAGTGAATATCTCATTGTCTGACAACTTTATTGCTTCACTCGAAACCTTTTCTTCTTCAATAATCATAGCTCTCTATCTCTTATTATTCTAAACTTTCATCTCTTATTCCTCATAAACAAGCTTAAGTTGCTCCGAGTCAAATATTGATGCGGGTGAAATTACAATCTCATCCATTGGAATATTATCACCATATCGCTCTTTCAGCTTCTGTTTTACAAGTTTATTAGATAAATCAAATTTACTTAGATTTTCCAATTGCCCTATCTCAAGATTGACAGCTTCTTTATATATTTTCCAAACCAACTCTGAACAATAGATTCGATTATCAGACCATTCAAAATAAATATCATAGTCTTTGCCCAGAAAACGATCACCAATATGTTTCATTTTTATTTTGACCTCGTCGGTTAGAATTTTCTCAGAATCTTTGAGTCTTTTGATAACGAAATGCTTTCTCTCGCCTCTTGAGATCCAATCTTCAAGCAAAGTCAATTTCACTGGCTGAACGGCCTCAAATACAAATACCTGATCAGACTTCTTATAGATCATACCCACATGGCTATATTTTGATTTTGTTGCTAATTGGATGGCTCTACTTTGAGTGGATTTCGAAATTTGAAAAATAATATCCCCATCTTGAAGCGTAGGTGCTAAATACTCAATATCAATATGCCGATCTTCTTCAGCCATCAGACGCAAGCCGGAATACATTAATCCAAGTATGATAAGAACCGTAAATATTAATCCAATAATAAAGTATTTCTTCATATGGTATTTTTTCTATAATTCAATCTTAGGCATTCCAAATACATTTATCATTACACATCAAGTACTTTCTTAATTTCTCTGATTATTTCCTGCCCATCACCGGCAATAACAGTTCCCTCCTTATCAAGCTGCTGATGAATACCATCAAGTATTTGATGCACGACTCCTTCTTTATTTATTAGAATATTCTTTGGGTAGCCATGTATTCCAATTCTACCAATAAAATCCCTTGCATCTGTCAAATGCCTAAAATCAAAAGTATGGCTTTGAAAGAAGTGATCTAATTCATCTTTAGTATTGAATGATATCGAAAGAAAAACCAGTTGATCAGCATATTTTTTCTGGATATTGCTGAGTGCTGGCATTTCTTTAATACATGGTCCACAACCCGTAAACCAAAAATTTATTAGAATTGCCTTGCCTTTAAAATCTGATAAATTCACGATATCACCTTCAAGAGATTTCAAGCTAAATTCTGGAAATTCTTTACCATATAATGAGTAGATCTTCTCGAATGATGCGTTTGGGGAAATCCTTAAACCATTCTCAAACACTCGTTCAAGCTTGTAAGTATAAACCATGCTTTCACCAATTTGGGTAGAATCCAAAAGGCTCTCTTCCAGCTTCATTACCATACCACCATTCTCGAGCTTTCTAATTTTCACCTGCTTTAGCAACTCATATTCAGCACTTGTTAAAGTTTGAGTTTTCCCAACTTCTTTGTATAGCTTCTCTTGAGAGTAGCACAGCAAACATATAAATAGGAACAAACTGCTTAAAATCAGCTCTTTCATTGTTCGTTTTGTTTTAGTTTTTTTTATTGTTTCAGCAAGCTTTATCTACAGGCTTTGTTGGTTTTTAAGTTTGACTCTACTGTTTCAATCCCGACACATCAGGACCAACGCCCATCACATTTAGCTATTGGTATTTTTAAGCTCGTCTACAAAAATCAATAAGCCAAAAACGTATCCAATACCATATACAGCATAAGCAATATTTATATATTCGAATGGATCATAGCCGAAGTCATAAATGAACGCGAAAGCAAACGAACTCACGAAAGAAAGGATGAAAACAAGAGCAGAGCCAACTAACATAGCTATTGCAAAACGTCTAATTCGTTTAAACCTTTTCTCTTTGTTTCTTATAACTAGAAAAGCCCAAATAATAAGAACAAGCATAATCACAATACCTGGTAATCCGTTTAAAATATCAGGGATGTTAATCCCTAAAAAGTGAACCAAATTTAACATCAATTTTAAAATACCCAGAATAAAAATGATAAGCACAGGTGTTGTCAATTTGTTTATTTCAAGCTTCTGAAGAAATTTGTATAGCGCCAAATAGAATCCGATAAAGGCTATGGGGAAAACAAAGCTCTTATTTATCAAGCTTAAAGTATCGAACCAATTCGCTCCAGTAATAAAAGGAACAGCAGGACCAATAATGATGAAATTGATTGCTAAAATAATTGCACTGATCAATCCAATAAGTTTGACGTGTTTCATAATCGATGATACTTATATTTTAATTAAACATTTGTGTATATGACCATTGTCGCTTCAGATCTCTTGACTATCAAACCTGCAGGGAGACAATTCGATTTTCATTAATTTTTCACCTTAGGCTGATCAATAGCCTTTACTTTTCTTTCCATTAAACTCAATCTCTCCTCTCTACGGAATATGAGCTTGGCCGACGGCGTTAAGCCAATCTCCAATTCGATTTCCTCTAAGTTGATATTATCTATGCTAATTTCATTCTTAAGGTCGGCAGCCTTGAACAGGCCAATCAGAATGAAATTCAAAAACTTATTCTTTTTCGTTTTAAGCAGAATATTTTCTCGTTCTTCTTTAGAAATCAAGTGTTCTTGCTTAAAACGTGCAAATAAACGTGGCATAAGTGCGATATCCACATCCAGACGGACGAGAATAAAACCAGCTTCTTCAATATCTGGTAAGGCATCGTTTAAGTTCTGGATACCGTTCTTTAGTTTATCCTTACCCGCACTTTTAATATTCGTCCATATTTCAGAACCCTTTTTCTTTGCATCACCTAATAAATCATCTAGTCCGTTTGCCATAATTCTTCTTTGTATATAAATCCTTAATATTTCACTCAGTGTGCATTCAACAATCTTCCCTCATTCAATCACTAGTTAGGTGATTTTTTGTTAGACTTCCTTGATTCTAACAATTTGATAAATACCCTGATTCTCTTTCTCAAGAATTCTGACTACCTCAGGAATATGCTGACTACAAATAAATAGATTGAATCCATCTTTATCTTCAGTTATTTCATCTTCATTAATAAAATCAATTTTATTGAGCATATATTGGGGATCAAGTAATTTTTTACCTCCAAGTTCAAAGTATACCCAAATTCTATCATCAGAATAATCGAGTGGTGTGTTTTTTATATTTTCCATAGTACAAAACAATTTATAAATTCTATTAGTCTTTAATTATGATTGTTTTGACACCATTTATTTTGACAAGCGAAATGGAGATGTATTTAAAAGAGAGATGCTTATTTAAGTCTATCGCTTTGTCTTCATTAGTATTTTGTAGGTTTTCATCTAAGAAACCTATCACTTCAAAACCTCCATCTAAAAAGCCTTGATTATGCCCAATAGTATATCTATTTTCGATCTGGGGTAATAAAATAAGGCTTGCTAGCGCACCTCCCAAAACAAAGGCTATGATTGCTGTAACTATTATTTTTTTCATTGTGTTTAAAATTAATGACTAGAATGTTTTTAGCCTTCTGACTAAGGAGAAATTTCAATTTATAAAAACGACTGCCTTTACCTCCGCACCATTGTATCGTATGCTTTTTAATTTAAAATTTACGGAACGCGATACACACGCGGATTTCGGAGAGCGTAAACGTCCGGTAGGATGTGACGTTTATACGAGAATCTGCTACTCGCTTCCCCCTATGCAATATGGCAATGTAAATTTGAAATTACTTCCTATTCTTTCTTCACTTTCAACCCAAATGGACCCACCTAATTTTTCTACAAATTCTTTACAAAGGACTAAGCCTAATCCAGAACCTTTTTCGTTTGCAGTGCCTAGTGAAGTTGTATTTGAAGATATATTAAATAATGTTTTAAGTTTTTCTTCATTTATCCCTATTCCATTATCGGAAATTGAAATTTCAACATGCTTTTGTTCTGTAATTACCACGATATTAATACATCCCCCTACTTTTGTGAATTTGATTGCATTGCTAATAAGATTTCGTAAAACTGTTTTTAGAATATCTTCATCGGCATAAGCTTCAATCTCATCTGCTTGTTTGTGAATTAATGATATTTCCTTAGCTATTGCAGCTGAATTTGATTGTTCTATTACCTCACTGATAAGTGATGATAAACTTATTTTTTGTGGATTGAAAGCAATCTGTCCGGTTTGCGATTTTGCCCAATTCAATAGATTATCAAGTAAAACAAGCGTGTTTTGGGCTGATGAATTAATAAAGCGGACATACTTTTCAGATTCTGAAATTTCAAAATCTTTTAGGTTTTCAATTAACAGTTCAGAAAAGCCCAAAATACTATTAAACGGACTTCTTAAATCATGTGCAATAATTGAAAACAGCTTGTCTTTAGTTGCATTCAATTCTTCAAGTTTCAGTTTATCTTCTTGAATTCTTGTGTTTTTTTGAAATATCGTTTTTTGATCAATTTCCTTTAAAAGCATGATGAGACCTATACTGGAAACACTCATTACAAACATAGAAATTATAAGATACCAATTATCAATCGTAGAACCTTTCATGAAATCATATGAGTCACCTATTTGATATATAATAGATGCACGAACAAGGTTTAATATAGAATATGTTAAAAGTACAATACTTAATATTTTAGAAAATTTGTATTGTCTCTTATTGGAAAAAAGATAAAATGCTCCGATTCCATAGAAAAATGAACTGGCAATGATCTGAATAATAATACGAGTTGTGTTATGATGCCCAACTGTTAGAAAAGCCGAATAAAACAGAATAACAAAAACAATGAAAAGCCACATCACATTTTTTCGAATTTTGCCATCAAAGGAAATAAGACCAAAGGAGGTTAATGCAAAACTAGAAATCAAAAACAAATTACTTATTTGCACCGTGTACAAAAAAGGTAAAACACTTCTGTTACCTACTAGGATAAGGGCAATTGTGTGAAATAAAATACCCAAAATAAACACAGATAAGTACCATCTTTTATGATGATAAAAATATTGATAGGTGAACAATGCAATAATAAATAAATTATTCATTGCTAAAAAAAGCAATATCGTAGGGTAATCTAAGATCATACTTATTTCATTTACAAATATTCACGACGTTATACCTAAAGCTTACACCAACTAAGCATGAACTTATTATATACATTTATAGTCTTTTCTGTTCTAGTTCTTATTAAGGTTCGCTCCTTGATTAAGCTTTTTTTATCGATTTTTCAGCCTTGGCTATTTATGCTGATAAATTCGCAACACTAAAAATATGAATTTATCACACTAAACAGTATTCAAGGCATAAGTAAAGCTAGAATCTCTTACAAAATAGAATCACTCTTCATAATAAATGTGTTAATGTCAAATTAGAAAGGTAAAAATCAAAAAACAGGCCTACAGTGCTAAGCACTGTAGGCCTGTTAAATTTTTCACTAACTTTCACTCTCCTTAAAAAGGATGAGAATATTTCGAATATTAAACTGAGACAAGCTGCATTTCAGTCTCTAGATTGGCTCTGAAAGTCCCAATCCTAATCTTAAACCACTCCATCCAGCTCTAATAGCATCCCCCGAACTGTCTTTAAGGTGATACTCATCGTTATCTTTAAGGTTCAACTTGCCATTAAATACGACATCGTAGGAGATCGAAAAGTGTATAAAACAAACATTAAATTTATGAAAACAGATTACTAAATAAAGTTTGATCTATTGTTTATATGCAAACAAGATAAAATCAAGAACCAGAGCAATAAAGAAGATTTTGAATAAAAAAAAAACGAGCCTCACAACAATTAAAAAGATGCGCCATATCAGTACTAAATATGAAATACTTTAATAAATATTCTCAACTCTCATAACATTTCCTCAAAACATGCGTTCTAGAAGAGAATCCTTTGCTTTAGGTAAGCCTAGTTTGATTGGGGTTCTATAATTCAACGCAAGTCTTATTTATATCTATCACAGCATGAACAAGTTTTTCACTCTCCTTCTACTTTCCACCCATCTATTTCTAATTTCTTGTGGCGGCACAACTTATGATGAAGATTTAATTATTGAGAAATCTCCAGAGGCAAAAGATCTCAATGAGATCACCCGAAAGGATGCTTTCGATTACCTAAATGCAGTAAGAAATAACCCATCAGCCTATAGTGATGAACTTGCTGTAAATTTATCTGAAGTGGAGAAGCGTGATAAGTTAATTTGGAGTTCAGAACTAGCGAAGGCTGCCTACAGTAAAGCTAAGGATATGGCTGAGCGCAACTATTTCGCCCATGTCGATCCGGATGGTTATGGGATGAACTACAAGATAAGTGAAGCAGGTTTCCATCTAGCCGACTATATGATGCAGTCAAAATCTGCAAATAATTTCGAATCGATAGCCGCTGGAACCAATCGAACTACCGGAAAAATCATGATCCAACAACTGATTATTGATAAGGGGATTCCTAGTTTAGGACATAGAAAACACCTACTAGGGATGACTAGTTTTTGGGCAGATGCTGAATACTGTGGAATCGGTTTCTACAAAAAGCCTGGCTCAACATACACCTATTATATTTGTGTACTGATTGCTAAGCATGAGTAACAATTCAAAATACAGACCAGCCCGACGAGCATCACGAATAATCGGGACGCCACCCCTCTTCTACTAGAAGGAATTTTATTAGCCTGATCAAACTCATGCAAAACACAAACTAATGATTCTCCTCCTTTCTAAGGAGGAGTACCCGAACGCGTTCGGGGGAGGTGGTTTTTTAACCTTTATTTAACCCGACTTGAGGATACTGATCGAAATTCGATCTCCTTATAGATGGCTCTCAGCTTTTTACAGCCAATCACAAACAATGGGAATAGAACTATTGGCACAGCCAACAAAGGAGTCATGCCTGAAGTAAAATACATAAAAGTTGTTAACACAATTAGTGCACTTAAAAGCATAGCGAATGCCGTAAGTAAAGAAATATAAGCTTTCTTCTTTTGCTTGAGTCTTTCCAAACTCAGAATAGATAAGTTTTTGTTTTGCATTATGATGAGTTTTGTTTATTCTTTAAGAAATTGTTTGTACTTAGTAAGAGATTCCGTAACTGATCCTTTTAATTTACCCCTAATTCCTTTATTGTATATAACTTCAGTTATTAGCCGTTATGATTTGACTCGCATTCGTTTCACTCAAAGGTATTGAAAATATAAAGTTGCTTCCTTTTCCTAATTCGCTTTCTACCCAAATTTCACCTCCGTGTTTTTCCACAAATTCTTTACAAAGGATTAATCCCAAACCTAAGCCACTTTCATTTTCTGTTCCAGGTGTCGACAAATACTCGTTATTGTTAAATATTTTACTTTGCGATTCTTCATTCATTCCAACGCCATTGTCTTTAACCGTAATTTCAACTTGGTTTTTACTCACATTAACCAATATATCAATCTTTCCACCAGGATTAGTAAATTTTATTGCATTGGAAATTAAATTACGTAAAATGGTCCTCAACATATTTTTGTCAGCAAGAACTTCTATTTCATATGAATAAAAATGATTTATGGAAATATTTTTAATCGTTGCCGATGAATTTAGCACTCCTGATATCTTCTTGATAATTTGATGCAGGTTTAAATTCACTGGTCTAAAATGCAATTGACCACTTTGTATTCTTACCCAATCTAATAAATCATCAAGTAAACTAAGCGTATTTTTAGCTGATGAATTTATAATACCCAAGTACTTTTCAGATACTTCAACTTCAAAATTTCTTCCGTTCTCAATCAACAATTCCGAGAACCCCAAAATCCCATTGAATGGACTTCTTAAGTCGTGCGCAATGATTGAAAATAGTTTATCTTTTGTAGCATTGAGTTCTCTTAATTTGTTTTCGCTTTCTTTAATAATTTGTTCTGCATGTTTACGTTCTGTAACATCACGAACGTTAAGAACAACAGATTTAATTTCAGGATTATCTAATTGATTGTTACCATATGCTTCCAGATAAACCCAACTTCCATTTTTATGAAGATGTCGGTATTGCGTTCCTCCAATTGCGTTATTTTCAATAATGTCAAGAAAGCCTTTTTTAGTTGATTCCTGATCTTCCGGATGAATCATCTTTTCAATTACAGGGATACCAATTAGTTCTTCTGGTTTATATCCCAGTATATTCTCACATGATTCACTAATAAATTGTTGAATTCCTTCGGAATCCATAAGTATAATCATGTCAAACGAATTCTTAATGAGTTGTTTAAAACGTGCTTCGCTTTCTTTAAGAGCTTTTTCTGCCTGCATAGGCTCAGTGACGTCTCGAGTAATCCCCATCACATATTCTACTGTCCCGTCTTTTGTAAATTCCGGAACGTAACGGGATTCGTAATGATGTTCACCTGTTGGTGTCGGAAAAGTGAAACTAAACTCAATTTCCTGCCCGCTTTCAAAGACACTGCGAATATGTTTTTGGAAGAACAAAACAATATCTTCTGGCATTCCAAGTTCTCTATGGTCTTTTCCGAGAAATGTTTGTTTGGGAATTCCTGTGGCTTTTTCAACAGCTGCATTCACATACGTGTGTCGAAATAAATGATCAAACCTGAAAATAATATCCGGAGCGTTTTCCGCCAACATTCTAAATTTTTGCTCACTAATCCTTAGTACCTCTTCGGACTGCTTACGAGTCGTGATATTATTAAAAACCACAAGAAATTGACTTTTTTTTGAACTATAAACTGAAATAGAAAACCATAAGCCTAAGGGTTCGACATAAGTTTCTATTTTCTCAGGTATTCCTGTTTGGCTAACCCTGCTGTATAAATCAAATAATTTTGGATTTTCGGCTCTATGATTAACTATAACTTCAGAAATTCGTTTACCAACAACATTTTTCAAACCCGTTAGATTTTCAAAAGCCTGGTTTACTTCAACATAAATGAAATCGATGGGTTTATTATTCTCATAAATCATTTGACAATGTGCAAACCCTTCTGACATATTATCAATGAGGGAATGATATACGTCTCCATTTTGAATAGAAGAATTCAGCAGGTTATTTTCCTTATCATGCTTAAGATTCGCAATCTGAATTTCCAATTCTTGATAAGTAGGTTTAGAATCCATTTTTGATTTTAAAAATTGCTTACAACAAGATTATAAGCTACTTAACAACTATATCTTTTATTCTATATGGCTGTATTTGTCTACAAATTACAAAACCACCTCTCACGAAACAACTTAATCATTGCTATTTGACTGACAGTATTAATCATAGACCTATCGAATTTACAAAATTTAGAAAGCAAACAGTAAATTTGTCTATTGTAAAATCTTAATCGAAGCTAAAATAGAACGTATCCACATAAATATTAACACAATACACCGAAATTCTGAAATAGTTTATTCTAATTGACTCTCAACCAATTTAATCCGTGAAAATCTGCATAAAAAGGCTTCCTTTTAGCTTTAAAATTTAATTTACTTTAGCCTTAGCATCTATTCTCCATCTAAAATATTAATTTTACTGATTATCATTTTTCGAGAACAAGATGGAAGACAACAAAGAGCTGAGACTGGCTTACGACTATATAGAAAATACCAATACCAACATATTTCTGACGGGGAAAGCCGGTACGGGTAAAACTACTTTTCTACACCGACTACGCCACGAATCGCTCAAGCGAATGATTGTTGTGGCTCCTACCGGTGTGGCTGCTATTAATGCGGGTGGTGTTACCGTTCACTCCTTTTTTCAGTTGGGATTCAGTCCCATTATTCCCGAAGATGAATACACAAACAAGGGAGAACAAGCCCCTGAAAAGCGTTTCAATAAAACCAAGATCGATATCATTAGAACACTCGACTTGTTGGTCATTGATGAAATTTCTATGGTTCGTGCGGACTTATTGGATGGTATTGATGCCGTTCTTCGTCGTTATCGCAAATCGAAGCTACCCTTTGGTGGCGTTCAATTGCTTATGATTGGTGATTTACAACAATTGCCTCCAGTGGTGAAACAGGAAGAATGGTCGATACTGAAACGTTTCTATGCCACCGAATTCTTCTTCAGTTCCAGAGCTCTACAAAAGTCACCACACATCTGTATTGAGCTGAAACATATTTACCGTCAGAAGGATGAAAACTTTATTCATATTCTGAATGAGATTCGAAACAACCAACTTTCTGAACAATCGTGCCGTAGGTTAAATGCCAATTACAAACCCGATTTCGATCCAGATGATAAGGATGCCTACATTACACTAAGTACTCACAACCGTAAGGCTGAAGAGATTAATGAACTTAAACTGGTAAAGCTTGAAGCCGACAAAAAGAGTTTTAAGGCCAGTATAGACGGTCAATTTCCTGAATACGCCTTCCCTACTCTCGAAAACCTTGAGTTAAAAAAAGGGGCTCAGGTTATGTTTGTGAAAAATGATTCTCAATCGGCCAAGCGTTTCTATAACGGCAAGATTGGGATGATCACCTTTATGGATAGAAATAGCATCAGCGTAAAATGCGAGGGTGACGAAGATATAATTGAAGTAGAAGTGGATACCTGGGAGAATATCAAATTCTCCATTAACGAAAAAACCAAGGAGATTGAAGAGGAAGTCATTGGCTCCTTCAAGCAATTCCCATTGAAATTAGCTTGGGCCATCACCATTCACAAATCTCAGGGTTTAACCTTCGAAAAGGCAATTATCGATGCTGCTTCAGCTTTTGCACACGGACAGGTTTATGTGGCACTCTCCCGTTGCAAGTCGCTTGAAGGTATGGTTTTGAAAACACGAATCAATCCGCATGGTATCATCTGCGATAGCTCAGTAGCCAGCTTCAATCAATCCATGAAAGATAATCCGCCAAAGCAAGAGGATCTCTACAAAGCCAAGCGTGACTATCAGCTTTCTTTATTGAAGGAGCTTTTCGATATGGATTTGGTTTACCATTACGCTTACCGACTCAATAAGGTATTCGAAGATTATCCAACAACTTCTCAAGGCGATTGTAAGGAGAAGCTAAAGGCTAATATTGACAAGCTAAAACCTGAATTGGTTAAGGTTGGTCAACAATTTTCCAATCAATTGTATCATATGTTTGGAGCTTCGCCCAATCTGGAGAATGACAAACACTTTCAGGAACGCCTTCATAAGGCTTGTCAGTACTTTATACCCAAGCTGGAACTCTATCTATTAGAACCTGTACATCAGGGCTATTTTGATACCGACAATCAGGCCCTTGCCAAAACGGTTAAGGATTTGCGTATTCGTATTGTTGAGCTGACTCAAGTTAAATTAGCTTGTATGCTTCATTGCAATCATGGTTTTATCCTTAAGGATTTCCTAGAACTCAAAGCCAAGGAGCATTTAAAGACTGTGAAATTCAAACGCATGCCAAAGCAAGAGGATTTTGCAGCTATAGTCGATTATCCAGAACTGTTTAAGCAACTAAAAGATTGGCGATATGCTAAGGCAGATACTTTAGATACTACTGTGGCCTCCATCATAAGCCTTAAAGTGATTATTCAGGTTTGTAACAGTCTTCCTCAGAATAAATTAGCCTTGAAGAAGATTAAAGGCATGGGGGGTAAAAAGATAGATGAATTTGGCCTTGAACTTCTAAAACTAGTTGATGCCTTTAAAAAGGACAACAATCTGTCTCAGGCTCCTGATATCTTTTCTTCAGCAAAAGCTCAGGAACCCAAGAAAGTCAGCAGTAAAGAAAGAAGTTTTCTAATGTTTAAGGAAGGCAAAAGCATTCCTGTGATTGCAGCCATGCGTGATCTAGCTCGTCCTACCATAGAAGAACACCTGACTTATTATGTGGGAATTAATGCCCTTCCCATCAAGCGTTTTGTTGATGATAAAAAGCTTGAAAATATCATGAATTATTTCGATAATCACAAAGTTGATGCTCTCAATGATGCTCAAAAAGATTTGGGAAATGATGTTAGCATGAGCGATCTGCGCTTCGTACTCGCTCATTGGGAAAATGTAAAGGATAAAAAGACCAGCTAATTTATTGCTATAAAAAAACCACCTCAATGCTGAGGTGGTTCAATCAAATCGACTTAGGAAAGCCAATCTATATATTATATTAAGCTTCTAAAAGTGCTTTTTCTGCATCAAGCTTACGAGTTACTCGACCATAAATAATCAAAGCGATTGCCGATACACCTGCAATGGCTACAAAATAGTACCAGATGTAATGTGCATGCGCTGATGCCACTTCCCACTCTGCATGGCTCTCAAACAAATGAGGATCTGGACAATATTTTGACAATAAAAATCCAGATAAACCAAATCCTACTATTGAAGATATGAATGAGTGTAAATGACTAAAGCCTAAATACATTCCTTCTTCACCTTTAGGTGCTTGCAAAGAAAAGTATTCTAAGAATCGAGGTGAAATAAATGACTCGGCAAACCCCTGAAACACAATTCCAATAATCATCATGAAAGCAACTGGGTGTAGACTAAAAAGACCCAAATCTATTGATTCCACATCTAAAAGATTTCCCGCCGCCATACACATGGCAGACACAGGCATAATAAACATACCAACTGTCATAGAAAACAAAGCTGTTTTCTTTCTCATCACTTGAGTGATTAAGCCTACAAATAGGAAAACAATCAAAGGATTAACGTTAGCATACCAGGAAGGTGATGCGCCTTCGCCTGCCATACGCAATACATACTTTGGCATTGTAGCATACAATTGGTGTTGAACCATCCAGAATCCTGTTACAATCAAAATCAAAGCCACCAAACGACCATTTTGAAGCACCTTCAGCAAAGCATCCCAAATTTCTGACATACTCTTGCCTTCTCCTTCACGACTAGTTGTCTTAAAAAAGAAGTAAACGGCGATCAGACCAAGTAAAGTTGCTCCTGCCGAGAAATAATTTAAGGTGATTAATCCTTCATTCCCCATAGCCTCACGCAAAGGTTTCACAATAGTTTTCCCAGAGAAAGCACCAATATTTACCATTGTGTAAAAAATAGAAAAACCTCTAGCACGATTGGCCACAGTCGTTTCCTTAGCAACGGTACCTGTAATTACTGATTTAATGAAAGATCCACCAATCATTATCAGGACAACAATTGGAATAATAAACCATTTATGCGAACTGCTCTCTAATCCTGTAAATGTTGTAATCTTGGTGTATTCTACCAAGCCTGCCGATTCGAGCATTGTTGGAAAAATAGCTAAACCTGCATATCCAATAGTTAATAGTGAAAATGCTAGAAGTAAAGCATTTTTAAATCCCATTTTATCGGCTAATGCTCCACTAAAAGTTGGTAACAAATACAAACCGCCTGAGAATAAACCTGAAATTAAGGCCGCTTCCACATCCGTAAACCCTAATATTCGGGATAGATATATTGTAATAACAATAAAAACTCCATAATAGGCCGCTCTTTCCAATAACTCTACCGAATTGGCTACCCAAAAAGCTCTGGAAAAGCCCTCTTTTATCGTACTCTTTTTTTCAACACTCATTCTAATTCTCAGTTAAATTTATTTAAGGTATAGTTGTCCAAATTTTCAGCTTGTAAAAATAGATTTACTTTTTAGATTCACAAGTAGGAAAAACCCGACTTTTCATTTTATCAAAAATCAGTCCTTAAAACCCGACAAACCCACTGTTTGGTATGATTTCGATAAAAAAACATTTTTTATTTCATGAATGTAGCATTTTAAAATCGTAATTGTCAGACCCTTGATTGTTTTAACAAAAAAATAATCATTCAGCCCCCATTTTATATTTGCGAAACGAACTTTTTTGACTTACATTTGCACTCGTTATCGAACGGATAACACTTAGAAATACTGGAGAGATGGCAGAGTGGTCGAATGCGGTAGTCTTGAAAACTATTGTGCGGCAACGTACCGGGGGTTCGAATCCCTCTCTCTCCGCAATTTAGGAATCATCCTAATCCAAAAGACTGTAAATCTACTGATTTACAGTCTTTTCTGTTTTCACTCAATTCATTCTATTATAAATAAAGTCAATAGGAAGGTGTACTCTCAGGTGAACAAATTTTAGAATCCACTCTGTTCACCACAACCTGCATAACAAACTGAATCAAAACGAATTAAATTAAATCAGCCTTGAAAACATAATTTGAAAGATGCTGAATTTTCATTAAATTTACTAAACATCATCACTTTAATTCTACAAATCCTAATCAAAAGCTGCCCTGTATGATTTAATAATATCATGGTATGAATACATTTTCAACACTAAACGTTAGTTTTCTCATTCGAAAAAATAGATCTAATAAGCTCGGACAAGCCCCTATTTACATCCGTTTTTCTATAAACAATGAACGTGTTGAAATCTCTACAGGTAGATCTATTAATCCTCAAGACTGGGATAGCAAGCTCAATAAAGCTATAACTAAGAAAAAAGGTGCTGGACAACTCAATAAATTTTTGGATGTCTTAAAAAACACCATTTATGACCACCATACTGAAATGGTGAAAAATGGGGAACTCATATCCGCTAGGAAATTAAAAGCTCGCTTTTTGGGCATTGAGGAAGACAAGAAGACATTACTCCAGGTTTTTGAATATCACAATAAACAAATGGAAGAATTGCAAGGTATTACATATGCTGTTGCAACTGTAAAAAGATACATCACAACACTTGATCATGTTAGGAGGTTTCTAAAGCATCAATACAAGCTAAATGACATTCCATTATCACGCCTCAAATATTCTTTTATTATTGACTTTGAACATTACTTCAAAACAGTTAGAAAATGCAATAATAACAGCACCTATAAATATTTGAAAAATATGCGCAAAGTAATCAATCTAGCCATCAGAAATGAGTGGTTGGATAAAGATCCATTTGCTAAATATCAAACCAAATTAATAGAAGTAAAAAGAGAATATCTAACTAAAGAAGAATTACAGAAACTTGAAAACTTAAAATTATCTTTCCCTCGCCTAGGTGTTGTGAGAGATATCTTTGTTTTCTCTTGCTATACGGGTCTTGCTTATATAGACGTTTCAAACCTTACAAAAGAAAATATACGAATCGGAATAGATGGTAATCTATGGATTTTACTGGAACGTGAAAAAACCAAAACGCCATCAAATATCCCGATACTTCCACAGGCTCACAACTTAATAAAAAAATATGTTGATCATCCAGCAAAAAAATCGGAAGATCATATATTCCCAAGTTTTAGTAACCAAAAACTAAATGCTTATTTAAAAGAATTGGCCGATCTAGCGTCAATTGATAAAAATTTAACCTTTCATATCGCCAGACATACTTTTGCTACTACAATTACGCTTGCCAATGGTGTCCCAATCGAATCTATCAGTTCAATGCTTGGCCATAAGAATATTCGAACCACTCAGATCTATTCAAAAGTCGTTAATGAAAAAGTTAGTAAAGACATGAGCAAACTTAAGAGAAAGCTTCGATAAAATGATAGCGCCTTACTAAAGTATATTAGCAAAGTTATTCTGATTTTTTTGGAGCCCTTGCCTAGCTCAAGAGAAAAATCGGAAATAACTTTAAGTTCATAATTATGTCATAATTAATATAAATGTTGCATTTGCAACTTGAATTCAGTTCTTAAAAAAGGGATTAATGGCTTTGGTATTTCGGCTATGGAAATAGGTAGCATGCTTCTCCTCCACTTTCTTCTCATTATAAAGAAATGCATTCTCGGTACTGGTAGTTTGATGGATCACAATGACCATGGTAAGGGCTTTTATCTTTATTCTATGATATCCATATAATTCTGCAAAACAGAAAAACAGTTTCGAAGCTCTTGTAAAACCTTTTTGAAAACGTCTCGATCTGAAACAGTGAATTGATAAACCTGTTGGGAGTTGATATTTCTAGAGACCTGATTGAGGTTCACACCAATCTTATTGAGCTCATAGTCTAGCTTTTTGGTAATCTTCACAAACTCCTCACTCACTTCGATTTTCCGAATCTCCCTTTTCTTGACCAGCTTTGCCCTGAAAAAATCACTGATGGTTCGATAGCCTTCCCTCTGAGACCTTTTCAGTAGCAATCTCTTTTCCAGTTCCGTCAAACGAATTCGAACCCCTTCACCCAATTTATCACTATCTGCTGTTTTAGGTCTCATATCTTTTCATTTATTGGCCTTCGCAGAATCAAGTTTTTCATCTCCGATGAAAAATCCCTGCTGGAAGGCACAAGCGTTTTTGTGGAACAAAAACACATCTTGCATACCCCTCTTTAAAGTTTATTCTGTGAACATGAATTACAATTAATAGAAACAAATAAAAACGCCCCTATCTCACTATATTAATTGCTTTAGAAATCATCAACGGCTAAAATTACCTACAGATCTTTTCCTTCTAACTGTTAAACATCTTTTTAAATTACCGCGATGCGGGCTGCCCAGTCAAGGTTTTTATCGGATTTTTTATCCCCTAAGAAATAGACACAAATCAAAAATCGGATAAAACCGAAGGCCCCGACCTTGACTCGCTGAAAGCGATAAAAAGCTAGTGTGTAGGCAAAAGTAATCCACTGCTACTGACAAGGAAATACCTTGTTTATCAGGTAGGAGGAAAATATTCCCGATCAAGGAAACAAGGATAAATAAATTAAAGGTTAAAGGGAAAAACTGTTTCTACACTGCAAATACAATCTACAATATTTCTTTTTTTTTGTTTTTAAAGCCTGCATTAAAAATGGGTGGTGGTGGGGTTTAGTTGGTGGTTATTAAGCTGAGGTTTCATAAAAGACGCGAGCCGCCTGCGAGTGGGAGGCCGTGACTTGCAAATAAAACAAGCTACTTGTGATTGACAGCCAGCGGTTTTTGGCGACTTTTTTGAGGTTGGGGTGTTGTAACTGGGTGGAGGGCAAGTCAGGCAATGTTTCATCCCTATCATTTAGAATTAGAATCATGAAACATATTGGGAAAGCAATTGCCCTTGGCCTAGGTGTGTAGGTAAAGAGCTTGCGATGGAGTTAAAATATGCGGTGGGATCTCCTTTTAGGAAATGGAAATCTATAAATTATCGTATACGAAGATAGATTAGCAGTGGTGGAGATAGCAATATTTTACGAAGCGTAAGTTCTGTCCGTGGCCTCTCAAAAAAGATGACAAAAACCGATAGCGGCCGACCTAGCAGGCGAGCCTAAAATGAGCAATGGAGGCGCTTTTGACTGGTGGATTTTGCATTATAAAAGAATCTGATTTACGAACACCTACCCTATTCTAACAAAACGCCTAAGCATAATAAACAACCACGAGACAAAAGAGCTGGGAATTGCTGTGAACGACGAAGGGTGAAGCGCGAAAAGTATGACAGGTTTGCTTTTGCAACTTTAGGTAACAAATGCCTGTTGGCTGTGAAATCTCTTTAGATAAAAAGTAGAAAGGATGAGGTTTAGAAACAGTGGAGCAGCCAATAGGATTTTGGAAACCCCAGGCGAACTTTTTGCAGCAGCCCGAGGAGAGAATACCATATTTCCTTAGTAGAAAGGATGTTAAACTTGAGATGAAATGGATGTATGAATATGACGCTATATTTTTAATATGATTTTAATTAATTTTTCGTCGATATTTTTGTGTAAATCCTTTTGGTTAAGATTCGTATTTATAAAAATTGAGACATCTGATTTGTCTGCCTCTATAACAATTAGATTATTTTGAAGCTGGATCATCTTTAGTTTCCAAATGCCCTGATTATTATGGGATATATCCAAATAATGCTGAGAATAATCATGGGAAGCAAGCATCCAAATTTCTGCTTGGATCCCAAATTTCTCAGTTGATTCTTTTGAAAACAATAATCGTTTTTGAATGGTAAAACCTTCTTTTTGAAGAACATCTTTTAATGTTTCTTCAGTCGATCCCCATTTACGATGGATTATTTTACTAACAGGCCATGTCATACTATTTCAATTTCGTTTACTTAAGCATTAATAACGATTAGCTTCAATTAAAAGGTATTGTGTTTTAATCACTCCACTCACACCCTACCAAAAACAATTATAAATTAAGAGGACATGATAACACAGAAATATCAATATTATAGCAAATACTGATCTAGGTCTTCAAGGTATCGAGTAAAGTATTAGGAGAGAGAGTGATCAATTAAAAATGGATGAATCTTCAGGTGGCTTTTCATTAAGCCTAGCAGATCTTTTTTTGCAGCAGCTCAAGGAGAGAACGTCTTATTTTATGGACTACAAATCATCGCTCTTCGTTATAAAATTACAATTCAAATCTTGATCTAGCACATTAGCAATGTGAATAAGGTATTCAATTGTAGTATTCACTAATCCATTTTCTAGCTTAGATATGTATTCTTGATTACAACCCAAAAGTTCAGCCAATTTAGATTGTGTCAACTTTTTCGACATCCTTAATTTCCTAATCTGTATCCCCAAATCTCTTCTTACTTTTCCCATTTTAAGGCAAATTCTTGTTTTAATAATTTTCAATATTGAAGGACCAGAAGATTGCTTATCTAAATAACTGATATTCAAATATCTTGAATTGCTACATCTCGGAAGTCTTGAAAGCTGAGAATTCTCAAAACTTCATCTCCCTCTATCAACTGACTTAAGCTCCTACACAGCAATATTTCACCTTAAGGTTCGTCAATCCCCAGACGAACCCTAAGATTAAATGCTAATGTTGGTGACCTTCGTGTCCTTTCATTTTAGGCACAGAACGATCGTATTGACAACATCCGGCTAACTTGTTGTAAGTTTCATCTTTAGCTTTATGCATTTCGGTATCATGACCTGCTTTGGCAATAGCCATATGTACTTTATGAATGTCTGTTTTAGAACTATCAAAAGCCACTTCGATCATTTTCGTCTCTTTATTCCAGTCTGCTAATGTAACCCCATCTACTGCTAAGGCAGCTTTTTCAATTCGGCTCTCGCACATTCCACAATTACCAAATACTTTAAATTTTTTGTTTATTTCTTGAGCAGATAAACTAAGACCACTCACTAAAAACAGACCGATTAGACTTAATAATTTTAATCTCATAATGTTTATTTTAATTGTTAATAATTATTTAAAAATACTAGCACCCTGAACCACTCTTTTGATCGCTAGAATGACCACAACCAGAATGAGAATCATGTGATTTTCCTCCTTTGTGTGAATTCCCAGAATGTTTATGCCCTTTATTTTCATCATCTTGAGGAAGATCAACCCGACTATATTTACAACAACCTGGAAGTTCGTTATACACCTCATCCATTGCTTTGTGCATTTCAGTATCATGACCTGCTTTTGCAATAGCCATATGTACTTTCATAACGTTTATTTTCGAAGCATCGAAGACCACTTGCATTTCCTTGGAGTCTTTATTCCAATTCACACTTGTAACCCCATCTACCGATTCGGCAGCTTGTTCAATTCGTTTTTCACACATTCCACAATTCCCTGAAACCTTAAAAGATTCAGTTACGTCTTGAGCTACACTTAACGTTATTCCTAATAAGGAAAAACAGATTAGACTTAAGATTTTTCTGTACATAATTTTCACTTTTTATTAATTGTTTTTAAATATTGATTATAAGTTTCATTTGACTTAAAGAAGAATACTCTTTTGTTATTCTGAGGATCCTGTCGGATAATGGCATCAGCTTTGTTAACACTTTCCCCAGAAAGAGGGTCTAATGCGTATAAGGCATTGTTCTCGTTTCTCTGTAGTTTGCCTAAACAATTTTGACAACACCCCCAATAGGTTTTACTGTTAATTTCAATTGGCAATGTTGGTTTGGTCTTTATATCTCCTCCTAACATACAAACCATACTATCCGGAATGATTTCCCCTTCAAATGAGACATAAATAATTTGGTCATCATTATTAGAATTATTCAACCCCGGAGCGTATACAATTATGGCAGCAAGGAATACTATTAAACCTAGTATTATTAAGCCTTTAATTTCGCTCTTTTTTGGGGCCGTATTTTTTTCTTGTTTTTTACGATTTGGTTTCTTCATGGTTCATTCTCCCATTTTCAATGATTGTGGTTATCATGATTTTTATGTTCTTCATTATGATCATGCTTATGGTCGTGGTCATGAGGTTTGGAATTTAGTATTTCTTCCATTGGCAAAACACCTGCTCCATGCTCATAAACCATTTTACCACCTAGATGGGCTGAATATGCTAAGATTCCTGATGAAAGAACAAGAAGCACTACGATTCCTTTAAGTTCCAAAGACTTCATTTTAGATCTCCTAACAACTAACCAAAATACTATGAGGATATATACTCCTGAAAAAACAAACCCAAGTAACTTATGAATTTCCATTAGAGAATGAATTGTCTCGTTATGGGCAAGAGCACCTTCCTCATTAAGACCCGATATAATTGCAAATGTGGCACCTATGATACCAAAAAAAAGATTCCATATTGTAAGTTCCAGAAATAGATCTCTTTTTCTATTAAATATAACTGACAAGATTGCAAAGGCAGTGGCACTAAAAAATAATGCAATCGGGAAATGAACGAACATTGGATGTAATGGTATCATATCTTAGATGTTTATGATTAAAATATACTTGATAATTATACTCAAGCGAATTAAAAAGTTTTGAAAAATTTACTATTTTCAATTAATTGTTTTTATTCTAGAATTATCACTTATGATTTTCGCAGTCTTAAAGCATTTGCGATAACAGAAACAGAGCTGAAACTCATAGCAGCCGCAGCAATTAAAGGACTTAACAAGATTCCAAAAAATGGGTATAAAATACCAGCCGCAATCGGAATACCTAATGCATTATAAACAAAGGCGAAGAATAAGTTTTGCTTAATATTACGCATCACAGTAATACTTAACTCCCTTGATCGAACAATGCCATTAAGATCTCCTTTCACGAGGGTGATTTCAGCACTTTGCATAGCAATATCAGTACCTGTTCCCATAGCAATACCAACATTTGCCTGCTCAAGTGCAGGAGCATCGTTTATACCATCACCAGCCATAGCCACAATATGACCTTGTTCTTGCAGTTCTTTTACTTTATTGAATTTATCCTCTGGCAAACATTCTGCTTGATAGCCGTCCAGATTCATCTCTTTTGCAACAGAATTAGCCGTGTTTTCATTGTCACCCGTTAGCATCACCACTTTCACGTTCATTTTCTGCAACTTTTTAATCGCATCAATTGAAGTAGGCTTAATCTTATCCGAAACGCTAATAATGCCTTCCACTTTATTATCCAGAACCAAATACATTACCGTTTGACCAGCCAATTGTTTTTGACTTGCCATATTCTCCTGCTCATCAGTTAGATAAAGCCCAAAATCCTTTATGAGGCGTATGTTTCCCAGTCCTATACCAAGCCCGTTATATTTGGCCTTTACGCCTTTGCCAGTAACTGATTCGAAGCTATCAATCTGTAAAAGTTCAATCCCATCTTTTTTGGCTGCTTTTACAATAGATTCTGCAACTGGATGTTCGCTATATGCATCAATAGATGCTGCAAATTGAAGAATTTCGTAATCTGTCAATTTATTGAAGGACTGATAAGATTTTAAAGAGGGTTTCCCTTCAGTTATCGTTCCTGTTTTATCTACAAGAAGAATATCGACCTTATTCATTTCTTCAATTGACCTTGCATTTTTCATTAAAACACCTGATTGAGCGCCCCGACCTGTTCCTACCATTATAGATACTGGCGTTGCTAAACCTAACGCACAGGGACAAGCTATAATAAGTACTGAGACTGCATTTATAAATGCATAAACATATGCAGGATCAGGTCCCCATACCGCCCAAATAATGAAGGTGATTAATGATATCGCAATGACTATTATCACAAAGTACTTCGCTACTACATCAGCAAGCTTTTGTATTGGTGCTCGTGAACGACTGGCTTCATTCACCATTCCAATAATCTGAGACAACAAGGTATCCGCTCCTACTTTCTCTGCTACTAAATCAAAAGAAGTCTTACCGTTAATTGTACCACCAGTAACTTTATCACTTTTTGATTTTTCAGCAGGAATGGGTTCTCCAGTTATCATGCTTTCATCAATTATAGCAGAACCCAATGTTATGATTCCATCAACCGGTATTTTTTCACCAGGCTTTACTCTTAAAATATCACCTACCTCAACTTCTTCAAGTGGAATTTCCTCTTCATCCCCATTTTTAATTCTGCGTGCTATTGGTGGAGACAAGTTCAGAAGGGCTTTTATTGCTGAGTTGGTTTTACTGTGTGCTTTCAATTCAAGCATTTGCCCAAGCAAGACCAAAGTCAATATGACTGCAGCAGCTTCAAAATACAAGTGTACATTGCCCTGTACATCTTTAAATTGGCTTGGGAAAATATCTGGAGTAAGAAGAGCAATAATACTAAAGACATAAGCACTACCTACCCCAATGGATATCAAAGTCCACATATTGGGCGTCCATTTGCGAATCGAATTCCAACCGCGAATAAAAAACTCCCAGCTTGAATAAAATACCACAGGTGTTGCCAGAAGAAATTCTATCCATCCCCAAACTTGTTTTGATGCGACACTATCAAGCTTAAGAAAACTGAAAAATTCTGACATTGCTATTACGAAAACTGGGATACTAAAAAACAGGGCAATCCAGAACTTCCTTGTCATTTTTCTATATGCAAGATCTTCATCAGAGGTCGGAATTCCGATTTCCAAAACCAAACTCATACCACATTTAGTGCAGTCACCTGGTTTATTTTGCTTTATCTCAGGGTGCATTGGGCAAGTATAAACCTCATTTTGAGCCTTTGTTGTTGCCACTTTTTTAAGATGCATCCCACAAATGGGACAGTCACCTGATTGCTTATACATTTTGTCACCTTCGCAATGCATAGGACAAAAGTATTCTCCATTATTAGTTGAAGGAATTTTATGACTAAGCTTGTGATGATGATCAATATGATCTCGAATATCCTGTGTTTTTATTTCACTCACAGGTACCAGATGCATATTACAAACTGGACATTGGCCTTGCTTGTCATACATTTTATCCCCCTCACATTTCATAGGGCAATGATAAAGTTGATGTGTATTTTCACCATGCACAGCATTTTCGGCACAGCAATTCTGACGTGATTTCTTATGTTTATTCATGATGAGAATTTTAAATTATCAACTGCAACTAACTTCATATAGACCTGTCACTTCGCTCCTCGAAAGATGAAACCTCCACCTTCCATATTGAATAAATTATTTTGAATATTTCCTTTTTCAAATGCAATCTTGATCTGAGTAACGAATAATCAATAAACGAGATTATTTGAAAAATTCACCCATGGATCTATTCAATTTAAACAGCATTTTCTGCCAGCCATTAACCAAACGTGTCCCGATACTTTCAGCAAGCTCTGGTCCTTTTTTTACAATTCCCAGATCAGTGATAAATTGGATGATTTCCGTTTCGCTAATTTCGTTGGTATTGTAAGCGAGTTGAATTTTACTCTGAATACATAAAATACCTGAAACCTCAGCAACCTCATCGAAAAATGAATAAAGCGATTCAATTTCTATTGCAGAGAGTTCACCACTTGCTTTGAATTCAAAATATTTGATCTTTTGACACATTTTCCTTCAATTAGGGTAGATTATAGATCAGAGTTTCATCACTAGTATCGAAGCCATGACTAATATGTTTGTACACTAACATCTTAGACTGCTTATCCGTATGAATGATCTCCATTTCATTGCTATTGTCTACTTTCAATAGAGATTCACCTGTTTCAGTAATAACATTGAGTGTAAAGTTCGTGGTACCAAATCCCTCTGAAGGATCTTCATAATTCTGTGGTGCAGTATAAACAACACAAGAATACACGATTTCAACATCATCATTTTTATTAAAAGTATGTTGAGATATATTCTTTACCTCATCAAGTAAGTGGCTTTTGGGTAATGGAAGCTGAACTTTTCGCCAAAGGGAATTGTCCATATTGAAAATTAAAATGGTTTGCTCCTTTTTATCGTATTTTACGTATTTAAAAGAGCCATCATCGAGTTGTATCGATTTGTACTTTGAATTAATTGTTCCCTCGTACTCTATTTGAGCATAACTTGTAGAACTAAAAAAAAGCAGAAACGTGAAAATTATCAGAAAAGTTTTCATAATCTTAATTTTAAATAATTTGATTTAACGTTAAACACCTAACTATCATACTAGTGATGAGAAGATTAATTACAGCTCCTGTTCTTAGATAAAAATGGTACAATTGCCCACATATAACTAAATGGGTTGTTTAGAGGGTTTAATTACAACAGTACAAATCTCATATCCCAGAATATTATCATCAACACCAATGATTAATGTTCTTCCATTTAAATTCAAGAACCCTGCAATCGATTTTAAGATTACAGTATCGGAAGGAGCATTCACTCCTTCCTTTATTAAAATCTACTTAATCGTTTCTTTCACTTCACCACAACCCAACATGGCTTCTCCAAAATATGGATTTTGGATGTCCTTAGAATTACTGAACCAATAGGCACCTTTATCCCCATTCGCCATTGGACAAAACTGGTAGTAGGTTGTCACTTTATCCAGACCAAATGATTTGATACTTTTATATAATACCAGATTAAAAGATGCAAAGGCAGCGCGTTGTTTCTGAATATCAGTCAGCTTAATCATAGTCTTGAGGTCGGATTCCAACATTTTTAAATCTTTCATCCACCCCATGTGAGCTTCACCTTTAAGAAGTCCCATATCAATTGTTCCTAATTCCTTCAACACGTTCTCAGAGACACTCTTCACTTGTTTAGAATCGGATTTTACAAAAGCTTCGGTTAATGGCAAATAAGCCTTATAGAAAGCAGTCAATTGTTTTTTGAATTTTTTATCCACATCAAAGCTCTCCATCTTATTCTTGGATTGGTCAGTTGCCATATCTCCATGATTGTGACCTGCAGGAGCAGCTCCACCATCAGGGTTCATCATACTTTGCAAGCCAATCAACTGAGCGGCAGCATCAATTTTAAATACCCCGTTCATTACGATTTCCTCACCTTCCTCCAAACCTTCTGAAATCACATAAAACGATCCGGCTTCAGGGCCTAACACCACTTTACGATAAAGAAATGAAGGCGATTCGCGATCTTGAACTTTCACATACACCACTGATCGTTTCCCTGTCCATAAAACTGCTGATTTAGGTACCAAGATTTCACTGCTATTTTCAGCTATGTCAGATTCAAGAACAGCTTGTGCAAACATCTCAGGTTTCAACACTTGATCCTTATTCGATACTTCGATACGTACTTTTGCCACACGTGTTTTCCCGTTGATAAAGGGATCGATATATGTCACCTTTGCAGAATAGTTTTTGCTCGGATTCGCCTGAAGACTAAAATTAACCTGATCACCTAATTTAATCCAAGGCAAATCACTTTCGTAAGCATCAAACATCACCCACACTTTAGATAAATCAACCACTTTAAATAAGGGTTTACCCTCTTTTATATAATCCCCAATGGCTACATGTCGCATGCTTACGGTTCCAGTAATAGGTGAAAGAATATCAAAATAAACCTGAGGTTCTCCTTTTAGCTCAATAGCTGTAATTTGCTCATCAGTTAAGTCCCAAAGTTTTAATTTGCCTTTGGCAGCTATATACAGCCCCGGACGACTTTCTTTAAAAGAAATAGCTTCGAGCAGCTCACGTTGGGCACTTAATAAGCTAGGAGAATAAATGCTAGCTAATTTTTCCCCTTTACGAACATTTTGACCTGTAAAGTTGACAAAGAGCTTTTCTATACGACCGCCAAAGCGAGCTGTTAATTCTGAAATATTACGCTCATCGACCTGTACTTTTCCTTGCAGATTAATCGTTTTCACAGGCTTTCCTCTTTTCACAATCAGAGTTTGAATCTCAGCTAACTTAGCAGCAGATTCAGACATCACAATCTCATTGGGATCCACATCATCACCACCCGATTGCATGCTTTTTAATGGAATTAAATCCATCGCACATATGGGGCATTGTCCGGGTTTATCCTGCTTTATTTGTGGGTGCATCGAACAAGTCCAGGTTTGTGGATCAGCACTCTCATGATTATGACCTTCATGATTTTCAATCCCCTGTTCTGAAGTATTAACATCATCAGAGTTACCTGAGATTAACCATCCTAGAAACAAGCCTAGAACTAGAACCCCCAAAACTAATTTGTAATTATCTTTAATATTCTGGATTATACTTTTCATCGTATTTATATTTTTAGATTTGTCATATCATTTATCACTACCTTTTGATTTCGCTCAAGGTTTATAACTACTTACCCATTAGGTAAGAGATAAATGAAATAGCAGCTTGCTTATCAGCTTTAGATTTTTCAAGTTGCAGATTGAACTTTAAAACTTTGCGTTCCATTCTTAGAATTTCCTCGAAATTCTTATTTCCGGTCGCATAATTCGTTTCTAATAAGTGTAAGGCTTTCCTGGCCAATTCGAGTTGTGAGTGAAAGAGATGAATTCGTCTTTCACCATCACGGTAGTCTTTCCAACCCTTTTCAAAGAGACTCTCAAGAATATTGCTTTTGTTATCTTGTTCAAGAGCTTTAGCTGTTTCTAAATAGACCACTTCTTTTACCATAGCCTTATACTTATTTCGATAAAGAGGAATCGTTAATCCAATTTTTGGAAAAACAAAGGCATCGGTTCCAGCCAGATTCATATCGCCCTTACCAGTCAAGACATAATCAAAACCTATATTAATATTGGGCTTACCAGCTTTCTTAGCCACTTCTTTTCTAAAACTTAAGGCTTGTTGCTGAAAGTTTAAACTTAAGAGTTGATGGTTGTTACTTTGAATGGAATCGAGAATCGCTTCTTTGCTCAATGCGATATCTGAATCCCATAAATCATCTGGAAGCAAAATTTCTTTTTTCGCCTCAACATTTAGTAAATTATGAAACATCACTTCAAGAACATACTGCTTGTCTTTTAGCAAGGCCAACTGATTTTCCAGATCACCCATTTCAATCTCAATACGATAACCATCGAGAGCCGAAACCAATCCTGCCTCGAGCTTAATCTCCGACATCTTCCTAAAAGACTGAAGAATATCTATGTTTTCGAGACTAATAACAATGGCTTTTTTGTTAAAATACAGATTGTAATAAGTCGTTCGTATCTCGTGAAAGAGTTTGGCTTTGGCTTCTTCGAAAGCTTCGTACTTTGCCTTAGCAGCTTGAATGGCACTATTTTCTTTCGCCTTTAAAGTTCCAAACCAAGGAAACATTTGAGAAGCAGAAAATTTAAACTCCTGAGGTCCCATTCTTGTTTCAACAGGTTTTATAAAATAGGCAAATGCCACTTGTGGATCAGGTAATGCCTTTACCTGAGGTGCACGCTCTAGTGCTGCCAAATAATCGTTGAACTTAGCTTTAAGTCCAGGATTATTTTCTGCAGCCTCTTCTAAATAGCTCCCAAGCTCGCTTTGTCCAAATCCTGAGATAGGAATCGCGATCAATAGAAACAGATAGAAAAAGATCGATATATATTTTTTTTGTATGTTCATTTTTTTAGTCGTTTATATGGAATCTTGCTTCTTAACTTTTTTCTCTTGCCACATACTATAAAGTACAGGAACCACCAACATGGTTAATACCTCAATGGTCATACCGCCAAATAATGGAATCGCCATAGGTATCATGATATCCGAACCTTTTCCTGTGGATGTTAATACAGGCAGCAGAGCAATAATGGTCGTTGCAGTCGTCATAATGGCTGGACGTACTCTTTTTGACCCCGCTTCGATAATCAGTTCTCTTACTTCTGTTACAGTTTTAGCAGGTTTCTTATCCTGTAATTGCTTGATATAAGTACTGATCAATACTCCATCATCGGTAGCTACACCAAAGAGCGCAATGAAACCGACCCAAACGGCGACACTCAAATTAATAGTCTGCACTTGGAATAAATCTCTAAAATTCATCCCAGCCAAAGAAAAATCTAAGAACCATGTTTGTCCATATAGCCAAAGCATGATAAACCCTCCTGAGAGCGCAACGATAATTCCTGTAAAGATCAACGAAGTCGAAATAACCGATTTAAATTGAAAATACAGAATCAAGAAAATAATGATTAACGAGATAGGTACCACAATCATTAAACGTTTTGTGGCTCTAATCTGGTTCTCATAATTCCCAGTAAAAATATAACTCACACCTGCTGGCAAAACAAACTCACCTGCCTCAAGCTTTTTATTCAGATAGGCCTGAGCATTTTCTACGACATCAATCTCAGCAAATCCTTCTTTTTTATCGAAGATTACATAGCCCACTAAAAAGGTATTCTCAGATTTAATCATCTGCGGGCCACGCGTATAATGGAGGGTGACCAAATCACCCAATGGTATTTGAACGCCTGTAGGAGTTGGAATCAGAATCCTTTTAAGAGCCTCAGGATTGTCGCGATATTCACGTGCATATCTCAATCTCACAGGAAAACGCTCACGACCTTCAACTGTTGAAGTCAGTTTCATACCGCCAATAGCTGAACTGATAACCGCTTGCAGATTTTTAATGGATAAACCATAGCGAGCAATGGCATCACGGTTAATTTCCATTTCCAGATAAGGTTTTCCAACCACTCTATCTGCAAAAACAGACATGCCATTTACACCTTCTACTTGCTTAAGCTGTTTCTCTAATTCAAAGCCTACCTTTTCAATACTTTCCAAATCAGGTCCAAAAACTTTAATTCCCATTGGTGCTCTCATTCCTGTTTGTAGCATCACCAATCGAGTTTGAATGGGTTGTAGCTTTGGAGCTGAAGTCAGACCAGGAATCGTTGCTTTACTGATAATTTCATCCCAAATATCATTGGGTGATTTGATTTTATCTCGCCACTGACGGAAGTATTCACCATTTTTATCAACAACTAAATTTTCCTTAGCAACTGAACGGAATCCGTCGTCTTTAGGATTATAAACCGAACCATCTACTAGAATAAAAGCATCATCACGGTTCACTTTGAAACGCATGCGATGTCCATCTTCATTTAAAATGTACTCCGATTTGTAATTGATCACATTCTCGTACATGGACGTTGGTGCTGGATCAAGTGCTGAATTCACACGTCCCCATTTCCCGACTGCAGTTTCTACTTCTGGAATGTTGTTTAGTTTTTTATCAAGGATGCGAATTACTTCCAAATTTTCTGCTATACCTGAATGAGGCATGGTTGTAGGCATCAGTAGGAAAGAACCCTCATCCAAAGAAGGCATAAACTCTTTCCCAATACCAGGTAAACTTTCGTCTAAATTCTCGTAAAGAGCTGTTTCTTTTACAAAATTAGGTGCAAAACCAAACATCTTATCGAATCCCTGCCAGCTGGTGATTCCAAATAGGACAATCAAAATTGGCAGGCTTAAAAACTTCCATTTGTTATTTAAACACCAGGTCAAAATTCTTGAATAGAAATACACAAAGCTTGACATCAATCCTAAGATGATTGCAACAATAAGGATAACGAACATGAAATTGACAAACATGCTGTATTGTGCACCCATAGGCATCCATGCCTTTGTCAGGAAGAATACAATCACAACGATTGTAATAGCAATGTTGATGATATTTATCCAGAACCTTTTGGTTTCAGGCCATCTATCAGACATTAAATTATTCAAGCCATAGGCAGAAATTACAATGGCAATATAATAACCCGAAAACACTGAAATCAGCAAACCGGCCGCAATCAAAAAGATGCTCCATATTTTCTTATACTTATTCTTATCTACTCGTATAGAAAAGATCAGGTGAGCCAGTGTCGGAATAATAATTAAACCAATCAGCAAAGCTGCAAGCATGGTAAACGTCTTGGTAAAAGCAAGAGGTCTGAAGAGTTTTCCTTCGGCAGCCTCCATGGCAAATACAGGTAGAAAACTGACAATGGTAGTCGTAAGCGCTGTAATAACTGCACCTGCAACCTCAACTGTACCTTCGTAAACCACATTCAGTAATTGCTTCCCTTTGGCTCCAACATTCTTTGCCATGTCGATATGCCTAATAATATTCTCGGTGAACACGATGCCCACATCAACCATAACCCCAATTGCAATTGCAATACCCGAAAGTGCTACAATATTAGCATCGACACCAAACTGACGCATGGTAATGAAAGTAATTAAAACCCCAAGTGGTAATAAAGAGGAGATTAAAAATGAAGCTCTAAGATTCATTACTAAGACGATCACAACCAAAATACTGATGAGCAGTTCTAATGATATTGCCTCTTCAAGGGTTCCTAGCGTTTCTTTAATAAGACCTGCACGATCGTAGAAAGGTACTATCGTTACTTTGGAAACAGTTCCATCTTCTAATGTTTTAGATGGTAAACCGGGAGTAATCTCTGCAATTTTTGCTTTTAAATTATCAATCGCTTCTAAGGGGTTGGCTCCATAACGAGCAACAACGACACCACCAACGGCTTCTGCTCCACCCTTATCCAAACCGCCTCGACGGGTTGCCGGACCAAAATTAATTTTGGCCACATCTTTCAATCGTATCGGCACATTATCACGAACTGTAACAACAGCTTTTTCAAGATCCTCAAGATTTTTGATATAACCTAAGGCTCTCACTAGGTATTCGACACGGTTGAACTCAAGGGTACGAGCACCAACATCGAGGTTACTGTTTTTTACAGCAGCCATTATTTGTGCCACGTTCACCCCATGAGCTCGCATGGCATGAGGGTCTATATCAATTTGATATTCCTTTACAAAACCGCCAATTGAAGCGACTTCAGCAACGCCTTTTGCAGCTGTTAAAGCATAACGAACCTGAAAGTCCTGAAGACTTCTCAACTCATGAGGGTCCCAGCCTCCAGCCGGATTCCCATCCTTATCACGCCCTTCGAGCGTATACCAGTAAATCTGCCCCAAAGCAGTCGCATCGGGCCCTAAAGCTGGCGAAACATCAGATGGTAAGGTTCCTGATTGAAGCGAATTGAGTTTTTCTAGTATTCGAGTACGACTCCAATAGAACTCAATTTCCTCATCAAAAATGATATAGATACTCGATAAGCCAAAGATGGAATTGCTTCGAATGGTTTTCACTCCTGGTATCCCAAGTAATGAGGTTGTTAAAGGATATGATATTTGATCTTCGATATCTTGAGGCGAACGCCCTGGCCATTCGGTATAAACGATTTGTTGGTTTTCACCAATATCGGGAATGGCATCAACAGGTACCGGATCATTTGGCAAAATGCCAGTCTCCCATCCAAAGGGAGATGTTACGATACCCCATGAAATGAAAATAGTAAGTACCAGGAAAGTGACCAGCTTATTCTCTAAGAAAAAGCGGATAAATTTATTCAGCATAGTTATTCAATTATGATTTATTACTCAACTACAAATTACATAAATACACTAACAAGATAGATAAACCAAGTTAACATATAGATCAGATTGAGTATTAAATCACAGCAAATAAGTCTGCAAACTAGAAAGTACAGTTTGAATTTTGGGTGGTGGAATAGTATTCCTTAGAAAATATACTTTAGCCTTAATTGGAGCTTCTACCTTAATAAGTTCAATTAAAATTGGCAATACAATTTCCAATTGATTGAAATCAAAAGAATATGAAGATATTGAAAAGTCATCCTCAATTTTGACAGTAAAAGCGTCATCTTGACAACACCCGTTAGGAATATCGCAACAAACTTTTGCTGCGGATAAAAAAGATACATCTTTTACATTACCACCGCAATAATGCGTGGAGATGGTCATACCTGTTGTTGCAACAAATATCACCAGAGCTAATAATGTATGACTGAATCTTTTTAGCATTTGAGATAATTTATAAGACAAATTTAAAAATAGTTTACACAAGAGGTGTGTATAATTTTTAAAAAGATGTGCACAATTTCAAGAGTTGGAGAATTTCAAATCTCATTAATTGGATTTCTCCCTATTTTTTTATTACTACTGAACTCGCTAGGTGTCAACCCAGTTATGGATTTAAATTGCTTGGAAAAATGCTGACTAGAACTGTAATTTAATTGATAAGCAATTTCACTAATACTGAATTCTTCGTAGAAAAGTAATTCCTTCGCTTTCTCTATTTTTTGAAGAATTAGATACTTTTCTATTGTTGTTCCTTCAATATCGGAAAATAGTTTGCTTAATGAAGAATAACTATGCCCTATTATTTTAGGAAGATGCACCGTTAAATGGCCCATCTGTTCAGGCTGATCTTGATGATGAACAATTTTGATAATCTCGTTTTTGATTTGTTCGATCAATTGCGCTTTTTTGTCGTTCAAAAGCTCAAAGCCAATCTCCTCTAATGCCATTTTAAGCTTTAAGGTTTCATCTTCATTTATGGCATTTTGCAAAATAACAGAACCTAATTCCACTTCAATATAATGAAGGTTTAGTTTCTCCAGAACAGTTTTAACAGCCATGATGCATCTAGGACACACCATATTTTTAATGTTAATTCTAAATTGTTTCATTCAGTAAATTTAAAATGTATTATACCATTTATATAAATTTTCTACAAAAAGGTATTTCGTAATGAATTTCGAAAGAAACAAAATAAGAAAAACAATTTAGACAAGTTGACATTAATAATAGAATAATTTAAGTTTTCGATTCATCAATTGTCATTCTGATCCAAATTTGATTTATGAATCAAAATAAAAAAAACCACCCTTGATAAATTTAAGAGTGGTTTCTTGTTATAAATTAATCCCTTGAATTACATGTCTGTTTGCTCTCTTGATCCCTGGAATTGATGATCTCTGATTTTCCCTTTAATGGTGTAATCGAATGTCTGGTTTCTCATATTAAAACCTCCAAAGTGTAAATCATCAGTAGAATGTTCTTCATTCATGTGGTTCATCCATTCTGAGTGGCCAGTGCTTGTTCCACCCATCATTGTTCCACTTCCCATCATGCCACCGTTTGAACTACCACTTCCCATCATATGGCCATACATATCTTCGAAAGCAGCGTCATCATGACACAGCATGATACTATCGTTGTTCTCATAATAATTCATAACGAATGTTGTATCCAATTCACTTCCAAAACAATGAATTCTGACCTGCCCATTACCCAAATCGCTTACAACAGCTGTTCCATCCTGGCTTGCGTCAGATATATTATTAGACGTACTTTTCAACCCATCTTTGATTGTAAGGGTGCCAACATATGTTCCCTCAATTGAATTAGATGGAGAGGTATCAGAATCCTCGCATGAAGTAAAACCCAATACTGCCATTACAGCTAAGCTCAAAACTAATTTTAAATTTTTCATTTTTTTGATTTTATTATATACAATTATTTTCAAATCTATATCACTTGTTTCTTCGTGATTATCTTGTTTGATTGTATACCGAAATCGAATGAATATACCCTATGGTTTTTTTGAAGTATTTTAAAAAAATAAAATCAGAATGGCTATAACTCCCAAATTTAGTTGTTTATACTTTTAAATTAAAAAGTAATATTCATAAAAACTGAAGGGGTAAATGGAACCGCCTCTGAGTAAATGCTGACAAGTTCATCTCCTTCTTCAGGAATTTGGGTCAGGTTAGAGTATTTTATGTTTTTAGTATTGAAGAGGTTTAGTATCGAAAAACCGGTTTCAAGCTTTATATTTTTTAAGGGAAAGCGGTAAACTCCTGAAATATCGAATCTTTTATAGGGATGATCTGTTGATGATATATTGGTGTTTTGTAAATAGCCTGAGCCATAAACATAGTTGGCCGATAAGTAAAAGGGGGATAAGTTAAATAAACCCGAAATTTTAAATTCATGACGTTGATCTTGAAGCGCATTTTGGTATTGAGAATCCTGAAAGTAAGGAAACCATTCTAAGGATTGTGCAAGCGAATAGGAGATCCATGCTGCATGCCCCTTATAGTCTTTCTTCAGAAATACATCGATCCCTTTTGTTTTATTTTTCCCTTGATATCGTGTATTGAGAGTTCCGTTCTGAACCAAGCGTGAAATATCTTTTGTATTTTTATAAAACCCTTCCACACTAAAACTAAATCCATTTTGACGATAGACTCCTCCAACAATTAAATGCTGGGAAGAAATAACCGGAATATCTGCTCCATTACTAATCATCCATCTATATTGGTAATTGTCATATTGATCAATCTCCGAATCGTAAACTATAAATTGATTGTAAAGTCCCCACGATGCGTTAAATTGTACTTCAGAAGAAGGCTTAAACGACATGTTCAGGCGAGGTTGCAGATATATTTTTTTAAGCTCTAATGAATAATCTGTTCGTATTCCATAACTAAGATCGATTTGGTTAGTAGGTGAATAACGATTTTGCAAATAAGCCATCACTTGTGCTCCATGCTCATTATCTTGTAATTGTTTTTCGGCTAATGTATTATCTGTTAAAAGAGTTGTATTTCTGATTAATCCAGCACCATAATCAATTACCTGCTTTGGCGATATCCTCAAATTTCCGGAGAGGTGGGCCTTTAGTTCGGTGATATCGTTTTGAGTCTGTTCATTTTTGCTGTGCATACTATGCCCCATCATCGATTGAGAGCTATTTTGGACATCACTAACTTCAGCTTGAAGACCAGAATAAGCTATATTAAAGGATGAACTTCCTTTTCCTTCCCAAAGCATGGTATACATAGCACCAATTCCATAGCGTCGATTCTTTTCATCCAATTTTTGTTCGATAACTGTATTTCGATGTGCTTGTTCTATGGAATAGGAGAAATGATCCTGGCCCCAAAAACTACTGATGTGATAGGTATTGCCCTTTTCGGTTTGTCCTGAGAATTTCAGATTGCCATCACGAAAATTATAATCCGGATTTGTCAGAATGCTATTACCGTTAAAATGAGTTTCATTAGCATCCTTCGATTTTACATCGTTAGGGGAATAAAGGTTGTAATAGGTTTGTCGGTATGCCGCAACAACAGACATTTTTGGCCCGATGGGTGTTTTTGCGAGTACGTTCATCGTCATGTTATTCAGGTTGAAATTCATTCCTGATCTTTGCTTACTTCCATCTATTCCTGTAATGTCTACAATACCGCCAACACGCTCGCCAAGTTGGGCGTCGAATCCTCCTTTGTGTACCCGAATATCTTTGGCCATATAGGGGTTTACCGCACTGATATTATCGTTATAATTTTTGAGTCCAAACAAGGTCATCCCATCAAAATTCACCTGACTCTGCCCTGCATAACTTCCCCATATAATTAAATCGTTTGATTGATCACCTGCAGCCATAATTCCGGGTTGCAGTCGTAGTAAATTAAAAACAGAATTGTCACCATTCCCAGGAATTAGTAAGGCAACTTTATGGTTTATTCGCATAAGACCAGCCTGAGTCCCCACTTGTTGAGAATAGGAAATTGGATTAGCTGATACAATAACCTCATTCAGATTGACATTCCCAGCAGAAAGATCAAATCTATAATTGCTTCCATGCGAAACTATTGTGTCGAGTTTCTGGTAACCGAGATATGAAATTTTCAGATGAAACATACTATCAATGGCAGAAGTAAAGTTAAAGTTACCTTGTTCATCAGAAAGACCTCCCATCTGATTGATAACAACATGGGTATAAGGCAAACTTTCGCCACTTTCATCATCATGTATCCTACCCGATAATCGATAATTTACCGATGAAGACTCAACTGTATTTCTGGGATAAAAGAGATATACATTACCTGTTTTTTCAAACGAGATGGGTAAGTTCTTTGTTAAAAAAAGAAAGGCATCTCCAGGTGTATCAAAATGTTGGTGTAAGGTGATTTTGTAATTAGAAAGCTCCTGATCATTAAAGGACAGATTCAAATTGTAGGTATCGCGAATTTCGATCAACAACTTGTTTAAAGCCATGTTGTTTGCGTGAATATCAATTCCTTGCGCATGTGAAACACTCCCCAAAAAAAGGAAAAAAAGGAAGATCAAATATTTCTTCCTTAGAACTGATATTTTATTAAAGGTCCATTTATTCATATCTAAATCGGCAGTACAAAAGTTTGCCTATCTGTTTAAATTTGATACTTGGTAAAATTATGAATCAATTGAACTTTTACTTTTTACCGATTCGATATTCAGTAGCAGAACTCTTCTGAACGCTAAGCTCAAAAGGGCGACAAATTATTTTAAGAATATTGTCTAAAGATTCATTTTTGTCGAAGCTACCCGTATATACTTGAGTAAGTCCTTTGGGCACAGTAATTTTTACTGAGTATTGGCGTTCAATTTCCTGGAATACCTCTTTTAGCAAAACCGAAGTAAAAACAATTTTATTTGACAACCATGCCCTTGTATCTTCAACATTAGTCACTTCATCAACTTCAAGTTGACCTGTTCTAAGTATCGCTTTTTCTTTTGGATGTAAAATAACACTGTTTGAAGTTGAAACAGCCTGTACTCTCACTTCTCCGGTAAAACATATGACTTCATAACGTTCATTACGAGCAAAAATATTAAAGCTTGTTCCAAGGACTTCAGTAATTCCAACAGAAGATTCAACCCTAAATTTACTTCCTCTTTCTACTTCAAAAAATGCTTCTCCTTTCAAATTTACTTTTCGGTTTAGCATCCACCAATAGGGGTGATATGAAATTTCGCTACCTGCATTTAAATCAACGCTTGAACCATCGGGTAATTGAGTGCTTAAGTGTTGTGCTGTTAATGTTTGAACGGTTGTTGTATAGGTTTTCATAAATAAGCCAAGTCCGAATGTGATTACAACAGCAGCAGCAACAGATACTTGCCAAAACAGAGAACGAGGTTTCAATGGAATAACTGAACGGGGCTTCATTTTAACAAGCGTGTCTTCCCATACTTCACTTTTGGCTTTAGACCAAGGTACCCGAAGCATCGAAAACAATTCACTTGAATCGTTATCTAAATTTTTAAAGTTTGCATTGCTCTTTCTCATCCTACGTGCATTTTAATGTAATTACCAACGAGTTTTAGACTTTCAAAAGAACTTGAAAAAACCAGAAAATAATAAAGTACTTTTAGAACTTCTTTAAATGTGAAAAGTGCCCCAGTCATCCTTTTCTCAACGGTCTTTATACTGATATCCAATCGTTCAGCAATTTCTCGATATTTCAGACCTTCTAAGCGGCTCATAAGAAAAACCACCCGTTGTCTTTCGTCCATTTCGGCTAATGTTTGCTCATATTTCTCTTTCAGTTCTTTAAATTCCAGGACCTTTTCAGGAGACATCTCTGTAAATTCAAATTCCAATGAGTTGATGTATTTGGCCTCAACAAGACTCTTTCTATATCGGCTAATAAAAAGGTCACTGGCAATTTTATAGGCAAATCCGACCGTTTTTTTTCCTTCGTTTTTCGTCTGTTTCTCCCAGAGTTCAAGCAATGTGTCCTGAGCCAAATCTGTGGCCAATTCCAAATTACCCGACCTGTAGTATAAATAACTACGAAGTCCGTCAAAATTTTCATCAAAAAACTGCTTGAATTCTTTCTCTGTCAAAATAATTCGATTTAAAATAGGTCATTAGAAGTACACATGTAATTTACTTAAAAGATTTATATAAAACATCTTAGGGCCATCTGTAATTCCTGATGCAATACTTTAATTGCAGCTATTACATGTATACCGAACTGATGTGGATTTACCCTATGATTAATTTGAAAATCTCCACAATTTAGCAATTCGAATAAATCTGTTCAAAAAGACAACAATAAAAAAAAATATCAATAGATTAATAGGCACATACAGAGAACAAAACGGAATAACAGGGTTATTCTAAAGGGTTCTTAAGGGGTGTTTATCCAGATCTTAACTAGTATTCTACCCCGATCATTTATCCTACTTAATCCAACATTAAATAGTATAATTAATTAGTTTTCTTTGAAAAGCCGTAATTCATAACGAATTACGGCTTTGTTGTTTTTATGTATTGCCGCTTTTGTTGCCGTTTTGCTTTCTTAAGTCATAATAGTATTGATCTAAAATAATAAATCCTCAAAGTGATAGCTTTGAGGATTTATTAAATGTGACGTTTTGAAGTAGTAGTCCCAACAGAGCCCAACCCAAAGCACCAAGCCCTATATACTAACAACTTACGGGCTTTAAAACATTTCAACATCAACTGATTCGTCCACACTAAAAAAAAATCATTGATTATTGAAATTAACGTTTAGGCTATCTGTAGTAGCGGATTCGAAGGTGATTCTACTTCGGTCGGCAAGACCGATAAAGAATCGTCGAGGAGCCAAGCTCCCAACTACGACCTCTATTGCATATGAGCCTTTATTAGCAACAGTATTTACTTCTTTAAAATACCTTTTTCAACACTATCTTCAATAAGTTTTTCAGCATACTTCCATAATTCTGCCGATCCTTTTTTTATTACTTTTTTCTTTTCGTAAACAGTTTGATATTTAACTCCAAATTCTTTCCACGTCCCACCATTATTTGATTTATTCTGCAATAAAGGTTCAAGTCTGTCCATTGATTTTGCAAATTTCGCCTCATTAGAAATACCATCTTCAAATTCAGTCCATATTTCAATAAATTCTGCAGCTTGCTTTTCGGGTAGAATACCAAAAATCCGTTTGGCAGATTTCAGTTCTTCCTCGGTATTCTCGTGATTTTTATTTTGGTCGTATAAAAAGGTGTCACCAGCATCTATTTCAACTATATCGTGAATTAATACCATTTTCATGACTTTTTGCAAATCAATTTTTGCATCAGAATATTCGCTTAAGACAATTGCCATCATTGCTAAATGCCAACTGTGTTCAGCATCATTTTCATGTCGGTCGCTATTAAACAATTTCGTCCGTCTTTGAATATATTTTATCTTATCAATTTCTTTAATAAACTCTATTTGTTTTAATAAATCATCACTTTTCATATCGATGCTTGGTTTTATTTATATTGTTGCCAACGGAGAATTGTATGTAGCGTGGCAGAGTGCGTGAGTTTCCCTGTCCGTGCACCCACTTTTTGGGACACGGACAGTTAGTATATGCACTGAAACTGCCATGATAATATACAAAATATTGTATGCTGGTGTTCAAAATTTAAAGTCATTCTCTTACTTATATTAACAAATTTAATATTATTCCTTTTCAGTCAGAACAAACCTTGCAACGAAGAACAAATTTATTTTGTTTTTTTGTGTGGGGGTAAACCGGGTGGACTATTCTTAAATTATAACCGAAATTCAATTATAAAGCCACAAATTCAATTACAGAATTTGTGGCTTCTATTTTTAAAGAATCTTCTATATAAACAGACTTAGCTATTTACTCTCCAATCAGCATTCCATCCAAAAGTGTTAATTGCTTTTTTGCTAGAAAGTGATTCATCTGCTTCTGCTACATTATAAATACCCGTCAGTCCCTTAGTAACTGCAATTTCTGCAGCCTTTGCAGCTGCTTCAACATGCACAGAGGCTGGAGCAATTGGCGCATCAAATCCAGTTTTTGGTCCATAAAGAAGTCCATAGCGAAGTACAAGTCCTTCAATTCCCGATTCAATTACTTGTTGTTCTAAAATCCTAACACCTTCTGCTGTTTCGCCATAGACTGGGTGTGTAAGAGGTAATAATGCATCTTCTTCTAAGTGTGGAGTGCGTCCTTCATCATAAACAAATGAAATACTTTGCGCAATAATTCGCTTGCATCCTGCATTTACAGCTGCATCCACTAAATTCTTTGTTCCCTCCGTTCTTAAACGTGCATTACTAACTAATGCTGCGGTCATTTTTTCTGCATCTAGTGCATAAGGAAGGTCGGTTAATTGGTGAAGAACAACATCGGGTTTAATATCGGCAAGAATCTCTTTTAATAGTTCGGCATTATAAACATCTACAACAACTGGTTCTACACCAATTTTTTGAAGTAGTGAAACTTTCTCTTTTGAACGAGTTGTTCCATACACTTTCCATCCGTTTGCAACTAGTAAGCGTGAAAGAACCTGACCTATTGCACCTGTAGCTCCTGCTAAAAATATTGTTTTTGTCATAGTTTTGTTTTTTATTCTGAAATATCTCAAAGATTAATTTACTCTCGTTTTATTATTAATTAACTCACCGAATAGGTTACTTAGGTTGCCAATAACACCGTTTGGGAGATACAATTGCTTCCTCTTTTTTTAATTGAGTCATTGCTTTGTCTACTACTTTTCGGTCAAGACCTGTTAGTTCAACTATTTTGCCAGCATTTAAAGGTGTTCCATCCTTTTTCATTGCTTTTAATACTTGTTCCTTAGCTTCCATATTTTTAAAGTTTTATTTGATTTTTAATTATACACTACAAATCTACCCCCTATAAATCTCAGAAAAATTAAACTGGTTTAAGAAATCAAATATGTTCTTAATTCTTGAATTCAATTTCAGGAGAAATACCCAAGTATGAATAAATCATAGATAGAGGAACTCGGTTCACAAATTCTGGGAATGATGATGTGAAATGGTGAAACAATTGTTCCGAACTCATTCCAAACAAATACTTAATTCTCAATTGCGAGGCTGCAACATTTCTTTGCATAATAATTCCAAAATAATCATGAAGCTGAGGGATTTCATTTAGCAATTCATGATATTTCAATTTGTCAATTGAGATAATTTCGGATTGTTCCAGAGTTTGTATAGAATACTCTGTAGGCTTATTGTCAATAAAACTAAAGTAGTCTGTAAGCCACCAACCTTCTATGGCGAACTGTGTGGTTAGTTCATCTGTTTTATTCTGTGTAAAAAACATCCTTAAACAACCTTGCCCAACAAAATATAACGAATTGCATATTTCGCCTTCTTTAATCAAAAGTTCATACTGTTTAAGGCTCGTACGTATCGTATAATTGTCTAAAATGGCTTGTTCATACTTACTTAGCTTGACAGACCTTTTTATATGTTGAACCAACTTTGAAGTTTCCATTCTACATTTTTATTATTGATAATGAATTAGGTTTCTAATTCTACAATACAAATGTATTTAAGCTCAAAGTCAAAAAAAATAAACTGGTTTAAGAAAGCACCTTGCTATTTCTTTTTACGCAATTCGCTGACATATTCAGGTGTAAGTCCAAGGTAAGAGGCAACCATATATTGAGGTACTCGCTGTACGAACTCAGGAAAGGAAGTACTAAAGTGATGGTAAAATTCTTCTTTAGACATCTCATACAAATACTTTGTGCGCAACTGAGAAGCTGCTAAGTTTTTCTGCATGATTATTCTAAAATATCGTTCTAATTGTGGTAATTCCTTTAGTAAGTTGTCAAACACTTGAATGTCTATTGATATTACTTTTGAGGGTTCTATTGTTTGAATATAATACTCAGAAGGCTTGTTGTCCATAAAACTAAAAAAGTCAGTAAGCCACCAACCATCAAGGGCAAATTGAGTAATTTGTTCTGTTGATTTTGAGTTAATATAAAACATTCTCAAGCAACCTTTTTCTACAAAATATAATGACCTACATACTTGCCCATTTGAGAGTAAATTCTCCTTTTTTCGAAACGAATGTGATTTAGTGTAACTAATGAGTATTCTTTCTTCATTTTCGTCTAAGTCAACAAACTTTTTAATGTGTTCAATTAAGGTTGAATGCATGATAATAATATTTTAAATGTTAGGAACGTGGAAATCCACAAGCTATCACTCTTTCAACAACCACCTAGAGCGCTGTACATCAACACTCTCCTTTACGACAATATACTTCTTCTTTCAATTTTGCATACCACAAAACTTTAAATCTATGTTTTTCAAATTGAACCTGCGAGAATAATAACCAAATATACTCGTCACAAAATAGTAAATTAATCGTCATTTCATTTTCACATTGTCTAAAGAGAGTATTTGTAATACGATACCACTCTTCAGTTAGATTTTTTGGATATACGTGCTCATAGACATTTCTCATTAAGATATTATAAAAGCCCTCTTTACTATTCTTACAACTTTTAGAGAGGATATTTTGATATAGTGGTGGTAAGCTTTCAACGAGCTGATGATTGGCGTTGAGCATCTCCTTAGTGATATCGTTGGCGTATACCTTGAAGATGTTTGGTACTAGAAAGAAACTCTCTCTCCCCCTATATTCCAAATATGACTTATATAGCTACATATAAGAGATATAGATATATTAACAGTTTACATAAAGACAGTATGTCAGGACAAATATGTAAAACATGACAATAATAGAAATGATGACACTATTTAATATCAGCATTAATTATACATTAAGCCCCAAATAGGTATCGCTTAACAATTATACGAAATTATGACATATTGTTTTTGATTTGTGGCAGAGTATTTGGAAAGAGACAGCAGACCGAAGAAATTGTGTCGGTCTGCTGTTTAGCCATTTAAGACTTTTGTTTTTAGCGACACAAAAATATCATTTTTGGCTGAAAGTAAAAAAGAAATCACAATTGCTTGAAGTAAGCTACTTTATTTAGTGAAACCATAAATTTAAATGATATGTCAAAAACAGGTGAAAAGCCAGGGACAGGTACTTATACTTGTACAAAGTGTGGGCAAAAAGTTGTGTTGGATAATAATAGCGACAAACTACCTCCTTGTCCAAAATGTGACGGTACTAATTACAGACCGTAATTTTACAAAAGCCCATTGCAACATGAAGTATTTAATTACTTCATGTTGATTTTTAAGGTAATTTGACTGGACCTTAAACTTGGTCAAGAATGGTTAATTTTATAAAAATGCCAAGATATTACGTAAATAGAAATGAACAGCCCAATGGAGATCATGAAGTGCATAAAGAGGGGTGCAATTGGATGCCTTCAAATAAAATTGATTTAGGTATATTTTCAAATTGTTCATCTGCTGTATCAGCAGCAAAGAATTATTATAGTAAGGCCGATGGCTGTGCACATTGTTGTGTAGCTTGTCATACAAGATAGATTAACCTTAATAATTAAAAGCCATTTTCTAGTGGCTTTTAATTTGATTACAAAACCTTGACCATTATATAGCAGCCAAAGGAAATAACGTCATATCTCCTAATTAATATTAATATCTCCGTCTATTTTTTCAATATATTGTGACTTTTCTCCATATTGATTGACATTCCTCATTCTAATATTGCCCTTTGTTTTATTTTGCTTCTTTTTTTTCGAAAAATATAAGATCAAACTAATGACCAAGGAAATGATTAACACACCAATACCGCTAAAAATCCATTCTTTGTTTTCTAAAATATAATTCATATTTAGATATTATTTTATAGTTATTTAATCATCTAATTGCTGTAAAACGTCGATAGCTGTACCTCTATACTCTTTTATTTTCAGCATCTCATCGAATGCATCCATTGCTTTCTCCAATATTGGATCCTTTTTAGAAAAATCACGAATGGCATTATAGGCCTGTATTACTACTTGCAAAGGTTCATTTTGTATGGCTCTTTCCTGAATGTTTAGTGGAGGAAGATAATTATTGTTTAAAGACCATTGGATACATTGTTCCGGATAAGATTTCGTCAGACTTAATAAATAATTGTAGAAATTTCTTTTACGATACTGGCTTATTGGAGATTTTAGATACTCATTAATAAAATTAATATTTGGATCTGTGTTTGCCTTTTTTAATTGTACAAAACCAAATTCATATGTTTTACCTAATTCTTTATCCGTCTCATTGATATATTGCTTAATTAATCGCCATGATTTTTCTTTAAAACTCCCTTCTTTAATGGCATTAAAACAAATTTTCATGACTGTTTTTTTAGCCTCTATACTCTTATTCAAAATCTCAGTCAACAACTCCTCACTTCCTAGATAGTTACGGAACCATGCAATTAAAAGGGCATGACTGATTGGAACATACGATTCTTTAATTGTAATTGCTTTTTTGAAAAAAGGAATTAATTTTTGGAAATCAACACTTATAAGATAAATCAAAGGGTGTAGGTCATGCAAGGTTATTTTTAAAAGTAAGGGGTGATAGTCGTGCATTAATTTTAAAAACAGATCCAGATTGCGGTCCGCATCCAGATTATTTAATAGGGCTTGCTTGTATATGATTGCTGCCCGAGTATGTACTGCTGCTGTATCCGCAACTTGTTCCAAAGTTGAAAAAATATCTTCTTCGAATTGTTTTAACTTGTATGCCTCAACTAAAGTATATGCAGCACCACCACGAACACGGTTTATTCCATCATTAACGGGGTCATCATTCAGCATTTTTCCATCTTCATAATTCAATGCCAAATCTTTTAAAAAATTGATTATTCCAGGATAAAGCTTTCCTTCTGCAATAAGATATTGTGTTGTCCAGATTAAAGATTGCAAACACATGCTGTCTAAATCATTTCGTCTTGACTTTATAAAATTGATTAATAGTTTTCCGATATACAAAGGATCGTATTTTGCATTTTTCAATCCATTTAATCCATAGACAAAATAGTCTGGGATGATCGATCTATCATTTAGGATATCTTCAATTAAGGGAATAAATTTTTCAGGATCTTTCGAAACATGACTTTCAAAAGACCTACAATGTTCTAGTTTACTACCTTTATTCCAATCTTTATTAAAATCATCGATGTAAGTTTTGAACGAATTTTTCCAATCCTTTAGAGACATTCTCTGATAACTATGATCAGCGAGAGGAGAACCTACTATACAAGCCTGAACACCTTTAGGAACTTCATTTTCAAGCACCCCATATTTACGGAACTGCTCCTGATAAGTTCTTTTTAATGAATTGGATTTCTGTCTATACCCTTCAGGAATAGATGATATTAAGCGATAGGAATTTGAGCCAATTCTTGTATAACCATATTTAGAAACACCTTTTGTTTGCCATCTTGTGGTTTTCTCTCTTTTAGGAATTGCGTTAAGAATTAGTTTGTTTAGAGATTCTTGTTCTTCAAAAGAAAAGAGAGGATATGAAACTTTTAATAATTCAAGGATATAATACTCGTGAAGTTGATCACCATCTAAATAATTGATAAAGAACCCCTGTGAGAAAAACCATTGCTTAATCGTGACCATAAAATTTAGTGGATACTTTATTATAGCAGATAAGGCAAGATTTATTAGAATAACATAAGGACTATTCACTAGAGGAGAAACCAATTCTTGAACACAATCATAAGAATTTCCACCTAAATATTCTATAACATAATCATATATTTTCTCATGCGTTTTATAATGTTCTTCCTTGAAAGGTGTATACCTGAAATATGCATTGCTCTTGTGCAATTTAGAATTATCATCTAAGAATGTATATTTCGAATGAAATGCTATTTGTGTAATTGCATCTATAAAGAAAGAAATGGCTAAATCCGGGTGTTTTTTATAGAGATCTTCATAGAGTTTTTCACTATCATAACCTCCAGGAACATATTCATCATTTTGTATTTTATTGTTTTTAAGATGAGATTCAAGCTTTTTCTGTAATTCACTCATTACTAATTCCGGATAATCATTCATCGCTAAATCCAGAAAATGATAGTATTCAAATTCGTTCCAATTCTGCTTAGTGCTATTGAAAAGTTCGACACCATGGGAGATATCATTTGATTCAAGTGAAGTAAGTGTTCGACCAATCACTAGGTTTTTATTTTCGAAACTATCTGGAATTGATTTCAGGAAATCAACAATTGGAATAGGATTTATTTTTATTAGTCGATGACAAAGAGAATATATTGTATTTATGAATTCTTCATTATTTTCGGTATAATAATGAGATAACCCAATATGACCATTGATATAAGAAAACCAATTAATACTAAAACATGATTCCAGAAAAATTCTAAAAAGTGTTTGATCATGAACTAAACTTTCTTTTAAAAACACTTTTTCTTCTGCCAATGGCTCAGCGTAAAATCCCAAATCGTTTATCAGCAATAATTTGATATGAAAACGTGTACTCCCATTAAAAAGAATGATCTTCAATTCATTGATGTAAATTTCCGGATTGAATTCTCTTAAATAAGCAAATACCTGTTTTATTTTGGATCTAATGAATAATCCTTGGTGTTGTTTATTTATTTCCTCAGATATACTTAAGTTTTGCTCTATGAAGGTTCTTGCATAAGCATAATCGAAAAATGATTGATGAGCAAATTGGATTTTGTTATTATCATTATTAATAATCAATTCCTGGTGAGATAGATAATCCAATTCTTTTTTGAACTTCCTGAGATATTGTTTGCGGTAACTAAAAATTCTTTGTTCTTGGTACATTTCACTAGCCAAACTTGTAATTAATTCCTGACACTTTTCAGAATTAATTTTTTCTTGCTCGGGCTTTACCAAGATGTAATCTTCCCAAAGAGAATCATACAACGCTTGTAAGTTTAACGAACCTTTAAAATCGTTTGGATTCCCAATTTGACAAAACAGTTTCAAATGTAGAGGAACTTGAAGGAATTTTTTCAAGTTATTAGATATATTACCAACCTCAATTTGTAGACTATTCAAAACATTGATCACTTCACTTTCTGATAATCCTGACATTCGAAAGATTTTGTTTTTTCGATACTCCTGTAATAAGGGATCGTATTCCAAATCATAAATTCTTGTTGAAATAACGATTCGAATATTTGGAATCAAACTAAGTCTGGAAATCAAACTATCGTATGTATTTATTGGATCACGGTTGGAAGATAATGATTGAGATAAGGCATCAATCTGATCGACCAAAAGAACCGTTCTTCGATTATTATTACATAGTGTTTTGAATACATCATTTATATTACCATCCAGTTGTAACTCTCCAGCTAATTCACTTATCTTATTTACCTTTAAACGATCTGCTTTTATTCCCAAGACAGGAATATCAGCTACTGATAACTTATCAAATAAATCTCGTAGCACTACAGATTTACCGTATCCTGCATTTCCTGCTAAAATGGCTATAGGAGTTTCATTTTCTTCCAAATCTTTATTTATCCAGTCAAAGAGATCGTCTGTTTCCTTTCGAGTAATATGTACTTTATTTCCAAATTCATTGTTGTAAGAACTTAAAGCAACTGAGGCATACAGTAAGTTCGAATTCAAATCCTGTATAGATTTTTGAGGATGATTGTGTATATGCAGATTATTTATATTCTCGGCGTAAACAGACTTATCACCAGTTTGGGTAATGTTTCGTTGAGGAAGATTTTGCTTATCCTTTGCCATAAATATTAGTTCTTTGAATGGATGTTTTCAGTATTATTCAAAGTTAACAAAATAACAAAAACAAGCTGAATGAATATCTAGGCAATTGATTACAATATATTCAAATTTAATATTCTTTGAATATGATCAAATGAATCTTTTTTCATACAGTGCTCTACTATGAGATTAGTTGAGTGATGGCATTCCTTAGTAAGGTTAACTGGCTAGGCTTGCTCATAGACAATCTTATGCAGAATGTTACAAAAGCCTTCTCTCCTATTTCTTCGGCTCTTAGAGAGGATGTTTTGATATAATGGTGGTAAGCTCGTGATTAGCGATGTCATTGGCATAGACCATGAAGGTATTTAGAACAGGTGAGAATCTTCTGAAATATTTTTCCTGTGAATAGGCCTCAACTAACTTCTTAGGTGAGGCAGACATGATATATCGGGGATGTTGTATCGCTGTTTGAATCGTTTCTAATAAGACCGTTTTTTCAAAACATTGGTGAACTCTCAAGTGAACACAAATAATCACATCATTATAAACAACTATAAATCAACTCATTTAACACATACAAGAAACTCCCTCTCTCTCCGCCATGCAGAAATGCAACAGAAAGAAAAGCCTTGTAAACCTAACGTTTACAAGGCTTTCTTCATTTAGTACCAACGCAATTAAACACCTAAACCTACAATAAAATGGTGTTGCGTAAGGTGTAGATTAGAAAGCTTGAAAACGCTACACCTCACTCAGGTTCTAATACACTACGATACACCCTTTTGCTCCATCAAAAAACCACTCGTTTGCTAGTTTTGAAAATCGTTTTAAAACACTTAAAAACTAGTAAAAATGAGACAAACTACTTCTATTTTATTCTTTGCAAGAAAAACTACCAAACTCAAAAACGGAGAATCTCCGATCTTTGTAAGAATTACCGTCGATGGTCAACGATTAGATATATCTCTTAAAAGAAGTATCGATTCTAAATTCTGGGATTCCAATAAAGGAAAATGTAAAGGCAATTCTCTTAAAGCAAAGGAGAACAATCGATACATTCATTTTATGGATGATAAACTCTTGAAAATCATTAATGATCTTGAAATTCAAGAAGATCTTAGTTGTAAAAATGTAAAAGCCTGCTTAAATCAGGAGAATGATGATCATAGCATTATTAGCATATTTCAGAAGCATAATGAGAGATGTGAAAACCGTATTGGTATAGATATGGCAGAAGGCACAGTAGAGCGGTACAGAACCTGTTTAAAACACACTCAAGACTTCATTAAAATACAATACAACTCAAAAGATTTACCTCTTAATAAAGTCAACCATCAGTTTATTGCTGATTTTGAACATTACTTTCGAACAGAACGAAAATGCTCAACCAATACCTCTTTTAAATATCTTAAGAATTTTAAGAAGATAACGAACTGGGCTCTTGCAAATGAATGGATGAGATCAGATCCTTTTGCAAAGATCAAGTTTAAGATGGAGAAGGTTGATAAAGAGTATTTAAATGATGAAGAGTTGAAGAAATTGATGGAGAAAAGCTTCGAAATCAAACGTCTTGAAATTATTAAAGATCTCTATCTGTTTTGTTGCTTTACAGGATTAGCTTTTTCAGATGTAAAATCTATTAGCCAAGAACACATTGTAAAAGGCATAGAGGGTAATCAATGGATAAAAAGTAAAAGGCAAAAAACTAAAGTCGAATTTGAAATACCCCTTTATGATGTTCCAAAAGCAATTCTTACCAAATACAAAAATTATCCAATTTGTAAGATTCAGCAAAAGTTATTGCCTGTACCCAGTAATCAAAAGATGAATGCTTATTTAAAGGAGATAGCAGACCTATGTGGTATCAACAAAAACTTAAGTACTCACTCAGCCAGACATACATTTGCAACAACTGTTACCTTAGGCAATAATCTCAACATTAAGGCTATTTCTAAGATGATGGGACATACCAACACAAGAATGACGGAAAACTACGCTAGAGCTGGCGAGAAGCTTATCTCAAATGAGATGAGTAAGATTGAAGGGATGTATCAATATGTATAAAATAAACCATCAATTCTCCGAGCGACATTAATGTTGCTCGGGTGAGTTGTATCCCATGAAGTGTTTAAATGATTTTGATTGTAGTCCCAACAGAATCCAATTAAAAACTCGTAGACTACTTCCACATCGGCATTATGACGCTTAAAATGAATAAATACACCCTTATTTGTCCCCCCCCTCGTAAATATGCATTTATTTAAAGACACCTTCTGCTGAATCATCTCAGTCACAATTCCATATTCCGTTATTTTGAATAACTGATATGAAATGCTATCCAACTAAAAATTAACCTTGCTTTGTCAAAATCTGATGTAGCTGGTTGTATCAATACTCCAGTTAGAGAACCAGTGTCCGAACTATAAATTTCAGGCATACCAGATACATACCTAATAGAGAATTACTCATGTTTGATGATTTTAGTTTATCTACTGTATAGATAACCAATGGGATTGCAGCCAGTCTACAATTAGAAAAAAATATTTTTTTTCTGGTAATTAGCTCTAATTATTTATCCACGGGGTGAGTATTCTTGGTATAAATCGGCACATAAGTCAGATTGCCAATACTGTTTTGTATCTACATCCATTATGCTTAGTCTTTTGCCTAAACCTGCTCCTGTATCAAGGTTATAAACTTCACATGCTTGAATAGGAGTTTCACTATTGTAACGAGTTGTTGGTGTATGTCCAATAAAGATCTCATGATAGATAAACTGTAATGGCTCACTATCATCCTCTAATGCTAATTCAAACATTTCACGATCGTAGAGCATAGCTTCCAGTTGTTCTGGTTTATTTTGCTGATATACAGTCTTATCAATAACAATTCCCCCATGAACAAAAAGCCTCTTTTTGTCATCAATAAAATAGTGTTGTAAATTACTGTAGTAATTGTTTAGATGGTTATTAATAACCTCTGTATTGGGATTAGACAACAAAACAGAGGACATATTATTGGAGCTTTCAATGGAGATAGAATCTTTGTTATATTCGTTAAAACTTGCAAGGCCTCCTTGAGCTAAGTGAAAATAATCGATTGTCCCTTTTGTAAGCATTGTTTCAACACTTAACTCATGATTTCCTTTTAATAATATTTTATTTGGCAAATTTATGAGAAGATCGATGCACTTAGTTATTTCAGGATAACCATCAACTACATCGCCTAATGTTATTAGAGTGTCTATTTGTGGATTAAAACAAGCTCTTTCAAGAACCTGCAGCAGTGCTTTGTATGCACCGTGAATATCTCCAATAACTAATGATCTTCTATCTTTTACCTTCATAGGTTGTGAATTATATCTTTTGTTGAACTTAATTCCTCTGGGGTTTAGTTCAATTTATTAGGCTTCGTTTCTTTCTTTTTTATTTCAACGTTCTTTAAATCCACGGTCAAGATGTATGATTTATCATTCCCGTAATCTTCACAGTAATACTCTTTCAAACTATCTGAAATTATTTTCTGCTCTTCTGTTTCTATTGAGCCATTGCAGCTTTCGTAAACGAAATCCTGAAAACTTAAAAGTTCATTGCTTTCATTAAATTCTAATTTTATAAAACCTTTTTCAAGTCCTGCTCCACACATACCTACTACATATCGTCTTGAATCATGTTCGTATTCCAGAATGAGTTGTTAGTTCTTTTTTGCCACAATTTGAAAATTCCAAGGCCAATTACCTAGATTGTGTAAATCAAATGCCTTTGTAGAATCAAGAAATAACAATTCATGAGTTTTCTTGATTGTAAAATCTTCTTCTATCAAGGAAACATCAAATGTCTTTTTATTGTCAGTCCAAAAAAACGCACTGTCGTTAAGAACAAATTTCTCGTTGTAACCTAAAAGGTTTTTATAATACTTCATGTCCTCCCAATGATTTTCTTTCATTTCTCGAAAGTTGAGTAACTCATTTGTTTTTGAAGTATCTTGAAAGTTGTATAAGGTTAATTCGTTATACTCGTAAAGTCCTGTTAAAGGAATTTTTGTTTTTATTTTGTCATAATAGTACCATCCCTTAAGAGAATACACACCAGTATGGCAATTAGAGTATCTATTAAATTTTAAATAAATAGTTATTGGATACTTATCAATTCGTCCGTGTAATACTCTGTCTTCAATTTCTATTTTATCAACTCTCGGAAATCGACTCTGTGCACATAAAAACGTGCTTAAAGAAATTAGTATGAATGTTAGAATGTATTTCATTTTTGCAATTAAATAGAACGTAAAAGTGTTTTATCCTTTATTAAAAAAAAAGTGAGGAATACCCTCACTCTTTTTTAATAGTTTCTCTAATATTATATTTGGAACTATTTCGGTAATCATTTTTTATCTTGCTTCATGTAGTCTGTTCTTAGTTTAGAAGCATCATTCGTTTTTAGTTTCCACCATACTATCTTAGATTAATCTATCATATATACAGATTAAAAATTCTATAATTTCAACAACTAATAGAAGTCAACTTTATCATATTCAGTGCAATAAACCACCTTCAGTTCTATCAAAAATGTTTTCAAACGCACTACCACAACTGCAACCTTTTTGCTTGCATGTCATGCATAAAATATTTTCTTCCTTACATTTATTACAAATGCAATTGGTAGACTGAATAGAATCCATTGCTCCAAAAGTAGATTGACATGTATCGCATTCCCCTCTTTGCTTAGCAATAAACCCAGATAAAAGCCTTCTATAATCGTTATGCTTATTTTTTATACTATTATTTACTGGAAACGGCATAGCCCATAATTCCATTTCATGTCCATCAACTTTTATGGAACCTATAACACCAAATTTCTTTTTCCCATCTTTGGTTTTAATGGCTCTCCAATTCTTTAGATTAGGATATTCTCTTGCAAATGCATCAACTACCTTTTGACCCAACAATGCAACCTTCTTTGTTTTGTGCTTTGCAAGTTTGCCAGCAAGTTGTTTTGCATAACCTATTTCTACTTTAACTTTACTTGAATCCGTCTCATCTATATGTGGAAGTAAATCCGCAAAACCAACATTCAAATTACTGTGTTTGTGCTCAAGAAAAACCTCTTTTGCTAAATCTTTTAAATTGACATGCTTTGTATCTTGGGTTAAACCTGACCTTTCGAGTACATTCCAAAAACCTCTGTCTCTTGAGAAAACTGCACCATTCTCTAGAGCTTCTTTAGTAGGGTTAAGTGCAATAAGGGCTATGTCAATATTTCCATCAAAGATATTTAGATTTTTCATGCGTATTAAGTTCAGTTATTGTAAATAAGTATTATCCAACGAGCAAAGTAAGATGTTAAATATACACAAATTAATTACTATAATCTCGAATTTCTAACACACTCAACATACCCAATCAATCTCTGATTAATGAGCTGAAAAACATATTCTTTCTCATACACTTCGGCTTCATCAAGCTCTTCTTCCTGATAACTATAAGGCTCAATCTCATCCTCTTTATTTTTCACTATACTTTTGATTTTAGCATTCCAACTATAGTTAGTTGAGTATTTCATAAACAAACTACCATTGTCTTGAAATTCCAGACCTATAACAAATGGTGCATTCATAATACGTCCTTCATAAATTCTATCGAGATGAATTTTTAACACTGTCTGAAAAGATTTTTCACCAATGTATTCATGAGCTCTTAGTTCAGACCTTATTCCATTAAATTCTTCGAGGTACTTATTATACTCTTTACTATCAGTATACAGTTTATCGTTCAAATACTTTAAACGTAATGTTCCATGTTTGGCAAAGAATTTACCAATGTTTGTTTTCCAGTCATCGTTCATATTTCAATGTTTTATTATTGTTTGATTTTTTTTGAATACTAATGCAGATTAATGGTTCTATTAAAATCAATGAAAGCCAGTTTGATAAACTGAAAATCTATTGTCAAAAGAAAGGAGTAATTAGGTTTGGATTCATCCGAGCGTATATTGAATTCATAAAAAAATTCTGAACATAACTATTGACAGATTTGGATCAAAAATCCTAAAAGGTCAACACCCCAACAACTAATTTATTCATTTTCATAATGATCAATTAAATTTGAAAATTAAGTTTACTTTTTATTAGGGACTTATCTAACTAATACTCTCAGCATTGTCACCATTTACATTGGAACCATATTTTATTTTGCAAAAGAAATGAATCCAGCAATCATGAAGAATAAAGCTGCACATAATGAAATAATTCCTATTATTTGATTTATTAATCCTCCCATAGAAACAATTGACATAGCTAAAACATTTGCTAATAATCCGGAAATAAGAAGTATTACCAGAGTTAAACCAATTAAAGTATGTCTTGTTTTGGATTCATCCTCGAATTCTTCTTTTGATAAAGGCTTTAAATGAAATACCTTCCAATGAAATTTTCTTATTCCATAAAGGGAGAATATTAGGAAAAGAATAGCTCCTATGGTTCCAATGAATTCTAATCCACTTGGTAAATCTATAGGAAATGATGTAGAGTATTTAATATAGTTTACAATAGATATTCTTATTACAAACAATGCTAGAAATAGTTTTAATAGAATAGCCATAAGAATTCATTTTTAGTTAGATAGGGCGAGAATTGATTACAATATTATCAAAAGAGATATTTATAAAAATGTAGAGGATATTTATATTACAGTTAATACATCGTTTGCTTTTAGGCTTTACCATACCAACTTGCAAATAACGGATCGGCTATTTGGCGGCTGCGGCAAGCTGACATATAGGTATTGTTAGGTATTCGGGTTTGCAACCACCTTATTAATTAATATTTTAATAGATGAGTATGCATTGTCTAAAGAACAATACTTCCATCCATACCACCAGCTATCACTTTTCTTAAAAGACTCATCCAACTCTATAGAAACTGCATTTTTCACCTCACTCACATAATGCCTACCTATACCATAGTATAAGTTAGGTTTAGATGCATCATTACACTCAATCAGTATTGAGAAATAGGAATCTTTAGATGGGAATTTTACACCTAAATTTATACAATAACCATTAAGTGTGAAGTTGTCTTTCACAATTTCTAAATTAGGAAAGTCATTTATTAATTGCTTTTTCCAATTTTCAAAAACCTTAGCAATTTGTTTTTTTTTATACTCTATCTTGAGATTGTTTATCTGCGTTAAGGCATTATTTAACTCATTTTCCTTTTCTGAAAGTATATCAATAGCTTTCTCAGTTTCTAAACTATTTAATTCCAATTCTTGTTTAATAAAATCTTGTAACTTCATATTAAATTCTTTATTAATCTCCCTTAGACTATAGATACCTTCTAAATAATCTATATACTGTACTATCGCTGAATAAAAATATTTCTCATCGCTTTTTACTAATGGTAGCACTTGGTTTTTTAACCAGCTTAAAATATTGTCTCTATAAGAAATTGAACAATACCTATCCTCGAACTCCTTTTTGTAAGAGTATCCACTTTGGTTTACCCAACATTCGTCTGAACACTCTCTTGTAAATCTAGGAGTATAGACAACATATATGTCTTCTTTATTTATATTGTAAGTGACATTTACGCTTTCAATATATCTTGCAATTTGTCCTCCTTCAGCAATATTTTGGTCAGCTGCTTTGTCGGTAACTTTATTCTCAATAATTAAAACAAAATCATCATCAAAAATTGGGATATCTATTCGACCGCAAGAATCAACTTTTCTTATTTCTGGATTCTTAATGTTTAAATCAAAATCACAAAGATTTTCGATGAATGTTTGAAGAAATATGTAATCATCGCTTTTTTTGTACCTGAGAATTTGTGCTAAAATTCGACTATGTGCATTTTCATTAGCATGTAACTCGTCTATTAGATTTAAATGATATGGAAGTAAAGCATATTCTTTCTCAAATAAAATATTAAATTTATTCAAAAAAGATATGGTAATAGTGAAATTTAAATTAATCTCATTTGAAATTGAATTTATCAAATTCAGCGATTTATTTAATGATTCAATTTGCATATTTTTGTTTTCTATCATATTACTTATATCGAGTCTTTCTTGCCTGATACCTAACGGTTAGTATAAGAACGCGTGTTAGCGTCTGGTTTTTCTTCAGTCCTAAAGTATTCGCTCTCTGTCTGTCCAAATAATGGATTGAATTTCAAAGCATAATTTGGCTCTACTAACTTAAGGTCAAATCTCAGGATGTGTGTTTTTTCAAAAGAATCTTTAATTCTAATTTTCAAGTTTGTGGTCTGATTGTCTTTATTTAAACGTGGCATCAAATTACCATATGCTTCTCTCTGTTCAAAGTAAACCATTCCATTTAGTGACTTACCCACTGGTAAGAAAACGTCAGTATTATTTTGAAAATTTTGATTACGTTGTTTTAAGAATGGGTAAACCTGAATCTTATCACTATTATCAAATTCAATCCTAAAATCTTCTTTAGAAATCATTTATTTTAACCAAAATCTTTTAATGAATGGTCTTATTGAGAAATCACTTTTTATATACCCAAGCCTAATTTTACCTATTGAGGATGCAGCTCTACCAACATTTGTCACGCGCAAATATATCGCAAAAGCTGTTTTGTTAACAGGATAACCTTCATGACTTCTTTTCAAGTCAAAGATTGAACCAAAAGAACTGTGAGAGATTACCTCAATTCTAAGTTTTGGTTTATTTTTTAACAATTTAAACAACCCAGTACCCCAGGCTAATAAAATAGAAGTCGAAAAAAGCAAGATTGAAACAAATCCAGCATTTTCATTAGTCCAATCTATTATCGCTTTAATTTCTATCATGTGTTTTATTTAACTTGACGCTAACGGTTAGTGTATGGTGTTGTAGCATCACGTAGGGTGCTATGCACTATACACATGGTTATGCATAGTTTTATTTTGTTAATCTTCTTCAAAAAAGTCGTTGTCCAATTCTTTTACTTCATATTTACTCATCCTTAGTCAGGTCAAGCTGGGTTTCAGTAATTGTTCTGCTCATGGAATCGACCTCATTGGCATCAATGGTCAAAATTCTTATTTTACCCACCATCGAGGGATAGTAACTCCCTCCCAATACGGTCCACAAATTGGTCAGTTCCTGTAAATTAACATTCACCGGCTCAATATTTATTCGCCATTCCCTTCTATTTTCAGTTTCTGATGTAAAAGAGAACACATTTCTGGCCTGGAAAAATTCAAGTGTACTGGAAAGAACTTTTAGAGATTGTAAGTACTGTTTCTCACTAAATACAGCTGCAACTACAAAAATTAGGTTCAGATGCCAGGGAGGCCGGTTTTTATTCACCAAATCTAAAGACATTCGGCTGTGCTCTGAACGAATTCCCATGGCTGTCTCCCGTTCCACATTTACAAGTGACAAAACCATTTTATTATGAACCTCAAGCATATCGACACTTTGAGCTTGATTCATTGTAGAAACAACAACCATATCCTCAGGCGTATTGTACTTTCCTTTCAAATGCTCATTCAACTTTTCAGAAACCAATTTGAACACACTATAAATCATATTATTTTTTTCTGTGGTTAGCTCATCATATTCTCGCACACTACAGTTAGTTTCACATCAAGCCCGGATGACTGTCATTTCTGCTATTGAAATATACAGCCAGTCATATACAATTCGCCATTTACGTCTAAGTTAACAGCGTCCAGAATGTTGCTGGAAAATAAACAGCCAATAGTAGAAATCTTAGACGATTCAGATGCTGGGGAAGCGAGCCAAAATCCATATCCATCATTTGAGGTAAATGAACAACTATTAAAAATTAATCCATTTACGCCTGTACCTGTACCCATTGATTCATGGGAAAGAAAACAACCATGACTCTGATTGTCTGCAATTAGTAAATCTTGAAATTTCAGTTCTTTTGAATGTCTGGCAAATATTCCAACATCACCATTATTCCTTATGGAACCTGTAGAAAACATGACATATTTAAGATCATTATCCAGACTTAAACCAGCTGCTTGATTGTCGTAACAAAAAAAGTTGGACACCTGAATATCCTCACTGGCATACAGTGCAATTCCATCAAAATAGTTATGATGGAAGGAGGATTTATCGATAAAGATTATACTGGAGTTCCCACTTACCACAAGACCTCCACTACGGGCATGGTGAATATCAAGCTCCGATAAGTAAAGGTCATTCACTGCTCTAACATCAATTCCATTGTTTCGGATCCATGGCCTGTTAGGGTCTGTCACAGAATTCTGAGCTGCCATATTTCCATCAATCTCAAGGCTTTCAATCTTAATGTTTTCAATTGTGTTAGATGGGGTTTCAGTATCGCTTCCGATTAAAATCACAGGTTGGTTCACTCCCGCTTCCAAGGTGAGTATGGTTCCCTGCTCACCAGAAATGGTGATATTGGAATTCTTAATATGAATCCCTTTGCTTAGCGCATATTCTCCGGCTCTAATGTAGACCGTTCCTCCGCCATTAGTTGATATTAAATCAATGGCTTCTTGTATATCCTCGATTTCATCTGGCACAATTAGGACTGCAGCAGGACCGGTGTTACCATTGAGACCATTGAGACCATCCATGCCATCTTTACCATCGTCACCACTGCAACCGATCAAAAAAATCCCAACTAAAAAAATAAAAAGTTTAATAATCTTTTTTTGATACGACATTTTTCTTGTTTCAATCATTTTCTTCTGTTTTTTAGGTGAGATTACAATTCTCCGTTAAGTATTATGCTCCCTTTTAAGGACCATACTAGACAATAAATACCATTAAAAAATGGATTTCAGATGAGATTCGTTTTAGTGGGAAAACAACTATTTATTTTTCGATCAACACTCGTTAATTGATCTTTTCTATTTCGTCTGAAGTCCAATTACCAAATGAGGAGTGAAAAATATACTGCGGTTGGCAAAGCTTCGCCTGCTTACCCACATTTAAAGGAAGCTGAGATTAATAAACAATGGAGTTTATGTACAAAGAATTATGAGAAGAGGATAACTGATTACCATCAGCTTACACACAAACACCAATTAGAAATCATAAGTTACAACATTAGTAACTCACAACCAATATCATAACTCTTCTATTTTTATTAATAAAAAAAAATACTATGCTAAAAACAATTCTTCCTTTTTATTAAATGGTATAAATAATAGATGAATAATCTTTTTCTTTCTTTAAAAAGTCTGAAGTTTATAGACTTACTTACTGAATGATTTTTGACCAAAATTTTGAAGGACTTTAATAAAAATATTTGAGTAAAATCAAGACACATAAATTACTCAAGATGATTCGATGTAACAGATTTGGAAACAATCAAAAATCACTAAGAGACCATTAGGACATTTATGATGCTGCAAAAGAAAAATGTACTCATTAATATTATAAACGTTTTTCAGTTTATAATAAATGAAGATCAATCTGATAACGCCTTAATTTTAAGGAATAAAACAAACGAAAAGGAAAGCCACAGAAAGATTAAAGGGGTACTCTCAGGAGAAAATCACTAAGGTTATGGAAGTCCTTCGAATGAACGATTACAATATTTATAAGACCAGTAAAGCCACTAAGGTTACGCGCGTTACCCTTTCTAAATGGAGAGACGACTACCGTTCTAATCTGCCACTTCTAGAAAGATTCAAACTAAAGGAAGATGAAATCGCAGAGAAAGGTATCAAATTCAGAGAGATTGGACTAATGAGAGAAGGGGAATTGATCGAAAAGACACTTCATATTAAAAACCTTGCCCTGAACAGGCTTAAAGAGCTTATCAATGAAGAGAAAAATATGGATCGTTTAAGCAATGCCTTAAAAACCCTTCATGTACTCACAACTGTTCAAGCTCCTGGTCTGTATGAAGTCACTTTCTTTACACATACAGAAAACTCCCTCTCCGTCCTGTTTTTATTGAAAACGATGCTTGAAATATATTTATTTTATATGTTTGGGGCTTAACTCAATCAGATTTGGAGTCTACATTTGGGAACTTAAAATAAAGCAAAAAAATACCCCCTGGGGATAAATCCAGGGGGTAGTCAAAACTCAATTATTAAATAGTCATTAGGCTTTTGGCTCAATTACTAAAAGCAAATCGCCTTTAGCAACAGAATCGCCAGTTTCACATTTAATCTCTTTTACAGTACCTGCTGTTTTAGCATCAAGACTATTCATCATCTTCATTGCTTCAAGTACGACTAGTGCATCTCCAACTTCTACTTCATCACCAACTTTTACTTTGTACTCAATAACCATACCTGGAATTGGTGCAACAAGGCTTCCTGTGGCAAATTCGTCTTTTGAAGCGTCCTTTTTCTTACGACCTTTAAATTGAGGTGCAGAAGAAGCGTTAGGATCATTGATTTCTACAGTAAAGGTTTCGCCATCAACAGTAACTTCAAGCTCACGACCGCTACCTTTTCCTTTAGAAGTAAGTTCTCCAGAAAGGGCTTTTCTTACAAGCTCTTCTTCTTTTTCAACCTCTGCCATAGTTTTAGCTTTGACATCTGCTGGTACTTCTTCCAAACCGTATTTCCATTTCAAGAAGCGTTTTCCTGTAATAGGATAAAGTGCGCATAAAACTTCGTCATCAATATCTTTGGCAAGATCTCCGAATTCAGTTTTAACAGCGTCCATCTCTGGCTCAAGAATAGATCCTGGACGAACTGTAATAGGCTCTTCTCCTCGAGGATAACCCTTAAGAGCTTTCTTTTGAACCTCAGGATTAATTGGATGAGTCGTTTTACCATACAACCCGTAACAAAGGTCTTTTACTTCTTTAGTAATTTGTGCATATTCTCCTTCATAAGAATCGAATAATACATTGTTTACTGTTTGTACACCAACAATTTGAGACGTTGGAGTTACCAATGGAATATTACCTAGATCTTTACGAACTTTAGGAAGTAAACGATATACTTCTGGTAATTTATCCAATGCATCCATAGCTTTCAACTGATTTACTAAGTTAGAAAGCATTCCACCTGGTGTTTGGTGTAATAATACATTAATATCAGTAGTAGCATACTTAGGGCTATTGTCTAAGTGCTTATATTTAGGAATGTATTTCTCCATTTCACCAGCAATCGCATTAATCTTCTTAATGTCCATTCCCGAGTCACGGTTTGTGCCTAATAATGACATAATCATTGGCTCAACAGCAGGATGAGAAGTACGGTAAGCATAAGGCCCGATACATGTATCAACAATATCAACACCTGCCTCTATAGCTTTAAAAATAGCTAAGTCACCCATACCAGAAGTAAAGTGAGTATGTAGGTTAATTGGTGTATCAGTAAACTTCTTGATTTCACGTACTAAATTATAAATATCATAAGGAGCTACCAATCCAGCCATATCCTTGATACAAACTGAATCTACACCAAATGCGATAAGGTCTTTTACCTTATTAAGGTAATAGTCCATATTATAGACTTCTCCACCTAAACGAGGCTCGTTAAGCGTATAACATACAACACCTTGCAAGTGTTTACCGTTATCCTTAATAACCTTAGCTGCAGTTTCGAAATTTCTGAAATCATTCAATGCATCGAAACAACGGAAGATATCCATACCATTATCGATTGATCTCTGAACAAAAGCTTGAACGACATCATCAGCATAGTTACGGTATCCTACCACATTCTGCCCACGAAGAAGCATAGAGAATGGTGTTTTAGGCATATGCTTTTTTAAGACTCTCAAACGCTCCCATGGATCTTCACCCAAGAAACGGTGCATGGTATCAAAAGTAGCACCACCCCATGTCTCAACAGAATGATAGCCTGCGTCGTCAATCATTTCTGCAACAGGTAGCATATCTTCTGTACGACCTCGTGTAGCGAAAAGCGACTGGTGACCATCACGTAAACTTACGTCATTAATTTTAATTGGATTTGCAGCTTTCGGACGATCAGTGTCGTAATTTACTTGGGTCATTTGTAAAACCCCGTGCTTATCGTATATCATTATATTATATTTTTTTGAATTAATACTTTTCCCAGTTTACAGGAAAAATGAATTATGCACTTCGTAGACTTCGACCACGTAGCTGTATCATCTTACGTTTGGTCATCATCATTTTAATGCCAGTACGTGCCCAAGAACCATTAGTAGAACTTTCAACTTTTAATGCTTCAGCTTTCTCTAAGGCTATATGGTGAGCAACTGCTATTATAGCTGCTTTTTTAATCTTTTCTTCTCGTGTCATAATTATTGGTATTAATAATTAATTTGTTAAAAGTCTTTTTTACAATGGAATATTTCCGTGCTTCTTAGCTGGTAAAACCTCTGCTTTTGTATGCATAGCTCTCAATGCATCAATCAATCTTGCACGAGTTTCGCTAGGAAGAATGACATCGTCGATATGTCCACGCTGAGCTGCCAAATAAGGTACGCTAAATGCATCTTCGTATTCCTTAATTTTCTCATTAGTTTTAGCTTGTCTATCATCAGCTGCAGCAATTTCTTTTTTGTAAGAAGAAATAACTTCTACAGCTCCCTTAGCACCCATTACTGCAATTTCGGCAGTTGGCCATGCAAATACCATATCAGCTCCTAATGGCTTAGAACACATTGCCAAATAAGCTCCACCATAATCTTTACGTGTTACCACAGTAAATTTAGGAACCGTTGCTTCAGCATAACTCCATAGTAATTTCGCACCATGACGAATAATTCCACCAAGTTCTTGTTGAACGCCTGGAAGGTATCCTGGAACATCAACAAATGTGATCAATGGAATATTAAAAGCATCACAAGTACGAACAAAACGACTGATTTTATCAGAAGCATCAATATCTAAACAACCCGCCTGAATCATTGGTTGATTTGCGATAATACCCACCGATTGATTGTCTAAACGACCAAAACCGACAATAGCATTCTCTGCATAGAGTTCGTGTACTTCATAAAACTCCCCTTGATCAAGAACTGATTCAAGGACACCTTTCATATCGTAAGGTGTTTTAGGATCATCTGGAATTATTGTATCCAGTTCCTCGCAAACACGCTCAGGATCGTCTCCCATTTGTATTTGAGGCGTTCCTTCTAAATTATTATTAGGTAAATAACTTAAAATATCGCGAATAGACTCAATTGTTTCTTCGTCTGAATCACAGGCAAAATGTGCATTACCACTTTTGGTATTGTGAGCCATAGCTCCACCAAGTTCTTCAAAAGTAGTTTCTTCACCTGTTACAGTTTTAATTACATAAGGAGAAGTAATAAACATGTGACTTTGCTTTTTAACCATATATACAAAGTCAGTCATTGCTGGAGAATATACGGCACCACCGGCACAAGGCCCCATTATAGCAGAAATCTGTGGGATTACTCCGGATGCTCTTGAATTACGCATAAATATGTCTCCATATCCTTTTAGTGCATCAACACCCTCTTCTACACGCGCTCCACCAGAATCATTAAGTCCTACAATAGGAGATCCAGCACTTACTGCCAAATCCATTATCTTACAGATTTTAGCAGCATGCATTTCACCTAAAGAACCTCCTCGAGAAGTAAAGTCCTGAGAGTAAGCAAATATTGATCGTCCATTGACTAAACCATGACCCGTAATTACGCCATCAGCAGGAATTTCTGTTGTTTCAAAACCAAAGTTTACGCAACGATGTTCCACAAACATATCCAATTCTCTAAAACTTCCTTCGTCAAAAAGCAAGTTTATTCTTTCTCGTGCTGAAAGCTTCCCCTTGTCATGTTGCTTAGCAATACGAGCTTCTCCGCCCATCTTTTTAACTTCTTCTCTTTTTTTCTTTAAGAGATCTAACTTTTCAGATACCTTCATCTTTATATTTTTTTTCAAGTAATTTGCTACGAAAATCTCAAGGAATTTCTAATTTACTTCAATTGCTATTCAATTTAAAACCTGATTGATTAAATTCTAATCTAGTTTAAAGAATTTTTTCATTATTGATGGACGAATATAATACTTTCATTATAGATAAGAAACTGTTTAAAAACAGCACCTTATCTACGTAAACGTTTGTATATCAATTTACCCCAATAGCTACATTCACACATCACCCTATCTTACAGCCTATTAAGCTGCAATAGATGACATTTATCATATAAGATCAAAATTTTACAAGAAATACTATACAACATATAGCAAATGGGTGAAAACACCCATAGTAAAGATTTTCCGATATCATATTCTATCATGGAAAGAATATATACAAATAATTCTCCTTCTAATATTTCATTCGAACAGCAACTAAGAACCAACAAACTACCGATTAAATCAGTATAGTTACTCATTAATATTAAATTGCTAATGATTGATATTTTATACATATAAGAATCACTCCAGTGTGTCTATTAGCTTATAAGGATGAAGCGAATAATTTAGCAGCTTGATTAAAAAATCACGAATTATGGCTAGCAAAAAAAAGATTTAGAGCACAAGGTAAAGTTTAGTTGGATTCCTTAGTAAGGTAACATACATATAGAGATTTTTTTCTTTATTAAATGCCAAATACATTCATCTTTTCGCAGGTGAAGGAAAGATGACATCATCAGTAAAATCAATTTTACGTTTTATGCTTCAATTGAAGTTCGATGATAGTACCAAAAGCTAGTCGTTCTAATTTAATGTGATTTTAACACCCTACCTATAGGTGAACTCTCAGGCGAACACAAATAAGCACACATCTATAAGCAATAATAAATCAAGACTTATCACATATTAAAAAGGCTCCCCCTCTCGCTCAGCAATCTAAAATGTAAGCTTTTAGATATTAAGGGGATTCGTTTTATATATCAACTATTTATCTAACACGATAGGTTTTCATTAGAATTTCGACATTTCAGTCACGAATCACACCATTTCTTTTTCTACTTCTTCTTTGATTCGATAAACTTCAGTAAATAACACATGTTGTAGATCAAAAAACATGACAGGGGCGCAGCAGCAAGTACAAAGAACAAATGCCTGTTGGCTGTGTAACCTGTTTAGAAAAAAGTAAAAAGGATGAGGTTTGAATACAATGGAACAGCCAATAGGATTTTGGAAGCCCATGCCTAACTTTTTGCTGCAGCCAAAGGAGAGGATGCCTTTGTACCAAACAAGAAAAAGCTGTAATCTCTAGATTACAGCTTTTTCTTAATTTTGAGTTAATATATCAATAATATACTATTCCAAAAGACTAGATAGATTTTATCACTTTATTATATTCTAATCTTGATTTGGGTGTTTGTGGCATTTGATTTCCATCATCAGTATCTCTATAACCAATAGCTACTGCAAACAATGGCTTTTCCTTATCAAGGTTTAGGATTGAAGCATACTCCTCTGGGATAATTCCCTCCATTGATGTTGAATCTATTTTCATACTGGCGCTTGCACTCAAAAAGAAGCCAAGTGATAAATAGACTTGGTGAGACATCCAGGCTTTTATTTCTTCCTCTTTTTTAGGTTTCAAAAACTGATTGTAATATCCTAAAGCTGCTTCAGGTAAATTTTCCTGCATTTGATTTTCAAATACACTGATATCATCAAGAATGCTAAACACGACTATATGACTGGCATCCAGAACTTTGTTTGCATTAAAATAAGACGCTTCTGCTAAAGCTGTTTTGGTTTTTTTATCTGAAACAAAAGTAAATCTCCAGGGTTGACTATTAATTGAAGATGGACTTAATTGTAAAATCTCTTTTAATTGGGCAATCTTATCTTCAGATACCAATTTTGATGGATTGTATTTCTTCGTTGTGTAACGACCCTGCATTAATTCTAAAAAACTCATCATTAGCTTATTATATTACTATAAAAATTATAGTTGCAAATCTAAGTATAGTTATATACATTTGCAATAACGGTCAAAAAGGATAGTATTAGTTTATATCAAAACACTCACAAAACCATGTATAAGATTCAAGATAAAGTTTATCCCTGCTGTACAAGTCTCACTATGAAATTTATTGGGGGCAAATGGAAAACAGTCATATTGGTTCATCTGCAAGATGATGCCAAACGGTACAATGAATTGAGAAAGATGATTCCCTTGGTTACTGAGCGCACACTAAGTCTGCAGTTAAAACAATTGGAAGAAGATGGCTTAATCAAGAGGAAGGTTTTTACGTCAAAACCCCCACTTAAAGTCGAGTATTCTTTAACTGAATTTGGCAAAAGCCTATCTCCTCTTTTAGATGCAATAGAAAAGTGGGGAATCCATGCCGCTAACACACTAGATAACATAGAAATGACTAATCAAGTTGATCAGTCATGAAAACATGATCCATGTTCCGAATAAACCTATGACATTGTTAATCGTAACATTGATGGTCTGATGGATAGAACTTGAATTCACACCTAACTCAGTAGTTCCAAAGCCATAAATGAGCATTGTAGCTAGCTTTAAAACCATTGAACAGTCAAAATACATTATAAATGATCTGGACCTGGATTTAAATTAAAATCATAAGATATCACAACAAAAGGAGTTCCCTGATTTAAATCAGCTTCTCCTTTCCTTATATCCCAAAATCTATTATACCTTCCATTTTTTAAACGAACATGTATGCATTGTTTTCCATCGCCCAATTCGTGCTCAATTGATTCTACATAAAAATTTCTCGTTCCTAATTTTTCTTTAAAGAAAGGGATCTCTATATTTTCACCAACTCTCGGAGCTACTGGAAGATTCCTTATGGTGAAAGACATATATTCATCGAAATAGCTCATACTAAAGAAATACTCCAGCTCTTTAAAATTGAAACCGTCTTCATAAGAAGCTTCAATGAGCTCATTGTAAATCTTCAGTAATTGTTTTCTCAATTTTGTGTAGGGAATATTCAATTGCTCCTGAATATCCTTCATTTTTGGAAGAGGAAGATCTTCATCGTAATAATAGTCGTTTGCTACTAAAAATCTCAACAAGTCATCATAGCCCTTCCCTTTCCCAATTAGCTGTCTAGCAAAGTTTCTCATTGATGAAATATCCAGGATTAATCCTGATGAACTTATTCTATTACTTAAACGTCCCATCACATATCTTTTTAGTTCAACAATACGAGTTCCAATTAAAGTTAAGTCATTGTTCAGCAAGCTAGTTCACTTGTATTCAATCTATTTCAGGACGAGACACTAGGCAAAATAAAAAACGCCTCCCAATTGGAAGGCGTCTTGCTTTAATAATTTATAGCAACACTATGCATTAAGATCGTCAAGAATTGCTTGTATATCATCTACACATTCTCCACAAATAGTGCCTGCTTGAGTTTCATCACCAACTTCTTCAACTGTTTTCAAGTCTTTTTCTTTTATGACTTTCACCAGTTCATTTTTGTATAAATCCATACAGGAACAAATTAAAATATCTTCTTCCATTTTAAATCAATTTAATAGTCTAACTCGAATAATTTTAAATCTTCCTCAACTGTTTGAACGGTTTGTACACCAAATTTATCCTGAATTATTTTTAGAATATTTGGAGTTATAAAACCAGGTAAAGTTGGTCCTACGTGCATATTTTTAACACCTAAATATAATAGCGAAAGATGAACAATAATGGCCTTTTGCTCGTACCATGCAATATTAAAAGTGATAGGCAGCTGGTTGATATCATCTAAATTCAATACTTCTTTTAATTTTAATGCCACAAATGCCCACGAATAACTATCGTTACACTGTCCTGCGTCTAAAACTCGAGGTATTCCACCAATATCGCCAAGACCAAGTTTATTGTAACGATATTTTGCACAACCCGAAGTAAGTATTACTGTATCTTTTGGAAGATTTTTTGCGAATTCGGTATAATATTCCCGCGATTTTTGTCTGGCATCGCATCCCGACATTACCACTAATCTTTTAATAGCTCCCGAATTTACAGCATCTAAAATTTTACCTGCAAGCGGTAATACCTGATTATGAGAGAAACCAATGGTTAATTCACCTGTTTCAATTTCGGTTGGAGGTGGACATTTTGCTGCCAAGTCAATAATTTCAGAAAAATCTTTATGTCCGTTTGCCAATTTCTTATCAATAGCCTTCCACTCAGGCATTCCTGCTGCGCCTGTTGTAAATACTCTATCGTTATATGTAGTCGTTTTTTTAGGTGGAACAAGACAATTTGTGGTAAACAGAACAGGTCCGTTAAAGCTTTCAAAATCGGTTAATTGCTTGTACCATGAACCTCCGTAGTTACCAACCAGATGCTTGTATTTTTTTAAATTCGGATAGGAATGCGACGGTAGCATTTCCGAATGGGTGTAAATATCAATCCCCTTACCTTCGGTTTGAATTAATAATTGCTCGATATCTTTTAAATCGTGCCCGCTCACCAAAATTCCAGGATTTGTACCTACTCCAATATTTACATTAGATATTTCAGGTATACCAAATGTTTCTGTGTTTGCCTTATCCAATAAAGCCATTACCGCTACCCCATTTTTACCTGTTTCCATTAGGATATCAAGCAATTCATCGGCACTTAAATCTTTTGTTAAAGATACTAAGGCTTTCTGCATGAAATTATAAATATCCTGTTCTTCAAAATCAAGATTAAAGGCATGCTCGCAATAGGCTGAGATTCCTCTTAATCCGAACAAAATATACTGTTTTAAAGCTCTTAAATCTTCATTTTTATCATAGCTAAGAATACTAACCTCTAGTGCTTTCTTGTTCAATTCATCATCGCTACCTGCTGCCCAACTGATTGATGAATGATCTTCATTCAGCTGAACTTTTCCTTTTAATTCATCACGTAATTTATTGCTTTTTCTTATCTCTTTAATGATAGCAAGATCATCAAAATTGGCATTGGTGATAGTAATAAACAAACAGTTTGTGATATGCTTGTCCATTACATTGGTATTAATACCTTTTTTTCGAGCTTCAATTGCTACAAAAGAAAGCCCCTGACAAGAATACATTAGTAAATCTTGAAGGTTAGAAGTGATTTCAGTTTTACCACATACGCCTTTTATTGTGCAGCCAGTATTTTTAGCTGTCTCCTGACATTGATTACAAAACATAGCCATATCCCAATTTTTTTTAATATTAATAAATTAAAACAATATTATGATAATAGAGTGCTCGTAATAAAAGATAAATACTCAATAATTTGATTCTACAATTTCAATCTGAAGTAAAGGTCAATAATTGAGTTATCTTGCTGATTTTCGGGTCGTTTAATTGCCCAATATTAAACAGAGTTAGTAAGTTAAGACTTAATTAACGAATCACACAGCCCCATTTATCGTTTAAACAGCTTGTAATGCTATTCGTATTTGATTTAATTAAACTTAACTGCACAAACAGATACTTCCATCAACCTTCAATATCAGAAATAAAACTAGCCTGTTTTTTTCAATCCGGCCCTCCCCTTGTTGTGTCCGCAAAAGTGACTTATCATCATTTCAATAATTAGATTGAAACGAATGGGGCAAAAAAAAAGCTTGCTCCCAAAATGGCAGCAAACTTTAAGTCCTGGTTGGTAAAAGCTATTTACTCAACTTAATCGTATCTTTTTTGATCAAATACCTTTAGTGAAGAAATAGAATTCTCCAGATATTAAGTCTTATGAATATTCATATAGGCTAAAGGCATAATGGATCTTCTAAGTCATTACAAATCAATTTAATTTACAAAATCCTCTTTATATCCTTTATACTTTAGGAGTGTAATCATTCGATTGAATCGTTTTCCACCTTCTGCTTGTCTACCAAGATTGGAATAACACAAGGCTCTTAGGTGATAGAATTCTGGCACATAAGGATTCCTTCTGATCATACTATTTACAAGACTTACAGCTTTCTTGTATTTCTCCTTATCAACATACTTTCTAAGCTTTACTAATTTGGACTTTTCATAATCCACAGGGTTAGAACTGACTCTTTTCTTTGAGGAGTTACCAATTTTCCCTCTTGACTTCATAATTATTGGCTTCTGAATCATGTCAGGCTTATTGGTCAAGTCAACCAGGTAATTATGGTCGGTATGCTTATATTCCACATGAAATAAAAGCGTATCGACTCCCGAAATCTGAAATTTCTTCATCATACGGGCCATTACTCTTTTGAATTCCAAATTCAAGCTTTTCTCTGAAGAATTGAGCAGAATAAATTTTGATTTCCCTTCTTTAAAAATAATACCACCAACAAGGGTTCCCTCATGTTTTTCGATTTGAGATTTAATTGGGAATCTCAAATTACTCTTAACAAATTTCCATAACAAATCATTCTCAACGGTTTTGTCTTGAGCATATATAAGTCCACTACAAAAGGTCAAAATTAATCTACCAATTTCAAGATCCCAAACGATGATGGAATATGAAAATCGGGCTCCTTAACTGAAGGATTCACCCACGAGATCCATCTTAATTCTGCTTCTGGATTTGGAAGTTGCATACAATAGCCACGATACAGACCAGCTTCTAAAACGTTATTTTTCAATAAGCCCAATTCTTTTAATGAACTTAAACGAATCGATCCTTCTACCACATAGCCGTCTTTGTTCTCTGAAGCTTTTACGTCGAGATTATCAGTTCCAGGCCACTGCCACTCGTAATCAAAGTCACGATAGTATCGGGTTACATAATCCAATACACGTCCTCGGGCATCCATCTCCAGACAATAATAAGGATTCAATTTTTCATCTTGTCTGAAAAAGATCTCAACACGATCAGAATCGACCACTTCCATTTTATGATTATCCTTTACATGGGTTAAAACATGATCGTCCTCGACATCGAACCTAAAATAAAAATAGTCATTATCGTACAAGGCTCTAAAGCTCGTTTTAGGTGGTGTTTTATCCTCCCATGGGAATGAAAAATCATCCGTTATATTCGCCTTATCCCATATAGGATTCATTGTGTTTCCATCAAGAATAAGTTGATTGGATGCTATTTGTCTTACGCTATATGTGTTCATAGTAAGTATTGAATAGATAAAAATCAATTTGTAAAAGTAAAAAAAGGGTTGAAGGAACCAAATCCTCCAACCCCATTCCATTTTAGAGTGTGGATCTAAAACGGATTCTCTTCAACTGCTTTTTCCAAGTCTTGAGCCATAGCTACAAACTCGTCAGCAGACATTTCTTTCATATATACAAGTCCGTGTGTGGCACGAACCAAAGGATGATTATTCTCGTAGAAGAAGTTCTTACCCAATAGCATCTGAATTTGTTTCAACTGATCGACCCAAACCTTCTGTGTCAACTCATTAAATTTCCCATCGTACTCATAACTTGGGAAGGATGCGTTGACCTGACTCATATACGATTCCGTAAATGAATTCTCAAGAACATCTAAAGCATTCAATGAAACCGGTACAATGGTATCAGCTTCAGCAGGATGGTATTTGAACCAAACATTTCTGTAACCAATAATACGTAATTTCGAAAGATCTTCCTCTTCTTTCCACTCTTTAACAGCACCTGCAATGGCTTGTAGTACCTTATAGTGAGTATCTGGTCCAGAACCTTCAGGATCCATCGCCAAACTAATGGTCGTAGGCTTATGCTTTCTAAATTCTTCAAGAACAGGAAGCATATCACGATTCTTTTCTGGGCTTTCAGTAAATACATCTCCCTTATAGAATCCCAATCGTAAATGGTGAACATTCTTAACAGGCGTTCCAAAATGAGCCCAAACTAGCTCTTCTTCGAACTCACGAATCATTCCCTTCATCTTCTGAACTTCAGGAGAATTTTTTCCTCCATCGTAACAAGACTCAAGATCATTGATAATACTCTCTATAGTCACATCAAGGTTTTCCTTATCAGTAACTTTCCATGTGTCAACAATGGCACGAATCAAACGGTGACATAAACCTCTTCGTTTTCCACTGGTATTACGATCTGCAACTGAATTCAAGAAATGATAAACATCCTTATCCCATTTCTTATTGTATCCTTCTACAAAAAAGTCAGGATAATTCAACATTTCAATCTTTCCATCTACAATGAAATCTTGACATTCCTTTAAAACATCAATTACAAAACGATTGGTTACTGCTGTAAAACCTGAAGTCAGAACCGAGAAGTGAATATCGTTACTTGCCGAACGCATTTGACGATTCGTGTATGGCATAATTCCCAACATGATATCATCATGATGAGGTCCTGTATGATAAACTGTTTCATTTTCATCAGGCTTCATTCCCTTGTCAAGTTTTCCTTTAATCGATTCAACAACAGTTTGAACTGTTCCTTCATTTAGATTAGGAATTTGACTTGTATATGGATCAGCCTTTAAATCTTCAAGAGTTAGGTGATGACCATAGGTATTCGATTTGTTACACAGATCGATAATCGACTTCTCAGTCTTGGTGTGCGACCAATCGCCTGACTTATAATAACGGTTTACACTATCAGTTAATTTACAAGCGGCTCCTGTCGTTAAGTAAAAACGACTGTTTTTTTGACGTTGTAATACACTTGCTGGATAAATAGCATCTGGTTCACTTTCCAATGAGCCTTTTACGATATCAGCCTTAGCCTCACCTGCAGCAAAAATGATAGATACTGCATCTGGGTTATGCGTAATTGTATCCAAACCGATGGTAATAACCAAACGAGTTCTTGAAACTTCGATACCTCCTAAGTCTCCAGCAGCTACAGCTTGAGTTTCGAAATTCGTCTTAGTCAAACGTGTGGTTGAATAGTGGTCAGAACCACGTGTATTAAAGGCAATATGACCATCGGGTCCAATTCCACCTAAGAAGAATCCGATGCCACCTTTTTCGCGAATTTGCTGCTCATAACCTGTACACCAGTTATCAACCATAAAGATTGATTTTTGCTGCATCTCCTCAACAACACTCTTCGGATCGCGGTAACGTAAGGATAAATCGATATTGTAATCTGGGAAAACTTCTAAGAAGTGCTTATTATCAACCAATGGAATCTCGTTAGAGTTGATCAATAAAGAATTATCTTTCTCAAGACCAAAACCTTTGATATAATAGTTCATTACATAGTTGTAAAAACTATTGTGCTGAGCAGGATCAATTGGATAAAACTCGTCAATTTGAACGAATTCCAATCCACGAAGATCTGGTTTAGCCATACTGCCCAAACCATACTTACTACGGATATCAAGTCCTTTATTATTATTCCAGTTCTCTAAAAGGTACTGCGTGTATTTAATGAAATACTCAGGTGTTTTCCCTGTAGGTAAACTGATAACTCCCTGAGGATTTTGCTCTGCCCACTCCAAAAAACGAAGTGAAGCCATTAAGCCTAATTTTGGGAAATTATCAACCTCAACGTAAGGGATTTTTGAGGTGATTTCCTGAACACCTGACAATTCGTAGAAAGCTTGTTCTACTTTTGAATCGAATATATTTTTCATCTGATTATATATTATTTAATTGCTTGATGCAATCTTCAACAAATGTTTTCATCTCTGAAAACTGTTCTTCCATACTGACTAATAACTTATATTGCGCGTGAGTACGTATTAAGTTGTGTTCTGTTGATTTGGTTTTGTAGTATTTGTCACCATCGATATAGTCCATTAGGAATCTAAGAACTTGTTCGTAGGTTATATATTTTGCAGAAAAAGCTAAATACTCAAGCTCTGATTCTGTTAAGAAAGAGCTTGCTTCCTGAAGATACCCTTGAGTGAATCCTTTATAAATATCGAAGTCCATACCGATATTTTCAAGATTCTCATCATCTTCCAAGCCTGTATTGGTATATGAACGCATGGCATCACCAAAATCATTCAATACGGTACTATTCAAAACAGTATCCAAATCGATAACACACAATACATCACCGTCTTTATCAAACAGTATATTATTGATTTTTGTATCGTTATGAGTTACTCGAGTAGGAATAGTTCCATTTTCGACCAATGCCCAAAACTTCAGCATCTCTTCTCTTCTATTCTCTATCCAAGCAATCTCTTCAGCAAGATTACCCTTACGACCAACTGGATCTTGTTTCAAAACCTCATCCCATTGTTCAAAACGATATCGGATATTGTGAAAGCCTGGAAGTATATCAACCAAAGGCTCTTTCATATCTGAAAGCATGGCTTGAAACTTACCAATACCTTTCCCACCTGCTAAAGCCAGTTCTGGACTATCAGCCGATTCATAAGTTAAGTTGTCTTTAATAAAAAGACACATGGTCCAATAGTTACCTTCTTCATCAATAAAGAATAATTCATTCTTTTCTGTGAAAATAAGCGTCATTGCCTCTCGACTTGTATCACCACCAACAGCAGTAATCTTAGTTTTAAGATGAGTTGTAACTTTCTGGATGTTATCCATCATTCCAGGAACATCCTTGAAAATATTCTTATTTTTTCTCTGTAATAAATAGTCTGGCTGAATATCACCAAGCGTTTTTACAAAAAAGGTATCGTTTATAAAGCCTTCACCTAGAGGGCGAATATTTTCAATATCCCCCTCTAACTGAAACTTGGATACAATTGTATTATAATTTTTGTCCATTTGTTTTTATTAATTCCCTACACAACATTCCACTTTTCCAGGCTTATTTTTCTCACTTTTCCAAGATTTCAACTTGCATCCCTTAATAGAATAGAAAAGAATGAACAAGTAACATGGTACCATTACCCAATAAGCTTGCTGACTTCCGAAAGCATCTGATAGGCCACCCCAAACCAAAGGCATAATAGCACCTCCAGAAATAGCCATGATAAGTAAAGCAGAACCCGTGTTTATGAAACGGCCTAGGTTTGACAAGGCAAGTGGCCAAATAGCTGGCCAAACTAATGCATTAGCAAAACCAAATAAAGCAACAAATATAACAGAGGTTAAACCTGATGTTAAGATCACACCTAATGAGAAAATAATACCAAAAATGGCTGACATTTGTAGTGCAAATCGTTGAGAAATGACACGTGGAATTAATGTAATTCCCAATAAATATCCAACCACCATAGTCACCATAGTATATGAAGTAAAGGCTTTAGCAACATTCATTTCAATTCCCAATGAAATACCGTAACGAATAATTGTATCACCCGCCACAACTTCGGCACCTACATAAAAGAACAAAGCTAAAACACCAAGTATTAAATGAGGGAAATCAAAAATATTTTTCTTGTTGGAATTATCTATAGCTTCATCGTCACCATTCTTTGTTACGTCAATTTCAGGAAGTGGTGCCATACGAACGCCAAATCCCATAAGGAAAAGAACGATAGTCATGACAATGTATGGGTTGATAACACGAGCTGCTAAAGTATCAAGAGCAGCAACACGAGAAACGGCATCCATTGTTTCCAAACTTAGCTTAAATGCATCACCATCGTTAAGAATGTAGTATGCCAAAATTAGAGGTGCCATAGCTCCTGCAAACTTGTTGCAAATTCCCAAAATACTGATTCGACGAGCCGCACTTTCCTTTGGTCCAATAACAGTAACATATGGATTTGATGCTGTTTGTAAAATTGCAAGCCCCGTACCCATAACAAAAAGACCCGTTAAGAAAGTTAGGTAAGTTCTAGACATAGCTGCAGGAATAAAAATAAGTGTTCCCACTGCCATTACCCATAAACCGACCATCATACCATTTTTAAAACCCAGCTTTTTTATAACCCAGGACGAAGGTAGTGCCATTATAGTGTAAGCAATGTAAAAGGCAAAGGCAACAAACATGGCCTGAAAATCGGATAGGTCACAAGCTATTTGTAGATATGGAATTAAAATTCCATTTAGCCAAGTAACAAAGCCAAAAACGAAGAACAAGGCTCCAATGATGATCATTGGCAAAACAAAGCTCTTAAATGAAGATTGAGATTTACTCATTTGTATTGGGTTTTAAGGTTGAAATCGATTTGTATTAGTGATTATGACTTATCGATTTAATTAGTTTTGATTATTCATTAATTGCTTAACGCATTCTGCTAAATCCTTAGCATATTTTCCTGTAGTCGCTTCTGCATAAATGCGAATGATTTGTTCAGTATTAGATTTTCTCATATGCACCCATCCTTCAGGGAAAGTGATTTTTAATCCATCAATTGTATTGCTTGGGTAATCCATAAATTTCCTACGAACTTGTTCCAGGATACCATCCAAATCTGCAACACCATCTAATTCGATTTTTTGTTTTTCGATCTTGTAATCAGGATAGGTCGCTCGTAATTCAGCAGAAGTCATCTTGCTCTTAGCCAGATAAGTCAGGAATAAGGCAACACCAACTAGGGCGTCTCTACCATTGTGCAATCCTGGATATATCACACCTCCATTACCTTCACCACCAATTGCAGCCGCTTGCTTATTCATTTCTCTCACCACGTTAACTTCACCAACTGCTGATTCGAAAAATTCTACGCCATGCTTTTCTGCGATACCTCGCAAAGCCATAGTCGATGATAAATTAGCAACTAAGGCGCCTTTAGTATGCTGAAGCACGTAATCAGCTACCGAAACCAAAGTATATTCTTCGCCAAAAGGCGTTCCATCATTACAAACTAGAGCTAAACGATCAACATCAGGATCAACAATAATCCCTAAATCCAATTGGCCATTTTTAACCAGCTCGCTTATTTCAACAATATTTTCTGGAAGTGGTTCTGGATTATGAGCAAAATTCCCATCAGGGACACAATTGATTTCAGTCACTTTATTAACCCCAAGAGCTTTTAAAAGACGAGGGATAGCAAAACCACCAACAGAGTTTACAGCATCAACAGCAACAGAAAAGTCGGCAGTTTTAATTGCTTCAACATCTACTAGATCCAAATCAAGTATGTGTTGGATATGCTTATCTAAATAATTTTCGTCTTTTGAATAAGACCCCAGATCTTCAACTTCGTTATAGGTGTAGTTTTTATCTTCAACCAACTGAAGTAAATCTTTCCCATCCTGATCGGAAATAAATTCACCTTTATTGTTCAATAACTTCAGAGCATTCCAGTTCTTAGGGTTGTGGCTAGCTGTAATAATAATACCGCCACCTGCATTCATATCGGTCACAGCCATTTCCACAGTTGGAGTCGTTGCTAAACCAAGATCGATTACTTCAACTCCTACCGAAATTAAAGAACCTACAACAAGCTGGTTAACCATTTCGCCACTGATTCTCGCATCACGACCTATCACAAGCTTTTTATTGGCTCCACTTTTTTGAAGCCACATGCCAAAAGCACCTGCAATACTTACTATGTCCATAGGCGTTAGAGCCTGACCAGGTCTTCCACCAATCGTGCCTCTAATTCCCGATATTGATTTTATTAAAGTCATTATATTTCTTCTTTAGGGTAATTTCATTCTAGTTAGCAAACACCTATGTTAAGGCATCAATTAATTCCATAGTTTTGCAGGGTATACACCTTGTTCAACCAGATCCAAAATAGCTTTAGCTGCTTTATCTTTATCCTCACGGTAAGTCACACCAAACCACTGAGCATTTGATTTTAAAACTTTAACATTGGTTTTTCCACCATCAATTATTTTAGCAACAACGGATGGAATAAAAAATTCAGATTTTAACTCTTGTCCTGACTCAGCTAAGAAAGATTTAAATTGATCATCAAGATGATTAAATACATGAGGTGTAAAACCCCAGAAATTCATCGAAACAGTTGTTTCTCCAGAAATTGGCGTCCATTTCTCATCCTCTTTATACGCTATTCCATCTACTAATTTCTCGATATGAGTACGTTCGATAACAGTTGTTAAATGCTCAATATTATTTGTAGCACATACGCCACGAGAGACGAAACCGTTTTCGGAAATGGTGTTGGATAATTGGTAACCGACCATTCCATATTCTTCCTCAGTAATTGTATTCATTAAGAAATCTGCCATGGTCGTAAAAGCTTCTACACCATAATAATCATCTGCATTAATTACTGCAAATGGTTCATTAATGCATTCTTTAGCAATTAATATTGCATGACCAGTTCCCCATGGTTTTTCTCTATCAATATTATAAGTAGATCCTTCAGGTACTTTTACAATTTCCTGATTCACGTAATCAACTTCAATCTTACCTGCAAGTTTGGTATTAAAAAGCGCCTTGAATTCTTTTTCAAATCCTTCTCTAATAACAAAAACGATTTTCCCAAAACCGGCTGCAATCGCATCATGAATTGAATAATCAATGATGGTTTCCTGAGAAGGTCCAATTGGGTCAATTTGCTTTAATCCCCCATATCGGCTTCCCATTCCAGCTGCAAGTACTAATAGTGTCGGTTTCATATCTAATTTTTAATTTATTCTTAATACTTCATTCATTACATTGGACAAGGTTCCCATCAGTGCTGAATCGTCTAATAATTCAGAACAAACAAGCTCTGTTTCAGAACTAATTCTGTCCATTGCATATTTATTCATAGCCGTATTCACAGGATCTGAAATATATTTTCCTGTACGAGCCAATCTTCCTCCAATAATTATCATCTCTGGGTTAAGCAAATGAATTAGAGTAACTAATCCTTTACCTAAATATTCTCCCATCTTATTCAGCTGATCGATTGCAAATTGATCGCCATCAACAATGGCTTCAATAACTGCTCGTAGATCAACTGATAAATTTTTATCTTTTTTATGACTTAATAAGCTAACCTGCCCCTTTTCAAGAGCCTTATTTATATTTTTAACTAAAATCTCACCTGAGGTTAAAGTTTCCAAACAACCTATTTTCCCACAATAACATAAGTCGCCATCCGGATCGATCAAAATGTGTCCGAACTCTCCAGCAAAACCATTTTTACCAGAATACAACTGCCCGTTTAAGATGATCCCCAAACCGATTCTATTGCTTAAATTCAAACACAAAACATCCTTTTTACCTTTCGCCATTCCAAAAGCTTTTTCACCCAAAGCCATTAACCTTGCATCATTATCCAACAAGATTCTGAATCCAAGTTTATTGCCTAAATAAGTGGCTAATCCCTCCTTAGTAAATGACAAATGTGTGAAGCTGATACCATTTTTAGCGTCAACTAAACCTGGAATAGATACACCCATTGCTAAAACATTAGCAGAAGGAATATTCATTTTCTCAAGTATATTATTGACTTTTTCGACTAAAGCATCTGTATACTCTGATGAATTATTTAAATCAAAGTTTTTGAATTCTTCTCTACAAACAAGCGTATTGTTTAAATCAAAGAGTGCAATTGTAAGCGTATGCAAATTGATATCAACCCCTAAAACGTATTGATATTCTGGATTAATACAATAAAGGCTTGGTCGCCTTCCTCCTATTGAGTCTCCAATACCATTATCGAGAATAATGCCAAAACCTAGCAAATCATCAACCAATGAAGCAACCAAAGGCTGACTTATCTTAGATTGCTTTACGATATCAGCAATAGAAGCTTTTCCATTAACATACAAATGAGATACAATCTTTCCATATTGTTCCACTTTTCGTTTTTTGGCATTAGCAGTTCCTACTACCTCTTTCTCATATTTGAATTCTGGTCTCAATCTAATTGTATTTAGTTAGTGTTTGTTTTCGTGATAAAAGTATAAATATTTTTAAAAGAAGATTCATCTTTTAAAATATTTTTTAAAAGTATTTTTAAAATAATGCTCAACAACGAATTAGCTGAGCATTATTTTAAGATTTCATTCCTATTTCAACCACTCAGGCATAGATTTCGGATCTTTAGTCCAACGCTTCACTCGATCGTTAATCATATGAAATTGTTTATTCTTGGCAGTTGGTTTGTAAATATCCTTTGGTAAATACGTCTTCAATTCTTCAATGAGTTCTTTATGCTCAAGCTTATTGGCTAGGTTTACATGCTCGCCAAAGTCTTTCACTTCATCATATAACTCTTCAGAACCATCGTAATAGTGAATATACCTCCACTTTCCAACTCGAACAGAATGACTTCCATGAGTCCAAGTACTAATGACAGGATTTTGACGCTTAGCATTCATATCCAGAAGCAATGGAAGAATATTTTCACCATCATGCTGTTCTTGTCTATCCATACCACACAAGTCAGATAAAGTTGGATATATATCCAATAAACTTACAGCCTTTGAATTTACTTTCCCTTCGGGCACTACACCAGGAACAACCCAAAGCATTGGCGCTACAGTGGCCTCATTCCAAATATTATTCTTTCGCCAGTTTCGTTTCTCTCCAAAACATTGACCATGATCAGACCAAAGAACAATGATGGTATTTTGTTTGTACTTACTATTATCTAAAGCATCGAGCAAACGACCAAGTTGAGCATCCATAAATGAAATCGAAGCTAAATAGCCTTGTACAAGCTCTTTTCTGTAAGTTGGACTAATGGTGTTTACAATCATCTCAGCTCCTGGATCAGTTATACCCTCTGCCATTGCTTTGCCATAGATAGGAATATCACTAAACTCATTCTCCAGAGCCTTTGGAACTTTAATCTTATCCAAAGGGTACATATCAAAATACTCTCGGGGTGCTGTATAAGGAACATGAGGTCTTAGAAATCCAAGTCCCAACATAAAAGGTTTGTCGTAATCTTTCTGTAAACGCTCAATTGCCCACTCAACATTAATTTCATCGGGCATTTTTCCTTCTGGCAAATAATCTCTATCGATAGGCCCAGCACACAATGAAAATCCAGGAAAATTAGTACCATGCTCTTTATTGTAATTAGTCGTTCCTGATCCGCCCATTGGGAATGGGTAAAAGTCTGGTGCACCATAACGATTACCATCTTTAGTCAACTGCTCTGTTAAACCAAAAACTCGAGGGCGACGTTCGTCCCACAATTTCTGATTCTCAAAATCATCCTCAATTGCCCAACAAGCATGGCCTTCAATTTTACCACAACCCATTGTTCTGTATCCATTCTGACGAAAATAGGCTGGTAAAAGAGTTACATCCTTCCAAATTTCCTGATTTGGGGTGCCACTCTTATTTGTATAACAACCTGTTGTTACTGGGCTCAGAGAAGAAAGTACTGACAGTCTTGAAGGTGTACAAACCGCAACAGCCGCATGAGCATTAGTAAAATAGACCCCACGTTTTGCCAAACGATCTAAATTTGGAGTTTTCACATCAGGATGTCCTTTAGATATCCCCGTCCAATCATTTAAATCATCTACCGCTATGAACAAGACATTAGGTTTATCTTGATTCATTTCTTTTTTCTCAACAGCTCCTCCACAAGATTGCAATAGCAAGGCACTTGCCCCAAGAAACAAAGAGTTACTTATTTTATTCATCATACAATTTACTTGAAGTCTTATTTAAATTAGTTCCAATATTTAATATTAGACTTTTGGTAATAATTTCTCCCAAGTTTTTATTTTCCACTCAACAGGCTTATCCATTTTCAAAATCCACTGATCGAAAGCTTTCTTTAAACGCTTTACTAATTTAGTATTTTCTTTAGCAAGATTCTTCTCTTCTCCTGGATCCTTTGCAATATTAAATAATTCAAATCGGTTTCCTACAGGGTAATAATGCATCATGTAATCACCTTCCAAAACGGTTCCTGCAGGATCAGAAACATTCTCCTTATACTTACTTATTGGAAACTCATCCTTCATCTTAGTTCCGGCTACAAAGTCTGTATAGTCATTCCAAAAACCTAAGTTAATATCACTCCAGTGATAAGCTTGAGTACCCGCCCAAAATAATTGCCTGTCATTTGATGAACTTTTTTCACCTTTCAAACTTGCTGCCAAATCAATTCCATCAAGATTTGCTGGTAAATTAATACCTGCTTCGGCCAAAACTGTAGGTAATAAATCCATAGCTGAAACATTATCCGTAACAACAAGACCTTTTTTATATTTTGAAGGATACCAGGCAAACATAGGAACATGAATACCTCCCTGAAACATCAAGCCTTTGTTTCCTTTAAAAGCGCCATTCAATGGTAAAGGAGAATCTACCACCGCACCGTTGTCACTAACAAATAGTATTATGGTATTATCATCCAACTTTAATTCGGCAAGTTTACTTACAATCTTACCTATACCATCATCAACTGCGGCTAGTGTGGCGTAATAATTATCAACTTCAGGATTACCCGTATTAAATCGCTGATACTTTCGCGGTGCTCTTTCTTCTAATGGAAGATGAGGTGCATTATACGATAAATACATAAAAAATGGATTCTCCTTATTTTTCTCAACATAAGTCAAAGCCTCATCAGTAAATTCATCGGTAATATAGCCCTGTGATTTTACGTGATCGTAATCTCTAAACAGACTGGTAGCATTATAATAGTTACTTCCGTGATAATTAAATCCAAAGTAATAATCGAATCCTTTATTTAATGGATGCTGATCTTTCACACAACCATAAATGCAATCTCTATGATAGTCTCTAGTTCTATCTGCAAGAGAATCAATCGTCAGCTCACCTAAGTGCCACTTTCCAATCATAGCCGTTTTATAGCCATTGTCTTGAAATGTTTCTGATAAGAATTTCTCTTCAGGTTTTACGCCAGCTTCAGCATCGTAGTTGTTATAAATACCAAAACGTTGCGTGTATTTTCCAGTAAGTAATGCTGCACGAGAGGGAGCACAAGTTGTAGAGGCAACAAAAGCATTGGTAAATTTGACACCTTCGTTGGCTAACTTAGCTGTATTGGGCATAGCCGTTTGAGCTGCCTTATATGCCTCCTCAACCGAAGTTCGATATCTTTTAGTAACAGTTGTATTATTAAGTTGATCTTGATTATAGGAATTCGGATCAAAATTTAATTGTCCATAGCCCTGATCGTCGGTGATAACAACAATAACATTTGGCTTCTTTGTATCATTTACATTTGCTTCCTGACTTGGTACACCTGTTGAACAAGCTCCCAACATGACAGGCCAGATTGCATGGATAGATTTAGATATATTCACTGTATTCAGAATTTTGAATTAGTATTTGTATGAAGAACTCAAATATCAGAATAAGCACATTGTAGATTGTCTAATATCATTCACATTTATTCCAATATTATACAATTCAAAACATAGAGAAATCGATTCATCCCAAACAATTCCCAATTTTTAATTTGGGACAGCTAAATACAAACGTTTGTCATAACTTACTTGTATTTCCCTATTCTGATTTCTAGCTTTAACATGAAACAAACTATCTGTAAAAATGCAATTCAAAAAAACTGGTTTAAGCCGTAGCCTAGGCTTACTTACTTGTGCTGGAGCTCTACTTGCCTGTACTCAAAAAGAACACAAACCCGCATCACCAAATATCATTCTATTTCTGGTTGATGATATGGGTTGGACTGATACTTCAGTACCATTTGGTAAAACTCTAAGCGATAATAATAGTTATCAGAAAACACCAAATATGGAAAAACTGGCTCATCAAGGGGTCAAATTTACCAACGCCTATTCTGCCAGTCCTGTTTGTTCACCTACGCGCTGTAGTATTCTAACGGGTAAAAATCCAGCTCGAAGTCAGATTACCAACTGGATTCCTGGACAAACCAATGATGTACCCGAATCGGAACAAAAACTGTTTATTCCCGATTGGAATGTAAATGGATTACAATCGAACAGCATTACTTTCCCCAAGATATTACAGGAACATGGCTACACAACAGCTCATATTGGGAAAGCCCATTTGGGACTAGAAGGAACGAGTGGTGCAGATCCGAAACAATTGGGATTCGATTATAATATCGCTGGGCATCATGCCGGACAGCCCGGGTCTTATTATTACCCCTATGGCAAAAAAGGCAGTCCGCTTCAGGTTCCAGGACTAGAAGAGTTTGAAAAAGACAGTTTATATCTTACCGATGCTCTTACGATAAAAGCAAATCAGCTATTGGAACAATTCGCAAAAGAAGGCAATCCCTTTTTCTTGAATTTTGCACATTATGCCGTTCATACGCCTATTGAGGAACACAAACAATTGGTCAAGCAATTTATTCGAGAAGGTAAAACTGATGCTGAAGCAAAATACGCTTCAATGGTAGCTAGTATGGACAATAGTCTGGGTTCTATTATGAACAAATTGGACGAGCTACACATAGCAGACAATACGATTATCATATTTATGTCGGATAATGGTGGACTGGTTACCCATGCAGGAAAACCGACGACAAATGCACCCCTTAGTGATGGAAAAGGAACTTGTCGTGAAGGTGGAATTCGAGTACCAATGATAGTAAAATGGCCTGGGACTACAAAAGCTGACACGCAATGTGACGAACCCGTAATAAGCGATGATTTTTTTCCAACGATCCTTCAAATGGCAGGTGTTTCGCCAAAGTCATACCTTGCTAGTATTGATGGCAAAGACCTAAGCCCTCTGCTTACAGGTGAAGCTAAATTCGAACGTCCTGAAGGTCTATATTTTCATTACCCTCACTACTGGGCTTGGAAAAGCTTACGTGATGAATACCCAAGCATCAGACCTTTTAGCTCCATACGTATGGGTAAATGGAAGTTATGTTACGGCTATGAAGATGAAAAAATAGAACTTTTCAATCTGGACAATGATATTTCAGAGAAAGTCAATTTACTTGATCATGAACCTGAAATAGCGGCCAAACTTTGCAAGCAATTGCAAGACTATCTAAAAGGAGTAAACGCTCAAACGCCTCTCGATCGTAAAACAGGAAAAGCATTGGCTTACCCTCATCTATAGAAATGAAAAAGCATCTGCTGGAAATCCAACAGATGCTTTTTACAGTGATTCAATTCAACTCGAAAATTGACTCATTATTTTAATCGGGACAGCTTCAGCGGACTGTTGATCTCCAAGCTTAAACGATCCAGATAATCGAAGAAAGACTGGGCATCTTTAAAACCTTCCTTCTCATCCTGAAAAGCAGCAGTTACGATGTATTCTACAAAAGTTTTATTCCCTTTCAATTTCATAAGGTGATTATTGTCATCTTTATCGAATCCATCGAAATACTCATGAGACATGACAACGCCTAAACCAACTGTTACTTGTGGGTATTTTTCGTGATCTAGTCGTGGGAATTCGGTTCCCCAAAGGCCAAGAAAACTTTTCTCCTCATCTTTTGTCACTTTGGAAACCTTCATCTTACGTACTCCTGTACAAAACTGAGGCAAATTACCATCAGCAAACACCTGTAGGTTCATTTCTCTTTTACCTGCATACTGAATCATACGTAACAAGACTTTGGTATTCCCCACTACAGATTCAATATTTGGAGCCACCATATCGATAATGGTACGGACTGGACCTTTGGATCGAACAACAGCATAACGTCCTTTTGTCGCTTTTAAAAGCTGCGTTTCTTTTCCATTCCATATTCTAGGTGATCCAACACCCAAAGTGTTTTTCACAAAAAGAATGTCACCGCCATATTGCTTCGTAATAAGGGAATCGTTCGAATACCAATTGGTTGTTTCCAACTCTAATCGTCGATGCATTTTACCATAGATATCAATACTACATCTATCATCAAAATACATACGGTAGGCCATTAACTCAGACTCAGTAGCCGGTCCATGATGCATAATTGGCTTGTACAGATCACCAGATTCAGAATATATACTATCCTTTTTGATAAAAGGCATTTTCCCATTTTTCATTCCCATTTGTGCATACACTTCACTTTCAAAAATATATCGATCCGCAATTTCATCACTAACTTTACAAATCAATAGTTGAATTTTTGATTTCGCTGCCATGGAAACCTGAAAAACTAGCTCATCTACAATTCCATCCCCATCCAAATCATCAAGCTGCGATGGAATCACTTCTGAATTTAAAGTTACGAGCAAGTTTGTTCCCTTTTCAGCTTGTAGCTTCGCATTTAATTCTGATAAAGGAATAACTACAGAAGCTAAGTTTCTATTATCGGATAGCTTGTTTTCAAGGTCTATCTTCTGTTTTGCCAGAATCTCATTTTGAGATAAAAAATTATCATTTGCCTTATTGTTACATTGAACAAATAACAGAACAAGGAGAAGTAAAAAGAAATTTATAGTGATCTTATTCATAAATAAAATTAAAAGCTTATTATTTAATTATCAGTTTTTTAGAGGTACTCTGCCCATTCATTTGTAATCGGACAATATAGAGACCCGTTTTATTGGGAACATTCAAATTCAACTCGGTAGAATGTTCATAAGGAGCAGAAACGACTATCCTACCCATTAAATCAAAAACTTGAACTTTTGTGTTTTTTGGAGGTAAAACTGTTGAACGTAGAATAATTTCACCATTGCTAGAATAAATAAAGACGTCTTCCTCCCCATCAATATCTGGTAAACCGGTTACGAGTGTACTAAAACTATCAGACGAGTATATTTCTGAAATATTATCAGATACATCCTTAGCCACAGCATATAAAATGTAGGTCTCTCCTCTTTGTAGATTAGTCAATTCTTCTGTCCATAATTCATTTTCAGAACAATCTGTTTGTCCATTAATTATAGCTCCTGCCCCATCAATAATATCTTCAACAATAGGAGCGGTTTCAACAGTCGTATTTAAATACCAATATATAACGCCATTTTCGTTGCTTCCAATCTCTATTGATGCAGATGTATCTCTTATATCATCAATATTCATTTGATAAATAGTTGGAGGTGTATTATCAGAAACATCATCAACTTTCGTCAAGCTTAACGCCTGAGGAATACCATCTTTCAACTTGAATTGGATCTGTGTTTGCTGATTAGCTGTTGAAATAATCTCACCTTCTGAATTATGACCAGTTAGTTCCCAAGTCCCTTTTAATGTCAGAACAATTACAGATTCTTGGCTTGGATTTGCAGAGGTAAAAGCGACCTCTTTAAAATGAAGATCAGGATCACACATACTTAAACTCAGTTCACGCTTATCAGTGGAAGCTTTAATCATCACCAAACTTGGAGCACTTACTTGTTTAACAAACTCATCAGTTGAATTTGTGTTCTGTTCAAAAAACACGTAGCCAGTGGTATTGGTTTCACGATCCCATACAATATGGGCATTTTCGTCTTGCTGTACTACTTTATAAGCTGCAGTTTCCTCACTTTTCATTCGATTAGAGAAATCCTGAATTGACTGAGTATTTGAATTTGGCAATACGATATATTCATAAGTCTTATTTGAAGGAGAAGTGCCGTGATTAATCCAAGCTGTAGCAAAATCACCTTGGGTGTTAGCTTTCGTTTTATTGTGGCGAGAATCCTGTGTTGAACGAGTAATATTCACATCGGCACCTGTTTTTATCCAATAAGCATTACCTACAGGGTCAACTAGCCAATGACTATTATCTAAACTTAGATTTTGATCTAAGGGAAAACTGGTAATCGCATTTCCTCCATCAATATAAATCGCATCTGATTGATTTTGCAAATTTACCTGGAATAAGCTTGTTTCTGTCTTGTGCTGAGAATTTGAATTTGAAATATCAGATCCCAAACAAATAATGCGATTATCGAAACAAAATACTGATTTATTAGCCTGATGATCAGCAGTAAAATTCGTTCTGCTTTTCTCTCTAAGTTTCATACCAAAGATTCCGTTCTCTCCATTAAGATTGGATGCCCCTGTAAACCCTTCATTCGATTTCTCCATCAATGTTCCAGATAAAGGACTCTCCAATAAATCTAAAGGTAAATGGATACTGGTTGCTCCTGGATATCTGTTCCAATCCCAGCCATTTTCAACGAATCCACTTTCTACAGCATTTACTTTATCTCCTGATCCAATCACCTGAATCGTTCCATAACTCTGATAACGACCATATCTGTTATCCTTAGTATATATTTCAGATCCCCAAACATGCTTATTGTAGCCCTTAATACTCACCATCCAGCTATCTCGACGGTGAATGCCTAAAGCGCCATAATTGTAAGTGAAATTTCCTTCGGGTGTAGCCTCCGATGTAATCCCCAAAGAAGCAAACTCTTGTTTAAATGTCGTATTAGATGATGCCAGTCGCATATACGAAGCTGCCATATCGTTCCAAATAGCTGCATTAGTATGAGGATTACCAGACTTAGCTAAGTAAGCAAAAGCATTTACGGTTCCATTACTAATGGAGCCTGCCAGAGGATGTCTTCCACAAATACCAAATCCCCAATCCAGATGATTGGAATAGTTTCGCATCGTTAATAAAGCTTTTCCAAAATTAATTCTTGCCTCATCAGAAAGTGCAAAACAAGTTCCGTTCACATATTTCAAAAAATCCCCAACTCCTGCGTAACCACCTTTACTGTATGCCGGATACAAACCGCCATGATGAAAGCCGGAACCATCTTCTTTGATTCCACCCATGCTGCCTGGTACAATTTTCAATGAGATATCCATCCAACGTTTAATCGCCTTCATCTCTCTAGCTTTTTCAGGCGTATCGTCCATCGTCATTACTGCAATCAGGCGGGGAATCACGGTTGTATTCCAACTGTCCATCAAGCCCTGAAGGCTTCCTACTTCAGGCTGAGTTCTGTATTCCTGAACCCCGGTCCAGTATGATAGCATCGCAGCTGCTTTGTCTAACTTACCATCTGCTTTTAAAGCATCTTTCATTAAGAAAATAGCAGGCGGAAACTCACGAAAATTATATCCGTAATGGTGATTGGTTCCCATACCACTTCCCACATTCAAACCTTGATCCATAACATAGTCCAACAAATCATAAAACATTTGTTTAACCTCTGTATCCTTATGATGATGCCAAATTTGAGCCAAATCTCCCAAAACAGGTCCAACCTGATCCATCTTGACATCATTCTGCGCATTGTCATATTCATCATCACTCACATAAGGACGACCCGTTATCAACTCACCATTTCGATGAATTTGAAATGCCTTAAATGCACTCTTAGTTGACGTAATTTTTTTACTGCTTGGTGTACTTCCTTGAAACGCACTTACCATTTCAATCTCCATAGAATCAAAAGCATCTTGCTCTTCTGAACTAACTGTAGCTTCCGCTGGGATATCATGTGAATAAGTATCATACCAATGCCAAATAGCTGCCCAATGATTCGTATTCATATCTGGATTAATGAAGGGTAGCTGTTTGTCGGGCGTAACACGATCATGAATGCGTTCCGATGGGAAAATCATACGATCAAAATAAAGGCTTCCAGAAGTAATATCTACTGGAGCAACGACCTTCATATAATCGAGATCTCTACGAGATTTTGGACCACTCATATCCTCATCGAATCGTATCCAACAAGCTCTCCATCCTTTAAAGTTGATGCCATAATCAAACTCATACTCCATTGTGCTTCCCTTACCAAACTGAAAAGTTATATTTTTATCCAGTGGCGTTTCATTATAAACCCATAACATCAAACCACCTTTGTAAGTATTCAAGGCTGTTTGCATATTAGGAGGGTTCATTACAGTCAAATTAGATCCTTGTGTCCAGTCCCACTTAAGCGATTCATTTCCTAATTTATAATGATCAGTACTCATACTTAAACTCGCACCATTATTGGTACTCCAAGTATTGGGAACCTGTGTTTCCAAACCAATATATTGGGCTCTAACATCTGTACTGAATAAGCACAATCCTAAAAAAAGAACAAGTAAAAATTTACGCATACTATTCATGTTATAGTGATATATTTTAAGGATGTCTATTTAAATACAGCCTCCATTTTCTTAATATTTTTCTAAATTTACTTCAATTGGAATACCATCAACACAAGTAAATTCAATGCTTGTAAAACCATTACTACATTGCAGTATTTGGCAATTACTTTGCGCCATAGATAGATTCCATTCTCCTACTAGTTTTACCTGTATTTTAATAGGCGTACTGGCTTCTGCCGTTGTATAACGTTCTTCGCTCAAATGTAAATCCGGATCACAAAGGCTCATTCTTAAGCTTTTATTCGCCATTCCTTTTAGCATGATTAAAGATGGTGAACTGACTGAAATCAAGTTTTCATCATGAAGCTCATCAGCACTTTCAAACACCACATAAGCCTTAGTATTACTTCCTTTATGGTGAACTATATGAGCAATGCTATCCTTCTGAATAACCTGATATCGAGCCGTTTTTTCATTCGTCATTGCTTTTGAAAAAGCCACTAAATCCTTCAAGCTAGTCTGAGGGAGTATAGCATACTCATAATCGGCATTTTTAGGCGCAAAGCCATGATTTATATGTGCTAAAGCAAACTTGCCATGCGTTGGCTTTTTTGTTTTGTTATGACGTGAGTTTTGCTCAATCCTTTTCAACTGAATCGAGTTTCCACCAGCAATCCAGTAAGCATTACCATAGGGATCCATCAGACTATGATTTTTTCCTTCAGATAAATCCTTTTGGGCAGGAAATTCTGTCCACTTTTTATCTCCATCAATCCATTGAGGTTTATCAGAACTTGTTAGAAAAGATTGAAATAAGCTTGTTTTACTAGGATAATCCTCATTACTATTGGAAATATTAGAACCCAAACATATCAATACATTATCAAAAGCAAACACTGATTTCAGAGCATGGAAGTTAGCAGTAAAACGTTCTCTATTATTCTCTTTCAAATGGATTCCAAAAACGCCATTTTCACCATTTAAGTGAGACGATCCAGCGAAACCTTGCTTCGACTTTTCCATCAATGTATTCTTGTTCGGGCTTTCCAAAAGATCCAAAGGCAGGTGAATATTGGTTGCTCCAGGGTAGGAATTCCAATCCCATCCAGCTTCAACAAAGCCACTTTCTTTTGTGTTCTTGTGCATTATTTGAACAGTACCATAGCTCTGATATCTGCCATATCGATTATCTCTGGTGTATATTTCAGAACCCCAAACATGCTTGTTGTAACCTTTGATTGTAGCCATCCAATTGTTACGTCGATGAATACCCAAAGCACCATAGTTATAGGTAAAATGTCCTTCAGGCACCAATTCTGGACTTAAGCCTTTACTTTCAAAGAGTTTTTTGAATTCCGAATCATCCGTTTCCATTCGCAAATAAGCCTCAGCCATTTCATTCCAGATTTCATCACCTGTATACGGATCTCCAGAAAGCGCTAGATAAGCATAAGCCTGCTTCAGGCCTAAACTCATAGTACCATCAAGTGGATGACGTCCACTAATACCAAAACCCCATTCTAAGTCGTGGGTATAATTTTTCATCGTACGGAGAGCCATCCCAACATTTGTTCTTGATTCTGCTGATAAAGCAAAGGGTGTGTTAGTCGTCATTTTTAAATAGTCACCAAGTCCAGCAAAACCACCATTGCAATAAGCAGGATATAAACCGCCATGATGAAAGCCACAACCGTCAGCCTTAATTCCTCCCATGGTTCCAGGCACTATTTTGAGAGATATATCCATCCAGCGCTTAACCGCTTGCATCTCTCTTAGTTGTTCCGAAGGGTTGTCGATACACAAGATTGCAAGCATACGAGGAATTACAGTGGTATTCCAACTGTCCATAACGCCTTGTAAAGTACCAGATACAGGTAGTTCGCGATACTCCTGAACACCGGTCCAGTAATTCAGCATCTTAGCTACCTCATTCAATTTGCCTTCTTCCTTCAAAACCTCTTTCATCAGAAAAATGGCTGGCGGGTATTTACGAAACTGATAGCCATAATGGTGATTTGTACCAATCGCACTACCATAAGCCAAGCCCTGATCCATAAGATGATCAAGTAAATCCAAAAACATTGACTTACTTTCTTCATCTTTGGTATTGTAGTAATGTTGAGCTAAACTATAAAACACTTTTTCTACTTTTTCAAGTGTTAGATCCTGACTCTTCTTAACAGCCTCATCTTTAGAAACAAATGGATTACCTACAATTCCGGATTTCAATCGATGAATGCCAAATTTGCGGAACTTATCTTTGACTTTCTTTTCTGCTTTTTTATCCAAAGGACTTCCCTTATAGGCTGCAATAAAATTTACATCAAGCTGTTCGAGACCTGCCTTATCGCTAGGACTCAATATAGATTGAAGAGCAATATCGTTCTGCAATGTAGATTCCCAAAAATACAAAGCGCCCCAATGGTTTTCATTCAACTTAGGATTAACGTATGGAAGCTGAGCATCTGGGGTCTGTTTACGTGAAATTCCTTTTTTAGGAAACATCATTCTATCAAAGTACAGTTGACCTTTTTTAGCCTTTACAGGTGCAAGCACCTTCATCCAGCTTAAGTTCTTTGTGCTTTTCGAACCTTGCATATCCTTGTCGAACTGAATCCAACATGCTCGCCAACCTTTAAAATTGATTTTATATTCGAAATGATATTCAATCTGATTAGCTGTTCCAAATTGAAACTGAATGACATCATCAAGGGGTGATTCATTGTAAATCCAAAGCATCAATCCTCCCTTAGAAGTTTTCAATGCCTCAAGCATGCCTTTAGGCTTAGTCACAAGTATCTCACTACCCTTTTTCCAATCCCATCGTACAGATTCTTTCCCCAATTTGTAATGTAGGTCGCTCATACTGAGCTTCGCTCCTTTTGTTGTCTTCCAATTGGTAGGAACTTCTTTCTCTAATTGCATATATTGTGCATTCGCACATAAAGCAATAAACAATGCAATAGTTAGTGTAACAATCAGTTTCAACATGTTTATAATTATAAAGTAAGCTGAATTTTATCTTTAGAATCGCCCTTCAAATCGAAGACAAGTTTCCCATCTCTATAAACAAGCTCAATGGATTCACCATTTAGTATTATAGATTTCGGTTTTGCAGAAAGAGGTATTTCCACTTGAGTTTTCTCTTTGGTGGAGAAATGTAGAGTCAATTGATTCTCTACGCGAGTTGCATGAACTGAGACAGGCTTATCAGCAAGGATCTTTACTATTTTTTTATTCTTTAATAGTGTGATATCACGACCAAACCAAGAAGTTGCTTTAGATTCATGAAAAGCCATCCCAGCCATTTCACCTTCAAAAATCAACCGACTTAATTTATTCGAATTATTCCAAGCTAATTCTTTAATCAAGCTTCCTCCTTCATGAATCTGAATCCCCTCTCCTTTTTTTAATTTAGTCACGGACATATCTTTCATTTCATCCTCGAAAGCAAAAAAGAGAAGAGAATTTGCCTTTGAAGCTTTTTGTTTTCTTTTTAAGACAGATCCCAACTGCACATAGCCTTTTCCATCCTTTTTTCTCATGTAGTTATCGTAAAACCAAGCTTCATCAACTTCACTGTTCCATTTACTATCAGATAAATCTTTAACTAGCAGTAAAGGTGCTTTCCCCTTTCGAGGGTCAATAGTCCACTGCTTATCTACTGTTGATGTAAACGGATTTACATTACGATCTTTAGCATATTCATAAGCATCTTTCTTTCCTTTTCGACTGGTATATGCATGCAAAAGCAATTCAAAATCAACCTCTTCATTAGCATCCATTACATCGCGCATCAAAAACATGCCATTCCAACCAATTACCTCACGATTCCATTTCTTCAATTCCTTAACAGGATACATGTTTGAAGGATCACAAATCAAATTGAAGTAATCAGAATCGGCTTGTTTACCCGTACTTAAAACCACATCGGTTTTACCCCAAATCGCTTTATTATCCGGATACTCCCCGAATTTACTCCACACATCACCATCGCCTACTTGACCTTTACCATTCACAAGCAAAACATTGTGCTCATGTGTATATTTCGGATTGGAGTAGCCCATATCGATAATATAAGGAACACCTGCACGGTGCAACATAAATTGTCCATCATCAGGTTGTCCATGACCTTGATAATGCTGTCCGGATTTGATGGTGAAGTAGCTCGCATCATTTTCCCAAGATGAACGCCACACAAACATACCTGCATCTTCGAAAAATCGATAATTAGGTAAGGTATTTAAATCAACCGATGATAGATTACCATCTTTCCCAATGTATCTCCACACATCAAAATTTGATTTCTGATTGTTATCTTTCTCTTTAGATTTTTCCGCTCGCCACAATTCTACTTCTTTCAAATCAAGATCGGAAGCTAACCACTGAGCAATCGGATCTTTCAAGTTTTTAGCCAAAGCAGGAAAAGACGAATAAGGGTTTCCCCAGAATTTTTGGTTTGCATCAGCATAACGAGCCAAACCGCCAAAATTATCATGTCCACCAGGTAATATTGTATACAAACAATAAGCTGAGGCATTTTTAAACCAGGCTAAATCTTCATAAGGCTTTCCATAAGCTAAGTTCAAACCATTACGTCTCAGCTCAAACCATTGCATGTAGGTTTTTAATTGAAACATAAAATATGTTGCTCCCTCATCGCTAAAGCCATCACTCATATTTGAGTTCATCTGGCTGGTTAATGTTTCGTATTTATGATCTAGACATTCTGTCCATTCCTTCTTATAATCGTCAGGAATTCGGTCAGTCCCATATAATACCGCACTTAAAGCAGCATACACGTTGGTACCATGATTACAATTCATGATAGCAAAACTCTTGGTATGAAAACGACTATAATCCTTATAGAAATGATGAGCTATACGAATCAACTTTTGACTAACAAAAACTCTCTGCTCATCAGTCATATTCTGATATTGCCAATCATAACAGGCTGTTAAAGCAATAAGAGCTTGTGCAACTCCTAGGTCATTAGCTGGTCCTTTTCCTTTGCCATCAATCCATTCATCCCACTCTTTCCAGTTCATAATAGTCCAGAAATGCTTTTCAAAAGTTTTCTGATAAGCTTGTGAAGGATCTAAAAGCTGAACCAAGGCAACAGCCGCTAATTTTTCAGGAAAAGCGAATACCAATTTCGATTTAGGTTTTAAAATAGGATCTTTCCTTTCTAAGCTTTCGCAGATATTCAATAAGCTTTTCCACTCCGCTTTATGAGTGGTATTACGTAACAATGCTAATTGTGATAATTCATTAGACTTAAAAAATAAGCGGGGATGCTTCACTTTTTTTGTTAACACATCAGCATTAGCGCTTATTATTGTACCACCAAAAAGAATGAGCAAAATCACAAGTAAAACTATATCTCCAATTCTTTTCTGTATATTCCTTCTAATCATGATCTTATTATTTCCAGTTTGGTCCAACATCCTTTTTATTTAGCATCTCTTGCAAGCCACCTCTTTTTCCTTTGGGTGCAAAATAAACCCCAACAGGTAATTTTTTCTTCTTTCCTCTAAACTCAAGTCTATTCAACATTTCTTCAGGCAAGTCATTTACCCATGATTGATCTGCAAGTGGTCCTTTCTCATTCAATACCATTACTGAATCATCCAACTTAGAGATGAGAAACGTTTTCTTTTTTAACCCTTCCGTTTCAACACCCAATTTTCCTTGATAAAAATTATTCTTCCAAACGAGATACTGAGGTTTTTCATGCAATCTCACATGAGTCTTTGCACCTATCATGACATTATTATAAAAAAACATACTGTCGGTAGGAACAAGTTTATTTCTGTGTCTATAATCACTCAACAAATCAATAGATTCAGTCTTATTCTGAACCAATTGATTATTGACAATCATATTTTCTGCAGTTTTAGGGAAATGAATAGCTATGATTCCTAGTGCTGCACGCTTAGGATCGGGAAGTGTTCCATTTCCAAAATTTATTACACCGCTTTTTTTAGGAGCCAAACCAAAGAAATAATTATTCACAACCAAATGATTTCTACTACGTAGAGATATACCACCACATCTATTTTTCTCACCTTTTCGGGAAACAAAATAGTTACTCTCAATAATTCCTTGTTCACCTTGACGAAGACTTAAACCGCCTTTACAGTTTAAGAAGGTATTATAACGAAATGTGTTCCCACAACTCTTCGAAGACATGATTTCACCCTCACCACTGCAGTCTTCAAACAAATTAAATTCAACAACCGTATAGCAAAATCTAGTTGCCATAGATCCATGTCCAATTCTCATAGCTGATCCTCCGTTCTTACCAAGTGGTGGTCTGGCAAAGAAGTTATGATCGACTAAATGATGATTACCTCCTTTTTTAGGCACATCAACATTTATATAACTTGCTCCCGATGTTTTTCCTTCAAACCAACAATAATCAACTTGATTGTATTGACCATTTAGTTGAATCCAAACACCATCAACTTTACTGTAATTACTAAAACGACTTTGTGAAATGCGATTATGGTTCCCCTTAATCATGACTAAAGCCTCAGCTTTATTTCGATCGCCATGATTAAAATCCAGACCAGATAAATGTATATAGTCACCATTTAAGTCAATATGTGAATCCCCACTAATTATAACTTGTCCCGGATTCTTTGCAGATAATCTAATCTGATTTTTTTTCGAACCAGAATAGTTCATTTCAATTCTTAGATCATGGTAAATTCCATCTTCCAATAGGATGTCTATTCTTCCATTCTCAATAGCATTTTTAACATCTTCAACTGTTCTTACAATAACTCTTTCCTGCTTGGCATAAACTTGTCCTAGTATTAGGAATGCAAATAAGAGGCTTGTTATTTTTTTAAAATAGTTCTTCATATCGTTATTTATCTATTTTTTCTTTTCAATACGATAAACCTTAAAGTCATCAATTGTCATATGATTCTCTATTGTTCTGATTCCAAACCAGCCTTGGGTATAAGGTGATTCATCAACAAAATCATAAACTAATTTCCCATCTCTGAAAAACTGCACTTGATTCCCCATAGCTATCAATTGGATTTCACAAGATTTATTAGGGAAAATTAAATCAGTTTTATCTTCTAAATCATGTTCAGGAAGAAGGGGCTTATCTCCTTTTCCATTATACCTACGAAATCTTGTTTTAGTATTGTTATGTCCTCCCAAACCTACATAATACAATTGCAAAGTATCGTAATCGTGAAACTTACCAGAAGCTTTTCTTGGCGTATCAAATAAATCATCTGTATTTCGTGAATCAGTAGCCATCCAAAAACAATTCAAATCACTCACTCTATCATTAGGACCATCATTATCTATAACGCTTGCTTTGTATTCAATCAAGATGTCGCCCTCTAGTCTATGCTTATACCAGACGGTTGCTCCCTTAGGAACATCAATCTCTAAAGCACCATCATTTATACCAACAAAATTTCCAGTTTCAGCCTGTAATTCTACAATCCAATCGCTGGAATTCATAGAGCTAAAATCATCCTGATAAAGTAATGTCTTCTTAATAAAATCAACTTCAGGCTTATTGTCTTGAGAACAAGATTGCAGCAAAACGACCAAGCTGATAAGCGATAAAAAGTATTTCATTCTGTTTGTTTTATTTATAATCCTACTTGTTACTTTCAAAATATGCCTTTCGAAAACGATTTCAAGATACCTGAAAGAGCACTGCACAACAAACACTTACTGTCCCAAAAAACCATTTCGGCACCAAAGCAAACAAACCAGCACCTCCAAGCGCTGAGGTTCAATCATTTACGCATTAGACCAATATCATCCGAACAATATTGAACATACAGCAAATAAGTCATACACCAGGCGCACAACAAGACCAATCAACTAATGCACAGCACATTAAACAAATAGGGAATCAATAGAACAAATCACACCCTTGACTCATGAAAAATACAGCCTTTAATTATCCGTACAATTTTCACATACGCGTCACACTCCCAATTTCTTATATCAAGAATTTGAAACCTCAAAAATCAATAAATATAAAGCTGACTACCTGCCACATACATCCCAACATCCTAAGAATCGTCCCAAAATTGAATAATTTATCATTAGAGAAACTCTCAATTCATAATTTTAAATGCAGTCAAGCTTATAACATGTCTTTAAATCCATATCAATTCTGTTATGAATATGAAAAAAATTACGATCGTTTTCTCTTTACTAATCTCTTGTTTCCTGCTTTCGACAACAAGCTTTTCGCAAGGCACAAAAAGTAATGAACTCGATAAGATTAGAAAAAATCTTGAAGGAAAAAACCTATCCACTCGATGGGAAAAGATGAGTACCGAAAAAGCCCTTACGCTTCTTCGAGAGGATGGTCGTTTTTCAGATTCAAAACCTGATAAAAAACAGATTACTGGTCGTATAATGCAGTGGGCAATTGATTACCGTCAAGCTTCTTATTCCAACAAGGAAGAGCTAAGAAATGCCACATACAAAGCCTTACAATACTGGTTAGATCATCGACCAAAATATAAATTTCCATCAATTCCATTTGAAACACTAAGGGCTGTAGCTGCCATTGAGCTTGTTTTCTATGAGGATATGATGAAAGATCGACAGACATCTGCAATAAAAGAAAAACAAATAGATAAGCTTGTTCAAAGTATAACAGAATTTAGTCACTGGTGTTGGTACAACGGGAAAAGCCCCAGTGTATTCGATAAAAACCGTGGTCATAACCGTGGTGGGAATATGGGATACCGTTTGTGGGCCATGACCGCTATTGCATCATGTTCCGGGGATGTTAAAGAACTGGATTGGGTTCATCAATTAGTGAAAGAACAGTTTCCACGTGTACTAAATACTACAAGTGATTTACCAACAGGTTTCACACCTGATGGATCATGGATTCAGCACAACGCTGGTGGTGCACAAAACTACTGGATTGGCTATGGCGTACATTGGATCAATCATGTTTTGAATTATGCGAAAGCTACCAATAACAGTAAATGGGAACTAACACAAGAAGAATGGAATACATTAGCTGACTATTACCTGGATGGTATTCAGTGGTACTACTATAAAAATCATGGTGCCTTGAATATTGCAGGTCGACACAATGCTCTAAAACAAACACCACTTGATAAAGGAGCTATTCGCAAAGATCTCTTGAGAATCTTAAAAGATGGTCATGTTAACACGACAAAAACCGAAGCTCTTAATGCGCTTTTGAAGAGACATCAGAACAAACAATTCGCACACATTGATTCCACAAAATATTTTTGGAACACCGACCTATTAATTCATAGCACACCTAAGGCCTACTTTGCTATTAAAATGCTTTCAAACCGATCAACGGGTTGCGAGACATCTGAAAACGAAAGAGCTCATGGTAAAAATAATTTCTTGAGCGGCGATGGTTCCACTATTATTTATAGCACCGGAAAAGAGTATGATAAAGCCAGAATAGGATGGAACTGGAGAGCATGGCCTGGCATTACTGCCATTCAGAAAACAGGCAAACTTCCACTAAGTCCTTGGGGAAAAGAAAGCAAAAGCCTTAATGAATTCGCAGGTGGTTTGTCAACTGGCGAGCACGGTATAGCAGCATTTCAATACGATAGAAAAAGTAGTTGTGTGAATTTAAAGGCAAACAAAGCCTACTTCACCTTTGACAATAAGATGATGGCTCTGGGCAATGGAATTAATAAAAATCTAGCAGATACTTTCGATGTGTTGACAACAATAAATCAAACTGAAAGGAAAGGCGATATTCATTACCAGATCAATGGCAAAAAGGGAAAGATTAAAGCTGGAAAGACAAAGAATATTGAATCTAAAACGATCGTCAAGCCATCCTGGGTTCATCATGATAACACGGGCTACATCATCCTTCCAAGCAATGCAACAGGCAAGCTAAAACTGTTTGCTGAAGAAAGAACGGGTAACTGGTCCGATCTGGATGGCCGATACGCCAACAAGAAAAACCAAATTGAAAACACTTCTATATTTCAATTATCCTTTTCGCATGGATCAGAATTTATTGATGCCGATTATTCATATATCGTCATTCCGGGTATTGATCTGAAAACATTCCAAAATACCCTTAAGAAACTGCCAATTATCATTCAAAATAATGAGATAGTTCAGGCCATTAAATATGACACAGATACTTACATGATCGTTTTCTATAAAGCTGGAGAAATTCAGTTGACAACTGATCTAACTCTATCTGCAAATCAGCCAACAATACTTCATTTAAAAAAGAACAATACTGATTGGCAAATCACTCTTTCGGACCCATTGCATAAGCAAGATAAGGCTGAGATAAAGCTTACTGAAAAAGACAAAACAGAATCCTGCACAATCCGATTCCCTGATGGAATGAATCGAGGAAAATCAATCGAATCAACATTCAAACTTTAAATAATTAAGATCAAAAATGAATCAAATTTTTAAATTAACACTTGTTTCAGCTTGCATGCTCAGTTTGTTTTCATGTAGCAATCCTAAAACAAGTTCAAAAGACATCATTGAGGAAAATATCGAATTTGCGAGCCAACAAATTGGATTCGAAATTGATATGATGAATGCCAAAGGAGAAATTCTGAATCCCAGAACAATTCGTAAAGATGGTAGTACAAGATATAACACACCTGAACTTTGGACTAGTGGGTTCTTTCCAGGATCACTTTGGTATTTGTATGAACTAACAGGCGATAAAAAATGGAAGACTGAAGCTGAGAAAGTAACTGAAACATTGGATACAGTTCAACACTTAACCTGGCATCATGATGTTGGTTTTATGGTTTACTGTAGCTATGGTAACGGATACAAACTGACCAATAATCCAGCATACAAAAAGGTTATTATTCAAACAGCAAAATCATTAAGCACACGCTTTCGTCCAAATATTGGGGCTATCCAATCGTGGAATGTTCAGCGAGGCTGGCAAGCAAAACGTGGCTGGCAGTGTCCAGTTATTATCGATAACATGATGAATCTGGAATTACTTTTTGAAGCTAGTAAGCTAAGTGGTGATCAAAGCTATAGAGATATTGCCATCAAGCATGCCGAAACAACATTGGATCATCATTTTCGCCCAGATCACTCTTGTTATCACGTTATCGACTATGATACAATAACTGGACAAGTTCGCAATAAAGTGACTGCTCAAGGTTATGCTGATGAGTCAGCCTGGTCGAGAGGTCAGGGCTGGGCCATGTATGGCTATGCACTTTGCTATCGCGAAACCAAGGATGCAAAATTCTTGAAAAAGGCTGAAGATATTGCAGCATATCTTTTCGCACACCCAAGAATGCCTAAGGATTTGGTTCCATACTGGGATTTTGATTGCCCTAAAATCCCCAACACACCACGTGATGCTTCAGCAGCTGCGGTTATAGCTTCTGCATTATACGAAATGAGTACCTACTGTCCTGAAAAGACAGATAAATATAAAGCTCTTGCCGATCAAATTGTAGAAAATCTATCATCAGATGCCTACAGAGCTAAGTTAGGTGAGAACAACAATTTTCTTTTAATGCACTCTGTGGGAAGTATACCACATGGTGCTGAAATTGATGTTCCATTAAACTATGCCGACTATTACTTTTTAGAAGCACTTGTGCGTAAAAGGAAACTGGAGGAATAGTAATACAAGTCTGACAGGTTTATAAAGGCGATATTATAAACCTGTCAGCAAAAAAACACTTAGGAATCCCAAATTATTAATATGGCACCTTTGTGAATAATAAAAATTCTAAAGTTTCAACAATAATTATTTTATTGCAATCGATTTAAAACGATCTATGATGAATATGAAACAGCCTTTAAAATTAATACTGATCTTTTTGATTTTGTTCTTCAATAAAGTATCGGCTCAGGATTTTATCAATCCTGCCATTATTTCCTTTGAAGATTCAATAAGTCAAAATTGGTCGACACCTACCCCATCAAGCATTGTAACAAGTACGACTCATTACAAACATGGAAAGCAAAGTTTGCAATGGAAGTATGAACCAAATTCTGAATTAATAATTAAACAGGACATTAATTTCAAACCTTTCGATCCGAATGCTATAGATAAATCTATACCAACTTTTTGTGTATGGATCTACAATGAAACGCCTAAGGATGAGAAAATCAAATTTCAGTTCCTTAGCGATCAAAAAGTAAACTGTGAATTCGAATTTGGAATCGATTTTAAAGGATGGAGAGCAGCATGGGTTGCTTTTGAGCGCGATATGAAGGGAAATCCAGCGACAAGTATGAATAATATGAAGATACTTGCTCCTGAAGGTAGTTCGGGAACACTGTTCTTCGATCATATTATGCTGTGTACACCTGCCGACAGCAGATGGAATACACCTGATTACCAAATTCCTTTCGTTAATGCCAAAACAAAAAACCATTGGCTGATTCTTTATAAATCGAGCTTAAATAAACCAAGCGAAAAATTAGAAGCCCTAACACAAGAACAAATTAAAGGCATTCAAACCATCAATAAAAGATACAGCAAAGAAGTCATTAAAAAGCTGAAGGTTAATGAAAAGCTGCTTGACAAATTTAAAAAGGCATACAATAAGTTTGAAATTGCACGTCAGGATGATCAGATCTCTGGAAAAGTGATGTGGTTTTGCCGATTTTCAGAAATATATAAGCCCTATACCAAGAAATTCAAGAACTATTTCGACAAAAAAGGTAAGGGATTAGCTGCCTACACAAAACTGATGTACGAGATTTCATCGGCTTACAATCAAACTAAAGATCAAAAAATAAAAGCCGAACTGGAACAGATGTTCTTTGATATGTCCGATCACCTAGTTGATCAAGGTTGGGCAGAAGGAAGTGCCAATGGAACATTGCACCATTTAGGATACAGCATGAGAACTTACTACTCAGCTTACTTTCTAATGCGTGAGTCATTAATTCGCACAGAGCGAGCTGAACAAGCTCAAAAAGCTATGGAATGGTACTCAGGAATAAAAGAAATATTTGCCCCTATTCACCATAAAGGCATGAGCATCGACGCTTTTAACACCTCGGTTATGGGACGTTTAGCGAGTATTTTGATGTTAGAAGATTCACCTGAAAAAGTTAGATATTTAAATGCTTACGTCAAATGGCTTGATAATGGTCTAGCGTATGCACCTGGAGTTAAGGACTGTTTCAAAGTAGATGGAAGTGTCTTTCATCATGCTAACAACTACCCTGCCTATGCCAATGGTGGCTACAACGGAGCAACTTTGATGGTTTATTTCTTCAATCAAACACCCTTCAGTGTTTCGGAAGAAGGGCATCGTAACTTGAAAGAATCCTTATTAAAAACCCGCCTTTTCTGTAATAAAGAAACATGGCCGACTTCTATGTCGGGGCGTCATCCTAATGGTAAGGGTAAACTATCTGTCAAACATTACAAGTTCATGACCCTCTCGGGAACGCCTGATGGGAAAAATAAGATTGATGCTGAAATGGCAGCAGCTTACCTAAGATTAATGGAAGGCAAAAAAGCGACAGGGACTGTAAAGAAACTACAAAAAAAGGGCTTTAAAGCAGAAGTAGATCCCAATGGAAATTGGACTATGAACTATGCCGCGTTGGGCATACACCGTAGAGCAAACTGGTCAGCTACGGCACAAGGACACAGTCGTTACCTTTGGGCTGCTGAACATTATATTGGAGCGAACTACTACGGTCGCTACATGAAACACGGACAAGTTCAAATCATTTCAGGAGGAGAAAAACCAAGCGTGTTCACTTCAGGCTTTAATGTAAACGGATGGGATTGGGGACGATTTGCAGGTACAACTGCCATTCATCTTCCTATCGAAAAACTTAAAGCGACTATTTTGAATGTTGATCTGGTAACTGGTTACGAAGAAATGTTGATTTCGGATGAAGCTTTTGCTGGCGCTATCTCTCTTGAGGGAAAAAATGGAGCGTGGGCCATGAAATTGCATGAACACGACAAATACAACGGTTCACATCGTGCAACAAAATCTGTTTTCTTTTTCGACAATAGAATCATTTGTTTGGGTAGCGATATCGAAAATACAAATGCTGATTATGAGACTGAAACGACTCTTTTTCAAAACTATTTGAATGAGGAATCAGAAAGCATTACTTACAACAAAGATGAAATCAATCAGTTTCCATTCAAACAAATAAGTCAGACTAAGAAAGCCAACTTATTAACTGATAATGTAGGTAACAGTTTTTATATTCCTGCAGCCTATACTGTTGAAGTAGGCAAACAATTGCAGCACTCAAGGGATCAAAAAAAGGAAACGCCTAACCAAGGTAAATTCACAACAGCCGTAATTAAGCACGGTAAAGCACCTCAGGGAGCAAACTATGAGTATACAATCTTGGTTCAGAGCAATCACAATGAACTAGTTCAATTTGCAAAGCAGATGAGCAAAAAGAAGAAAGCTGCTTATACCGTTTTACAAAAAGACAGTAAGGCTCATATTATAAGAGATCATGCCACTTCAACGACTGCTTTTGCACTATTTGAAGCAAATGCGGATGTTGAATTATCGGGATTGAATTCGGTAAGTGCTCCTGCATTGGTCATGATAAAAGATAAAGACAATTCGAAAGTAATGAGTCTTTGCGATCCTGATCTTCATCTTTACGAAGGAGAAGCAGACGTTGTAATGGAAAATGGCAAACGTAAGGAACGCAGCGTGTATTCGAGAGATTGGACAAAAAATGAAAGTAAAGAATCCAAAATTAAGGTAACTTTAAAAGGGAACTGGTCTCTTAAAGCAAATGAATATTGCAAGTTAATCAGTAGTAATACAAATGAAACTGTGCTAGAGTTCACTTGCCAACATGGATTAACAAGAGAAATAGAATTGATAGCACAGTAATAAATTAACAGTTATTGTTTGTCAGCTATGAATTCTACAGAGTTCAAAGCCGACAACTAACATTCCGATAAATGCCGGAGTTACAAACGATTTTATATGACTAAAAATAATATATCCCGAAGAAATTTCTTAAAGAGCTCAGCAGCTGTTACTGCTGGAATGACTTTGATTCCACAAGGTTTTCTTACGTCTTGCATGAAAAATGGGAAACGTCCGAACCTTTTATATATTTTTCCAGATCAATACCGTAAGCAGGCAATGGGCTTTATGAATCAAGACCCCGTTAAAACGCCAAATATCGATGCCTTATCGAAACAAGGTGTTGTTTTTACTCATGCAGTGAGTAATCACCCACTATGCAGCCCTTACCGTGGTATGTTACTTACCGGAAAATACCCACTTTCGAACGGAGTGCTTTCAAATTGCCATTCAGGACGAACCAAACATGGTAATTTCCTGAATCCAGATGATGTTTGTTTCTCAGATGTACTTTCACAAAACAATTACAATGCAGGCTATGTTGGTAAATGGCATTTAGATGGTCCTGCGCCACCTGAAGATGGGAAAGGAAATGTTTGGGATTCCTATTGCAAGCCTGGAAGATACCGTCATGGATTCGATTTTTGGTATTCATACGGAGCTGATGATAATCACCTGACTCCTCACTATTGGATTAATGAGGCTAAAGAAGATGAAGCTAAATATTTCGAGCAGTGGTCACCTGAACATGAGGCTGAAGTCGTACAAAAATATTTGGAGAATGCAGGCGATAAATTCCGTGATGATGAGAAACCATTCGCATTATTCTGGGGTATCAACCCACCACATCACCCATTTAATTTAGTTCCTGAAAAATACAAAGAGCGTTTCGAAGGCAAAACTGAGAAGGATGTCTTAAACCGACCTAATGTTCAATTTACCAACAATACCGAAATGGGCGACCATGGTTTTGGCGACATGTGGGTAGATGATCGTATCGATCAATCGACAGATTACTTTGCTATGTGCGAAGGTGTTGATGTGCAAATTGGAAAAGTATTGCAGACTTTAAAAGAACAAGGTCTTGATAAAAACACCATCGTTATTTTCACATCAGACCATGGCGAAATGTTAGGTAGCCAAGGAATGATGCATAAAAATGTATGGTTTAGCGAAGCTTTCGATATCCCATTCATCATCCGTTGGCCAGAAAAAATCAAAGCAGGTAGCGATGATCTTCTTTTAAGTGTACCAGATGTGATGCCTACTCTTTTAGGTTTGATGGGACTGAACAAAGAAATTCCAGAAGAAGTAGAAGGTAATGATTACTCAGGTATCTTCCGTAACGAAAAAGTAGATCGTCCTGAAGCTGCTTTGTACTTCTTTGCTAAACCTGAAGATGATACAGAAAAACGTCGTGGGGTTAAAACTCATACTCACACTTACGTCATAGCCTATGATAATGAAGGCGAAAAGCATCACTTCTTATACGATGATAAAAATGATCCTTACCAAACCAAGAATATTTATGGTGAGAATTCAGAATTGGAGCAGGACTTAACAGAAAAGCTTCGTGAAATTCTAATAAGAACGAATGATCCTTTCATTAGCTATTTGTAATATAAAAGTTGAAAGGTCCGAAAGTCTTAAAGGTCTGAAATGTCCAATAAACTGAGCGTTCACTGAGGAGTATCGAAGTATATTCGAAAGGTCAGAAGGGCAAAAAACATAAGCTAGTTCTAAACCTGACAGGTGAATAATATCCATCTTAAATTGACCTGTCAGGTTCAAAATAAAAAATATGGAATGTATAAACTACTTATAAATCAGGATATCAGAAACAACTAAGAAGACATCGCAAATATTTAAAAGAATGGATAAAGGAAACAAAGGATAATTTTCAACGTCCCTTTTTAAGGCAAATAGTTAAGTACAGATTTCACAAATATACTTGGCGCTATTTGCGTGAAAATCTTAGCGCACTTTGCGCTTAATACTAAAAAACAGAAAACATGAAAAGATCATTTCTTCTTATATGTCTCAGTTTAATTACGCTCTCTTCATTTTCACAAGAATCTCTCGAAATAGGCAAACAGAAACAACTCGTCTACGAATGCGATTTCAACAAAAAAGCATCATTGGAAGATTGGGTGATGGAAGGACCCGGTATAGCCAAAATTAAAAAAGGCCGACTGGAGCTCTATTCACGATACCACAAGAAGGTGAATCGTAAAATGAAAAAAGGTGAACTGGTATTCGAAGAAGGAACAGATAAATGGTACCAAAATTACGTGGATGCTTTGGCACAAAAAGCAGAACCGGAATTGTATCCAATCTATAAAAAAGGAAAAGCCTTTCGTGGTGGACACCTCGTCTTTTGGAACAAGACAATATCACCTGAAAACTACGTGATCGAATTTGATTTTCAAAGCCCAATTCCCTACCCTTTACACATGATCATGTTTTCGGCAAAAGGAAGTCATGGCGAAAATGTTTTTGATCCGTCATTGAAACCACGCTGTGGAGTTGCAGCACAGTACACCAAAGGCGATATTTACAATTACCGCATTTCTTTTTTGGCACCCAAGCGTGGAACAGCCAATCTCCGAAAATGTCCTGGTCGCCGATTGGTAACAAAGGGAGAAGACTACAGCATTCAGAACCTAATTGGCAAACATCACATGAAGGTGATTAAGTGGGAGGATCAAATAGAGTTCAGAATTGATGATAAACTGGTCTTTCAGTATAAAGATATCGAAAACGACGCGCCCCTTGGTGAAGGACAAACAGCCATACGTCTAATGCTACCTGCCAGAGGATTTTACGACAACTATCAGATTTTTGAATTGAAGGAGTAAGTCACAACACAGTCACAAAAATATAAAGCATAAGTCCCAAACTCACTATTTGGGACTTATGCTTTCTTTGTTTATAGGCAAACTGGGAAAGAATTCCATTTCTTCGTACTGTAATATTGTTACAGATCTAACTCAGCTCAAATCTCTAATAAATGAAATGTATTTTGCGACTTCTCTCTCTGGTTTTAATCATTACTTGTCTTTCTCATATCAATACAATAGCTCAGATCTCTGAAATAAAAGGTATCGTATGGGAACCCAATAATGAAGAAGCTTTAGCCTTTGCACAAGTTGCTTTATTCCCATTGGAGTCAAACATTCCTGTTGATGGCACATTAAGTGATAGTCTGGGACTGTTTAATTTAAAAGCGAATTTAGGTTCCACATATCGCATTCAAGTTCAATTTCTGGGCTACGAAAAATACACCGCAATTATTAAGGCAGATAGTAATCTTATCCATTTGGGTAAGATAACATTGCTTTCGTCTGCACAGAGTTTACATGAAATCGTTGTAACTGCTGAAAAGAAGGCCATAGGAAACGAAAATGGTAACTGGGTCTTATATCCCGATAAACTCGCTGAAGGGGGAACCAATTCAACAGTGGATTTATTAAGCAACCTGCCCTCTGTATCAATGGATATGGATGATAAGGCTACAATTCGCGGACGAGAAGCCACAATTCTAATTGATGGCGTAAAAACAGATGATATTAGCGAGTTGGATCAGATCACACCGTCGAGTATAGCTAAAATTGAAGTCATTCAAAACCCCTCAGCCAAATACGATGCTGAAGGTAGTGTGATCAATATCATACTTAAAGCTCCTATTCAATCCAAGTCATTCAGCAAACTTAAACTTGGAGCCGATCATATGGGCAATCATCAGGAAAACCTCTATGCCAGTAAAAAATATAAAAACTGGGCTGGTTTTGCTCAAGCAAGTCATAAGGAGAATGATTTTGAATCGAGTAATCAATTGAAACGCGAAAATAAAATAGAAGGACAAATCCCTATAATTTTACAGGATAAAGATCAAAGTCAGGAAACAAAGCAAAATCAAATACGATTGGGTATTAACCACCGCTTTTCGCCCAAGCATTTGGCTAAGCTGATGGGACAATGGCAAAAAACACAAAGCAATCCTTTGGTAAGTACACTCAAAGAGAAACGAGATAAGGTTAATGAATTAACACAGTATACACAGCAAAATCAGGCATCAGAAAAAAATAAAACAATCAGGATGATGCGGGCACAGTATGTGGGCAAATGGGAGAATCAGGATCTCAAATTCCAGTTTAATTATCGTCAAATCAATCAAGAAAACGATCGTTTGCTCGAAAGTTTAAACTATTCACCCGAAGGAGATCCTACAAGTACTTATCCCTACCAAAAGCAAGACGAAATCGCATTAGATCAAGAGAAAATACAAAGCTCTATCGATTATGAACTAAAGGCAAGTGAGGAAACAAGAATTGAATTGGGAGCTGATGCCAGTCTCGACAGATATGATCAGAATTCTGCTCAAGAGGTATATAATCATGGTGAGAACGAATGGTTGCTGGTACCGGCTAAAACTTTTCTTTACAAGTTCGAAAAACAAAGCGCAGCTGTATATGGTATTATCAACCATCAACACAATAAATGGTTTGCTTCGGCGGGAACTCGGCTGCGATACATTGCACGCCATACCGAAAACTCCAGAAACGATATGATTGCTGATAATAACAATTCATACCTCAGCCTATTACCTACTATAAAAGTCGGGCACAATTGGGAGAAAAGCGATATCTCGTTCTCATATAAGAAAAGTTATAAGCTACCTGCCGCACATCAACTTAATTCATACCGGAACGATAATAATCCTTTAAACATTCAGTACGGTAATCCATATTTGAAACCTGAAAAAGAACACTCAATTTCTTTGGAATATTCTTTGCACAGCGAAAAGTACCAAATGGGACTAGCTCTTTACAAACGGTATATCAAAGATGTGGTGATGGCTGAATATAACAGTCAGGCTGATACCCTGTTTCGAACTTTCGGTAATCTGGGCGAACAGAGACTTTACGGTTTAGAATATACCTTTAGCTATAAGGCAACAAAGTGGTGTCGCTTTAATGGAAGTGGAACCGTATATCATCAGAGTTTTTCAGGCAAGGCGCTTTCCTTAGTTCAAAAGCAGATATGGAGTTACAATTACAAACTTAGCAGCACATTTCAGTTACAGAAAAGTACCCGCCTGCAAGTGAATTATTCATGGCAATCGAAAACAATCAATAAAAATGGTTTACAAGGCAAACTTTATAATTTAGATCTGGCTATCAATCGACATTTCTTCAAGAAAAAACTACAGATTTCACTTAAAGGAGCTAATCTACTCGACAGTAAAAAACAATACTATAGGGTAGAGAATATGCAATTCTCTTCGCATAGCACAAGGTATCAGAATACACGCCGAATTATGTTGGGTGTAGTCTACAAATGGACTTCATCAAAAAGCTAAAAGAGTATTTGCTGAAATTTAAGCTTCAGGATGTATTTGTTCCAAGTACTCACTAGGTGTCAAATCAGTAAACTTTTTAAAAGTTCTATAAAATGAGGTTTTAGAATTGAAACCACATTCCTCGGCTATTGCAATCAAGGTGAAATCTCTACTTCGCGGGTCTTTTAACCTCTCTTTGACCTCTTCAACTCTAAATGCGTTTATAAAATCGTTAAAATTAGTCTCTAAACCTTCACGTAGGGTGTTAGATAAGTGTACCTCTGTCCATCCAATCTGAATAGCCAATTGTCCTTTTGTAAGGCGCTTATCTCTGTAAAGCGATGTCTCTATCATAAAATCCTTAAGCTGTTTTGTGGACTCAGCCCATTCGGATACATCTTTAGCAGGAACTTTCACACGAGATATCGTCTTAGTTGTTTTTTTATCCTGCTGTTGTTTATTAGACTTTCTAGTTTTACTTATTCTTAATCGAGATTTTCCTAGCCAAACAAGCAGTCCCAATGCTGATGAAATTAAAAGCCCATACAATAGACCACTATTTTGACTCCAATCTCGATTCACCTCAATCTGTAAAACTGAAACTTTGGGGTTCCACTTCATATGATTATTCGAAACCTTGACCTCTAGAGAATGTTCTCCAACGTCTAGTGCAGGTAGTTCAATTTCATGATGTGATAAGGCTAAAAGCTTCCAAGTGGAGTCTAGTGGTAATATTCTATATGTATAGTTGTTTTTATAAGCTTCGACATAAGAGTCCGAAGCCATTTCAACAACAACATTTTTTTCTGAATTTTCAATTTTAATCTTTTGATTATCATTTTCCGAAGCCAGTAAACTACGACTTATATTTACAATACCATTAGAAGACGATGCTTGAATAAACTTTAAGTTAGGCATATAAGTATTCATCTTGAAATCCTGAGGATAAAAAGCATTCAAGCCATTATTACCACCAAAATACAATTGTCCACTAGCGTGTTTAGAGGCCACTTTATATTCAAAAATATTCCCTTGCAAACCATCTTCCTGATAAAAATTTGCGACTTGCTGCTTATCTACATCAAAACAAGATAAACCCTTGTTGGTTCCCAGCCACAATCGGCCTAAGCTATCTTCTTGAATGCTAAGAATCATTTTCTCTGAAAGTCCTTCATCGATACCTAGAATATCAAAAGACTCATTAGTCTTATTGTATTTATTTAACCCCCTCCCAGTACCAATCCATAAGTTCTTTTTAGAGTCTTCGAAAATTGAATACACTCGATTATTACTTAAGCTTCCTGGTTTTTTGGAATGCTTGTAACTTATAAATTTTGTTTGTCCAAATGGCAATTTACATAAGCCTTTCATATGTGTTCCGACCCAAATATCTCCATCAGAAGTTTGTTGCATCACTTTTAGGTTGGTACTAATCAGTCCACTGACAGAGTCTTTTTTATAAAGATGAGTTTCACCCGTAGATGGATGCCATCTCCAAAGTCCTTTATCAATTTCAGCAAACCAATAAGCACCTTGACTGTCTTTCATAATTTCAAAAACACCCTTCTTGAAGCTTATTTTCCCCTGTGCATCGAAGTTTTCGAAACGATTTTTCACCTGATTATAAAGCAAGACTCCCCCATCGGTGCCAAAAAAAAGTTGACCCTTCATATCAATATATGCAGTGCGAATAGCATTGTGTTTTTTCCATCGTTTGGTTCCATGTTCCATACGGTAGGATAGAAACTTCTGAGTTTTCGGATCAAAACTATTAATACCGTCCTTAAGACTACCAATCCAAATTTTTCCTGAAGAGTCAGCAACAAGAGTTCTTAGGGTATTATCAATTAATGAGTTTTTGTTATCGGGTATATTTTGATAAAGATCAAACTTTAGATTTTTAGGATAAAAATAATTGACGCCCTGCATACTTCCGACCCAAAAATTACCCGATCGATCAGCCAATAAAGACAAAATGGTATTGCTAGAAATACTTTCGGGACGTAAAGGATGATTTTGATGATGATGAAATTCACCACTTGCTCTATCAAAGCGATCGAGACCTTTTTTGCTACCAATCCAAAGTTGTCCATCCAAATCTTCAGCAATTGTTGTCACGCTATTGTCTAAAATGGAATGGGGATTTTTATCAGAATGTCGATACACCGAAAAGTCTTCTTCTTTAGGATTGTAACGACATAACCCATTTACCGTTGCCAACCACATAACATTCTGACTATCTTTGAAAATAGATTCAATATAATTGGAACTGATTAAACTTATATTCTGCCCCTTTGATCGTTTAAAAACACGTTTCTTCTTAAGGGATATATCCAAAATTGTAAGACCATTACCAGCCGTTGCAATCCATAGATTTTCCTGGGCATCAAAACAAAGATCATTGATCACACGCTCCCCTTTTGAATAAAAAGTCGATTTACTACTAAAAGGGAAATATTCGTATTGATTAAATTTATTCTGTTCTTGATTATAGAGATACAAGCCATTTCGTGTCCCTACCCAAATTTCGTTTTGATTAGATATAACAATCGAATTGACATATTGAGATTGAGAAGCCTTGGTTTCGTTTGGCAAAGAATAATGAGTCATTTCACCAGTGAAAGCTTCCATTTGAATGATCCCATTGGGCGTACCTAACCAGATATTACCCGCTAAATCTTCACAAATAGAATTGATTCTTTGATGCGCATTATTTTTGTAGATATCAGAAGGTAAGGAGAAAGAACGAATACTATAAGCATCGTATCGATTAATGCCTTCTTTGGTTCCCATCCAAATAAAGCCTCTGGAATCCTGAAATAAAGCATACACCACGTTTGAATTCAAGCCATCAACAGTGTTAAGTTTCTGAAAACGTAAGCTTTCATTTTTTGAGAAAGCAGATCCTGAAAAGGCAAGGAATAAAACTATAAGGATGATGTATTTAATAATCTTCATTTTAAAAAATCAAAGGTTAATTTTTTTATAAAGTCCAAGACTGGCGAGTCCAAACATAAAACGGCTTAAAAATAACATTTCCTTTTCTATAGTTTGACTGTCTTCTCAACAAATTGAAACAATCTTGACATTATATGATAAAAAAAACTCCTTAAAGTTTTCTAAACCTTAAGGAGCTATATCTATATGTAAGTAATACAGCCTAAAAGGCATGTTCGGCTTATTTTAAAGCTTTACGTCTTAATAAAGCCTCAAGATAATAATAATCAGCATAAACCAGTGCTACATCAATTTCATTTCCTTGTGGCTTAGCTCCTGTACTATGAAGTAAAAAGGCATCATTTACCCCCCTTGCAGAATAAGCTGGAGAAGCTAGTGAGTTTAATATTCCATCAGCAGCAGCACAATAACGTTTTGCCAATTCTGATGTTTTGACCAAAGTACTCAACTCAACCAAACCTGCAGCAGCAATCGCAGCAGCCGAAGCATCACGAGGTTCTCCCTTTTTACCAGTCAGATTAAAATCCCAATAGGGTATATAATCCTCAGGCAGACCAGAAATATAACGTTCAGATACTTTCTTTGCAAAGTCCAAAAATTTAGGATCACCTGTCTCACGATAAACCATGGTATAACCATACACTGCCCAGGACTGTCCTCTTGCCCAAACACTCTCATCAGCATAGCCTTGAGACGTGTTTTTGTTTCGAACTGCACCTGTGTTCTCATCGTATTCCACAACATGATAACATGAAAAATCTTCTCTGAAATGGTTTTTCATAGTCGTTTCAGCATGTTTCACCGCAATGTCTCTGTAAATGGGATCTCCGGTTTCTTTCGAAGCCCAAAACAAAAGTTCCAGATTCAACATATTATCAATAATCGTGATGTGTTGCTTCCACTGAGGATGTAGTTCATTCGACCATGACTTTATGGTTCCAACTTTAGGATTATATCTTGATATTAATGACTTAGCAGACTGAATCAAAACATCACGATATTCTTTATTCCCAGTTAAACGATAGGCTTGTCCATAAGAGCAATACATCATGAAGCCCACATCGTGATGCTCACGATTATTTTTATAGGACTCAAGGGGCAATGTTCTTTTCAGAGCTTCCTCTTTCCAATATTCATTCTGAGTGCTTTCATACATCTGCCAAAGAATGCCTGGGTAGAAGCCAACAGTCCAGATTAAAACATCGTTCTTAGGCATTTTCCAATGCTTATCGCCAGATTCAATCAGGCGAGGATGCGTATTTAAATCCGTATTTAAAGCCACAGACTGTTTTAATTGATCCTCACATAGGTTCAATTCATTTTCAATATTGATTTGTAGTTTTTCCTGAAAAATTGAAATCGCAGATTGTGAATTTTTCCCATTGCTTTTTGAAACTGAGGAAAATGTACAAGCTGCACCACTAAGCAGTAAAAACACAATCGAGATAAAACATTGTCTTTTATATAACATTTGTTTTCTTTATCATATTAAACAGGATCAAAGAGAGCTTATCTCTCTGATCCCTATCTTAATCTATTTCCACAACGGATTTTGCTCCATCATTTTATTCTCAGTCATTTCTTTCAATGGAATTGGCAACAAATAATGCTTTGCTTCCACATTATCAGAAGAACGGTATAACCATTCTCTTGAGGTCGCAATATTAGCTGTCTCCATATCTGTTCTTAAGCCCTGAAGTTTTTCTTCCAGAACACCCCAACGAATCAAGTCATGCTTACGAATACCTTCGAAGCAAAATTCTCTCATTCGTTCATCCATCAGCTGAGAGTGGAAATTTTCGCTTGTAGAAACCAATGCGGACTCGATATTAGATAAACCAGAACGTGTGCGTACCTGATCCAAAAATGGAACAGCGTCTGCAGTACGATCTAACTCATTTAGTGCCTCAGCTTTCATCAATAGAATATCTGAGTAACGTAATATCGGAAAGTTAATACCTGTATAATTCTTGTCGATATCACCTGGTTCCAAACCAACCCAGCTTAAAGAACCATCTGTATTTGTGATTTTTTGGATACGACGGAATTTTCCAGGAAACCATTCGTAATTGTTCTTTTGAATTTTCACTACTCCCTTTTTGTCTACCTTGAAATCTGCAATATTCCAATCGTAACGTACATCATTATCCTGATCGTAAGCATTGATTAGCGACAAACCTGCGTAAGTAAAAGCATATCCATATGGTGAACCTGCTTTCTGACACATAATACCATTAAGGTTACCATGTTTTCCACTTTCTTCAATTCCTGAACTCTTTAAATTTTCGAATTGAACTTCAAAAATGACTTCCGTATCATTGTTTACACCCTGAATTTCATTAAGAAATACTTCTGAATAATCAGTAATTAAGCTATGCTCTCCGCTATTGATAACCAAATCGCAATATTCAATTACTTTGGCATACGATTCTGCAGGCATATGCTGCAAAGCAACGCCTGCCTGAGTCAAATAAACTCTTGATAAAAGTCCCCAAGCAGCTGTTCTACTAACACGACCATACTGCAAACCTTCAGAAGGAAGAGGTAAATTAGGAGCTATTGCTTCAAGCTCGTCAATAACAAACTGGTAAACTTCTTCAGCAGAAGAACGAGAAAAATCGTTAGCTGTTTGTGCATCATTGATAGGCTCTGTTCTTAATGGTACACCACCCCACCAACGTACTAAATCAAAATAATAAAAGGCTCTTAAAAATCTAGTTTCAGCCTCATATCTTAGCTTTTTTGCTTCATCATTAAAATCTGCATTAGGTAAATTTGCCAATAAAAGGTTAGCATTATTAATACCTCTATACAAAGTTCTCCATGTATTCTCTATATCAACGGTAGACGCATTATGAATGTATAAACCAATCGTCCATGAATTATATGAACGAGAGAAAACTGATTCGTCGGTCCCCACCATAAACTGAATACCCAACTGCTCACCATAAGCATAACGACTTCCGATATCACTATAAACTGAGTTCAAAGCCAATCGACAATCGCCTTCATTTCTATAGAAGTTACTTGGACTAATCGTTGACAAAGGGTTTTGTTCCAAATCCTTTTCACATCCCGTAAAAAAGATTGATAAAACTGCGATTATTATTAATAATGATCTTTTCATTTGAATAAATATTTTAAGAACTCTAGATTTATAAAAAATCACTAAAAGAGTTCAATGTTTCTTTTGACATGAATCACTTATAAGCGGTTATCAAAATAAAAGCGATATAAGTAACTCATGTTAAGATTTTTATTTAGAAAGTTACATCAACACCAAAGGTTACCGTTGTACTCACAGGATAAGCTGAATAGTCTAAGCCTGGAGTCAAAGCACCAAACTTTCCTACAGAAACTTCCGGATCATAACCTGAATAATTAGTCCATGTCAATAAATTCTGAGCTGCTGCATATACTCGGGCTTTTGAGAAGGCAGTTTTTTTCAACAGTTCCTTACCAAATGTATAACCAATCGATAAAGTCTTCAGTTTTAAATAAGAACCGTCTTCAATTACTCGATCTGACACTTTATTTCCTTCAGGAGCATATCCTAATATCGCTTTATCTCCACGTATAGTATGTATTTCGTTTGAAGGATTCGTAGGTGTGTAACGATCAGCTACCGAAGCATAGAAATTATAGTTTTCTTTAATACTTGGGCTTTCAAAAAGAATTCTGTTAGCATTTAAGATATCATTTCCATATGACCATTGAAACAAGAATGAAAGATCCCAATTCTTATAATTAAACGTGTTATTAATACCACCAAAATGCAATGGCTCAGGATTACCAATAACCGTTCTATCTCTTTCATCGATAGTTAAGTCATTATTTAAATCTCTATATTTAACTGAACCAGGAATAACATTACCTCCATTGTCAGTTATACCATCTTTTAATACGTAACCATCTCCGTTCACATAATTGAAATCATCAACTTGATAAAGACCGTCTGATAAAAGACCGTAAATTTGTCCAACAGGATTACCTACAGAGGTAATATATTGATGTTCGGTAAACTTATAGTTCCACTCAGGGTTAAGTGACATTGAAGATTCACCATCATTCAATTTCACGGTTTTATTTCTATTGAATGAGATATTAAAATTTGTTGTCCATTTGAAATCTTCAGTATCAATATTTCTAGAAGTAATTGCAATTTCCAATCCTCTATTCTCTATTTCACCCACATTTGTCCACACAGTTTTAAATGATGTAGAAGGTGCCATTGAGCGATTTAATAATAGATCTATAGTGTTCTTTTTGTAAGCATCAACTGTAACATTTAAGCGGTTATCAAAGAATCCCATATCTATACCAGCATTATACTGATAGGTCGTTTCCCATTTAAGATTTGGGTCTGCCAAATTAGTCATGTAGATACCTTTAGAATACTGTCCATCAAAAGCATAACCACTATAAGCATCAGCATTCATCTGACTGTGTGCAGAATAAGCTCCTACCTTATTGTTTCCTGTTGCACCCCATCCAGCACGTAGCTTCAAATTAGAAAATACATTCAAATCATTAATAAAAGGTTCTTCAATCATTCTCCAACCTGCAGAAAATGATGGGAAATAGCCCCACTTATTATCTCCAATAAATTTAGAAGAACCATCCATACGGAAAGAAGCTGTTAACAAATATTTATCACGAAAAGAATAATCTAAACGTGAGAAATAGGACAATAATGTAACTTTCTCAGAATATGATTCTGGAACCTTAGGATCCTCTCCTAAGCCAATATTGTCAACACCCAGGTTATCTAGAGGCATATGTGTATTACGAGCTCTAAACCAGTCATTGTTACGAACACTGAATTCATAACCCAATAATCCAGTTATTTTATGATCGTCAATTTTTGTTTTATAAGTCAATATATTCGAAGTCGATGCTGTGTAATATCGACGGTCGGTTAATTGACCATTAATTCCGTTAGCTCCTTTATAGCCTTCCAAAGTTTCCTGTCCATAAAATAACTCTTGACGACGGTTGTCTGATACATAACCTCCTGTGAGTTTCAGATTTAAACCTTTTGCTAAGGTAAAATCTGTATAGATATTGGTACGAAAAACATTCCAATCAGTTTTGCGCTCTGTATTATTCAAAGTCTTAACAGGGTTAAAACGCATGTTGTTTGGATCATCCAGGTCGATACCATTCTGCAAGCCATCATCATTAATCGGTTCAACAGGACGGAATGTAATTGCATCGGCTAAAATACTCACACGATTATTACCAGAAACTTTATCACCAGTCTGTTGCATTACAGAGTAGTTCATGTTAATTCCCACTTTGATCTTGTCAGTCAAGTTATGGTCTAGTTTCAAACGTCCATTATATTTTTCATAACCGGTCTGGATCATTGTACCCTCCTGATTCAAATAATCAAAAGAGGCATAATGTTTTGTTTTCTTGTTACCGCCACTCATCGACACAGTATGATTCTGAATGATGGCATGACGGAAAATTTCATCCTGCCAATTTGTTCCTTTAGTATCACGATACGAATCAGAATCAACCCAAAAAGAATAAAAATCATCGATAGAAGTTCCACCTTTTGCATAAGCTACTTCTTTTTGCAATTCAACAAAATCATAAGGCTTCATCACATCAATTCTGTTCGGAATCCATTGCACACCAACTGATGAGTTAAAATTCACTTTTGAAGGCCCTACTTTTCCACCTTTTGTGTTAATGATAATAACACCATTTGCTCCACGTGAACCATAAATAGCAGTTGCAGAAGCATCCTTTAAGACATCGTAACTTTCTATATCTCGAGTTGAAATCATACCTGGATCAAAACTTTCCATTGGTATTCCATCAATCACATACAATGGCGTATTATCACCCGTAACGGAATTCCCCCCACGAATTACAATTTGCATTCCACTACCTGGCTGACCATCAGTACTGGTTACCTGCACACCTGCCATACGTCCAGAAAGTGCCTGGTCGAAATTTGCAACTGGTGCTTTTGCCAAATCTTCTGGTCGAACAGAGGCTATTGAACCTGTAATATCTTTAATACTCTTAGTTCCATATCCTACGACTACGACCTGATCTAACTGCTGTGTGTCTTCCTGCAATTCAATTGTAAAATCAACCGAGCCTTCAACACTAATTGTTCGAGTTTTGAACCCGATAAAAGAAATGACTAAGTCTGCATTTGGTTTTACCTGCAAGCTAAACTTCCCATCAATATCTGTTGAAGTACCGTTTGTAGTTCCTTTTTCCAAAATACTAACACCTGGTAAAGTAATACCAGAAGCATCATTAACAACTCCACTAACTTTTTTGCCTTGAGCAAAAATTAGGGTCGACGAAAACATAAACACAAGCAAAAGTACGCCGTGTGCCAATTTTCTAAGTTTATTTATATTTTTCATGAAATTCATTTCTATAGATTAGGTTAATCTTATTCAGACAACACTATTTTTTCATTGCACTAACTGTCACTTTCGAAATAAATGTTGTTCTGGTCAAATTCTTAAGGGATTTTCCTTTATGAATAGATCTAAATGCAACAACTACTTTTTCTCCCAGATATTTCTTCAGAAGAATACGACGACCTACTGCTTGGTTTTGCTTATGAATACTCTCCAAGTACAACTCATCCCAATTAGCTGATTCAATATCTCCATTATAATTAGTCGATATTAAAACTTTCAAGTCATTCCCAGCAGCTGTCCCGTATTTCGAGTATGCTTCGATATTCAATACAGGCTTTTTGCAATCATTCAAGTCAATCTCTTCAGAAATTAACCAATCATCGTTTATCTCCTTATTTGGAACCATTACAACGCCTCGCTTAGATTCTCCATCAGTACCATTAACGGTCCAATTTCCCCAGCTGCTTGTCCATTTTTTATTAGCCGATTGAACAGCTTCTCCCTCAAGGCTAATACAAGTGAAATTTCCTGTTTGATTTTCTCCATCGACAGGTTTCAAAGCTTGCCAGCCATCTTCGAATAAGACTGTTTTTCCTTTGCTTTTATCTTTAGCAAAAGAAGATACAGCACCAAAGCTTAGGAAGGATACCAGTAGTAATACTGGCACCATCCTTTGTATATGTTTTTTGTGACCTATTTTCATCATCATCATCATTCCTATTTACGAATAGCATTTACCTTGAAATCTACTATAAAATGAGATCTTGAGAACTGAATTAAGGTAAGATCACCAGACAAAAGACTTGAATGACGAAGAGCAATTGTAATATTTTTGCCATCGAATTGACTCAAATCAACTTCACGATCTGCAGAAGGAGACGTAGTTGGTAATTGATCAAATGCGACTTCTACCCAAGTGGCAGCATCAACATCACCAGTATAATTTTCAGCTACAAGCAAAGTTAGCGTACTAGCATCAATACCATATTTAGAGTAACCTGCAAAATTTAATTTTGCCTGTACACAATTTGTCAAATCAACTGAAGGTGCTAACAACCAGTCATCATTTTCTTTTTTAGCTGGTATCATAGAAGCTCCTCGTACAGAGGCATCAGATTGATCTTTAACGCCCCAATTACCCCATCCTTGAGTCCATTTGTTATTACTAGCTTGAACAGGATCTCCAACAGCACTGTATGTAAGCATATTGCCCAAAGCTTTTTCTCCAACCGAAGGATTAACAGTATCCCAACCATCTTCGAATATCACCTCTGAAATAGCAAGTTTAATTGTTACAGTGATTGCATCAGCAAAAGTCACTTCTCCTTTTATATTAGTTGCTTTCACCGAAAGAGGATATTCTCCAACAGTCAAAGTATTTCCTTCTATAAGCGAAACCACACCCGTGTTTGCATCAATTACAAAAGCACCTCTATCATCAACCAAAGAAAATGTCATTGGCGTAGATCCAGATACAGTCGGTTGAACCGATTCAAAAGCAAAGGCCTCATTTACAACATATGTATTTGTTGCATATTGCAAATTAGAAGGCAATACAGCTTTGATCTCAACAATTTGAATTGAAGCTGCATTTGCAAACTCAGTACTTCCATGTGCATTTGTAACAACAACTGTTAGATTATAAGTATCAATATCCAATGCATGATCAACAGGCAATGAAATAACACCTGTATTCGCATCAATTGTGAAAGCTCCCATATTGTCTTTCAACTCGAAAGTAAATGGTGCAGTTCCCCCAACTGTCGGCTCAGAACTTTGCATTGCCTGTCCTTGCTGTACATCTAAATAAGATTGTGGTGTATAAAGCAATTCTTCAGCTTTAGTTTCTAGCTGAATAGTGATAACGTCTTCAAATGTGGCAGTTCCACCAGCATTAAGAACCTTAACTGTTAAATTATAATCACCTGCCTGAATTTCAGAATCCAGAGGTAAAGAAACCTCACCTGTCTCAGCATTAATTATAAAATCACCAGCCTCAAGTAATTCGAAAGTTGCTGGATTACTACCTTTAAAAACAGGTACACTTGTCTTCTGACCTTCAAGTCCACGAACAATGGTTTGTGTAAATGGAGTGTACTGTAAGCCTTCAATAGCTGATGGCAAAACAATCAACTCAAAAGCATTTGGGAAAGTGGTTTCTCCAGCGCTATTGCTTACTTTAATATCAAGAGAGTATGTTCCTGCAACAAGTTGATTATCGGCTTCCAATTTGATGACACCAACTGTATCAACAATCTGAAACTCTCCTTCAATATAAGTACCACCATCTTCGGCAGTACCTGCTGCAATTTCAAATGTACTTTTTCCAGTTGAAAAAACTACAGGACTAGCAGTTTCCATTGCTTTACCTTCATAAACTTCACTTACCGAAGCATAACGAAGTTCACTGGGTGCCATCACTTCCTTATTTTCCGTTTCGTCATCACAAGAAAAAGTGAAGACCGAAAGGAAGGCAAAAGCTATGGCCATCCATTGGCTTCCCAAGCGCCATTTACTTTTACAATCGTTTGAATGATTCATTAGATTTGGGTTTTAGTCATATTAGTATTAGATTTTTTTAGATATCAAAGTCGCTTACGAAAACGACTGCGTAAATATATCTAAGCCATAAAGTGTCGATATGATACTTTTATCCAAAAAACATCCAATATCTTCCAAACGACACAATCATAGCATCTAAGACTCTTTATTCGTACGATTACACCATATTCTGTACGAATTTGGGTGTAAAAATATCAAAGAGTTCCTTAAGTCAAACTTTTTATGTCAAACTCACTGATAATAAGTGATATTTGTATTGGTTTTACGGGACATTAACCTTTATAAAAAAGGAAATATCTCCAATTATGAAGAGAAGCTTTTCTGATTAAGCTAAGGGGAAGGAATAAATCTATTCTTAAGTTCTCACGAATAGGGGAATTAAAAATATGAGCTGGCAATAAATACCAGCTCATCTTTTTTTATAAATTTGGATTAATCAATTTCTCCCTTGCCGGGATTGGGAACAGATATTTATCTTCAGTAATGGAAGATGCGTCGAAATCATTTCGCTCGTCCGCATGGTTTAAATTTGCTTCCTTCACTTTGTTTCGTCGTACCAAATCGTGCCAACGTTTCATTTCAAAGGCAAACTCCCAAGCACGCTCTTGTAGCACAACTTCATCAAATTCATCCTGAGAAGCTCCGAATGTAAGCTTGTTACTTTCTACCGAACTTCCTACATAAGCTCTATCCTGAACAGCCCATAATGCAGCATAAGCTAGTGCAGATGGAGCTCCTTCTGCTAAATTTGACGCTTCTGCATAAATCAATAAAACATCAGCAAATCGGAAGATAGGATACAAACAATTGGAAGTCGCTTCATTCCATGTTGCACCACCTATATCACGAAATTTGGCAATAAAAGGATGTGCTTCTAATGAATTCTCCCAAGGAATCCATTTAGCTTCCGGCAAGTCTCTACCCTTTTTATCGTATTTAATGGTTTCATAAATTGTCCATTCTTTTCGATTATCGTTTGGAAAGTTTCGGGCAAATTCTTTTTCAACCAAAACTTCTCTCCATCCACCTTCTTCTTTACCTCTAAAAGATTTATTACCAAAGGTTCCGTAATTTCTATTTGAAGAAAAATCTGGATAAAAAGCAAAAATATGTTCATTCTCGGAAAATCGCGAATCAAATTTCCACAAGTCTGAATAATCTGCTTCTAATTGATAGTTACCCGCATCGATAATTTCCTTGGCTTTATCTGCTGCTTTTTGGTAGTATTCGCTTCCTTTTTCCAAAGGCCATCCAGCCATATGTAAATAGACATAGGAAAGTAAAGTTTTGACAGCATCCTGACTTGGACGTCCTTTATCAACTTGATCAACAGGCAATAATTTTTCAGCCTCTAATGCATCTGCTAATATAAAATCGTATACTTCCTCAATTTTAGCTTTTCTAGCTTTTTGCGCATCAACACCGTTCATCAAGTCGTCAACAATAGGCACTTCTCCCCAGAAACGAACCAAATAGAAGTAAGAAAGAGCACGCAAGAAACGCACCTCTCCTATCCGGGCATTTCGCAGACCATCAGCCATTGGGATTTCCTGGATACGATCAATATTTCTGATCACATTATTTGCTGCTCCTACCGCACGATAAAGAGCTTTCCAAGCCATTTCGAGGTCGTTATTTTCTGTAGAAACTTCAAAATCGTCAAACTCCAATAAGCGTTGCTTATTTAAACCTCTGGTGGCAGTAATGTCATCGGCTCCTGAATTTAGACCCCAACCACGACCACTGATACCATTTAATCGGCTATCATCTTTGAAAATATAGTTGTATATCGGATATATGGCTGCATCCAACTCTTGTTCCGATGAAAAATAGTTATCAGGACTCAATAAATAAGTATCCTCCTCTTCTAAGAAATCGCAAGCTGAAAACAAACTCAAGCAAATTAAAAAACTTAAGCCATAACTTATATTTTTATATATTTTATTCATTTCAATTCAAGGTTTTAAAATGTCAAGTTTACACCAAAATTAATCACTCTAGCTAATGGATACGGGGCACGGTCAAAACCAACACTATAGTCTGTACTTGCTCCTCCTGCATTATTCACTTCTGGATTATAACCCTTATAATCTGTCGAGGTCCATAGATTCTGACCACTTACAAAAATTCTAAGTTTTTCAATATTGAATCTGTTCAATACGTCACGGTCAAAAGTATAACCAAGTGAAACATTACTCAATCTAATAAATGATGCATCTTCTACAACAGCTGAAGAATTGTCTAAATAAGATGTCTTATAGGTTTTACTAAATGCAGGAATGGTATTGCTCGCATTTTCAGGAGTCCAACGATTTAAAATATCAACATTAGTAGCATCCTGATTACTCCATCCCATAGAACGGCTGTACACTTCATTCTTCACATCATTCCCGAATGTGCCTACAAATAAGAAATCCATATCGAAATTCTTATATGTGAAAGAATTAGACCACCCCATACTAAACTTTGGATAACCATGCCCTATAATAGTTCTATCATCCGCTGATATTACTTGATCGCCATTAACATCTACAAAACGTGCATCACCTGGCTTATTACCAAAAACTGCCGCTTCAGTTGCTTCACTAGCCTGCCAAACGCCATCAAATTTATAACCATAAATTAATCCTAAAGATTTTCCCTTCTGAATTAAAGCACTGGTTGTATTATCACCCATGACAATCTTTTCACTATCACCTAAATCCAATACTTTGTTTCTGTTAATACTCAATGTTATATTTGAATGCCATTTCAATTTACCAAACTCCAGATTAGTTCCTAGATCAACTTCAAATCCTTCATTCTCTACTTCACCAAGATTCTTAAACTCTGATTTGAAACCCGTATAAAATGGAACTGCCACTTCCAAAAGCAGATCACTTGTTCGTTTGTAATAATAATCAGCAGTAAGAGTTAATTTACCATTCCAAACGGCCATATCGATTCCTAAATCAACCTGGGCTGTTTTCTCCCAGGACAAATAAGGATTATCAGAACGTGCTGGTGCAATTCCTACACTTACGGCTGAACCATCAACAGCATAATTCACCCCTGTATTCATCACGCCTTTTGACTGATAAGGAGCTGTAGACTGAGATCCGGTAATACCAAAACTAGAACGCAGTTTCAAATTATCGAAAAAGCCCCAATCTTTCATGAAAGGCTCTTCAGAAAGTCGCCAAGCGGCAGAACCACTAGGAAAGTATCCCCATTTGTGATTATCAGCAAATTTAGATGAACCATCTGCTCTCATAGCTACTGTAAATAAATATTTATCATCAAACACATAGTTTATACGACTTAGAAAAGACATCAATTGCCAGTCAACAAATGAAGATGATGGAGCCAAAGGTTCTTTCCCCAATGAAACATCATAAAAGCCATTTTCAACATCGAAATTCTTTGTCGAAAGGCTAGAATTTTGAGTCTTAGATCCCGTTTGCTCATTTACTAGAGTAAAATCAATTTTATGCTTTCCAATCTGGTTTTTATAGTTCAGAATATTAGTGTTTTGCCATACGTAGTATTTTTTATTAGAAATAGAAGCACGTCCATTATCTCCAACACCAGCATATAAATTTACACTCGAATACATATTAGATACGTAGTCACGGGTATTAAATCCTCCCGATACTCTAAGGTTCCACTTATCTGAAATCTTATAATCAAAATAAGCGTTCAAGTTTTGCTTCACATTATCGATATAATGATTTTGCTCTTTATAATCAGCAACTGGATTAGATACTGTTGCAGCTCCTGATCGTGTGTAATTACCTTCTTCATCATAAATAGGAAGAGTAGGTTCCATTGTAATCGCATCATTCGAGATAGATCCATTAGGCCAACTCAATTTATGAGGACGATCTTTACTCAGGATTCCATTTATTCTGATACCTAATTTTAATTTGGAAGATAAATCAACATCAACATTTGCCCGATAGCTAAATCTTTCAAAATTTGAATTCTTTAAAATCCCATCCTGATTTAAGTATTGTCCAGAAAACAGATAATTGAAACCATCCTTTTTTCCACTAACCGAAAGATCATGATTTTGTGTCATGGCTGTTCTATAGATCTCATCTTGCCAATCAGTCCCTCCATTTGCTCTAAAACCTTCAATTTGTTCCAGAGTATAATCTTCAGATCCACCGGTCTCTACACGCTTCTGATTGACTGTTTTAGCATAAGTAGCAGCATCCATCAAATTCATTTTATTGGTTAATTTCTGAATACCTGCATAACCATTATACGAGATCTGAATTTTCCCTTCCTTACCTCTTTTTGTTGTAACTAATATCACACCATTAGCACCACGTGATCCGTATATTGCAGTAGCTGAAGCATCTTTCAATACCTCTAAAGATTCAATATCGTTTGGATTCAAATCCGATAACGATTGCCCAATAAAACCATCTACAATAACCAAAGGATCGTTACTTCCATTAATTGAGTTGGTTCCTCGAATTCTAATTTTTATATCTCCACCTGGTGCCCCACTATTAGATTGTACAGAAACACCTGAAAGTCTCCCCTGCAGAGCCTGGCTCACATCAGCAGTTTGAATACTCACAATCGATTCCGAAGATACCCGCGAAGTTGCACCTGTCAGGTCACTTTTGCGCATGGTACCATAGCCAACTGCAACAACCTCGTTCAAACCAATATTATCAGTTTGCAGGCCTATATTTATAGTAAGCTTTGTTCCTATAAGAATTTCCTGAGTTTTTGTTCCTACAAAAGAAAAGACGAGAACCTTTCCATCTTCAGGGATTTTCAACACATAATTTCCATCAATATCGGTTGTAGTACCGACTGTTGTTCCTTTCACTGAAACCGAAGCTCCAGGAACGCCTAATCCATCCTCTTCAAGAGAAACCTTTCCGCTGACTGAATGGTCCTGTGCAAAGAGAATTTGTATTCCTGTAATGAAAAAGAATACAAAAAGTCCAATTATTTTTTTCATTTCTTCATAAATCGTTTGCTTTTTGAAACTGGTTCCAATTCCTCACCCACTTAGAGAGAATTGTCACACACTTTCAAAAAAGGGGTTAAATTTAGTGTGGGTTTGTTTTCTATATAAACTACAAAATCATTAAAAGTCAAATACATGGCAATTACTCAAGACCTGTCTTTAATAATGATTATGCTTACGAAAACGAATGCATGAAACTACGTGGAAAGAAATTTAAGGATATGACTTTATTATACAAAAGATGTCCAAAATAATTCAGTAGGGTCTTTACAAACACAAAAGAGACCTAATCTGACCACAAACACTACATGACTGAACAATATTTTAATTAATCAGCAGCAAATTCGGGTAATCAGAAATGTAACAGAAAGGAATATGAAGATAATTTTGCGCTTTAAGGTCTGGAAGTAACAGTTAATAATCTGAAATCAGGATTTAATAGCATACAAATTCATCCAACTCTTTTTTTTACGAATAGAATTGTTTCTATAAACAAAAAAACGACCAATAAGACATAGCAGATTGGTCGTGTGATTAAAATGGAATCTCATTTAAGCTGAACAACTATGATATTGCATCCTCACCTTTTGCATATTTCGAAGGTGAAATTTTAAATTGATCACTGAAACACTTACTAAAATATCGAGGTGTGGTAAACCCAACTGAGTAGGCCACATTTGCAACACTAACTCCAGATTCAGTACGAAGCATATGCGCTGCCTTTTTCAATCGACTGCTTAGAATAAACTCATTGGGAGTTTGACCTGTAATTCCTTTGATTTTGGTATACAAATTCGTTCGTCCTAAGCACATTTCCTGTGCAAAAGTATTCACATCAAATTTGGAATTATCAAGATTCTTATCCACAATATCAATTGCTTTTTCGAGGAGTTCAGCATCGAGAGAATTTGTTGCAATACCTTTTATCCCCAATCCAGGATTTGTTTGAAAACTTTCCTGCAATTGCTTTCTGGATTTTATTAAATTACGACATCTTGCCTTAAGCAACTTAATATTGAAGGGTTTCGTGATATAATCATCTGCCCCGATTTCTAATCCTTCAAGCCTATGCTCAACAGCTTCTTTGGCAGTGAGTAAAACAATTGGAATATGACAAGTCGTTAAATCAGATTTCAGCTTCTCACACATATCGGTTCCCGACATTACAGGCATCATGACGTCACTTATAATAAGATCAGGTTGGTGTTGTTGAGCTGCATCTAATCCCATCTGTCCATTCTCTACTTCAACAATATTATACTCATCTTTAAATGAGTCACAAAGCATAGCTCTGACTTCTACATTATCTTCTACAATAAGTAAACTCGTAGACTTAGGAACCAAGTTGTTCGTATCCAGTAACTCTTTTTCTAAATCTTCATTTTTTTCTATTAATAGAGGCGATTGCAAACTTTTCTCAAGTAATTGCTGTTTATCCCAAATCACCTGTTCTTCTTCAAAATGATCTTTACCAAGTGGTAAACTGACCTCAAAACACGCCCCTTCTCCAAGTTCACTTTCTACTCGAATACAACCACCATGCATATCAACAATACCTTTACTCAAGGCTAGTCCAATTCCGGACCCAAGCTGCTGTTGTTTGTGTTCGCTAATATTATCAACCTGATAAAAACGATCAAATATCTTTTCTAAATATGCTTTTGGCATCCCCGGGCCAGAATCAATAACTTTAATGATAAGATCCTTGCTCGCTTTATTAATTAGAATATAAATTGACCCGCCTTTAGGTGTAAATTTGAAAGCATTCGATAATAAATTTAAAAATACTGTTTCCAGCTGTCTGGCATCAAACCATAGAGGAATTTTATCCTGATAACAAACAAGCTTATAATTAATTTCCTGCCTCTCTGCATGCTCTTTAAACGAATCAAAAATCATATTGGAAAAATCAATAAAGTCATGCTCATTGACTTTCAGCTTCATATGTCCTAGCTCCTGCTTTCTAAATTCAAGAAGTTCATCAATTAGTTTCTTTAGTCGGAATGAATTTTTATATGCCACCAACATTTTATTGTAAATTTTGGGAGCAAGCACATTAGAGTTATCAAGCAAGCTTTCCAATTGCCCTAGAATTAGAGTTAACGGTGTACGAAATTCATGTGATATATTGGTGAAAAATTGCAATTTGGAACGATTCATCTCACGAATTTGTTCCTTATCACTTTGTTCTTTCTTTAGGTTCTCCTCTAATAATGCCTTCGATATCAAAACCCTGTTTATATAAAAAAGAATGCCACTTACAAAAGCAATATAAATAAGATAAGCCCACCATGTATTGTAAAAAGGAGGATCAATTATAATCTTCATACTGGTTTCAGCACCGTCTTCACCCTGTCGTAACTTTTCTTTTACAGTAAACGTATATGTTCCAGCTTTCAGATTCGTATAATTAACACTTCTTCGATAGCCAGCATCCACCCAATCAGAATCAAAACCATCAAGTTTATATGAGTATCTGGTTTTATTCGTTTTCAAATAATTGAAAGATGTAAAATCGAAAGAGACGACACTGTGAGTTGAATTTAAACGTATCGATTCTGTAAAAGGAAGTGTTTGAGATAAAATACCACTTTCATCATTGGGATGCACTTCACTATTATTTACGCGAAGTTCAGTAAAATAAAGCGGGTGTTTTACTGACTGATTTTGTAACTCTTTCTCATAAAAAGAAACCATACCATGAATACCACCTACAAATACTTCTCCATCGCTTGTTATATACAAACCCCTTTCATTAATCTCACTCAAAGGAAATCCGTTCTGATAATCGTAAGCACGAAAACTTTCTTCTTCAACATCGAAACGGCTGATTCCTTTACTTGTAGCAATCCAAAGAAAACCATATCTCGATTCTGCTATTCCATAAATAAAGTCAGATGGTAAATCGTAATCACTACTGGTATAAGCGGTGAAGCTATCGTTTTCTGGATGGTAACGATTAAGGCCTCCGCCTGAAGTCGCAACCCAAATTCTCCGCATGTGATCCTGGTAAATTTGATATACAAAATTACTCCCTATACTTTTTAAATCCTGAACATTATTCCTAAAGTTCTTTAACTCTCCAGACTTTAAATCATATACACTTAAGCCTTTGGTCTCCGATCCAATCCATAAACGTTGATCTCTGTCTAATAATAAAGCGTAAATTTTTTGGCCTATTCTTTTCTTGAATTCATTATTCTCAAAAAATGGACTAAATTCTTCTTTATCTGGATTAAACACAACCACCCCATCATTGGTTCCCAAGAGTAAATTGTTTTCGAAAGGAATTATTGCAGAAATAATATTACTTGGAATTGAATGAACATCATCTTCATTCTTTAAGTACTTTTTAATTCTTCCGGTTTTTGTATTCAAAACATCCAAACCTCCCAAATGGGTTCCTATCCATAGTCTATTTTGCTTATCCAGATACAGACTTTTTGCATTATTGTGTGAGAGCTTATAGTCTCCCTCACCCTTTGTTATATACTTAAATTTGTTATTCTTTCTATCGTAAAAATTCACGCCGCCACCTTCGGTAGCAATCCAAAGATTCTTATCGTCATCTTCAATCATAGATCCAACGACTCTATAATTGATCGATTTATTTTGATCGGTTTCTGCAACAAAATATCGAAAAATATTCGTTTGAGAATTGTAAATGTTTACACCTCCAAAATAACTACCAATCCAGATACTGCCTTCTTGATCGCGAAATAAAGTATAAATGGAATTATGGCTCAAGCCATAAGGCTTTTTATCTGACTGATAGTAATTGGTGAACAGATTCTTTTCTGGATCAAGCACACTCAGCCCAAAAAACGTACCTATCCAAATTCGCCCATTCTTATCTTCTGTAATATCTCTAATCACATTATGAGTTAAGCCTGAAGCCTGATTATAATGGGCAACAACCTCATCTTTTTTTAAACAATACACCCCATTTTCAGTTGTACCGACCCAGATAAGGCCATCCGAACTTTTATGTATGCAAGAAACTTCTACATCTAATATCGAATCCAACTGATTGGAGAGTGCGTCATAACGAAAAAGACCTCTGTCACTGGTCCCAATAAGGATATTTCCTTCTGAATCCTCAAAAATTTCATTCACCTTTATTCTATGAGGGAAAATTTGAGTTGCAGCTTTATACTTACGACTCTCCTCATCTAAAAAGAAGAGGCCTAAATTCGTTCCTACCCATATATTCTTATCACTGATATAAAAACAGCTAACATTTTGATTGGGAAAATTAATTAGTTCTTCATTCTGCAAATTGATATTTGAGATTCCTTCGGCAGTTAAAATCCATAATTTATTATTAGCATCCGCTTTCAAATCCCGAATATTATTCCCTAAAAGGCTACTGGTATCCTGCCTGTTGTGGCGAAAAACATCAATTTCATAACCGTTATAACGGTTTAGACCATCACGAGTTCCAATCCACATGGTTCCCAAATTGTCCTGCTCAAGTGCTGTGACTGATATTTGCGAAAGGCCATTTTTAAGATCTAGATGATCGAAATAGATATCTTGTGCTTGACAAACAAGCACCTCCAGTAGAAAAATAAATAAAATCAGAATTTTCTTCATAGAAAAACAAATAATAGGATTAACCTTCAAACTCTCAAGGCAAAGCTTATTTAACAACTATCTTATTGATAATAAAACAATTCTAAACACCTTACAAATAAACGAAAACTTAGTTCAAATTGAAATTTTTATAAAAAAAAAGGCAAAGCTCCATTTATAATGGAACTCTGCCTACACCAAACCTATTATATCTCAAAACCAAAATGAAACATAACAATATAAGATTTATTATTTTTATTACAATTACTTAACCAGTTCAAGATTTTCATTTAAAGGTTCCAGTTTAGGTAACATTAAATGTATAATCAATAAAATAACCAGGTATAGCATTCCAGCTACTAAGAACATCCAAAAATAGAATGAGTTACCCGTAGCATCTAAACCTTGCCCTAAAGCAAAATCAACGACCATACCCGAAAGAGCTCCAACCATTCCTCCAATTCCTACTACAGAAGCAATCGCCTTTTTAGGCATCACATCTGAAACAAGTGTAAATAGGTTAGCTGACCAAGCCTGATGTCCACCTGATGCTAAAGCGATTAAAGCAACGGCAACCCACACATTATCAGTCAAAGCTGCAAAAGAAACAGGAGCAATACAAAGCGCACAAATCAACAATGAAATTTTACGTGCTCCATTAAGTGTCCAACCTCTATTTATAAATATTTTGGATAAATAACCACCACCGATACTACCAAAATCAGCGACAATATAAATAACAACCAATGCTCCACCAAGTTCTTTGATACTATCTAAACCAAATTTTTGTTTGAAGAAAATACCTGACCAAAACATAAAAAAGAACCATACAGCATCTGTAATTTTTCCAATAGCGAAAGCCCAAGTCTGACGCAAAGGCAATACGCGTGACCATGATAGTTTCTCAGCTTCCTTTTCAGCATCTGCCTCTGATGGCTTGCAATCATGAAGAATATAAGCCAACTCTTCCTTAGAAACCTTTGGATGTACTTCTGGACGCTTATAAACCTTAAGCCAAAGAACCACCCAAATAGCACTAAAAGCAGCTGTTATCATAAAGGCAAATTGCCAATTATCACCATTTGCTGCAACCACTAAAGGAATAATGGCTGGGGCAAGAACCGCTCCAACGTTTGATCCTGCATTAAAAATACCCGTGGCAAAAGCACGATCTTTCTTTGGGAACCATTCAGCAACTGTTTTTACAGCCGCTGGAAAATTACCAGCTTCACCAATTCCAAGTCCAAATCTAGCACCAATAAAACCTATCAATGCAAATGCTGGACGAACAGCAGCGTGTAATAATCCAAAAACACTCCAAATAGCTATTGAAAGCGTATAGCCAATTCTAGTACCAAAACGGTCAATTATACCACCCATGCTGATCATACCGATAGCATAAGCCGCTTTAAAAGCCATATTGATATAACCATAATCAGCATTGGTCCAATCAAATCGATCCATTAATGTTGGTCCCAAGACTCCCATAATACTACGATCCATATAGTTAATCGTCGTAGCAAAAAAGAGCATCGCCAATATTCTATAGCGATAATTCCCTTGTGGTTTTTCCATAATTAGTTTCCTTATAAATCCTTTAAAAGAAGATTCCCTTCTTATTATCTTAGTTTCTTAATAATATCTAAAGCTCTTTTGCATGATGCTGTAATTGCAGGATAATCAAATGATCCATCCGCTTTTTTAACCATCAGTTGTGAGCCCATTCCAACGCAATGTACACCAGCATCGAACCAAGATTTTAAATTCTCTTCATCTGGTTTAACACCACCTGTTGGCATAATAGATGACCATGGGAATGGACCTTTTACAGCCTTCACAAACTCAGGACCACCTACTTGAGCACCTGGGAAGATTTTAACAACCTCAGCACCTAACTCTTCAGCGTATGATATTTCGGTAAGTGAACCACAACCTGGAGACCAGGCTACTTTACGTCGGTTACATACCTTAGCCATTTCGGCATTTAAGATAGGAGAAACCACAAAATTAGTTCCCAATTGGATGTATAAAGATGTTGTTCCTGCATCAATAACAGATCCAACGCCTAACATCATATCAGGACATTCTTTGCTTACCCACTTATTTAATTCATCAAAGGTTTGATGCGCATAATCGCCGCGATTAACAAACTCGAACAAACGAGCTCCACCATCATAACAAGCTTTTACAACCTCTTTACAAACCTCTATATCTTTATGAAAAAAAACGGGAATCATACCTGTCTCTTTCATTTTCAAAGCAACTTCTATTCTAGAAAATCTAGCCATCAGTTTTTCAATTATGAATTACGAGTTATGAATTAGAAATGCCTAATATCTAATATAAATCAGGCCTACTTTACAAATTCACAACTTATAATTCCTCATTTATAATTCATTTATCGCGCTACACGTCCAGAAGTATCACCATCCATTAATTTAGCAACTTCCTCTACGGTAACTTGATTGTAATCACCATAAATAGTATGTTTTAAACAAGATGCTGCGACTGCAAAATTTAATGCTTTTTGATCTCTATCAGGCCAGGTTAATAAGCCATAAATTAAGCCACCCATAAATGAATCACCACCACCAACACGATCAACAATATCAGTAATTTGGTAAGTGTTATTAGCTTTAATCAACTCTTCTCCATCATACAAAACACCAGACCATGAGTTATGGTTTGCATTAATTGATCCACGTAAAGTTGTAATCACTTTTTTACAACGAGGATATTGCGCCATGATTTGTTTCGAAACGGAAAGATAAGCATCTGCATCAACATGACCACCTGTCACATCAACACCCTCTGGCTTAACTCCTAAAACTTTCTCAGCATCTTCTTCATTTCCCAAAATAATGTCAGTTCCGGCAACTAACTCAGGCATAACATCTCCAGCTGTTTTCCCGTAATTCCAAAGGTTTTTACGGTAATTCAAGTCACAAGAAACGGTAATACCTCTTTCATTTGCCGCCTTGATAGCTTCCAAACAAACATCTGCAGCTCCCTGAGAAATTGCAGGTGTAATACCTGTCCAGTGAAACCAATTGACACCTTCAAAAACCTTATCCCAATCAATCATTCCCAATTCAATTTCTGAAATGGCAGAATGAGCACGATCGTATACCACCTTAGAACCACGGCTTACAGCTCCTGTTTCCAGAAAATAGATACCTAATCTATCGCCACCATATATAACATGATCCGTATTTACGCCATATTTCTTAAGATCCATTTCGCAAGCACGAGCGATATCATTTTTAGGCAGTCGAGTTACAAAATTCGATTCAATTCCATAGTTTGCCAATGATACCGCAACATTTGCTTCACCACCACCAAAAGTGGCTTTAAATTCTGATGCCTGCGAAAATCTTTCATATCCTGGTGTTGCCAATCGCAACATAATTTCTCCAAAAGTAACTACCTTATTACCCATCACTTATCTTTCTTTATATTTATTGAAATAGTTGTTATTTTACAATCACTCTTACTGGTGAACTCAACTCCTCCGATTGTGATTTCAGTAAGTTCTCAAAGTTTTTTTGCTTGCTCCAGTTCTTATTTTCAACTTCCCATGCAGCAAAAAAGTAATGTCTTGCAGACTGATTGTTTTTAATTTTTTGAGTCACAAAATGAGTTTCACCAACTGGCATATGGAAACGAGACCCCTTCATTGTTTTCTCACTCAATAAAGGTGCATCACCTGTTCTCATTTTACTATCTGTAGGAAGTAGAATTCCCATTCCCAAATAGTCTTTATTCATAGATTGGATATCATGAGTTGCAACAGCAGTATATTCACTATTAGCAACAAAATTGAAAGGTTTATTATCCTTTAGGTGACTGGTTACAATACCAATTGCTAATTCTGCTTCACTCTCTAAACCTAAAACTGTAACATCACTTTGAAACCAGTATTTACCAGCCCAAACTGTAATTTTTTCCTGAGCCTTAAGCTTCTTGCCATCAACATCCCAACTCTCAAAATTGAGTTCGAAAATTGAACGAACAGGACCACGAGATACCAATTGAAATCCCAGTGATTCGACGTTTCCTAAACGGTACAATGAATCTTGATGAAATAGAGCTAAACCACCTGCTCCCAATGAAGGACCTACATGTAACACATCCATTCCCCAATCGGACAAATGGTGGTAACTACCAACTTCCTTAGTACCAACTTTATTCATCACCATTTCAGGCGACAACTTTCCAAATAAATCTTTAGCATTTCTACAATCAAAATAATTACGAAATGCCATTATATCGTTTTCCCAACTCACACTCTCAGCTTGAAATATAACAGGCACACCTGTATATCCTCTAGGTGAAATCGCATGATCGGTACCTTCAAATCCTTCTTCAATTGATCCAACTCCCAATCGAACATTAGTTCGAACGGTATAGACAGGTGCCTCTTTGGGATCTACAAAATTAAATTTCACTTTCTTTAATTCATTAGCATCCATATCACATACAAACACTAACTCATCCCATTGTCCATCACGATCTAAATCGTCGACCTGACTTGGAATATATTCTCCTTTTTGATCAATAACTACAAGAACCTTATCTGTGGGAATATCACCTACAAACTCTTTAATGACCTCTCTTTTTATAACAATAGGCGCATCTTTTCGTGCCTGACTCATCTCATTTTTTAATTCCAGAGAAGGGCTTGAACTACATGCTTGAAGCATAGTAGCGATTACAGCAATAGCATAATAATAATGTTTCATGTTTATATTTTTATTGATCAAGACAAACAACCTACTTAATTTTTCTAACGAATCAGGATTCAAGCTTGTCTTGCAAACTCCATAAATCCATGAAATAGAAAAGGAATACGTACTCTTATACCTAGTTTGATTTATAAAAGGGACAACACCCAAGGCTAAAGTGTGTCCCCTTTTATCACTAAAACTTATTCTTCATTCGCTGGCTTACCGATAGTAGCTAAAATACCACCATCAACATAAACGATGTGTCCATTTACAAAGTCAGATGCCTTTGATGCAAGGAAAACTGCAGTTCCTGCCAAATCTTCAGGATCACCCCAACGAGCTGCTGGTGTTCTATTGATAATAAATTCATTAAATGGATGACCATCAACACGGATCGCTTCAGTTTGAGAAGTTGCAAAATAACCAGGTCCGATACCATTTGTTTGGATACCAAATTTAGCCCACTCAGTAGCCATATTCTTTGTCAACATTTTCAAACCACCCTTTGCTGATGCGTATGCACAAACATCGTTACGTCCTAGTTCACTCATCATAGAACAGATATTGATGATTTTACCTTCACGACGCTCAATCATTTTACGACCAACATATTTTCCCATAATGAAAGGACCTACTAAGTCGATATCAATCACCTGACGGTAATCCTTAACTTCCATATCCTGCATAGGAACACGTTTGATGATACCTGCATTGTTCACCAAAATACCAATAGGACCAACTTCTTTCTCGATCTGCTCAATACCAGCAATTACACCAGCTTCATCAGTTACGTCAAAAATATATCCTTTACAGTCAATTCCTTTTTTTGCATAATCAGCAATTCCTCTATCAAGGTTTTCTTTCGAAATGTCATTCACAACAATCTGCGCACCTGCTTCAGCTAATGCAGAAGCAATTGCCATTCCAATACCATGAGTTGCACCTGTTACCAAAGCAACTTTTCCATCTAACTTAAACGAATCAAGAATCATATCTATATCTTTTAAAAAACTTACAATTTATTTTATATCACAACAGCAATTGCTTAACGCAAGTCGTTGGTTTTGCAAATATCCATATCTGCATAATCCAAGTTCTCACCGCCCATACCCCAAATAAACGTATAGTTGCTTGTTCCTGCTGCCGAGTGAATCGACCAAGTTGGTGAGAAAACCGCTTCTTCATTTGCCATCCAAATGTGACGAGTTTCTTTAGGATCGCCCATGAAATGACAGATCGCTTGATCACTTGGTACTTCGAAATAGAAGTAAGCTTCCATTCTTCTACTGTGTGTATGTGCTGGCATCGTATTCCAAACACTACCTGGATGTAACTCAGTCATACCCATTTGTATTTGATTCGTTTTAATTGTATCAGATACGATTAGTTTATTAAGAGTTCTGCGATTCGAGTTCTTAGCGTCACCTAATTCAATTACAATAGCATCTTCACGGCTAACTTTTACCGTTGGGAATACCTCATGTGCAGGTGCTGAATTCAAATAAAAATGTGCTGGAGCAGAAGCATCTGAACTATTAAACACAATTTCTTTTTTTCCTTTTCCTACGTATAAAGCTTCTTTGTATTCTAACTCATACACTTCACCATCAACACTTACGCTTCCTTTTCCACCAACATTCACAACACCTAATTCTCTTCTTTCAAGAAAATATTCTGCTTTTAATGGATCAATTGTTTCCAATATTAAAGCCTTATTGGTTGGAACCGCTCCCCCTACAATCAATCTATCGTATTGTGAATAAGTCAGATTAACACTTCCTTCTTCCATAACATTCTGCACCAAATACTCATCTCTTAAACGATTCGTATCGTAACTCTTTGCATCTGCTGGATGAGTAGCATATCTCTCTTCGTACTTTAGGCTCATAGCTATCTATTTTTTATAATTTGAATAATCTGTAGTTTCCAAGAATGATTCATTTTCACTTCTTGATCGACACAAAGAAATAAAATGCAATTGAATTGTGCAATCGATTGTCTGATTTTTATTTTTATTTCCACATCCACAAGATGCTCTTATACAATCAAAGCCCCAATAAAACCACGTTCTTCAGCTATATTAAAAACTTATATATTTTTCGAGAAGACTTCAATACTGCGCAATCGTTTACCTTTTTATTCAATTTCATCATCATATCTAAAAATTATTAGCATCTTTGTACTGGAAATTCAACCAAGAGTATATAATGAAGAAAGAGAGTAACATTACCATACATGACATTGCCAAAGCACTAGGAATTTCAGGTTCTACAGTATCTCGTGCACTCAATAATAACTCGCGTATTAGTGAAAAAACTAAGACAGCTGTGCGTGATATGGCAAAAACATTAGGTTACCAGCCTAATGCCCTGGCTTCAAATTTGCGCACAAGTTGCACAAAGACCATCGGTGTTATCATTCCACGAATTAGTCGCTACTTCTTCTCTTCTGCAATTACTGGTATCGAAGAATTTGCACGAGAAAAAGGTTATAATGTTATCATCTGTCAATCAAACGATCAAGAAGAACGAGAAGCAGATTGTGTACAAACTCTTTTTGCATCACGAGTAGATGGAGTCATTTCATCTATTGCCTTAAATACAGACAATTACGATCACTACAAAACATTCACCAACAGAAACATTCCATTAGTCTTTTTTGATAGAGTTTGTGATGAATTGGAAACCAGCAAGGTGGTGGTCGATGACTTTAAAGGTGGATTTTTAGCTGCGGAACATCTAATATCAAAAGGGTGCAAACGTATTGCACACATTAGTGGCCCGCAACATTTAAACATCTACATCAATCGTCTTCAAGGCTATTTGAAAGCTCTAAGAAAGCATCATATTACTATTGATGAAGATCAAATCATAGAAAGTCCTCTTACCAGAGAAGATGGTATGGCATGTGCTAAAAGATTGCTTGAATCCTCTAATCCTCCGGATGCAATTTTCGCTGCTAATGATACAACAGCCTTAAGCATCATACTCTATGCTAAAGAAAAGGGCATCAGAATTCCAGAAGATTTAGCCATAGTCGGTTTCAGTAATGAACCTTTCTCTGAATACCTAAGTCCTTCGCTCACCACCATAGAACAATCGGGTTTCGATGTGGGACTTAAAGCGACAGAACTTCTTTTGGATATCATCCAAAACAAAACGGGTAACCGTCAGGAAACCATCGTCCTTCCAGTAAAACTAATAGAAAGAGAATCTTCAGATCGATAAAACCCTAAGACCAAACAACAAGTATCTTCTTTTGACAAGAAAAAATAAGTAAAAACAAACACTATAATTAATTAAATTTTCAAACTAAATAGCAAAACACTTCGCTTTAAGAAAACAAGGTAGAATTAGCATGTTTGAAAAACTAAATAATTGATAGGAATAGTTCAGGTTGATGTTTTACTTTACATCAAAATAATAACATCATTTTAGAAAAGTATCCGTAAAGAATCAAAGATATGTCTGAACATTATAAGTTTACCCAAAATAGAAAATGCGAATATTTCCCATGCCATAAGGTTGAGAACGAAGATGAATTCAATTGTCTGTTTTGTTTTTGCCCTCTATACATGCTGAAAGATAAATGTGGTGGCAATTTTAAATATACCAACGGTTTTAAAGATTGCAGCGAATGCACATTGCCTCACACTAAGAATTCACACAAATACGTGATGAGTAAAATGAAGATGGTGACTACAATTGCAAGCGAAAGAGATTAATCTCAATGATAATTCAAAAGCACGAATGATACATTCGTGCTTTTTTTTTACGCGTATTTCTATCCAATTAAAGCACCAATCACTGATTGCAAGTTCGATTTAAAATGCATTGAACTAGTTCGGTGCAATTGAATATTTGCTCATCCATTAAACTCAATAACGGATCCCAGTTCCTAACTCAAAACAAGGGCAAAAGCATCCGTTTTCTGAAGTCCGGGTCCTAACACAAGATTATGAATGTGTAGCAATGTTTTTTTTCATTCTGTTTTGCAATCCATTCGTACAACGAGCTTCCCATCTCATAAAATGGGTAGAGAGAAATAACCGCACTGCCGTTCTTCCTCAGGCACATAGTATTCAATTATGAATGAATAAGAAAGGAAGAGCCCAGCGGTTCTAGCGAAAAGTTTTATGGACTATTTCAAGAATCTGAATCAATTCTTATTTCTAGTCTCAATATTTCTACACTATATAATCTTAGCTCTTCAAATTCCAGCAAATATCCCCTTAATGACTGAGGAGAATTAAGGCGAAGATGAGTGGATTCATTATTATTCCCATTAGTAGTTCGGCATTTAATAAAAAGATTATAAACCTTTCCAACTTCAACAAAAAAAGTTTCTGACTGGGTGTCAATAATATTTCCATCAATATCTTTCACGAAAGCATTTACTTCTATGTTGCCAGATTCTCCATTTACGCTAAAGCTCGCTCTTAGTTCACCTCCTATCAGACTTACATCCTCATATTCATAACTATAGGTATACCCATAATTCCATACAATTTGAGGTTCTGAATCTTCAATAATATCATCATCATCATGAGAACAACTTATCATCAAAGACAAAAGTAAGAGAAGAACCACCCTGCTTATATTAATCAATTGCATTGTTAATTTATTTCTCATCGCAAATCATTTTTCCAAATTAATATTCTCAAAATCATTTGTTAATCATCTTTATTAATAAATAGTAGTGAGAAGAACTCATTCAAATTAACTTTAGGCATACATTAAAGAAACATGGAAAACAAGGTAGTTAGTTTCGTTTTGAGGCGACCATGCTACAATTTAGACCATATCCTACACATATACCAATAGTTGGATTATTTTTTTTCTAATAACCTTAAGGTTGATTTGGTGAGAATTCAATTCAATTTCCCCTAATAGTTGAAAATCGTTGATGAATCACTTTTTTCTTGTGTTTAAGTACATTCAGTGCAAATAGATATACTAGTAAAAGTTTTTGACTCTTTTTTCAAGTGCAATACTACAGATCGAGATGTCGTTATGAATATTTAAACAGTGAATAGGTTGGTGTGGATCAAAAACTCTCACATTAGAAATCACTTTTACTAGTCCTAAATAAACGTTACAGACTATTTTTCTTGAGGTAATCCCAAAAGAAATTCGGGACTAGGGTTCGTAAGGATCAATCCGAATTATCCCGGATCACCAGTAAAAGTTGGATCTAATTCTATAATTACTCAAATGTTTTTATTAAACACAATAAGAAAGACTCAATATCTAAAACTCCTTTCAAAGAAGATCAAGAGAGATTTCTGGGTATAGGTGAATAATCTTACTTTGTTAAAATAGGAAGAATTTCACTTTCATCAATTCTTGGGAAATTTGTTTCACTGCAAAATCAGATTCATAATACAAACTTTTTTTTTATTTACTTTTCCTTGATGAAAAGTAACAAAAATCAATGGCTCCGGCACTCAGTGACCCATCACGGTTCAAAGGCTAAACAGACTGAACTCGTTCGTACCTAACTCAAACAGCATTCTGTTTTTAACGCCTTTTTCACCTATGGGGCCCCACTTGCACTGCCGAGGCCAGATTTAAAATCCGTCTCACAATCTTAATCATATTTTTATCAGAAAGTTTTGGGCGGGCTTTGTCAGCCTGCCGTGAGGCGTGCTAATTTTGTTTCCACATTGAGAAAACAAGGATCAGGCTGACTTGATTTTTGATTCGCGAACTAAAATATAAGGGTGCTCATATGCCCTCCGGGGGAGCTTACTTTTTATCTAAGAAACGAGCGAAGTGAGTTCATGAACACCCGTATTATAATGAGTGAATAAAAAAGTATGAGCCCAGCGGCTCTAGCGAAAGATTTAAAATAGAATCCAAAATATATGCTTAATTAGAACGATTCCTTAACCAGAACTAGAAAATGAATGTGATCCATTATCCCCGGGCTCTCAGCTCAAAATTTTGGGAATAAAAAAAAGGATCAACACTTTCGTATTGATCCTTTTTGTGCGGATGAAGGGACTCGAACCCCCACGCCTTTCGGCACTAGATCCTAAGTCTAGCGCGGCTACCAATTACGCCACATCCGCGTTTCTCCTAATTGCGATGCAAAGATGGTGTATTTTTTATTAACTCCAAGCTTTTTTTTAATAAAAACATCATAGAAGTCAATGTTTACAGTCTGTACGGAGTGAATCGATTGAACTTCAAATGCTAAGGAGTTTTAATTATTTGATATTTTTTTTCAGAATAGTGCCGAACAAGTCGATTCATGTTGTCGGTTCCGTATGAATCGTTTATTTTGGACTAAAATCTTCAAAGGTATTGCATAAAAAAACCCGACAAAGAATTTACTAAGTCGGGTGATGATAGAGTTTCTCGATAGTAATCCTGACAGACGCAAACAAAATCTAATCTAGAGTATCGGGATTGATCTCTTTTTATTCCTTCAAATTTATTTCTCAAAAGCTCTCTCCACTTCAAAAGTCTTATCTATATTTGTTCCACTTAAGAATAAACAAGATAAATAGCATTGAAAACACCCAAACAATACCAATTCATTATACAATTAGGAAGAGCTTTACACATCTACGGTGTACCTTCTTACAAAATCCAAATCTATCTTTCTGAAGTCGCTAAAACGAAAGGGATACGAGGTAGTTTTATGGATACACCTACATGGATTAACTATGTTTTTTATAGTGAGAATGAGGATGAATCCTATAACCATATAGAAAGTGTTTCTCCGGGTGGATTAAACCTGGGAGCCTTATCCAGATCAGTGGAAATTACAGACCAGGTTTTGGCTGATCAAATTGATTTTGACGAAGCAAGTCTGCAACTTCGAATGGTATATAAACAAAGTAAGACGGTTAATCACCTGATCTTAACACTGGCTTTTGCATTAGGTGCAGGCTCCTTTAGTTTACTTTTGGGTACCAATTGGATTTCTTGTCTTGTGGCAAGTCTTATGGGCATTGTGGTTTATAGCCTGACCTACTTGAGCTTAAGATCTCAATTCGTCAACAACACGCTTGAGGCCTTGGCTGCCTTTGTGGTGACCATACTCATTGGCTTATTATCCCTATGGCTTCCTAATTTAAACATACCACTTACGATATTGTCAGCCATTATCATTTTCATTCCTGGTTTAGCCATAACAACAGCACTCGAAGAGATTACATACAAAAGTCTCGTATCAGGTTCGGCAAAACTATTCGATGCATCGATATCGCTCTTCAAGCAATTCTTTGGAACTATTTTAGGTTTATCAGTACTCCCATTGTTCTGTGATATCAATATCAACTCGGCCATATCGAATATGCCACAATGGACCAGTTATCTGGGAATTCCTTTGCTAGCGATCTGTCTTTTACCCATTTTTCAGGTGAGACGAAAAGATATGATATATGGCATTATGACCAGTATCATCAGCTATAGCGTAACAGTGCTTCTATCCTTTACAGGTATTCTTATCAGCACCTTCATAGGAAGTATTACAGTTGTCTTGGTGAGTCATCTTTTCTCATATATTACAAAATCTCCTCGCCATGTTTTTATTACTCAGGGAATCATTATGCTGGTACCTGGAAGCAAAGCTTTCATGGGCATCAGTACAGTATTTTTAGGCTCCCCCATAGAAAATGCTGGAAATCTGGGTTCACAAGTAGCCTATATCCTAATGGGAGTTGTTGGCGGCTTATTATTCTCAGGAAGTTTTAACACCAAATAGAGACAAATAACTAATGTTAATAACTTATTATTGAAATTCTGCAAATAATAACTATTTTTGCTTACTAGAATTATCACTTCAAATAAATCAATGATAGATAATACTGAGAATTATTTTGACGATGATGCTCTTGAATCGATAGACAGATTCGAAACTATGCTCAAGACTAACAAGCCATGCTACTTCGATGTACATGAGTTTGAGAACCTCGTCGACCACTATCTTGAAAACAGCAAATTGGCTAAAGCGAACCAAGCTTCAGAATTAGCCTTAGCACAACACCCCTCTTCTATTTCATTACAACTAAAACAAGCACAAGTGCTTATTAGCAGAGGAGAAGAGATTAAAGCGCTTACGATTCTCAAAAAACTGAGGAAAATAGAAAGCACAAATAAGAACATTTACATCCTTATTGGGAATATTTATAACATCCTTAAAAAACCTCAAAACGCTAAAATCCAATTCGACATTGCCTTGGATTTGTGTTACGATGATAAGGAAGATTTATTATACAGCATAGCTGTTTCTTTTGAGCATTTAGGCTTATATGAAATGGCTCTTCCCTATTTTATAGAAGTTCATCAATTAGATCCTGAAGATCCTGAGATTCTTTTTGAGATTGCGTATTGTTACGAAAAAATGCAACATGATGAGGAAAGCATTAAAGCTTATAAGGCTTATCTAGAGCTTGATCCATTTTCAGACAATGCCTGGTACAATCTAGGAATTCTTTATAACAGAAACGATATGAGTCTTAAGTCTGTAGAGGCTTACGACTTCTGTATTGCCATAAACGAAAAGCATAGCAAAGCCTATTTTAATAAGGCCAATGCTCTAGCTCTATGTGATAATTTCGAAGAAGCCATCAAGAGCTATATCGAATATCTTGAATTCGAAGATGATCATGCCTCCACTTATTCTTATATCGGAGAATGCTTCGAAAAGCTTGAAGAGTTCGATCAAGCAATGATTTATTACGAGAATGCCATCAAAGAGGATGAAAAATTTTCTGATCCTTGGTTTGGTATGGGCTTAATTCTTCTTTATCAGGATAAAATTGATGAAAGCTTAATCTATCTTAATGAAGCTAAAAGTCTAGAAGATACAAATCCAGATTATTGGTTTGCATTAGGATCGGCCTATTCTCGTCAACCAGAAGCTCAAAAAGCAGTACATTGTTTCCGTGAGGCTATCAACTTAGACCCTTATGATCCAACTTATGCCATCACTCTGGCTGAGTTCTATCATCAAAATAATAAAGAAGAAGCTGCCATTGACGTTTTACTTGAAAGTTTAGGCTGTTGTCCTGAGGATGTTCAACTTCAGAATAACCTCGCGGCTTATTATATGTTAGCAGCTGACACAAATGCTGCTGAACACTATCTCCGTAAAGCAATGGCAAACCCAGAGAATAAAATTGAAGATATTTTCATTCAATTCCCTGAACTGGAAAACAACAACAAATTCAAACAAATTATAAAAGCTAATCAATAGAATTAGCTTTTTTTTAGGTCTTGTATTTTCCACTAGGCATAAATACGTCTCAGACCGACTAATAAATTAAGAATATGACCCGATCAATAAAAGACTATAGTATTATTGCCATCAAAGGCATGGGAATGGGAGCTGCTGATGTGGTACCTGGCGTTTCTGGTGGAACGATTGCATTTATAACGGGTATTTACGAAGAACTTATTGAAAGTATCAAGTCGATTAACCTGAGTTCAATTAAGCTGTTGTTAAATTTTAAGCTCGCTGATTTTTGGAAAGCTGTAAACGGTAACTTTTTGTTATCAATCGTTATTGGTATTGCAATCAGTTTCTTGTCTCTGGCAAAACTCATAAAGTACCTCTTAGAACAACACCCTATCTTAATCTGGTCTTTCTTTTTTGGCTTAATTGTCGCTTCGGCCCTCGTTATTGCAAAGAAAATAACCGAATGGAAATTACGTAGTATCATAGCTATGATAGTTGGAATCGGGCTTGCCTATATGGTTACTGTTGTTACGCCTGCAGAAACGACCAACGCTTATTGGTTTCTTTTTCTATCAGGAGCGCTCGCAATTTGTGCTATGATTTTACCAGGTATTTCTGGTGCTTTTATCCTTTTGCTATTAGGTAAATACGCATTTGTTTTAAATGCTCTAAGCAGCTTTAAGCTAGATATTATTGCCGTTGTTGGTGCAGGAGCCGTAGTCGGTTTATTAAGTTTCTCAAATCTATTAAGCTGGTTATTGAGAAAATATCACAATATGACTATTGCCTTACTTTCAGGCTTTATGATTGGCTCATTGAATAAAGTATGGCCATGGAAACAAACAGTCTCAACTTTTATCGATCGTCATGGAGTAGAAAAATCCTTAGATACAAATAATGTTTTACCACAAACTTTTGAAAGTATATCTGGGCAGAATGCCAATCTAATATTTGCCATTGGACTTGCAATTCTGGGTTTCATCGTCATCATCATTATGGATAAGTACAGTCCTGAATCAGAAAAATAATAGGATGATGTGATAATATGGTAATGTGTTGATTACAGAATTAGGAATACCCTTCACTAACTTTTTTTCACCTTTATCCTTTGTAACTTTATCCTTTAATCCCTTTATCTTTTCTTTAAACTTTTCCCGATAACTATCGGGACTTTAGCCTTGAACTCATGAAAACATACGGCATCATTGGTAATCCACTTGGACACTCATTTTCTAAACAATACTTTACTGATAAGTTCCAGAAAGAAGTTATTGATGCTCAGTTTTTAAATTTCGAGATCCTTAGCATTGAAAAGATCCTTGATGTGATTCAGGATAACCCAAGCTTACTGGGTCTATGTGTTACCATTCCTTATAAAGAGGAAGTTATGGCCTATCTGGATGAGATTGATCCACTAGCCAAAGAAATTGGAGCTGTCAATTCGATACAGATTCGCAGAAAAAATGGGAAAACCTACCTGAAAGGCTATAATACTGACATCTTTGGATTCGGTGAATCATTAGCTGACTTTATTGATGGTCAAAAACTAAGTGCACTCATATTGGGTACAGGAGGTGCGTCAAAAGCCGTTGCGACTGCGCTAAAAAATCAAAATATCGATTATAAATCTGTTTCTCGCAGGAGAAGTGATACGTCGATCTCTTATGAGGACCTAAATGCGGAGATTATTTCAAATCACCGATTGATTATCAATTGCACCCCACTTGGAACCTCACCAAAAGTAGATGCTTGCCCAGATCTAGATTATTCAAGCATAAGTTCGAAGCATCTCCTTTACGATCTCGTATACAACCCATCTACGACTCTTTTCATGTCGAAAGGCACAGAACAAGGCGCTAAAGCACACAATGGTTTAAGAATGTTGCATTTACAAGCTGAGAAAAGCTGGGAAATTTGGAATTCTTAGATACAAGTAATCCACGAATCTCAGTTTTAGCCTGAAGAGATAAATATTTTGTTTAATTTGAATGCTTTATATAAATTCGAACTCATTAATGTTCGACCGCTTCCTACTATTACAGAATGAGGTAATTGAATACGAATACCCTAAATTCGACTAGATGCCAGACAACAACAAAAAAATACAAGAGCTCCTAAGAAAACAAGAATCACTTTGGAATAAACAAGAATCACTTTCAAATGAGATTAGCGAATTACGATATGAAATAATTCGCTTAAAGAATACCGAAGCAAAACCTCTGGCTGAAGAAAACAAGACTAGAATTTTGAATGAAACTATTCTTGATGATCTAAAAAATATAGCATCTCCAATAAAACAGGAAGAACAAAAGCTTGAAACTACAAGTCCAATAACTGTAACACCTCCTAAAGCAAAGAAGTCTCCAAAATCTAAATCAGATCTGGAAAGGTTTATTGGAGAAAATCTCATTAATAAAATCGGGATTGCAATTACGATTATTGGCGTATCAATTGGTGCAAAATACTCAATTGATAATGATCTAATTAGTCCTTTAACCAGAATTATATTAGGGTATTTGTCCGGTATCGGTTTATTGGGATTTGGAATAAAACTAAAGGAAAAATACGAAAGCTACAGCTCCGTTTTAGTAAGTGGAGCAATAGCAATCATGTACTTCATTACTTTTGCTGCATACAGTTATTATCAGCTCTTTCCTCAAACTTTTGCCTTTATTCTTATGCTCATCTTCACTGTATTCACAGTAGTTGCAGCTATTAATTACAATAGGCAAGTTATCGCACATATCGGTTTGGTTGGTGCTTATGCTGTTCCCTTTCTTCTTAGCGATGGTTCGGGTCAAGTTGCTGTTCTTTTCAGTTATATGGCTATTATAAACATAGGGGTTCTATTTATAGCTTTCAAAAAATATTGGAAACCACTATACTATGCGGCTTTCTCTTTAAGTTGGTTAATCTATTTCTCCTGGTTTGTGGGAGAATATTCCTACGATGAACATTTCGGTATTGGCAGTACATTTCTTCTTGTATTTTTTGCCACCTTTTACCTCATGTTCCTTGCATACAAAGTTTTCCGTAAGGAAGCTTTTCAGAAAACCAACAGCTCTCTACTTCTAAGTAATTCCTTTATTTTTTACGGTTTAGGATGTGCGATTTTAAGTAAAAACCATGAAGAATATCTTGGCCTTTTTACGCTGTGTAATGCAATTGCGCATAGCATCGTGAGCATTTTAATCTACAAAAGAAATCTTGCCGACAAAAACATTTTCCATCTGATATCTGGCTTGGTACTCATATTTATTACCATCACAATACCAGTGCAATTAGATGGTAACTGGGTTACTTTACTTTGGGTTAGTGAATCTGCTCTTTTGTTTTGGATTGGACGAACTAAAAAAGTTTCGATATACGAGCGACTATCCTATGCGATGATGTTTTTAGCTTTCGTAAGCATTATGCAAGATTGGACAGAGATGTACAATTCATATCATGTTTCCGACCCTTTATCTAGAATTACACCTGTCCTTAATGTGTACTTTCTAGGCGCTGTGCTGTTTGTTATTTCGTTCGGTTTTATTAATCGTATCAATTACAATCCAAAATACCCATCACAAATCATATCAAAAAAATTCTTAACCAAATTGGTATCCTATTTGGTACCATCTATCTTAATTTTCACCTTATACTTTTCGGTAAGAATGGAGATTGATACCTATTGGAAACAACTATTTACTGATTCTGCCATTTCCGTTCAAGCAGAAGGTCAAAACTTTGAAAGCATATTTAAAAACTTTGATATCAAGAACTTTCAAACGATATGGGTTTTGAACTATTCCCTCTTGTTTTTTTCTCTGCTTTCATTTTTTAACATCAAAAAACTCCAAAACAAAAAAATCGATTATGCATGTGTTGGATTTATCACTTTGTCAGTGATTTTATTCTTAACACAGGGACTTTATTCTGTAAGCGAATTAAGAGAGACTTATCTTGGGAATGAACAATCAGAATATTTTCATCATGGCATTTATAATCTTGCAATACGATACATTTCAATGGTTTTTGCTGCATTCGCTTTAAGTGTATTGTATGTACAAATCAAACAGAGATTAAATACTAATACATTTAAGCTTGGGTTTGAATATTTACTATTCACTTCTATTTTATGGATGCTAAGTAGCGAATTATTAAACTGGATGGACATTACGGATTCTGCCCAATCTTATAAACTGGGATTGAGTATTCTTTGGGGCTCCTATTCTTTACTGCTAATTGCTTTTGGTATCTGGAAGAGCAAACAACATTTACGAATTGGAGCCATTGGATTATTTGGAATTACACTGATCAAACTATTCTTTTACGATATCTCACACTTGAGTACAATCGCTAAAACCATTGTATTTGTTTCACTTGGAATCTTACTTTTAATTATTTCATTTCTGTACAATAAATACAAAAGCAATATTTCAGAGGAAGCTGATATTGAGATAAATTAAAATGAATTAAGAATCGGAAGATCCTAAGCATACAAAACCCGAATTCATGAAAACTAGAATCTGTATATACCTATTACTTTTAGTCTGCGCCAATACTTTTGGACAGACTAAAGACTTCAATTACCAAAGAGAGATTATTGGCGTAACAGATCAGTGGCATAAATTGGACTTACCAAACGACATTTTTGCTCAAGTTTCTTCAGACTTCTCAGATATCAGAATAATTGGCATCTCGTCTCAAAGAGATACAATTGAGGCTCCTTATTTAATTCGGGCAAGTAAAGAAACGGTTAAGGATAAGAATATTGATTTTAAATTATTGAATCAATCTCACAATAAAAGTGGGTATTATTATTCTTTCAAGGTTCCAACAAAAGATGAAATCAATCGAATTCAATTAGATTTTCAGCAGGATAATTTCGATTGGATCGTATCTCTGGAAGGAAGCCAAAATCAAAAGGATTGGTACACCATAATTGAAGATTACCGAATTCTATCGATTAAAAATGAGCATACAAATTATCAACATTCACAACTTAACTTTCCCAATAGCAAATTTCCATATTTCAAAGTGCATATTACAAGTACCGAGAAACCTGTATTGCAAAATGCGAAGATATCTCGTAAAGAAGTCATTAATGGGAAATTGAGAAAATACCAAATCAGCAAACTAGACATACAGCAAAATAAAAAGAGGAAAGCAACTGAAATTAATATTGATTTGGGTTCTCCCGTTCTAGTAAGTGAATTGAAAATAAAGATAGAGAAGTCGTATGACTATTATCGACCTATTAGTATTCGCTATTTAAATGACAGTATAAAAACAGAAAAAGCTTGGAAACGCAATTACAGAACGATCACTTCTGGAACCTTAACATCACTGGAACAAAACAAATTCAAGTTTAAGAGTATTAAAGCTCAACATTTCAAAGTTATCATTTTAAATCACGATAATGAAGCTCTAAATGTAAGTGGTATTGAAGTAAGCGGATACATCTGGCAACTACTTGCTCGTTTTAAGGATAGTGCGTCTTATTGGCTTACCTACGGTAATTCTAATGCAAGAAAACCAAATTACGACATCTCTCGTTTCGCAAATAAAATCCCAAAGAAGATAAGTGTGCTTACATTAGGCGAAGAACAAATAATCAAGAAGAAATCAAAAACTTCTAAAGAAGCCTTATTCATGAATGAAAAGTGGCTATGGGGAATAATTGGTATCGTAATACTCCTTTTAGCTTGGTTCACTTTAAAAATGATGAGTAAAACAGCAGAAGAGTAGAAATATTAGCCATGAGTTCGCAAACCATTTCTAGCTGCCCGATCAACAAGAGTAAAAAAGAGATCAATTTTATTTTTGAGAGATGAACTTTTATGTCCTTTAACTTTTACAATCTGGCAGTTCAACAAGTCTGTAATTCTATAAAACTCTTTATACAATACATGATTATCGATTAGTCGCCCATTCTTTGAAATGTACTTGTTCTTCTCTAATCGCAACCTCCTATCAGACAAACCAACAATATTTTGAGAGTCAGTATAAACAATCACCCGCTTCTTACTCTTTTCAAGTTTCGCGAGTGTGTCTAATAAAATCTGCAATTCTAACTTTGTAGATGAAGTATCTTCAAATTGCTTCAATTGTACCAGTTCTTTAGCTTCGTCAGGAGATATTGCTAAATCCTCTACTATTAAAGAAGCTCCAAAACCTATTCTTGATTGAGTATTTACGCTTCCATCTGTAAACAAGTAGATTTCATCAGGCATCTTCCAGTTTTAAGCCTTGGGGATATTCAATAGTACAAAGGAATAGCCCATGACCAGGAACCGAAGAACCAGCGTTGCATCTGTTCATACTTTCAATAACCTGACGAAAACCAGCCATATCCATTTTGCCACGACCAACTTCAACCAAAGTACCTACAATAGCTCTAACCATATTTCTTAAAAAACGATTAGCACTTACGGTGAATACCAACTCACCACCTCTATCTTCCCACTCGGCCTTAAAGATTTTACAAATATTCGTTTTAGCGTCGGTGTGAAGCTTACTAAAACTTGTAAAATCATCATATTCAAAAAGTAATTTTGCAGCCTCATTCATTTTCTCAACATCAAGATCACGGTCCATATGCCAATGAGAATTGGAACGAAAAGGATTCTTATTTCTAGTTATAAAATATTGGTATGTTCGCGCTAAGGCATCAAAACGAGTATGTGCTTCTGGTTTAACCGGAAACATTGAATCAACAGCAATATCATAAGGCAAAAAGCGATTCAACCTAAATACAAGTTTCTCCTTTTCAACATCTCGTGCTTCTGCGACATCAAAATGAGCCATAAAATCACTGGCATGAACACCTGTATCTGTTCTACCACAGCCTACAACGTTGATCTCTTGGTTAAGAACAGTGCTTAAAGCCTTATTCAACACTTCCTGAACGGTAATAGCATTGGGCTGTATTTGCCAACCATGATAATTGGTTCCCTTATAAGAAAGTTGTAAAAAATATCGCTGAGTCAAAACTGATGTGTGTTTGTGATTAGTCCTTAATTAGACACAAAAATAGCAATTCCGGAGAGATTACCGAAATCAAAATTGAATAGATATAAAAGACGTTTACATATACTTAAGCCACATTGGGACATAAAAAATCGCACTAGCTAATGGATTTATAAACTCCTATAAAACAGGATTTGAGTGCCCATCTGGTCAAGTTTCCCCCGTGTCCTAAAACAACCCTAAGGTTGGGGCCTGCTTTTGCAGACGTGTAGCTTTCTCGGTAACTTGTAAGTGTTGAGTTTAACAATCGATAACTAATGCGATTATGCTATTATCTTATATGTAAAGAACGTTCGTTTATATTTGCAAAGTAAGTGTTTTTTTCTGTGTTTACAAGGCTCACAGACGAAATTACTCTATTTTTAATAAAGCTTTTAAGAGTCAACTTAAAATCTTATCTTTATTAAATGTGTAGTAATAAAATGAAGATCATTGAGATAAACTAAGTCCACCCTCCCAATCTAATCCCTAATAAAGAGTTACATTTTCCGATATTTTCATACTTTTGCCAGCAAATAAAAGAAAATGCACGAAACGCCCTTCATAGATATACATACGCACCATTCCTATTATAAGGAAGGTGTATTATCTATGGTCAATTATTTTCCTGAACAGATCAAACTTGAAGATTATTCTGACAAATACATTTCAGTGGGCCTGCATCCTTGGCATCTTAATAAGGATAGTGCAGACGAAGATCTTGATTTTATTAAAACAATTGCTTCAATTGACAAGGTATTAGCCATTGGAGAAATTGGTTTAGATAGAACGATATCGACTCCTTTGAATATACAAGAGGAATTTTTCGCAAAACAGATTGCAATAGCGGAAAGTCTCAAAAAGCCCATTATCATTCACTGTGTGAGATGCTTTCCTGAATTGATTTCAATTAAAAATAAAATTAAAGCTTCTACCCCTTGGTTGATTCACGGTTTTAGAAACACGATTCAGATTGCAAACAATCTACTAAAACAGGACTGTTATATTTCCTTTGGAGAAGCCTTGTTATTCGATAAGAAGATTCAAAATGTATTTGTAGAAATACCAATAAATCGAGTATTCCTGGAAACGGATGAGAGTGAACATTCTATTATTGATATATATAATAAAGCAGCTCAATTAAAGAGCATACAATTAGAAGAACTAAAAAAGGACCTTTTTGAGACTTACAAATGCGTATTTCAGTCAGAGTAATAGTCTGAAATACCATCAACTCGTAAGATTTACTTATATTTTTTGAAGATAGATGAATACAGAATGGTTGAGCAGAACGGAACTGCTTCTCGGAGAAGATAGATTAGAGCAAGTTAAAAATGCTCATGTATTAGTAGTTGGACTTGGTGGCGTTGGAGCTTATGCAGCAGAACTACTATGTCGTGCAGGAGTTGGTCAAATGACCATCGTTGATGGCGATGATATTGAAGCATCGAATATTAATAGACAAATGCCAGCCACAACACAAACCTTAGGTAAAAATAAAGTCGATGTAATGGCAGATAGGTTATTGGATATTAATCCAGATCTAAAACTAAAAGTCATTAATGAATACTTGCGAGAAGATCGCATGATAGCGGTCTTGGATGAAAACCATTACGATTATGTGGTAGATGCCATTGATACACTTGCTCCAAAATTATTTTTAATTTTCCATAGTCTCAAGAACAACTACAAAATTGTGAGCTCGATGGGTGCTGGAGGAAAAATGGATCCAAGCCAAATTCAGGTCAAAGATATTTCTAAATCCTACAATTGCAGGTTGGCGAGAATGCTTAGAAAGAAACTGCATCAAATAGGCGTTCGCAAAGGTGTAAAAGTTGTTTTTTCACCTGAAGATGTCGATAAAAAAGCTGTGGTACTGGTTGACAGTCAAAATAAAAGATCGAACGTGGGTACAATCTCATATATGCCTCCAATATTCGGTTGTTATATTGCTTCGGTCGTATTACGCGATTTAGCGGAGACAAACGAAAAAATTGCATAATAAAATTAAGCCCATTCATTTTTAACGATTGGGCTTTTTATTTTTGATAATATTCATGAGATTTTTTTAAAAACATCTTTTTAAAATTCACTTAAGCTCACTTTTTATTATCTTCGAGATATCAATAAACAATACAAAATCTAAGCCGATCTAATATGCAAGTTTATTATGATATACTCTCATCTCCAATAGGAGATTTACTTCTTATTGCCCAGGAATTCGCCTTAAAAAAAATTATATTTCAAGCTAAAGATAAAGCTCATGAGATTTATCCTGAATGGATCGAAGGATCTGATTTACTCGAACACACTAAATATGAACTTAAGGCCTACTTTAACGGACAGCTTAAAGAATTTACGGTAAACGTAAATCCACATGGCACACCTTTCCAAAAACAGATTTGGAAAGAAGTGATAGCTATTCCATACGGGAATGTCTGTTCATACCAGGATGTCGCCAATAATATAGATCATTCCTCAGCATGTAGGGCTGTGGGAAGAGCCAATTCTCAAAACCCAATTCCCATTATCATTCCCTGCCATAGGGTGATAGGGAAAAGTGGTAAGCTAACGGGTTATGCTGGTGGTTTAGACAGAAAACAAAGTCTATTAAAACTTGAAGGGATTGAGACAGAGGAGAATCCAAATCAATACAAACTCTTTTGATTAACAATGGCATTTTCCTTATTCACATATTAGTCCAAAAGTCTGAATAAGACTTCGCTTTTTCATTATTTTATTTGATAAATTGGCTAAAAACAATACCTTGCGGGCTGTTTAATGCAAAACAAAAAAAATACTTGTTATATTGCATAACGCATATCAAAAAAACAAAAATAAATGACCAATAAAACTGCACACACATTCCACATTCCTGTTATGGGAACGGGATACACTGTGAACACACCATTGCAAGTAGCTCAGTATGGTATTTCATCAGTTGTTTCCATTGTGGATGATATTCTTCTTGAGAATCTGCGTGAATTTTATAGCGAACAACTAAGTTTGCCTTTCCAACCTATATCCAGCAAAACGATGGATTGCAGAGCAGAAAGAATTACCGCATACCTTAACCTTATGGATAAAATGGTTAAGGATAAATTCGAAGAAGTCAAAGATTCAATAGTAGAGAAGGGTAAGGAATTTGAGAAATATATGGATCTTCTTCCTGATGTCTCTTCTCTAAAAAAAGAAATTCAAGACAAAGTAAACAATAACCATTACCTTAAGGATATTAAGACTTGGTTAAACGAAAATTTACCACTTGGGAACATTGATGTAAACATCATGACTAAGGTAGATAAGGACAATTACTTTGAGGGTGAACAATTACCATCGGAATATAACGATGCTCATGCTGCACTAAGAGGTTTTGCCAATAGTACACTTGAATCGTCAGTCGTATTATCTGCTGGAATGAATCCTCGCTTATATGGCTACTTGGAGCAATTCGATGATTTTTATCCAAACGAAGACGGCTATATTAAAAAGAAAGTGGTTCTTAAAGTAAGTGATTTCCGTTCGGCACTTATTCAAGGAAAATTTTTAGCTAAAAAAGGGATCTGGGTTTCAGAATACAGAATTGAATCAGGTCTTAACTGTGGTGGCCATGCTTTTGCTACCGATGGTTCATTAATGGGACCAATTCTTGAAGAGTTTAAAAACAATAAATCAGAATTAAGCGCAGATACAAGTGAGCTACTATACTCTGCACTCCAAGCAAAAAATCGTCCTGTTCCAGAAGGAAAACTAGAGCTTACTATCACCGCTCAAGGTGGTGTTGGCACATCAGAGGAACATGATTTTCTGATGGATTATTATGGTATCAGCTCTGTGGGTTGGGGTACGCCTTTCCTATTAGTTCCTGAAGTTTGTGATGTTGATAAAACAACACTAAAAACACTTTCGGAAGCTAAAGAAGAGGATTTATACCTAAGTCATTCGTCACCTTTAGGTGTTCGTTTCAATAATTTGAAAGGAAATACCCGTGATAAGGAAGAAGTAGAAATGACCAAGGCTGGTAAACTTGGCAGTGCCTGTACCAAGCGTCTTTTGGTTTCCAACAAAGAATATACCGACAAAGCGATCTGTACAGCATCAAGACAATATCAAAATCTGAAAATTGAGGATCTTAAATCACAGAATTTGAGTGAAGAGGCATACGAGATTGAGATTGAGAAGATGAGTCAAAAAACTTGTCTTTGTAAAGGTTTATCTGCGGCATCTTATCTTGTAAATAATCTGGAAACAACGACTGATGGTTCTGGCGTTGCTATTTGTCCAGGTCCAAATATGGCTTACTTTTCGGAGACTGCTACATTCAAGCAAATGGTCGATCATATTTATGGTCGCTTCAATTTGATTAAACGTACCGATCGTCCTAATATGTTTGCCAATGAGTTGAATATCTATATCGACTACTTGAAAGAACAGATTGCAGATCTAAAGGATCCAGATAAGAAGAGTGTTCGTAAGCTTGAAAAGTTCAAAAACAACCTTCTTGGAGGAATTGAATATTACCATTCTTTATCGGATAAGGTAAAAGGTCAGTATGATCAATTTAAAGATCAGATACAAAAAGATATGACAAAATTAGAAATGGAACTTAAACAAATTAACATCCTTAATTAACTTTATTATTAAAAAAATCCCCTTTAAACACTAGTTTAAAGGGGATTTTTTGTGAGCTATACTTCCTTACTTCTTAATACCAACCATTTTTTCTAACATATCAGTTGTCACTGATTTTGGTCGTTCAAGCGGATAACCTAAAGCCCTGTCCCAAATAATATTGGCACAAATACCAATTGATCGTCCAATACCAAATAGAACGGTATAAAAATCGTAATCTTTTACGCCATAATGCCACTGAATAACACCCGACTGTGCATCGACATTAGGCCATGGATTCTTAGCTTTACCATGCTCCAGAAGAATTGGAGGAACAACCTTATAAAGCAAATCAGCATATTTAAAGATTGGATCATCTGGTAGATGCTTCTTAGAAAATTCACGTTGCAACATATAACGCGGATCCGTCTTACGCAATACGGCGTGACCGAAACCAGGAATTACCTGACCTGAATTCAAGGTATCCCATACAAACTGTTTCATTTCATCTTCAGTTGGCAGCTTATTATCCATCTTGTCCATTACATCCTGTAACCAACGCAACACTTCCTGATTGGCTAATCCGTGAAGTGGTCCTGCTAAACCGTTAATCATAGCAGAAATTGAAAGGTAAATATCAGATAATGAACTAGCAACCAAGTGACCTGTATGTGCACTTACATTACCACTCTCATGATCGGAATGAATAATAAAATGCAGACGAGAGACATCATCGTAAGGCTTATCTATACCCATCATATGTGCAAAATCTGCTCCCATATCCAAATTCGGATCAGATTGGATTCTGTCTCCTTTTCGATACAGCTTATTATAAATATATGCGGCAATTTCTGGTAGCTTTGCTAACAAATTCAAAGCATCTTCGTAAGTTGCTTCCCAGTAATCTTTCTTATTAAGTCCAGCCTTATATTGACGGTTAAAAGCAGATTCGCGATTCAAGGTTAAAATGGCAGTTGAAAAAATTGCCATTGGGTGACTTGATGCAGGGAAAGAGTCAATCACATCGTAAACGTAACGTGGTACAATACGACGCTTATTAAATTGTTCAACCACCTGCATCACTTCATCTTCATTTGGGAAATCTCCCGTTAAAAGCAAATAAAACAAGCCTTCAACGAAAGGCATTTCTGCCCCCTTAGCCTTAGGTAGATTTTTTATGACTTCGTCAAGCGTATAGCCACGGTAACGAATCCCTTCTTCCGGATCGAGGTAAGATATATCAGTAACAAGAGATTTGATACCTCTCATACCTCCTATTATTTGTGCTACAGTAACACTATCTACCTGAACATCACCAAATTCCTTTAAAAGACGTTCTGTTCTCGGTCGATGCTCATCAATTTTTTTTGATAATTTTAGTTTTAAGGTCTCTCTCATATGGCTAGTGTAGTTAGAATGTTATTGTTTAAATTGATTTTATGTTTTTTAAGTATTTTTGGATATCTCCTTTTATAAATACCCATTTTACTAATTGTTTTGTTTACGAATAAGGTTTAATGCGCTTCCTGCTTTAAACCATCCTATTTGCGCTTCATTATACGTATGGCAGGCTTCAATTTTGTCTTGACTTCCATCTTCGTGCTTCAATACAAGAGTCAAATTTTTCCCTGGCTTAAAATCTTTCAATCCTAAAACATCAACTTCATCTTTCTCTTGAATTTTATCGTAATCCGCTTTATTAGCGAATGTTAAACCAAGAACGCCTTGCTTTTTCAGATTCGTTTCATGAATTCGAGCAAAAGATCGAACTAAAACAACTTTTACACCCAAATGGCGTGGCTCCATAGCGGCATGCTCACGAGAAGAACCTTCTCCATAATTTTCATCACCGACAACAAAACTGGCTAAACCTTTTGCTTTGATTGCACGAGCTGTTGCAGGCACTTCTTCATACTTTTCAGATACTGGGTTGAAAATAGAGTTGCTTTCGTCATTAAAATAATTGATGGCACCAATCAGCATATTGTTAGAAATATTATCGAGGTGACCACGGAAACGCAACCAAGGACCAGCCATTGAAATATGGTCAGTCGTACATTTTCCCTTAGCCTTAATTAAAAGTTTAAGTCCCATGTAATCGTCACCGTCCCAAGCTTTAAATGGAGCTAATAACTGTAAACGTTCCGACATCTTATTAACCACAATATTCACAGCACTCCCATCAGCTTGAGGTGCCAGATAACCTGCATCCTTCACATCAAAACCATGTGGTGGTAATTCGTAACCTTGTGGTTCATCCAATCGCACTTCTACACCATCTTCGTTGATTAGCGTGTCTGTCATTGGATTAAAAGTTAAATCTCCGGCAATAGCCATGGCTGTCACCAATTCTGGCGAAGCTACAAAGCCGTGTGTATTAGGATTACCATCGTTACGCTTGGCAAAATTTCTATTAAATGAGGTTATAATTGAATTCTTACGTGTTGGATCATCAGAATGACGTTTCCACTGTCCGATACATGGTCCACAAGCATTCGACATGATGACACCACCAATATTCTCAAATTCATTTAGGATACCATCTCTTTCAGTTGTATATCGAACCATCTCAGATCCTGGCGTTACAATAAACTCAGATTTTGCTTTCAGGTTTTTATCTTTAGCCTGCTTGGCTAGTGAAGCTGCTCTGGATAAATCTTCGTATGACGAGTTGGTACATGAACCAATAAGTCCAACTTCCAATTTTTGTGGGTAACCGTTCTTCCTAACAGCATCAGCAAATTCAGACAGTGGGTGTGCTAAATCTGGTGTAAATGGGCCATTAATAAATGGCTCTAATTCTGAAAGATTAATCTCGATAAGTTCATCGTAATATTTCTCAGGGTTTAAAGTCACCTCTTCATCAGCACGCAAGTGTGGCATAATATTATCAGCCAATTCAGCAATTTCTTCACGTCCTGTGTGACGTAAATAAGTGCTCATGTTTTTATCGTAAGAAAAGATAGACGTTGTTGCGCCAATCTCAGCACCCATATTACAAATGGTTGCTTTACCCGTACAAGATAAAGCATCAGCACCATCTCCAAAATATTCTACAATAGCGCCAGTCCCACCTTTTACAGTCAGAATACCTGCAACCTTTAGAATCACATCCTTAGACGACGCCCAACCGCTTAGTCTTCCTGTAAGCTTCACACCAATCAGCTTAGGCATTTTAAGCTCCCAAGCCATTCCTGCCATCACATCTACAGCATCAGCCCCTCCAACACCAATAGCAACCATTCCAAGGCCACCGGCATTTACCGTGTGAGAATCGGTTCCAATCATCATCCCACCAGGAAAAGCATAGTTCTCTAAAACAACTTGATGAATAATACCCGCTCCTGGTTTCCAAAAACCAATACCATATTTATCTGATACAGATTGTAAGAAATTATAAACTTCATTATTTTGTAATAAAGCCTCCTTTAAATCGTCGTCAGCACCTACCGAAGCTTGAATCAAGTGATCGCAATGCACTGTAGAAGGAACTGCCACTTTCGATTTTCCAGCATTCATAAATTGGAGTAATGCCATTTGTGCCGTCGCATCCTGCATGGCAACACGATCTGGAGCAAAGTTCACATAAGCATCTCCTCTTTTAAATTCCTGCAAAGAATCATTATCGAATAAATGCGAATACAAAATCTTCTCACTAAGCGTAAGAGGTCTTGCTAAATTCTTTCGAGCAGCCTCAATTCGGGCTGGCATATTTTTGTAAACAGATTTAATCAATTCGAGGTCAAAAAGCATGTTCTAAAATTTTGGTTTGATATTGATATATAAAAAGAGGTATTCTCCTTTTGAGGTTATTTTTTTCGAGTTCCTAAAGTAATAAAAAAACTCATAAATCAGACATAAAGATCTTCTTTTATTTAGTTCTAAATCCTTGCTTTTGCTTGCTTTCAACACAAATCGGACTCCTTAAGCATTTAGATATCTAAATATACTAAAAGCAGGTAAATAATTCAATTCTATGGGATATAATTAAGAACTAATGGGTTGTGGATTAGCTAGTCTACATAAATCAGCTATTATGATTTATGTTTGTCTGCTCTAGAATTGCCTATGTATCTTTGATTTGAGACGATTGAAAAAATCTTATAAAAGAAAATTTTGAAGAGAAAAATAATTGATGAAGAGATAGTGAAATTATTCTCTAATTAGGGTAATTGGAGGCGAATCTCTTTAAATAGACGAAAATTATCAAACACAAACTAATCAAATAATAAAAAAGCTCATCAGAATCAATCTGATGAGCTTTCAAGTAAAATAAATGATGGCCTTATAAAGCAAGTTACTTGCCTTTCGTACCAAATTCAACAACTTCCAAGTCTTTAATTTGCTTACCATCTATAGTAAAACGAATCAAAGTTTGTACTTGATGAAAACCTTGCAAACCTGCTGCTCCCGGATTAATGTGCAACAGATTAAGATCCTTGTCGAACATCACCTTAAGGATATGAGAATGACCTGAAATAAAAAGCTGAGGTGGGTTCCTCTTAATCTCTTCACGTACATTTATGTCATAACGTTTGGGATAACCACCAATATGGGTCATCCACACATCAACCTCTTCGCATTTGAACCTTTGATTCAGAGGATGCACTTGGCGAACATCCTGCCCATCGGCATTGCCGTAAACAGCTTTCAGTGGCAATAGTTCTGCCAATCGATCAGCCGTTTCAATATTACCAATATCTCCAGCATGCCAAATTTCATCACAAGCTTCTATATGTTTGAATATTTTATCATCTAAATGCGAATGCGTATCAGAAAGTAAAGCAATCCTCTTCATGTTTATCTCTATTTTTAGCTTAATGTCTTTTTCAGAAAGCTAAAAATAGATGAAATAATGTTCACACAGCTCAGTAAAGTCAACAATATCGGTAAATTGAGCATTTTTGATTCTAAAACAGGATTGAATTGACTATTTTCATTGAGAGCAAACTTTAAAATCCACTAAAAATGCTTAGTTTTGCATGCTTTTTTATATAGAACAAATAAGCCCTTTGATGTTTGTGATTCGACATATATTATACGTTCAATCACTCTCAATTTTAAGTTTCAAGTAGAAAGAAAACACAATTAGCTATGGCTTTTATAGACGAAATAAAGAGAAGACGTACCTTTGGTATCATCTCTCACCCCGATGCAGGTAAAACAACACTAACCGAAAAACTTTTGTTATTTGGAGGTGCTATTCACGTAGCAGGTGCTGTGAAATCGAACAAAATTAAGAAGACTGCAACTTCTGACTTTATGGAAATTGAACGTCAGAGAGGTATCTCGGTTGCAACTTCGGTAATGGGATTTGAATACAAGGGTCACAAAATTAATATTTTGGACACACCCGGTCACCAGGATTTCGCTGAAGATACCTTTCGTACACTTACCGCTTGTGATTCGGTTATTATTGTAATCGACGTTGCCAAAGGGGTTGAGGCACAAACCAGAAAATTGATGAAGGTTTGTCGTATGAGAAAAACACCCGTTATTGTCTTCATTAACAAAATGGACCGTTCGGGTAAGGATGCTTTCGATTTGCTTGACGAGATTGAAGAAGAATTACAATTGAATGTAAACCCTTTAAGTTGGCCTATTAATATGGGACCTGATTTCAAAGGCGTGTATAATATCTACCACAAAAATTTAAGTTTATTTACACCTGCAACACAAACGATTCAGGACACCATTGAATTTACCGATATTGATAGTCCTGAATTAGAAGATCATATTGGTGAAGATGCAGCAATTCTTCGTGAAGAATTGGATTTGGTTTCAGGTGTTTATCCTGAATTCGATGTTCAAGACTATTTGAATGCTGAGATTGCACCTGTTTTCTTCGGTTCAGCCTTGAATAACTTTGGTGTACAAGAGTTACTTGATGTCTTTATCAAGATTGCGCCTTCACCTCTGCCTTGTCAGACTGTTGAGCGTATCATCGAGCCTACTGAAGAAAAATTCTCTGGTTTTGTATTTAAGATTCACGCGAATATGGATCCGAACCACCGCGACAGAATTGCCTTTGTGAAGATTGTATCGGGTACCTTTAAACGAAACACGCCCTATTTGCATGTTCGTAATGGTAAGAAAATAAAATTCTCAAGTCCAACGGCTTTTATGGCAGAGAAAAAATCAATTGTTGAAGAGGCTTTCCCTGGTGATATTATTGGTCTGCATGATACAGGAAACTTCAAAATTGGTGATACCTTAACTGAAGGTGAAAAAATCAACTTCAAAGGAATTCCTTCATTCTCTCCTGAATTGTTTAAGTATATTGAGAATGCCGATCCAATGAAATCGAAACAGCTTGCAAAAGGTGTCGATCAGCTTATGGACGAAGGTGTGGCACAGCTATTCACCTCTCAATTCAATGGTCGTAAGGTTATTGGTACAGTTGGAGCACTTCAGTTTGAAGTTATCGAATACCGTCTTCTACACGAGTATAGCGCATCATGTCGTTGGGAACATATCAACCTTCACAAAGCTTGCTGGATTAAGTCGAACGACGATGAAGAGTTGAAAGAGTTTAAGAAAGCCAAATACCAGTTTATTGCCAAGGATAAACAAGGCAGAGATGTATTCTTAGCCGATTCGGGTTATATGTTGCAAATGGCACAAGCGAATTATAAGAATTTGGAATTCCATTTCACTTCGGAATTTTAACAAACTAGGTTAAAGGATAATCCCGATTCTCGGGACCAGCAGAGCTGGAGCCTCGGGAGGAGAGAAAAGGTTGAAGTTAGATATGATGTCTTTTTGACTCTTGGACTTTTTAGACTTTGGGACCTTTTGGACCTTTAGGACTTTTAGACCTTTGGACTTTTTAACTATTACGACTTTTAAAACATTACAATTATGTCTTTAGATAAAGGATTAAGCTTCACTCAGGAAATTACGGTTGAAGAAAGCAATACAGCCATTGCACATGGATCAGGCAGCCTTCCTGTTTTTGCAACACCAGCAATGGTGGCATTCATGGAAAACACCGCTGTAAAATGCATCGCAAATGATTTAGATAAAGGTCTTGATACAGTTGGTATTCAGATTAACACAAAGCATATTAAAGCAACAAAAGTTGGTAAGAAAGTAACTTTTACGGCTAAACTAACTGAGGTTGATGGTAAAAAATTGACTTTCGAAATTGATGCAGCTGATGAAGATGGCCCTATTGGTTCATCACTACATAAGCGCTACATTATCGATCCTATCAAATTTATGGAAAGAGCCTAACTTTCTGTAGACTGTTAGACTGTTAGACTGTTAGACTGTTACAAAAACATAAAAAAGCCCATTCGGATATATTCTGAATGGGCTTTTTTATGGCATCACTAATAATATAACATTTGTTCAGGATGTGAGAAAGCACATAATAAAGCCCAACACTTTTTAATTAAGTATTGGGCTTTATATTTCTAATTATTACACAAATCAAAGACTTGCGGTAGATGGAAGAAATCCCATTTTTGTCAACCCATTATTCAAATTGTAAGTAGAATAAAAATAAACAAGAAAAACACACCTATAAAAATACTTATCATTCCATATGAAATACTATTCATTGGATCCTCTGTATATGGTCCATCCCATAATTCTTTAAAACTTTTTAATTTCTTTTGGGTAAAAGCCCATTGTATTAATTGAAATAAATATCTCATTAACACTCCTATAAATTCAAAAATATAAGATCCAAAAGATATATTCTATCTATTTGTAACTCATAGGAAGCTTACTCTTCCGTCTTTATAATACCATGTTTTGTGTCCTAATATTATATCTTACAGCTATTCCTGATTTTGAATTTTACTATTAATCAGACTTCCTGAAAGTATATAAATACACTTTACCCTTCTTTATCAATTTAAGTGTATCAGATTTTGTTGGTTTGATAATTGAATCACCTATTTGAGCAACATTTTCAAAAGATTTAGACGTATCGAAAGATTTTATAGGATAAAACCTGTAGCTTTTATCGTTACTATTAATCGATATTTTAATTCCATCCCTACTAGAATAAATTTCAATTAGTTTGCCTTGTAAATTACTTTCATAAAACAATTGCCTTCTATTTTTAAATATCAACTCAGTAATTACAACGTATACCACAACGAATATAAGTGCAATAATTATGTATTTGATTTTCGTATTTTTCATTTTACTTAAAAATTAATTTTTATAGAAATCATGTATCATCCATGTATTACTAACACCCATAGCACCATTTATAGGAACCGGGCCTGCAGGTAATCCTACACCAATATTAAAAGTATTGCCAATAATAAATCCATTATTAGCTTTTCCCAATGTCGAAGTAAAACCAACTTTAGCTCCAGCAACCGCACCACCACTAATAAATCCTGTCGGAACATCTCCTTCTCCAATATTCGACAACAACATTCTTCTTTTAATATCGCTTATATCTCCAAAATAACGAGCACCTCCTATATTTAAAGTTGCATCAATAGAGTAACCAGCACCTACAGCCTGAGTTGCTGTAATAGCTGGATAAAATGAAGCTTGTGGCCCTCTTGTGACCCATTGAAGTTCAACACTTGAACTTCCACCTACACCTACAACTCCACTAAATCCAACACCAAGAGATAGAAAATCAGGAACAATATTTCTTGTAGCCCAATGATTCCAAACAACTCTTCCTAAGTTTAAATTATCATACCAATTAAAAGTAGGGTAATTAGCCTGTCCATCTGCTAAAATTCCATTACAGTGTATAGGGCCACACCCTACCATAGGAAACAATAACCTATCTAATGGCCTATAATTATAGTTTGGCATATCTAAACTTGCCAGTTGCGTAGCAATTGAATTACTAGCATTTGCGAGCCCTCTATTCATACTCGCCATTCCGCCATTTAAGTCAAGTGGCTGACCATTCACATTCGCAGAAGGCCCAAATCCACTTCCATTATTATAGTTCATCCCTATCCCTGCTGAAGGGATGCCATTCTCTTCAGCCCATCTGGCAAATTGATTTCCCTTATCCCATGCATAATCCCAAGCATTTTTTATGCCTTTAAAAATCCCCCAAGTTTTACCATCGGTATCCACATACATCATAGGGTTGTTACCCATGGCCATATAAGGTGATGCGGCTTGCAAGGCAGGGTCAATAGCACTCCAACGCCCAATCTCGGCATCGTATTGGCGGGCATGGTGATCGTACCAATTCAAACCAAATTCCCCAATAAACTCTTTGCCCGTATAAAGGTAATTATTTTTTGTTTCGCTAGAGAGATCAGTTATGGGTAAACCATAGGGGTAATAGGCTGTGGTTTGCACCACATTCTCTTTCTCGTCCAACACCACTCGGCTATGTCCCAAATGGTCGCTCACCACATAGTGGTAGGTCAGCTTCTTTTTATTGCTTTCCGAAGGGCTCGCGTAGCCCTCTTCGGTAATAATTTTAGAGAGTCTGTCTTTCTGAAAAAGGAATTCTCCTTGATAATCAAGCCAATCAATTTTATTTTCTGCAGGATATCCATCTTTGTCTTTTTCTATAACAATAACTTTACGCTGCAAGAGGCTTCCATCAGCTAAATAGACGTTGATTATTTTACCTTGCCCATGGGCAATAATGGTATCGGGTAGGTTTAAATGGTTGTATCGTATTTCGATATTCTTGTATTCGTCGTATATCATATTCCCATTGTCATCGTAACGATAGGCATAGGTGTTGTTCTTATTTATTTTAGCGATGGGGTGCGATTTCAAAAGATTTTGATTGATAGCTACAGTATCCTTCTCATTAATGAGACCATCTCCATTGCTATCGCTAAACACGGTTTTATCCCCCTTACGGCGCTTCACCCACCAAGCCATCCATGCATCACTTCGGGTATCGCGAGGTCTCACTTTCAAGTTATAATTATAACCGATATCAAGCAAATCGTCCACATCAACAGTTGCATTATTATTGGCATCGCCTGGCCAAACTTCTACCTCTTCGGAATTCAGCCTTTGCAAACTATCGAGCTGATTGCCCTTGTACTTATATGCAAAACTTTGGTAAAGCCCCAAACTGTCGTGACGTGCCAAAGTCTCCATATTGCCATTTATATTGTAACTATAGTTTGCTGTATAAGCATGATCACTTGAGTTAGCAGCTTTCAAGTTTTTATAGTCATCGTAATCGAAACTGTAAGTTAAGCGATCTTCACCTGCGGTTTTCCAAGCCACGGCTGACAGGCTCCCATCGTAATAGGGCGTGTTTTGTGTGCCATCTAAATTGGAATCGAAGGCCAGTTCTAACTCAAAATATTTTTCAGTAGCTGTTTTCACCATTCTATCCAGTTCGTCGTATTCGTATTTGGTTTTTATTTTTCCATTGTGTACACTTTTTCCTGCTAAAGCACCATCTGGTTTGTACTTAAACGAATTAAGAATCACCTTTCTCTCTTTGTTTACCTTATGGCTCATATCGAGCAATTCACCTGTTTTCCCATAGGCATATTCACGCTTTACGATCCATTCTTTGCCTCTGTAATTTTTAGTTAGAACAGAACTGAGCACTTTCCCCTCAAAATCGCAAGTGTTTTTAATTTTATCAATACCACCCGTGTTATTTTGGCTGATTACTTCTATCAGTCTCCCACGCTTGTCGTAATAGTTCACCGACTTAATCCAAATCTCTTCGCCCAGCACTTTGGTTTCGCTACCTGTACTTCGCCCCTTATTTTCCTTAGCATTCTTAAAGCTAGGCGTATTATCCTTGGCAAAGCTGAAATCGTAATTGTCGTAATGCGATTTTTGCAGAGGAATATCAGTATCTGAACCTGTTCCGGTGGCTGAGCGGAGTCGAAGCCCCGTCTCAATAGGGCGCGAAAATTCGTCATACTTCACATAGCTGGTATTGCCTAAAGCATCAGTCTCTGTTATAGGTCTATCTAAGTCGTCGTAAGCCAATACAATAGAACCAGCTCCTGGTATTTTTTTCTTAACCACTCGCCCTCGATCATCGTAATGGAACTGATAAACAAGTTTCTCTTGATTTATATCTCCCTTAGCCTGTGGTGGTAATATGGCTCTTAAATTCCCGTAGTCGTCGTACACATAGTCCGTAATCAAGGCAGTATCGTAATTCGGATCGGTGGTCACATTTCCCTTTACAGCGGCCTTTCGAACCACTTGCCCATCCATATTTTTGTAGCTCACGTTTGTGATACCTTCAAAATAAACCGAGTTTCTAATCAATGCACCTGAACGGAATGTTTTAGCCTTAAATTCATCATCCCCTTGTGCAATGCTGTAGGAAGGAATACCACTTCTGTTCAATCCATATTTATATGTACTGGCATGTGCATTTAAGGCATAATTATCACCAAAACTGCCCTGTTTACTCACTCGATTATATGAATCGTACAAACTTTCAGATTTATATGAGCTTTGGTAGGCAGATTTTAAATAAGTCTTCCATGAGTCTTTATAGCTAGCATTAGTTAGCATGGGCAAAGCTCTATATTGCGTACTTTGTCGTCCTAAACTATCATACTCAAACCCTTTAACCACGCTATATTCTCCAGGTAGTGTCTTCAAGCTTATTTGCTGAATAGGACGTCCTAGGCCATCTTGATATTCGATACTTTTAATTGCTTTTTCAGATTTATTCTTTTCCTGAAACAAAGCCCCTTCTTTTCGGAAAGTATATGAGGATGTATAATTCCTACCTGCAGAAGGCAGACCTTCAGTTATTGATTCAAGAAAACCTCCTACTGTAAAGTTATCGCCAAGTACCATCTCACCAATTCCCAACTTTCTGGTAATAGCGCTCGTTTGCCCCACTTTTCCATATTGATAATCGTAAGCTTTTAAAGCATTTTTATCAAAATCACTGACTAATTTCAAGCGTCCAAAATTATCATACTCATGGTATACTTTTGTACCATTGGCATCTGTTTGGCTAGTTAAATATCCCTCTTGAGAATAAACTGCGGAAGTGATTAAAGCATCATCAAGTTTTTTTCTTAAATCCTCAGCCTTACCATTCTTTATGTCTTCATAACTTGCATTCTTAGCTGCTAACTCGATAAAATTACCTTTATAGCGATAGGCGATTTTTATTCCATCTCGCCCATGAGCTTCAAGAATTCTTCCTTTATTGTCTAGTTTATCGTATGTCAAGGTGGTTTCATATTCACCATTTACCCATGCTTTATTTTGTTCTGGCAATCGAGTTTTATTATTATATACAATTTCGCTTCCCGATACTTGTTTCCCATTTTTTTTAACAACCTGTTTTTGTATCTGATATTTAGGATAAGGTTTAAATTTAAGGTATTTAACACTTGTACTGCCTCCATTATCATCATCATCTGGTTCATCATCTTTATTTGGTGATAAAGATTTTGTGGTAGAAGTTCCTTTGTACTCTGAAAAGATTTTGAAAGTTCTTTCAGTTCTCAATTCATCTCCAGATCTAAAGTTTTCTTCAAGTGTAATTTTAGGAAGCAATGGATGAATATCGGAATATTTCTTGATACTCATTTGCTTACTCAGCCTTTCATGTTTTGATACAAAACTTATCGTCTGTATATAATTTAAGCGTAACGACTCATATTCAATATCATAAGGCACTATATATTCTTCATCACTTGTATCAGTATAAGATTCAGAAACAATAAATGGTGGTGTTTCTGAATCATACTTAGAAATAAGTATTGGTGAATAATCATATATTTCAACACCTAACTCATCTCCATTTGAATTAAACGTTTCTTTTTTTAGCAATATTCCCCTAAGTTGATCTCTTTCAGTAGGTCTCCCAATATCATTTGTTGAAACAGTCTCTAAATTCTTAAAATAATTAATTATCATCCATTGATCTACACTTCTATAATTACTAAAACAACCTGCAAAAAATTCGGCATATAAGATTGTTCCTTTTAATTTTTCAGCATTTTCCTCCCCAACCACTTTCTTCCATTTGTCATTATACTCATCAACTGCTTCATCGTAACCTATACGCCGTAATTCATCAACAACATTTTTCATATTAGAAAAATCATGATCGTAACCATTATAAAAGAGTACCAGTTTTTCAATATACTTTCGTTTAAACGTTGAATTTCGCTTATTAATATTGTCATAATCTGAAGCAGTCGTGAATTCAAATCGATTTTTAATTTTGTTGGCTTTTGTTGTTACGACACCATATCCTTTTACTGCTCCTTGGGTTAAAGAGGCTTCTGATCTACCCCATGGCGTAAGACCGAACTTATTCGCTCCCAATAAATATTTCCTAGAATTATTTCCTAATGGTATCGATGCAGCTTGATAGGTATAATCAATATTCCCAATTTTCTTATCACCATCAAGAGTCGTCGTATGTTTTAAGATTGCACCTTCAAAAGTCGCATCGTAAGCAAACTTCGTAACCGCTCCAGTCGCATTTTGCATAGAAGTTAAAATTCCATTAACTACTGTTGTATCTTTTATATTGATCTTATTCTCATTAAAATCAACCTGAGGTAACTTATACTCTCCTAAATGATGATAAGCTAAGGCTAAAAGCGGATGATAATTTGAATTCTTATCTATGTAGTAATGAGATTTTAGGTTTGGGTAGTTAACGTAAAACCCGAATTGATTTTGCTGTTGAGAATTAATTATAGGTAATTGTTTATATTGGTGATATTTAAAACTAAATAGCTTAATCTCCTCTCTTTGAGTTTTATCAAGCTCATATATTTTATTCAAAAAGTACCGAGTATCCTCTTTTTTATTACTTAGACTATTATCACCAATTAATGATTCCAAAAAACCGCCTGATTTTGATAAATTAGGGTATAATGGCTCTCCTACAGTACTTTTTACAGCATCATAATCGAAACAAATTTGTTTTACAACACTCTTCTTATCTGAGCCATAGATTATCAAATTAGAGATTCTTCTATTATTATTTATATCAGCTTTGGAATACAAAAATTCAACATCTCCATTTTCACAATTAATTCTTGTTAATCTCTTGGGACGTATGATCTTTTTACTGACTTGTTTTGCCGCAAATAATTGAGAAAGGTAATATTCATTTTCTGGGTTATGAAAAGTTTCAATTTGAGTCTTACCGCCACTGAGTTCGAAATAATTAAATGAATTATCTAAAATAACATCTAAAGATTGAGCTTGCTTTTCCACCTTATCAATCTCCTCATCGTAAGTGAAATTTAAAATATCTCTATTAAATGGTGTTAGAATTCTCTTTAAGTACCATGTTGAAGTATAAGCATCCTTATCATCAAGCCATCTTTTTGAAAGTGCAGGTTCCTCAAATTCAAATTTTAAATCAAATAAATAATTTTCAATTTTGTTGTGTCTAGCTTCACTATTTCTACTCTCAATTGTGAATGTTTGCCTTTCTGCATATTGCGAGTTCATACCAAATTCATAACAAACACCTGCAACAGTCGTAATCACAAAGCCATTAATCTCATTATCCTTATAGCTAACTTGTAAATCAATATCAGCATCACAATGTAAAATGGGCCTCATACCATTTTTAGGGATATAAAAACTACCTGATAATCCAGGTGCTGAAAAGAAATATTTATCGGGCTCAGAGTCCCATATCTCATCATCTTTACCTTGACATAGATCAATAACTTTTTGATAACTTTTTTCATTCTTACTATAATCAGTTGGGAAATTCGTATTCCAGTAACCTTTTAGTTTAATCTTTGTCCTCTTTCTTTTATTAGGTTTATTCGCCTTCCATGTTTCTTCATACAGTAGTCCATTAAATTCATCAGGATAGCCTCTCACAATACGTGCTACCGCCCCACCACCTTGCAGGTTCCAAGTCATACCAAGTGGGCCATTTCTGTCGTTTACTTTTACCCCATTCGATTGATAAACCAAACCTATAGGCACAGACATACCTTGTGCGGGTATGGTGACTAGTGGGATGCTCACATTGACTGCACCTGTATATAAGTTGGGAGACGCTGTTGCTGCCCTAACCAATGAAGCCGCATTGGCTGATGGCATAATGGGCATGGAAACTGGTGCAATTCCTCCAGAGCTACTGCCGCCTCCTGCCGATTTGGTTCGGCTTTCTGTTTTTACCTTCGGGATCTTTAAGCTATCCTGATTGACAATGGGAAGTTGAGCCTTTAGATTGAAGCTAAGCAACAAACTAAAGCTTATAAATATGATTTGTCTTATTATTCTAGTCATGGGAACAGGTAATTAGGCATTAACTTTTAATTCAACAAAAGCACTATTTATTTTACTCTCATGATAAAAGCTAAGGCATAATAAGGAGGGCGATTTTCATGTGCTAATCCACCACCAGTATTTCCGACTTTATGAACATGTTCTTCATTCTCACTGATATCAAGTGTATGAGAGTGTGATCCAGCACTTTCGGTACTATTCATATAAAAATTTCCTTTATTTTTTAAAGGGTGATCTGAACCACTCCTACCAGCAAAACTTCTATGATGTTCACTTATTGTTTTCTTTAATTTATGATTATGACTCCCTCCATATTTTGCCGATCCTTTATGAGAATGTTTACCTTCAGAAGATAATGCATGATTATGAGCAGGCATTTCCTCTTCTTTAAGTTTGACCGTATCTTCTCCTCCAATATCATTAACTGTATATGCATTTCCACTCCCTACAACAAAACGGTCGCGCAAATCAGGTGTTTCATTCCCATTATAAATACCACCATCACAAAGTTCCCACCCATCTGGGATAGTTGCTCCAGACCACATAATAATTCCTCCTAGAGGAATTTCTCCAGCTGACCATTCACTCTTTTCTGTTTCACTTACAAACTGATGATCAGTGTCAGTAGAAATCATTGTTGCTGCGTGAGTGTTTGGGTGTGCATATTTATTGGATCCTGCCTCAATACCTGCTAGTTTTGTTTTTAGGCTTAAAGTAAAATCTTGGCTACTTAAACTTTTACCAGCTATTTTGTCAACCTTATTGTTCCAACTTCCTTTTTCAGTATCCGAGACAAAACGATGTGCAGCATCCGTTACAAAATCAGAGTTAGAATGGCTATGTGCTTTTTGGGCATATCGTTCTGTTAGTACAGCACCGTCTTTTTTAATAATTTCTACACCAGCGGCACTCAAGCTTTTTGAAGCGATAACCGTGCTCGTATTAACACCACCTTCCCCAACAAACTGAGCCGAAGCGTTGATGACTTCTTTATCTTCACCAATTTTTATCTGATTGCTGGAAAACTTATCAATACTGACTGTGCCCTTATTAAAATCACCTGATATCAAAACCTTACCATTATTACCAATCAACATTTTGTCACTGCCACCTTCATCAATAGCATGTCCAATAAATAGATTTCCACTTAGTGTATTTGTTTTTCCACTTCCATGACCAATAAATAGATTCCCTTTGCCAGAAATATTACTAAATGCAGTAGAATCTCCAATACCAATATTACGATGGGCTGTCATAGAAGCATAAGCTGCCCGGTAGCCTAAATTGATATTTTGTTTGTTATTAGATCCTTCAGCAGACAAAGCAGCCTCATAACCAATTGCAATATTATTATCTCCAGAATTCTTCCCCATCGCTTTTATACCTATAGCAACAGAACTCTGTTGTTCTCCAAGCTCCATACTGGCAAAACCTAGAGCCAAAGATTCTTTGTTGTTGTTACGCCCACTCATTGAACGACTACCAATAGCCACATTCATTTGACCTACATTATCGGAGCCGCCTTGAATATTCTGTCCTGCTCTTGATCCTACAAAAACATTATGAGAAACATTTGCAGACGATTGTCCTGCTTGAAAACCAATAATCACATTTTCATCACCACCTTCAAACAAATTATACCCTGCCTTATGGCCAATTAAGGTATTCTTAGTACCTAGTATTTTTTTCTGTTTCTCATGCTCTCCCAATATCACATTGCTTTCGTCCGTTCCATTATATTCATAATAACTAGTTTCAAGATCATCGTATATAAATTTATATGGGGGATTAAATTCACCGTAATCGTATAGCTTTTTCCCATCAGCATCTGCATCACCAGTGGGAATTTTCATTCGTACTTTTGTCCATTTCTGATCTACCAGCATGACATTAGACCAGTCATTAAGAATTGTATCAGTAGCATACCATCGATCAACTTTTTCAGGATCGAGTGCACTATAAACTTTACCATCGTACAAAACAAAATCTCCACTTAGTTTGATCCCTCCAAGTTTGGCATGGCTCGACATGGGCAGTTGATAATTATTAGCATTCTTCTCTATCGCCAATAGCTTTGTAACCAGAGAATCAGCGAAATTATTATCACTTCGTGTAGCACCTTCTTCAATATTATTAAGCTTTAATTTTAAAGTCTGTGTAAAATCATGCTCGGTATAATTAAGCGTATCAAGTTTTATTTTCATTTTCACCACAGTATCGTTCAACACATTATGGTTCTCTTCTATAGTTGTCATTCTTATATCCTGATAAAGTTTATCAGCATTTTGTGCGTTGGCCAATGAATCGATCTTTGTAATCACCTTTTTTTCCAAATCCGATATCAAAGACACTAATTTTATCTTATCAGTCTCATGCTTACTACTTATACTTTCTTCAATAACTCTTAAACTTTGTCGTAATGCACCATCAGTATCCTGCAAAGCAATTTCTAAAAGAGATAATTTATTATTAACATCAATTTTGTCTGCATTAAGTTTTTGTTCTAGTGTTTGAAATCTTGAATCTAATCTGAACTGATTCTTCTGTGCCGAATCTGCCAATATCTGATTAAGCAGATCAAGAGTAACTTCAGCGTTTAACGTTCCCGATTCACATTTAAGTCCTTTGCCAACAGAGTAATTGTAGCAAAAATTTATAAGATCATGGAATTCACTCTGTCCAGGTGCATTTCCACTTCTGAAATGACTCTTAAGTAATTCTTTATCATTTTGTGCCTGTGCTGTAAAAGTCAGGAGCATAATAAAACTAATAATGAGGTGAATTTTTCTGGTCATATCTTTTATCTCTTGGGTTATAATTCGAAACTGTAGGTTTATTGTGTGGTGATCTTAATTCTTAATAATCTTAAGAACGTCTTTTTCCCACTTATCATAGGTTATTGTTATTAAATACACACCTTCCTTAAATGATGATAGGTCAACTTCAATAATATTATCGTATTCACGAGTTTTTGCTGACACCATAACACCTTTCATATCATGAACTAATACTTGTTCTACAGAATTGATAAAGTCAAAAGGTGTATTTATCCAAACTTTTCCTTTAGTAGGATTAGGGCTTGCAGTTAAAGTCCTACTCTCTCTTAGAGCCTCACAATCAATATCAATAGAAAAATCAAATGGTTCTATTTCCAAAGCAGCTTGCTTTGAATCTTGCGCCTTTAGATTTGCTGCTGAAAAATAGATTTGATAGTTACAATCGTTCTCGACCAATTTTTGAGAAACTTCTGGTCTAATTCTAAAGTTGAACATTAAAGGAAGCGTACTCATATTTAATGTTTTCTCTCTTCCTTTCAAAACAATAGAATACAGAGCGTAATTGGAGTCGACTCTTTGCATTTCCATATATTCTGAAGGGTGTAGTCCCAATAAGTGAGAGTTTGCTTTTATATGCAATGAATCAGCATAAATCGCAGTTGGATCAAAGCCAATATTAAAAGTAATCCCCTGTAGACCATCCAAGAATTCATTAGAGTCAATACCAAAATCAGCATAAAAATTAACATTGGAAGTTCCACTGGTAAATACAATGTTGCTATCGTGTAAATCTGCATTTATTGTTTGTGAATAGCTAGGTAGCGAAATAAAAAACAGCATTAGTGTCACACTTATTCTAGAGAGCTTCATTATAAACATATTAGGATTAAGTTGGTTTCATTCAAAATTAAACAATCAACATATTAATTATTCTTCTGAGACTACAAGCTAGAAAATAATAATCGAACAATCAAATATTTCTAATAAACAAAAAACAAAAACAGAAAAACACAAAACTCTATATGTAAGCAAAATACAACAGCGGAATAGTGCAAAATTCAATTATTTAAAAACCAAAACAGTCATTACACCTCTTATAAAAAACACGTTTTACATATCCATTTTTCATTTGATCCACTTAAACAGATAATCAAAAACAAAACTCCTAATACTAAATATTTTATTAGTCACACTTATGGCATATGAAGAAATAATAGTCAGTAGATTCTTTTATAAAAATATTATACACGATAGAATATGAAGCAATGGCTTTATAGATTATGCAAACTAATCCATATAAATAAACTAACTGAGGTTGATGGTAAAAAATTGACTTTCGAAATTGAAGCTACTGACGAAGATGGACCAATTTGTTCATCACTACACAAGCGTTACGTGATCGACCCAATTAAATTTATGGCGAGAGCTTAATAGGCTTTTAAACTGTTGGACTTTTAGACTGTTGAACAAAACTATAAATGCCCCATTCGGATATATTCTGAATGGGCTTTTTTTATGGCATGTTTTCTATTGATACCAGTTCCCCTTTAATCCCCCAAAGCCCCCCAAGGAGAATAACCAGAGGTGCTTGGGACAATCTCACTTAGGATCAGTTACAAAAATTGGGTCTAAGTGTACTAAGTATATTTTGGATTATATTTAGAATTTTCGCTCTATCCGCCTAAGGCGGATCTTACTTTTTTATTCACTCATTATAAAACGGGTGTTCATGAACTCGCTTCGCTCGTTTCTTAGATAAAAAATAAGCTACCCCGAAGGGCTTATGAGCACCTTTATATTTTAGTTCGCGAATCAAAAATCAAGTCAGCCTGATCCTTCTGTGACACGCCTCACGGCAGGCTGACAAAGCCCGCCCAAAACATTTTGATAAAATATGATTAAGATTGTGAGATTTATTTTTATTCCTGGCCTCGGCAGCGTAAGTGGGGCCCCATAGGTGAAAAAGGCGTTAAAAACAGAATGCTGTCTTTGTGAGGTACGAACGAGTTCAGTCTGTTTAGCCTTTGAGCCGTGATGGGTCACTGAGTGCCGGAGCCATTGATTTTTGTTACTTTTCATCAAGGAAAAGTAAATAAACAGAAAAAATGATTTGTATTATGGATTTGATTTTGCTGTGAAACCAATTTTGTTTACTCTAATTCTCAAAGAATTGACTTTCGAAATTGAGGCTACTGATGAAGATGGACCAATTGGTTCATCACTACACAAACGTTACGTGATCGACCCAATTAAATTTATGGCGAGAGCTTAGACTGTTAGACTGTTAGACTGTTAGACTGTTAGACTGTTAGACTGTTAGACGAAAAATAAAGTAATTGCCCATTCGGAGATCATCTGAATGGGCTTTTTTTTTTAAGCTAAAGATAAAAGCAAACTAGGTAGATCTAGATAAATACCACCTAAACCCCCTTCACAATAGCTCCATTATTCTCGAATAGAAATATATCATTTCTTGGCTCAATATTATTTTATCCCATTATCGAGATAACGCCTTCTTTTAAATGTGATTTTATGTGTTAAAAAGATGACAGGTTTTCCAGTATGAATCTTAGCATAGATTTAATACTTTAGTGTGAATTTAATTGATGTTTTATAAATAATATTTACTCCCCAAAGGACGAATAAATAGAATATGCTAATAGATAGAGATAAATACATTTTAGATTTGAAAAATAAATTTGAATCCTATTCATTTATTAGTGATAAGTCATGGAATCTATTGAGATCAATTATCAAATTCAAGACTCTAGAAAAGAATGAAATATTGCTTAATAATGGGATCTATTCTAAAAACATCTATTTCATATGTAAAGGCGTACTTAGAGCCTATTTTACAAACCCTTTGGGAGATATTTACACAAAAAATATATTCCTTGAAAATGACATTGCAGGTTCAATTGTTTCCTCAATGCTCGAAAAACCCTCTGAGTTTACGCTTGAAGCTCTAGAGCATACGATTCTAATTTCATTGGATTACAAGTCTTACCGAAAATTAATTAATCAGGAGAATGATTTAAAGGAGTTTTATATCGCATACTTAGAAAAAAACTGGGTCATTGATAAAGAGAAAAAGGAAGTTTCATTAATCCTTGAGAATGCCACTGAAAGATATATCAAGTTGCGTCTCGCTCATCCCAATATTGACACTAGAATTGCACAACAACATATTGCTTCACATTTAGGAATTACCCCAACCCAATTGAGCCGAATAAGAAAAAAAATAAAGGAATAAATCAACATATGTAAATGTGGATAAGAATTTTTGATGCTTCATTTGCAGAATGAATAAATTATTGCTCTCATTATTAGCATTCACAGGTGGAATTGCTTTAGCTGCACAAAGTGGCTTAAATTCACAGTTAGGAATGGCCTTAAAAAACCCATTACTAGCATCTATTATTGCATTTTTTTCAAGTATAATCTTTGCAATTGTTTTTGTTCTTTTAAGTACTAAAACTTTTCCTACAATAGATCAAATCAAAGGAATACCAATTTACCTATGGTTTACAGGTGGATTTTTAAGTATGGTAGGTATTGGTCTGTATTTGTATACTATACCTAAACTTGGGATATCAACAATGATTTCAATTGGCCTTTGTGGACAATTGATATTTGCGGCGATAGCTGGTCATTTGGGATGGATGAATTTACCAATGGAACCATTAACATTAAAAAAATATATAGGGATTTTAGCAATGATATCGGGTATGTTAATAACTAATTTGAAGTAAAATATGAACGAAAAGATAATAAATAACCTATACGAATTATGGGAGCAAATTGGTGATTTGACCAACAAACTAAGGAAGACAGAGAATTATTCCACAGTTTCAATGGATGATTCTGATTGGCCAAATCGAATCTTTAATTTGAAGAACAAGGCAGGAGTTCTTGATGAAGTACTTCAGCTGAGTCAGGAGGGAAAATTACCTGAAATTATAACAATAGAAAATCCCAATGATTTAAGAAGTAATCCCAATTTCGAATTTGTATTCGGACAAAGAAACATGGCTCTAGATTTAAAGTCAATAACAAAGAGACTATCTCCAAATCCCAGTATTAAACGAGTAGAAACAGAAAAAGATTCGATTGATTTTGCGAAAACTGCGTCGGAATCATTTGGGTATAAAGTTGACTTCAATCTGATTTATAAAATAGTTAATGAATCAGAAACAATTCGATTATTCATCTATCAAGAAAACAATGAGAGTTTAGGCTGTGGCATCATATTCTTTGATTCTAATAATAATGCTGGATTGCACATGATAGGGACGCTTCCCAATGGGAGAGGAAAAGGAATAGGAAAAAGTATGACTGAAAGATTATTAATTGAAGCAAAAGAAAATAATATGAATTTTTGTGTTCTTCATGCTTCATTAATGGGAGAACCGATTTATAGAAAATTGGATTTTGAACCTTATGGCGAAATTGAAACTTATAAAATACTTAGGAAGAAGAACAACTAAAGCTAATACTGAACTAAAATTTTTAGCGGAAAGTGTTAATTTAAAGATCAGATAATTTGATAAACTTTATAACGGCTTGATAAGGTATCGCGTTGAAACGTCAAACGTTTCATATATATGACCGTTGATTTTAATAATTTATCAGAACTTTGGACGATGCGAATCTAAAGCATGAATTTACGATTGAAAAGCTGAAAGATGAAATGAGTAAGCTAAAAGGGAAATATGCTAAGGAGATTGCTGAGGTCAGGACTAACACAACAAAAGAAACCGTTACAGCAATCACACAAATGCCCGCTATCCAAACCATATTATGAGCTTTTGCAAACAATCTATTTCCTAAGACTGCAAATAGTCTTGGCGGTATGGCAAATCAATACAATATTCAGGAAAAACAGATTATTGGTGCCATTAGAAAAATGAAACCCGATGCAAAAGAGAATTTGGTGCAAATACTCTATGTTCTCTTTACAAAGTCTCATGATGAGCAAGTAGAAATATTCAGCACCTTACAAGGCTGCATTAAGTAATCCAAGCAAAGCGAAGATGTGTAATTTCAGCTTTATTTATCAAGCCAACTGATATTTTAGACTTCGGCCAATTAAGACCTGAGTCACTAAAATATTGATTGGCTTTTTATATCCTCCTAAACGGATAAGCTATCTAGTTAATATCGGGATGAAAACTAGATTAGATCTAGATAAACATCCCTTAAATCCCCTTTATGATAGCTATATTCGTAGGTTTAACTCTCTGTAAGGTCTTATTTTACTAGAAAAACGGAAATTTTCACCAAATAGACTTGCCTTGCTATCAAAAGATCGTTTAAGTAGGATAAATAATCGAGATAGAAGCAGGATAAATGATCTAGTTAGAAACTAGGTAAGATCTGGATAAATACCCCTTAAGACCCCTTTTTAATAGCTTTATTATAAGATCTTGTTTCCTGTATGCACCTATTAATCTACTATTATTCCCTTTTTCCCCGAATAGAAATACACCGTTTCTCAGCTCAATATTCAGTTCATCCCATTATCGATATAGCGACCTCTTTAAAGTGGAATTTATCTGTATAAGAATCTTGTCCGATTTGACAGTATGAATCATAGATGAAATTTGATAGCTTTACTCAAGTCTTGTGCATTTCAGTATATAAGATAAAAACTAAAAGGTGACTATACACACCCAAATTAGCTGTGTATAGTCACCTTTTCAAAAGATATAAAAGAAATAATATCAATATTGATGTTACACATACGTTGTATGTAATTTCCGATATTGTGAGAAACAAAATTGAAATAATTAAATAAGTTGATTTATGAAAACAGAGAAACAAAAAATGCTATCTGGAGAATTATATAATGCTTCTGATATAAAATTGACTGAAGAAAGATTAAATACGAGATTATTATTAAAGAACTTTAATGACCTCGCAGAAGACCAAGAAGGAAAAAAGAATCAACTTTTAAGAGAATTAATTCCGAATAAAGGGGAAAACTTGTTTATACAAACACCTTTTTATTGTGATTATGGAGCTAATATTGAGGTCGGAGAAGATGTTTATTTCAATTTTAATTGCGTTGTTCTTGATGTAATGAAAGTTTCTATAGGTTCAAGAACTTTAATTGGTCCTAATGTTCAAATATATACAGCGACACATCCTATGAATTATAAAGAGCGTGCTTCTGGACTTGAATTTGCTAAAGCTATAAATATTGGAGAAGATGTATGGCTTGGAGGTAGTGTAATAATTTGCCCAGGAGTTACAATTGGAGATAGAACTATTATAGGAGCAGGAAGTGTAGTTAATAAAGATATACCTTCAGATGTTTTTGCAGTTGGTAATCCTTGTAAAGTTTTACGAAAATTAGAACAGTAGATTAAACTACATACAACACCGTAAAAATTAATTGCTAAGTTTTAGCACACTTACGAAAATTCTTACGGATTTTCTAGGTCAGTAATTATTAATATATTAGTTGCTTAAACAACGCAACTAACCTTGTACAAAAACGTTGTAGCACATAGGTCAACACTAAATATTCTCAATATGTTCAAGTTTACAAAAAAAAACTTTATATATTTCAATTAGTTGGTAGGAATTTAGCATCTTGAACTGTTATATTACTTTAACACTAAATTTATTTATATGAAATTCTTTAAAGTAACATTACTTATCCTAACAATTTTTTCAATTAATCTTTTATTAACTAGCTGCGATAGTGATGATGATGCCTTTGCTAATATCACTTTGAACGAAGGTAATACTGGTGATATTGGTGGTGATTTTACTGGAAATGGAGGAGATAATTCCCAAACCTTCAATTGGCAAAATTCCCTTTCTACGGCCGAATACAATGCAGACATTACTTCCTCTGCAAATGGAATATTTCAAATGATTGTAAAAGATTCTGAAGGCACTACCGTTTTAGACAGGTCTTTGAATGGAAGTGTCGAACCTGATTCGTACTCAGGAGTAACCTCTGAGGGCGTTTCAGGTGCTTGGACTGTAACTATAAATCTTACTGATTTTAATGGAGATGGTAGCTTCTCATTAAGTGAAGGAAATTAATTTTGAATACATTTTAATGAGCCTTTTAATAATTAATTGAGAGGTTCATTAAAAACATAGTTAACGTGCCACAACACCGTATATAATTTATTGCTAGTTCTAGCCTACATACGAAAAACCTCTCGGATTTTATTTGCTAAATTAGGTACTTAACCACGCAACAAACCATATACAAATACGGTAACCCCTTTAAGACGAAAGTCACACTTCTACAAAAGAAACTAACTAAAAATTCACTCTAAAGTTCACATTAGGAGTCATTCTTAGAGCTTCTTGTTCTATTTGTTCTAGTTCATTAGTTTCATTAAGAATGTAATATGTGTTTATTACATTCTTCTTATTAAGCGCATTCCATAAAGAGAAACCGATTAAGCCATGGATTTTGTTTGTAATACTGAATCGATACTTCATTGATACGTCCAGTCGAACGTAGGGCTCTAGGTAATCACTATTTACTTTTTGATAGTTTATCTTATTCTGAAAAATAGGATTTTCTATTGCGGGAGTTGTATACGGTTTACCCGTACGATAATTATATCCTGCAGATAATTCAAGATTTCTTATTTTATAGCTTCCTCCTAAAGTCAATGTATGCAATACATCTAGATTACTCGGAAAATACGATGGTGTAAATTCTTCAAAACGATAATTATTTTCAGCAAGAGAATAGTTAATCCATAAATTTAAATTCTTTAATCTTTTATTAATTAGCAAATCAATCCCATAGGTGTCGTAAGCTCCAACTGTTCGAATAAATTTAAATTCATTATGAAATCCTTGGCTGGAAGAAATAATTCCTTCAACACGCTTAGAGTATGCTTCTATAGCTATCAGTAAATCGCTTTTTTGATAATGTAAACCTAGAGATAATTGCTTACTGGTAATAATTGGTATATCCTTATTATCTGATAGAACCCAACGTCTTTTTTCAACTCCTAAGAAGTCAGTTTGAAAATCAGTAATTTGAACCGTATTTTGACTCTTTGCTTCAGCAAGAATCTCAAACGAAAAATGGTCAAGAAACTTCAGGTTAAAAGCTAGGCGTGGCTCAAGAATAAGTCTATCAAAATCCTGGAAATAATTAGCTCTTAATCCTAAACGTATATTAATATTGTGAGAATGGGAGCTAAAATTCCCTTCTGTATATAAAGCATGAGTTCTCAGAATATTTTTGACCTCTTTTCTGTAGTTTGGGACATTAATATCTTCCAAATTACGAATACCTATTTCACAAAATTGATACCCATTTAAAATAACAATATTCGGACTAAGAGTATATCTTGAATTCAGTTTCAATCCAATATCTTTCACCTCATTTTTTTGAATATGGCGCTGGGCTTTTAATATATTAAAATTAACAGCATCTAAATTATAGTAAGAGATGTAGCCTAAAACTGATGTTTTTAATCTATTATTCCATAAACGACTGTAATTTAAGTTTGAGACGAGACTGGATTGTCCTAAGCCACTGGTTTTAGTTTCAATAATGTTGTCAATAATCTCACTTTCCTCATAATTAATAGAGTTGTGGATTTTCAGAAGGCCAACTTCGAGTTTGTCTTTTTCTGAAATGTCATAAAGAATTTTGAAATTATAGTCGTAAAAGTTGAAGTCTTGATTAGAGTCTATGACTTTATCTGTGTGATTGAGGTGACTTGTTACCTCAGTATAATTAAAAGCTCTGTCAAAATACTGTTTGTAGGTGGGAGTTTCAATTATATTTGAAATTGATCTTCTGGCTGAAAATTGAATGGATGATGATTTGGAAATTGGCGCCTCAATTATGACATCACTATTAAGCAAATTAAGACCTGTGCTTACCTTTACGCGTTTAGTTAAGCGATCTTTTAACTGAAGGTCAATTGTACCTGACACCCCATCACCATTTGCTGCACTTGTACCATTTTTTGTAACAGTTGCTTTTGAAACTAAATAAGAGTTAAATGCGGAAATCAAACCGAAAAAGTGTCCTGCTTGGTATACTTTTACCCCATCCCAAAGGATAAGGTTTTGATCATTTGTTCCGCCTCTAATATTAATTTCTGAAACTGTTTCATTAATACTTTGTAAGCCAGGTAAAACTTGTAATGTATGCAAAATATCAGGTTCGGTAAGCCCAGGTAAAACCTCCATGTTTTGAACGTCTAACTGAACTGAACCATTCGCATTTTTGTTGATGCCTTTTGCAATATAGTTTTTGACAATAACTTCCTGAAGTGTAGTCGTTTCTGGGGTTAAGTATAAGTTATTGTTACTACCTATCTTCAAGTTATCTTTAGCGATACCAATTGATTCATAGCCTATATGTCTTACAATTAGGACTGAGTCTTCTATTAGATCTTTAGAAAATTTGAATTGACCTGAATCATCACTTAGTATGTAATTGTTTCCCGAGTAAATAATGGCACCTTCTATTGCCTTATTGGTCTCTTTATCTCTAATTAATCCACAAATTTGAATAGGAACTGTTTGTGGTTTGCTAATTGCAATATACCGTTGATTTAACCTCTTAAATTCTAAACCTGTTTTATCATTTAAAACATTGAGTATTTCACTAAGGTTTAAATTTTCAGCCGGTAATTTAATAAAGTACCCTTCAATCGTTTCATCGAGATAGGTAAATACAACATCTAATCTTTTTTCTAAGACATGAAGAACACTTTGAAGTGATTCTTGTTGCTGTGGCTTCTGTGCGATTACATTTCCATAAAAAATAATGAAAAATGCAATGCATAATATTAATGGTTTATTCCTTTTCAATTGTAATTTTATTACCATTCTTTTTATAACCCATATTAATTGGAAGAGTAATAGATTCTAAAGCAAGGTTGATATTATTGTGAGTAAAACTTCCCGTAAATAGCTGGGGTAAATCAATATCCTTTTTTATTACTTTAACCTTGTATTGTCTTTCAAATTCTTTTAAAACGATATTCAAAGGCACACTTTTAAATGTGCTTTCACCATGCAGCCACCCAGGTGAATTTTCATTGAGAATTGAGTGCTGATATGGAATACCATCAATGACCCTAAATATAGAATTGGCTCTTAGATTAACTGTTTTTTGTGGTGTTTTAACACGAACAAGGCCTGAATAGCACGTAACTTCAAAATAATTCTCCCAACTCTTAACGTTAAATTCCGTTCCCAAAACACTAATTACACCTTGATTTGTTTCAACTTCAAATTTTGAACCTTTTTTCACCTTAAAGAAAGCTTCTCCTTTTAGCTCAACACTTCTTTCTGTTTGCCATTCCTTTATTGTGTAATATAATTTGGAACCTTCATTTAAGGCCACAAACGATGAATCAGGTAAATTAAATTCAGCTTTATCTGCAAATAACATTTCACCAGTATCATTCGAATTATTAAATTGCATGTAACCAAAGGCTATAATCAAAAGTATAGTAGCGGCAACTCCCCATAGAGGCTTCCATTGCTTGCGAAATGAACCATTTTTTTTTCTATGCTTTAAGTTACCTGAAAGTAGCTGTATTTCTCCTTCAACATTATAATCGGGTGCTTTAAAAGCTTGTACGGCATTTAAAAGCCTAGAAATCTGCTTGTAGTCTTCTGAAATTTTAAACGCGTCCATCTCAGCATCTGTAAGTGTGCCGGCTATATATTTTTTTGTATATTCTTCGTTTGTCATATCTATGCTCTCTTTATTAAAACAGATGAGTTGCTAAATCTCCTACCTAGATTTTATCAAAAATTATGCATTTCTAATTTTTGTTTTAAAATATTTAATGCTGTATAAATCCTCTTTTCTACAGCTTTCCTAGATATACCCAGCATATCGGCTATTTCCTGATGCTTTTTACCCTCAATTCTATTAAGTAAAAATGTTACTCTCTGTTCTTCTGTTAAATCTTCAATTGCTTTTTGCAATCTTTCCATATACTCTTTCTCTTCCATCAAATATTCTGGCGATTCAATGGTATAATCCTTTGGCTTATGCTCCCTATATTTCAAAACTGTTTTTTGTCTTGAAAATGTGTTTAGCATTGTGTTATTGGCTACTGTGAATAAAAAAGATTTCACTTTCTCAGGTAGAACTTTTTTACAATTCTCCCAAAGTTTCGTAAAGCTATCTTGTACTATGTCTTGTGGGTTATGACACTCCCCATATTTATAGTAAAGGAAATTGTATAAATCCTTTGAGTATGTTCTAAACATTTCATTAAAGAACTTCTCTTCACACAAATTCTTTTTTTCAGCCATTGATGATGATTTTCCAACTGGGTGTTTAATAAGGTTTTTCAGCGGCAAGATACAAGTATTTATAAATAATTGAAATTAGAAGTAGGAATTCGTGTGAGTTATCTGTTTTATATTCGAATGATCAAATAATAAGTATGAAACGAATTTCAAAAATAAGGCTGAAGCTGGGTGTACTGTTACTGATGTCTGTCATGGTTCTTTTCCATGGATGCCAGAAGGAATTTACTGAAATTGAAGAACCGCCGACTAAAGATGTGATCAAATCAAATACAAATCTTGGAGATCTAATTTTAAGTGTCGCACTTAAGGATGGATCTTCAGATAATATTATTGATGATTGTAGTTGTGCAAGTCTTAAGTATCCCATCTCAATCGATATTATTAATGAGACAATAATATTAAATTCTGAAGAGGATATCGAATATTTAAAATCAAACTACAGTCAGTCTTTAAATGATATCGAAATATATTATCCCATAACAGTAATCTTAGATAACTACACAGAGCTTGTTATATACAATGAGGATGAATTGGAGGATTTGCAAGAGGATTGTTCTGATAACAATGAGGACAGTGATATTGAATGTATTGACTTTATATATCCATTTGAGGTAGCTCTGTTTAATATTGAAACTCAAGTTGCTACTGTTGTAACAGTTAACAAGGATCAAGAGCTATATTATATCTTTAATGATTTGGACGATGTATTGGCTAGTATTACCTACCCAATTTCTCTGCGACTATCAGATGGTTCCAATATCGAGATACATAACAATGAAGAACTGGAAGAGCGTATCGATGAATCCGAGGATGACTGTGATGAAGATGATGATCAAGATCTATCAGATGAAGCACTAACTGAGTTGATCTCACACCTGATGTCTAACGTTTGGGAAGTTACTTTATTTACCGATACCACCGATGAAACTTCCGCTTTTGGTACGCACTCAATCTCCTTCGTTTCAGAATCAACTTTATTAGCTAATAGTGGTGAGGACACAGTCTCTGGGGAATGGGAATTAGATCTTGACAATAATGAAAAAGTATTGGAAATCGGTTTTGATACAGATGACTCACCTCTGGTTTGGCTTAACGATGAATGGAAAGTAATAAGTTTAAACGAAACTTCCATATACATGGAGGCTACAAGCGAATCTGAAGGCTATGTAAAGAAACTCACTATTTCTGTAGTTGGATCTAGTGATTAAATAAGCTGTACAGTGCCGCTTAAGTAGCATTCAGATTTAAGGCTAGTTAAAAAAGGAATCACTCGTTAATACAAAAATTACAATATTTTGATTGGGTCTTCTTTCTGGAATTTATGAATTATAAATGACTCTATCTAATAACATATTATAAATCAGTATTTAATTAATCTAAAATTCTACTATTATGAAACTTAAATTATTTTCAGTGGCTTTTCTGGCTGTTTTGTCTCTTTTTTTGTTCTCTTGCGATAAATCAAGTGACAGTGTCAGTGATAGCCCTAATGTTAAATTAACATTCAAAGCAATAACGAACCCTGTTGTAAAAGCAATCACCTCACAATCTTTAACTTTTACGGAAGCCTATATGGGAATTAAAGAGATGGAAATTGAAAGAGATTCAGATGATGATTCATTGGAGGTTGAATATGAGTGGGAAGGACCATACAAAGTAAATTTACTGACAGGTGTGTCAGAGCCTGAAATGGATCTGATTAATATTGAACCAGGAATCTACAATGAATTTGAAGCTGATATTGACAATGTTCTGGACGGAAATTTATCCTTTGTTGTGAAAGCCAAATTCACAGGAGTTGATAATGTTGAGTACAATGTGGTATTTGAGACCGATGAAGAATTCGAGTTGGAAATAGAGAGCGAAATCGGAATTGAAATCAGTGAAACTGTAGTTAATAATCTTCTTTTAACTATTGATTTGAACGTTTTGTTTCAAGATATTGATTTTTCAACAGCTGTTGTTTCTGAAGGAAATATAATTTTACTAAATAAGGATTCAAATTCAGAATTAGCCAAGTTAATCGAAGATAAGATCGATGATGTAACTGATTTTGAAGAGGACGAAAACGAGGATGAAGACGAGGAAGAGGAAGAGGATTAAGCTTGCCAAATATCATAAAAGGGTTATCCCCACAAATGGGATAACCCTTTCGTTACCAAGAAAGCAGATTGATCCGTTTTGCATTTAGATTTGACAGGTTATGAAAATTTTATATACCTGCCAATTTCATAGTGCTATTCGAATTCATGTTAATGGAAAAAGGGGGACAAATAAGGGTGTATTTATTTATCTCAAACCTCCGAAATGACTGACAGTTAGACTTTAAAGCATTTTAATATAGGTCCTGTTGGGACTAAGACCTAAATCCTCCCCTGCTATACTTGAGAGCAGCTCCATTTGGATAAAAGCAAGCCTTAGGAAATCGATCCAATCAAATTTATGGAGAAAGACTGTTAGACTGTTAGACTGTTAGACTGTTAGACTGTTAGACTGTTAGACTGTTAGACTGTTAGACGAAAAATAAAATAATTGCCCATTCGGATATATTCTGAATGGGCTTTTTTTATGGCATATTTTCTATTGATATCCGTTCCCCTTTCATCCAATCATTTAGCTCGATGTCATCACTTTCATCACCATTCCCATTATTGCCTCCTACCCCCTACCAGCTGCACACTTAAATTCCCTAAAGCCATTATCCTTGTCAGATAAGTAGCCAGACCAAATACCACAAAACGAAGCTTATTTTAGTCATACTTCAGTCACCTTGAGAAACTTGACAAAACAAATACATGGAAATAAATTAAATTTCACTTAACTTAAGTGTTCTTTGAAAGTTAAACGCATGTTTTCTTTTGGGGAATAAAAGGTAACCCATTGGCTGGTCATCAACCGGCCGGCTTTAGCGAGTGACTGGAAGAGGAGGCCAATGGGCCCTACAAGATAAATTTATTATTATTAAATTATGGATTATCAAAACGATTTTGAAACATGGAAAGAAAAAATCGAAGCGCTTCCAATAAAGGAAGTCAAACTGCCTAACCATCCTATTGATGAGCAAACCGCCAGTGCAGAAACATTGGCCAAAGAGGCTACCAAAGATAAGACGGCATTAAAAAAAGCAGGTATGGAAGTTTCGCTTATCGATGAACTGCCATCTTTATCAGGCGCCTTACGTTATTGCCAGGCACAATGGATGAGCGAATACCGTGCCCAACAAGAAGCACAGAAAGAGTGGCAAGAACAATCGCCTGCTGCCTATGAGTTAAGAGACGAAATGCTTCATCACTTTAGTTTTGCATATCGTAATGAGCCGGATATCAAAACAAAGGTATCTCGAATAAAAGATGGCAGTTCTCATGCAGATATGATTCAGGATTTAATAGAGTTAGCGGTATTGGGGGAAAAGAATCCACAACCACTGACTGAGATAAATTATAACCCCAGCTTGAACGAAAAAGCAAGAGCCAGTTCGAGAGTCATGTCCGAATTGCTCGCTACAGCCAATGGGTCTAAAGATGAAAGCAGTAGCAACAAACTGATTCGCGACAAAGCATACACGCTGCTTACCGAACATATGAGTGACATACGTGAATATGGGAAATATGTTTTCTGGAAAGACGACGAACGCAAAGAGAAATACCTGGCAAACTACAAAAGATAAGCCATCTCTTAAAAAATACCAGCCCCGAGGCAGTTTTACCCTGTCCCGGGGTATTTTTCTATCCCCATGGTGAAAAAATCAAAGGCCATGACTCAAATCACCCATCCCCTGAGACGAATTTCAGCTCCAATTTAAAATTTCACTAAGCCAACTGCCCATTTCACCATCCCCCAAACTTAATTTCGATATTCAACTGGATAAAAGCAGGCGATAATCATTCAATCTGTGCCACCCCTGAGCCAAATCCTCCATCCAATCGATCATTTTAGCCTTCCAATCGGCAAGTAATACCCTCCATTGGGCATTTTTAGGCTTCCCGAGGCATGCCTGACCCCTCAGAGTATTCATTGCAGTCCATTGGACATTTGACGCAGATAATGGGTTAAAACATCACAAAACACAAGCGATGATTGAATTGAATCCTAATACAGATTGTTGTTTCGTATGTGTCCTAAAATCGTAAGTTCATCTACAGCCCAACTCAACATACATCGGCATGATACCCTACAATTTTCATTAGTGGTATCAAACTATAACAAGAAAACACCCCACTCAGTTTGAATGTGCTGAGGGGAGCGTTTTTTTAATTGAACCATCCCGATTGCTATCGGGATCAAACTGCTCATCACCGCCCATGAAATTTAGCTTTTGTTAGTAGCTGTTCATTAAATAATCAACAATTTATGTTTCTTAATTATTTCATTAGCTATTTTAAATGCGCTAATTCCATCCTCCCAAGTTTCAAATTGATTGTTGAAATGTTTAATCATATTCAAAAATCGTCGTCCTTTTTGCAATGCTTCTTTGTCTTTTTTTGGTATATTTTTAAAACGGCAGATCTTATCTATTACAACTTCAAATTTTTCTCTTTCAGTAAGTAATTTATAATTATTAGCATGCATCCTTATACTGATTTCGAATATCCCTATTTCATAGAATAAGGAATCTGTAATTTCGTTATCGCTTATATTACCGTATACCTTGCAACATTGATTAAAGAACTTTTTGATTGAAGGACCTGCCATTAATAATTGACCAAAATCAATATAATCTTTATTCAGTGTTGGATTTACAATTATCTCACCTCTTTCATTGGACATAATCATTTCGGCGATAGGTTCCTTTATTAGATTAATGAATTCATAATAATTCCCATGTCTAATTGAAGCAAATTCTTTATGATATTTTGAAATTTTAATGTTTGATTTCATTACTTTCAACATATAACCAATACCTAATCCTATCCAAAGTCTCTCTTTTTTCATTGTGCTAAATATCTGCAAGTTGTTGAATTCCTGGTAACGGTCTTGCTAAGTTTGCGTGGGCGATTTAAAAGAAATAACCTTTCAAACCGCTAAAGAAGCAAGCCGCATAAATTTGTTTATATTTTTACGCAAACCAATTTAATTGGCTTGCTGGTGTTTCTTAATTGCTCTAAACTTTCGAACTGATTATCAGCGCCCATGAAATTTAGCTTTTGTTATGGGCTGACTTTTTTTGGTCTATATTTTTCGACTGTTAAAATGATAAGATGATTATACATCTTGATTAACTGCTGTTTAGAGAGACCATTCGAACACTGCAATACCATATCACTTTCCTTGTCAGAATTACCGTACATATAGAATAACTCCTTTGAGTTTTCAATTTCAAGATAGCCTATACTATCAATTTCCTCAAAACCTAGAGCATTATAGTTAAACGTTGATGTATTTGTTAATGAAAAATTCATTCTCATTGAAAATCCATGTAATTTAACATCTAATTGTAAAACAGTATCTTTTTCATGAAAATAAAAACGGTGCATATAAACAGAGTCTTTTTCAACCTTAAAATATTCAAAGGCATCAATTCCATAGGGATTAAACAATTCAATTGCCCTATTTATAGTAGAGGTTGTTTTCTTTAAATCACCTGCTCTATACTCCTCTATAACAATGTCAAACAAGTCTTCTGAAGTCTGTTTTATTGGAAATTTGAAGGTTGTTAAACCAAGGCTTTCAAAAATATATTTGAAATCTTCATTGTCATATGGCAATTTGTTATTAGTCCCCTGCGAAAAAACTGTAATGGAACTGAATATAATCATCAGCATTAAGAGTCCTCTTACTTTCATTATTCTTAATTTTTTTGTGAAATAATTCTTACTTCTATTAGTCATCCTTTATTATGTGTTTGCCCATAACAAGTGTATAAGATGCTATGCATTATATATCACTTATCTGCTTGTTTTTATAAGTTATTATTGTCGTGACTCTTATCATCTGTAAGGGTCACCAATGGTTTTAAGTTTTTGCAAATCTTAAAAACCACATTAGAGGCTTCTGATCCTTATTTAAACAACAAGAGCTTAGCTTTAAATTCAAAGCATACCAAATTTATGAAAAGCAGGGAACAAACAATATGTTTTGTAAGGGAAAGTTGGGTATTGCACATAAAATAGAACGCCTCTACTTAGGGGATAAAAAAACGAGACCTAACAGGTTTTAACCCCGATGTTTCGGGGTGTCAGGTCTGACGCATTCTTTTATTTGAAATGATGGGCTTAAAATGCCCAAACTTGTGTGATTTGGGAACGGTCTTGCTAAGTTGCCTGTGCTCCCAATAGCTATCGGGATTAAAGAGTTATCTTATCTACCGACCGAAGTGAGTAAACCGCTAAATAAGCAAGCCGCATAAATTTGTTTATATTTTTAAGCAAACCAATCTAGGTGGCTTGCTGGTGTTTCTTAATTGTACTATCCCGATAACTATCGGGATCAAACTGCTTAACAGCGCCCATGAAATTTAGCTTTTGTTATGCACTGGCGGTTTTTTATTTCTTTTTGTAAATCTGTTAATTAAGCCTTGTATTTTCGTTTCATTTTGTTTTTCCATCTGCCCTCCTTTGTGTTGGCGTGTTTTTATTTAAGGTTGTTTCACTTCAAAGGATTTGTTTTTCAACAATTTTTCCATTACAACTCCTATTATAATGATAATTGGCAAAGTGAAAAGTGTACGCAAAATAGAGAACTTCCATCCTAAAAAGCCGATTTCGAATGTAATCATCGGAATCTTTATGGTGCAAAATGCTCCAATATAAATAAAGATATTGCGGATACTGGCTCCCTTTTTCCATAGCAAATAGGTTACAGGAAAAGCACCATATAAAGGTCCGACTTGTGCCATTGACAAAAAAATTACAAGAATTATTCCTTTTAAACCAGAGTCCTTACCTATGTGCTTTTCAACTTTTTCACGGTTAATCCATACATCGCCAAGACCTATGAGAATAAACATTATTGGCAAAAACAAAATCATCTCTTTTGTAAAATCATAAAACTGTTCTTTAAATATGTTTTTGCCCAAAGTGTAATCAATGCTGAATGATACAGCTACAAATGCAGTAAACACAACTATAATTAAAAAATTAAGCCAGTTTTTCTTTAATATTTCTCTCATAATATGTAGAATAAGCCGATTAAAAAACCAACAATAAGAGCTCCGAAAAAGTAAAGTATATTGCGGATAAGGGAAATCCGTATACCAAAATATTTTATTTCTACGGGTAATGTTAAAATTCCAACCATCATTAAAGTTGTTATAAAAACAGCAATAACAGGATAACTAACACCAGTTTTCACTAAAATACCTGCTAAAGGGTATGCAATAAAGCCGGGAATTAAAGCAATTGAACCTGCTATAGCTGCAAATACATAACCTGTAAAACCTGCATCTTCGCCCAAATATTCAACAATTAACTCGTTAGGTAATAGATGCAATAATACGCTTACCAAAATCAGCACCGATACAATGGAAGGGAGAATTTTTACAAACATTACTAAGCCCTTTTTTATACCTATCCAGGTCTTACGCCTGTCGGCAATCAGTGATGCTATAATTGCGATTACCGCAATGATGGTAAGTATCTCCATATTACAATTTCTCTTTTGTAACTTGAATACCCACAAGACGTGATGCCCTAAGAGCTTTCATAGAAAATTTTGCTGGACCCGATACCAATAATTCCCCTTTGTTTAATAAAGACTTTTCGTTGTTGACAATCACTTCAACTTCTCCAGAAACCAATGAAAAAATTACATACGAATTCATTTCACATTCGGGTAGCTGTTGATCCTTTCCGAGTTCAATGATTCTCATCTTGAACTCATCAACCTGGAAAAACACATTTTTCTGCCTTTCAGAAAAAGGAAATGCTTGTAATGTTTTTGGATTAAAAATTTTCATTGTCTCCATACTCCTAATATTGTTAATTTATAACGTAGGTCATTCCGCTTGTGCTTAACAAGTGATATAAGTTATTATTGTCGTGACTCTTATCATCTGTAATGGTCACCAATGGCTTTAAGTTTTTGCAAGACCTTAAATCCATATAATTGGCTTGCTGGTCCCGACTCGTCGGGATTAATTGTACTATCCCGATAACTATCGGGATCAAACGACTCATCAGCGCCCATGAAATTTAGCTTTTGTTAGCGTTTCGTGCATTATCCAATCAAATTTTCTATTAATTTAATGTTCTTATTCTCTATCGATTCAAATAATTCTCTTTCAAATTCGGCAAAATCATGTTTTTCATGACTGTGTTTTATTGTTCCATTTTCAAGATAGTGGATATAATCACACAAATTTGTCAAGGTTTCAATTATGTGTGATGTTATTATTATTGTTTTCTCTTTTTCCTTTAAACGTAACAATATAGAACGCATAATCCTGCATGTCTCAATATCCAATCCATTAAAAGGTTCATCTAAAATCATAATTGGCTTATCTTGCTTAAGAAGAACAAGTAAAGCCAATTTCTTTTTCATTCCAGTTGAATAGGAATCTATAATCTGATCGAGTGGTAGCAAAAATAATTCATTCCATTTGTCCGTATTAAATAACTTATTTTTAAACAAACCAAGGTATTCTCTACCTGTAATGTTTGAATAGAAGAAATTCTCACTTACCAAATAAGCTATATCTCTTTTATTGATTTTTGCTCCATGATAAATGATTGCTCCTGAGGCGACTTTTTTTAATCCAAAAATCGCATTTAATAGTGTTGTCTTTCCTGCTCCATTTAATCCAACAATTCCATGAATGGTATCTTCCATTAGTGATAAGCAGAGTGAATCAATTACTTTATTTTTGCTATTATACGATATGTCGAGATCCTTAATTGTAATCATTTAAATAGAGATTGAGTTTGTTCGTTGATTTTATGTAAAACCACACCGATAATAACCAAACTACCGGTAATAAAAAAGGAATAAATATCGCTGTGGCACCTATAGAACCAAAGATTACTGTAATGGGCGATTTGCTGTTTGGTTCATAAAAAGCATATTTAGCTAGAATGAAATAAATATGCAAAGAGATAAAAATAATATATTCTACTATCGGTATATACCAATGCTCATAATGAAAGAACATAAATGTCAAGACTAGGGGAATGGTAATAACAGAAAACAAGATAATTTGTAAGCTTATTTTATGAAATAAGAATCTACGGGTGCTCATTTCATACGCAAGAATCATTTGATAGGGTTCTGATTTTTCATAAAAGCCAAAAGGAACAAGCCCCAAAATAAAAATTGCAATCGGAACACTTCCTATAAAGAATGAGGTAGTCAATGAAATGATCCATAGTGGAACTATAAATAAAAAGAATTTCCTTAATCCCCCTTTCCATTCAAAACAGTCATACGGAATACATTGCTGTATTTTTGTATTTAGATCACGCGGTTTGACTTTGAAATCCAGATTTGCAATTAAAAATAATGAAAGGAACGATATGAAAATCAAAAGCCAGTGAGAATGATAAATCAAACACAGAAGAAGCGGTATGGTCAGAATCGAATATTCTGTCAAACAAATTAATTTGTAATTATTGAAATGACTTTTTAAGAATAACTTATCATGTCTTATTAGTTGGATTAAAACTATAACCGATAGATAAATTCCTGAAAAATAATAGACATTTGGAAGTATTTCTGTTTGTTTAAACAAGATAAAACCTAAAAACACCAGCAATCCAGCTAAGAAGATAACTCTAAAGAGTCCAATCCCTTTTATTTCGCGATAAACTTGTTTGAATCTTATATTGATGAATTCTCCTATCATTTTTTGCTATAGTGCTTTTGCATGAACGCTAACGGTCTTGCTAAGTTTTGTGGGCGATTTCAAAGAGTAATCTTATCAAACCGCTAAATAAGCAAGCCAAATAATTTTATTTATAATATGAGCAAGCCAAAGTTATTTGGCTTGCTGGTGTTTCTTAATTGTACTAAACTTTAAAACCACTCTTCAGCGCCCATGAAATTTAGCTTTTGCTGTAAGTAGTAGTTTTTATGATTGTCAGTTTTAGGTTGTAATTTGAATGAATAAAGTTTCTCGTTCAGTTATATAATTCCAAAAAAGAATTAAGAAATAACTTTATGTTTCAGTTAAATCTTGAACAATTTTGAATTAATACATCCAGTAATATACTGTTTAAATTAAACGAGATTATTCATATTGGTTGTTATACGGTTCGAAATTAAATCAAGTTCCTCTTGTAAGTCACCAGTATCAAATAAGACAAACGTATCGTATTTCAATGAAACTTCGGTTTCATGATTTTTAAAAAAAACAGATAATTCCTTTGGGAATTTTTCTCCCGAAGTAGTAAACTCAGTGCCTGCTTTTCTCAACACTAGAGTTTTGTCATCTTCAGAGTGAATATAATAACCATAACGAATGAAAAAATTGATACACTTTTCCTTGTTTAGTGACTGATTGAATGTCATTGTTTTTGATTTCATATTATAATTTATTAATGATTAAGGTTAAAAGTTTCTCAGATCATTTAATTTTTGAGTGAGTTCCGCAATGTATGTACAGGGAGATAGTTTACAGTTGTACAAGTCACATGGTTTACACTATGTTGTCTTATCTACCGACCGAAGGGAGATCACGAAACGAAGTGAGTAATGAGCCAAGTAAGCAAGCCGCATTTTAAAATCACGAACACCTTTAAAAATCTTAATTCGTGAGTAATAAATTTATAATTTTAAGCAAACCAATTGTATTGGCTTGCTGGTCCCGACTCGTCGGGATTAATTGAACCAAACTTTCAAACGACTCATCACCGCCCATGAAATTTAGCTTTTGTTACCAAACGTTTTTATTTCGTTTCTAAATTCAAATTCTCTAACACAGTATTCAATTCCGCAAAAGATTTCTCTTCAATCAATTCAGTATTGATTCTTAATTCAGTTGAGTCAGTTTCCAGTATATAATCTCCAGCAAATTTTTTAATCCGCTTTATTTCGTTCAGATTTATTTTTTTCGGAATCAGATGATTTTTTGATATAATTCCGTTTTCTATTGTCAAATACTGTTTATTGTTTTCAAAGAGATAAGTTCCGAAATATAAAATTCCGATTATTATATAACCATAATTAAAAATATTGTCCGAATTAAAAATAACTGCGGTTGTTCCGAGAACTAACCATAGTATTCCGAAAATAAAATAATGTTTAAGTCGTTTTCTTGTAAATCGTATTTCCATTTTTGTCAAATGTTTGGTAACAAGTTTGTAAGTCGCATAGCGACTTATATCACTTATCTGTTTGTTTTTATAAGTTGTTATTGTCGTGACTCTTATCATCTGTAATGGTCAGCAGAAGATTTTAAATTATTGCAAGACTTAAAAAAACCACATTAGAGGCTTCTGATCCTTATTTAAACAACAAGAGCTTAGCTTTTAATTTAAAGCCTACCAAATTTATGAAAAGCAGGAGACAAACAATATGTTTTGTAAGAGAAAGTTGGGTATTGCACATAAAATAGAACGCCTCTACTTAGGGGATCAAAAAACAAGACCTGACAGGTTTTAACCCCGATGTTTCGGGGTGTCAGGTCTGACGCACTCTTTTATTTGAAATGATGGGCTTAAAATGCCCAAACTTGTTTGATTTGGGAAACGGGTTGAATATGATGCGTTTGTCATTTTACGTACTTCGCTTTCAATTTACAACTAGGTTTATTTATTGCTATTGCTTTCATATTTAGCACTATTTGCCAAATGCACTGTATTTTTTGTTAGTTGCTGTAATTATTATTCTGCATCATTGAAAAACAATTCAATTGCATGCGTGTAATTATTTAAAAAATAAATAATATTATTTGGTTCATCCGAAATATTGTAATGCCAATTCAATCCATCTGGAGCATTTGATTTTAAGTTATTGAGGAATGTTTCATTATAAATATCATTCGCTATATTTCCAAATAGATAGTAATTCACATTCTTGTTTTTTAAGTTTCCAAAAGCATTTTTTGAATCGACTTTATCAGAAATTAAACTAAAGTCAGGCACATCAGCAATATACCCGTCAAATAAGTCTGGCTTGTCTAACATTAAGTAGGTTGTAATTTCAGTTCCCTGTCCCCAAATTATTTTTTTAGTAATATTATATTTTGATTCAATATAGGGAAGCAATTCTTCACCAATAAACTTAGCCAGTTTATCCATTTTACTTTCTATGCTTGTCGAATCAAAATCTGCATATTTATATTGTGGAAATCCAACAACGATGCAAGTAGGGATACTTCTGTCATATGCCATTAATTCTGTGCAAGCAGAAAATGCTTTGAATGATGTATGTGCATCTAACAACAAAATCAAGGGGAATTCTTTATCTTTCTTATAATTGAATGGAAGATGAATAAATAAATTAAGACTGTCGTTAAGAATTTCAGAGTTTATTTTCGTAGTAAATCCAAGTTTAGTTTGGGGAGAATCACCTACATTTTGTCCGATTGAATTCACTGTAAAAAACACAGAAATTGTTACTATCAAGATAATGTTTCTCATGTTTCTAAATATTATTATTTGTATTATAAGTCGTTCTTCATTATTGCAACTAACGGTCTTGCTAAGTTACGTAGGCTCCCGATAACTATCGGGATCAAACTGCTCATCAACGCCCATGAAATTTAGCTTTTGCTAGCGGGTCGTTTTTTTCTTTCTTTTAACATTTTCGTCTTTAATAATCACGATTCATTTTTTCTTGCTACTACATAAATCAAGGGCATTTTATCTTTTAAAATGATAAATCTCTCTATATGAAGCCCATTCCTTTTAATAAATGCCTCAAACGAGTTTATAGACCATCTACTCCTCGCTTTAAATCCGACAATCCCCATTAATCTAGATATCAGATGAGTTTTCAAGTTTTCTCCATGACAATAAGTTGGGATAATTATTTTACCTTTCTTTCTTACAACTCTTTTCATCTCACTTATTGCTGTATCTGGCTGGTAAAGCAGATGTAATACATTAGATGCGATTACAGTATCAAAACTCATATCCGGAAACTCTAAATTATAAGAATCTCCTACTCTAAAATCAATGTTAGAGATTTGATTCTCTTTAACTTTTTTTTTGGCAATCTCTATCATCTTAGGTGAAATATCAATTGCTGTAATTTTTGAAATTTGACTTCTCAATTCAATAGATAATATCCCTGTTCCAGTTGCAATCTCTAACAAGTCAGAGCTATCATTTGTGTCATTAAGTAATTCAATCAGCAGTTTTTCATAAGATGATGCTGCATTTTTTCGTATAAAGCTATCATATTTTGATGCAAAGGAATCCCAAAATCGTCGCTCTCTTTCTAATCTGTCTATGTCTTTATCAATATCCATATTAGTTGCTAAATTTTCCTTTTTCTTAGTTTTTAAGGATCTACTTTTCTCTTGCCTATATTTATCATGACACTATGCCTTAGCAAATGTATGTACAGGGAGATAGCTTACAGTTGTACAAGTCACATGGTTTACACTATGCTGTCTTTCAAATTCTTATTAGTTTATATGAGACCTATCTAACATTATCTCTTTCCCAATAAATTCACCCAGTTCTGGAATAAAATCTGTTGTCCAAATTTTTAATGAATTAGTAAATAAAACAATACCACTTTTGTCGGCAGGATAGAAATTAAAATATCCACCAAAATCACCATTATCGCCAAAATGAAAATATACTTGCCCATATGATGTAGAATCCATAGCAAATCCAAGACTCCAATACTCACATCCTGTTAGTTTTCTTTCCATATCATTTTCAGGAACTGTAACTTGAGCAGCAAACATTTCATCATAGCTTTCTTTTGTTAATCCTTTTTTTTCAAGCAAAGCAATTATGAATTTCGAATAACTTTCTGCATCGGTATGTAGACTATGAGCCGCACCAAAGTCATTATTGCTGCGAGGGGGCTTGGTATTATCTGTAACTTTACCAAATCTATGACCATAGGCTTTATACTTAGCCACTGAGTCGTCCCAATTATAAAATAAACATCGGGCTCCAATTGGCCCTGCTACTTCTTTTTGAAATACACTATCCAATTTCCCTTCATCAACATTTTTCAGTTTCGCAATTACAGCTGCAAGATATTGGTATCCTTCCCCTGAATATTTGAAATTTGTACTCGGTTCAAATTCAATATTAAGTTTTTCTTCTCTTCTCCAGTTTGGAAATCCAGTCTGATGAGAAAGCACTTGTCTGGCAGTAATTAATTTATATCTTTCATCATGATCAATATTTGGATACTTTATATATTCACACAAAGGCGTGTCCAAATCTAACAAACCTTTGTCCACTTGTTTCATCACAAAGTAGGCAAAAAGAGGCTTAGACAATGATGCTGCCTCAAATAATGTATTGCTGTCTACCTTTCCCCTAGTATCCAAATTTTTAAAACCAAATGCACGATGATATTTGATTTCTGCATTTTCAATAATGGCAATTGAAAGTCCAGGTATCTGCATAGAATCTATTCTAGCTTGTATAAAGCTATCTAATTCAGATATATCAATATGTTTACCATTTGAGGTTTTAAAAGAATCTTGATCATTTTGATTACATGAGATAAAACAAATTATCAATATCAGAATAGTGGATTGAAATCTTGGTACCTTCATTTTATTTTAGTTTATGCAGTATGTCTGTCTTTAATTTCTGACTAACGGTAAAAATTAGTCTTTAATTTTCAGGGATTTATATTTTTACCGTTCGCTTCAAAAATCAATAAATTTTTCCTTTATAGAGCGAATTGCCTATACGGTCTTGCTAAGGTTCGTGTGCTCCCGATAGCTATCGGGATTAAAGAGTTGTCTTATCTACCGACCGAAGGGAGATCACGAAACGAAGTGAGTAAACCGCTAAAGAAGTAAGCCGCATAAATTTGTTTATATTTTTTAGCAAACAAATTTATCTGGCTTGCTGGTGTTTATTAATTAAACTAAGCTTTTCAAGTTGAGCGTCACCGCCCATAAAATTTAGCTTTTGTTGGCAGTAGTATTTATTTATTCAATACAAATATTCCAGCAGTTATAAACATGATAATCATAATTTCTAGTAACAAAATAATATATGTCAATAGTAGTAGCCATATTTTATTAAGTGTTTTTTTATCTTTAAAAAATTGATGAAAGGTCCAAAAATTATATATAACTCCAATGATATAAGGAATTATTAATAGAATATTATCTTCAAAAAAAACAAAACTAAAAATAAAATAAATTATCATTTGTTGAGCAGTGATATACGTATTCAATACTAAATGTTCAAAGTAGTTGAATTTAGATTTTAAAAATGCAACATATGAAGCTAAAGAAAATACTGGTATAAATAGTAATGTTATGTATGCTTGATTTCTTGAAATCCATTTTAGAATATCAAAACCTGAATTTTCATTATTGTTAATCATAGCCCTTTCCCATCCACTAAGAAACATATCAATAAAGGTGCTTTTATCAAACAAAAACGCTGATAAAACATATAATGTAGATATAATTAATAAGAAAGCTATCGGTCTATAATAAGGTTTTCTTTTTCCTTCTAAAAATTCTCTTATGCTATGACCTGGTCTTGTAAATAATTGTTTAAGAGTGAATAAAATCCCACGGTTTAACTGAAAAACACCATTAGGAATTTCATCAAGTAAGTATTTAAAGTCAACTTTTCTAACATTGGAACTTTGTCCACAATTATTACAAAAATTACCACTAAAATTATATTCGCAATTTTTACAAATCATTCTATTTGCTTTTTATTCCGTGTGAGTTTGTCAATATTACTGTCAACATGTGTGTAAAGTGCCTTGCACTTTATATCACTTATCTGTTTGTTTTTATAAGTTGTTATTATCGTAACTCTTATCATTTGTAATGGTCAGCAAGGGCTTTAAGTTTTTGCAAGTCTTAAAAACCACATTAGAGGCTTCTGATCCTTATTTAAACAAAAAGAGCTTAGCTTTAAATTCAAAGCCTCCCAAATTTATGAAAAGCAGTGAACAAACAATATGTTTTGTACGGGAAAGTTGGTAAGTGTACATAAAATAGAACACATCTACTTAGGGGAATGGTAAATGGGCGTTTAGGACCACTCCGCCAAGCTTGTTTGGGTAGGTGGTTATAAAGGAGGGGGAATTATAGATTGGATAGAACGCTGAAGTTTAATAAAACACAAAATATAAGTTAGATTAGGATGTCAAGTTTGCCAAGTTGAATAGTTACATAAAAAAAACCATTTACACAGTTAATAGGATACTCCTAGTATTCTCAATCTTATAGTGGGTGGTTCTGACACCTGTCGTATCGATAAATCTGAATGGGCTTTTTTATGGCATGTTTTTTGGTTAACTTATAGGGTATAAATCAACACGTTTAGTTATGAAATCCAAACTTAAAATTCTGATCAGTTCACTCCTACTTCTATTTGTTTTCTCAAATGCTTTTGCTCAAAACAAAGAGGCTAGAAAAGAGAAAAGACAAAAAGCATATATCGAATGCTTGCAACTGATTGAAAGTGGTGAATTCAAATTTGAGGCTGAAAAGGCCTATCCTCAAGGTGGAACATCTATCGATTTGACCACAAACTATGGCTTTATTAAAATATCTGAAAATAAAAGCATAGGTGATTTACCTTTTTTCGGAAGAGCTTATCGAGTGGATTATGGTGCTGATGGTGGGATCAATTTTGAAGGTGATATTTTAAATAAAAAACTGACTCGTAATGACAAAAAAATGAAAGTGACTTACACCTTCGAAGTCAAGGATAAAGATACATACACTGTTATTATGGAAGTCTTTTCAAAAAAATCAGCATCCACCATTATTCGAACCGACAGCAAAGCTCACATCTCATATTCAGGGCAAATCTCAGAACTGGAAAATGAAGAATCTGAATCGGAATAAGCTCTGGTTTTCAAGTTCATTTTTACGATAAATGATTTTTTGTGTTTTGTAATTCAAAAAAACTTGTCTAGTTTAGCAGCATCAAATAAAGAAACTATGAGATCATTCAACAACAATAATGCTTTTAATAATTTGATGAATAATAATTCATCGAAATCGGGAAGCTTATAGTTGATTGTTAAAATATACCTACACTAACTAAAGCCTTCCCCTACCGGAAGGCTTTTTTTTATAAACACATTTTTACAACACTATGTATTCATTCAATAATAATAATAACATTAATAATAATTTTCCCTGAGGGTGAGAAAGGATACCAACATGCATTTGTTTTAGCCTTTCCACCCTACGGAAAGGCTTTTTTTATACCACGATTTTAATTCTAACTAGAAACCAAAACCATGAAAGATTTAATTATCCCAAAAGATTACAAGAGCTTACTCGACTTAGATCGTACGGAAAAAGCCATCAAGCTCATTAAAGATCAGTTCCAATTGCAACTATCAGCAGAACTCCGATTGAAACGCGTTACCGCTCCACTAATCGTGATGAAACACACGGGCTTAAACGACGATTTAAACGGTACTGAGCGCCCTGTTGCCTTTCCCATTAAGGCATTGGGCGATGATAGAGCTGAAGTGGTTCATTCGCTAGCAAAATGGAAACGCTACATGCTTGGAGAACTAAGTATTCCTGTGGGACAGGGTCTTTATACGGATATGAACGCCCTTCGTCCTGATGAAGATTTCACCAATATCCACTCTTTATATGTAGATCAGTGGGATTGGGAAAAAACAATCACTAAAGAAGAACGTAGCCTGGATACTTTGAAGAAAACAGTAACACAAATTTATTCAGCTCTAAAAAGAACAGAATACATTCTACAGGAACATTATCCAAGTATAGATTCCCAATTACCTGAAGACATTTACTTTATCCATGCCGAGGATCTGTTACTAAAGTATCCTGATCTAAGTCCTAAGGAGAGAGAAACAAAAGTAGCTAAAGAATATGGTGCCGTCTTTATTATTGGTATTGGTAGCGAAATGGCCAACGGTGAACCACACGATGGTCGTGCTCCTGACTACGATGATTGGAGCACACCTACACTTAACGGTTATAAAGGCTTAAACGGTGATATTATTCTTTGGAACCCAATACTGGAAATTGCTTTTGAAGTATCCTCAATGGGTGTTCGAGTTGATGAGGAAGCCCTTGAAAGACAACTTGAAATTCGTGGTGCTGAATCAAGAAAATCCTTGATGTTCCATAAAAAACTTCTTGCTGGAGAACTACCCTATTCAATTGGTGGTGGAATTGGACAGTCGAGACTGTGTATGTTCCTTTTGAAAAAGGCCCATATCGGAGAAGTTCAATCGAGTATTTGGCCAGATGAATTAAGAGAGAAGTGTAAAGAATCATCAATTTTCATTCTCTAGCAAACGATCCTTATCAAAAGATATCCATAAGGTTAAAGACAATATTAAGGCAGGTGAATCCTATAATAAGATTTTTTTTCTTAAATTTAGGAGGCACTTGTCTTTTACTTATGACAAAATCCGATCTATTACCATACAAACTAATCTAAAAACCCTGCTTCATGAAAAAAGCTATCTGGATCGTTAGCATTCTAATCATTATAGTATTTATACTGCATTTATTTGCACCAAAAGCCTATCAAGTTGAACGAAAAGTTGTTGTTACATCTCAAATTGACACCGTATTTAAAAGTCTTTGTTCTTTAAAGGAACAACAAGAATGGTCGCCATGGGCTGAGATGGATCCTGATATGAAAGTTGATTACAGAGGAATTGATGGAGAAGTTGGTTCTGTCACATATTGGATTGGCAACGAGGAAGTTGGTGAAGGCGAACAAGAAATCATGAAAATTACACCTAATACGGATATTGAAACAGAATTACGTTTTCTTAAGCCATTTGAATCAACAAGTATTGGTTTCTTTAAGCTTAAAGAATTAGAGAATCAAACAGAAGTGACTTGGGGTTTCCGTGGTGATCACGCTTTCCCAACAACCATTATCATGTTGTTTATGGATATGGAAGAGCAAATTGGTCCTAGTTTTGAAAAAGGACTAAATAAATTTAAAGCTTATATTGAGAAATAATAAACAATTCATTAATCATTTAATTTTTTAAGATATGAAAAAGAACATGGGTCCTATTGACCGAATCTTACGTTCAATAGTAGCAATAGCGTTAATTGTTTTGTTTATAATGGATATTATCACAGGTACTATAGGAATTGTAGTTGTCGTATTTGCATCTATTATGCTTATTTCAGCTATTATTGGGAATTGTCCTCCTTATGCTCTTATGGGCTTTAATACTTGTAAAAAGAAAGATTAAACTTTTATAATTACAAGAAAGGCTGCTTGGAAAAGCAGCCTTTCTTGTTTCACAATACCTCTAAATAAAATCACCTCCTTTGGGAGATTTCACATTCTTAAGAAATTTCATTTGTATCCCTTTCAATTGTCTAAAATCAGCATGATTTTGCTGCCCTAGCTTTAGCCTTACCTTCTCTAAACTTTCTCTTGATCCCACAAGGGTTAAGACATCTCCCATTTTCAATCGGGTATATCCTGTTGAAATAATAGGATTCTCATTACGCTTAGTTGATAAAATAATAATATCGCTAGGCATCTGAAGTTCTCGTATACTCATGCCATGGTAATCGGCATTTTGCATTTCGACATCTACTGTATCCTGACTTTCATCCATACCCAGAATGATAGATGTTGCAATTGGAGAACGAACCAAGTGATCCATCAAATTAATTAGCATAGAAGCTGGCTCAACAATAAGAGCACCTAAGTCCTGAAAACGCTTCATAAATGTTCTATCGTGCAAACGCACAACCAGGTGACGCGTACCAAATTGTTCATAAGCCAATTCGCATATCTCTAAGCTCTCTTCATCTTGATAAAAAAGAACAAAACTATCAGCCTCATCAGCCCCAATACGTTTCATTTCGTCTATACCTAAATCTTTCATATGAATAACCTTAACACCCTTATATTCATGTGATGCCTTTTCTTTATCACGTGTCACCATGCTTACCTGAACATCACTCGATTTCAGCTGACGAGCTAAGGCTAGAGATTCCCCTTCGAGACCAAAAATAAAGACCTTTTTATCTCGTTTTTCATGTAAAATATCGTGCTTACGGTGAGATTCTCCTACTTTCAGAATCGCCCATTTAAAGAGTGGTGGACCTACAATTTGATTAATCACAATAACCGTAATCAGTACGGTAGCAAACTCAGCTCCCCATTCAGGGTATTTTTGGCTGACAATAGAAACCAAACCTAAAGCAACTCCTGCTTGTGTCACATAGGGTGTCCACGAAATTCGGTTATAGGATTTGGGATCTCCTGCCATGCGTCCACCAACATAAGCTCCAATAGCCATACTAATCAATCGAATAAAAAAGAAGATAATCGCAATACTAAAGGCCTGAGCAAAACTATCGAGAGATAGAGAAGCACCGGTAAGCGTGAAGAACAAAATATAGATCTTTGGAACGACTCTTTCTATAATCTTATTGAATTCTCGACGATAATTTCCATAATTAACCACATAGAAACTTGCAAGAATACAAACCAGTAAAGGCTCTACATAAATATTGAAACCTAAAAGAGCTTCGCTATAATGATGCAATTGATGTGCAAGGAAAAAAGACAAGTAGCCTAAAACAATTAAAACAAAAGCTTTCAGGCCTGTTGACAGGCTTAATCCCAAAACAAAATTCATCAATTTACCTAAAATCCATCCTAAAAAGAAAGAGAAAAGAAGCTCTCCAATAAGAATAGCTATAAGGATAAAGTTTATTGAGATTCCTGAAATAAGAGCATCGGCAATAGCAAAACAAAGCGTGAACAAAATAATAACAAGTACATCTTTTACAACCGTAACACCAATCGCTGTTTTGACAAAAGGTCCTTTAGCACGCATTTCGTTGATAATCGCAATGGCTGAAACTGGCGAACGAGCTACAAAAATAACGCCTATCAACATGGCAACAGCAATTTTCACCCCATTCGTAAATCCTGACATAAAGGGAATACGCTCACTCAAATAATAAATGGCTATAGTACTCAAAACAAAAGTGAAAAACAGTTGTCCAAAAGTCATCCATTTGATACTCTTCATTCGCCCTTTTAATTCAGCAAGATAGAGCTCGGCTCCAGCTGCAAAAGCAATAAAAGAAAGAGAAATATCATTTATAAAATTAAGTTGGGATAAAGATTCGCCAGGAATGAGTTTTAATACAAAGGGACCTGCAATAATCCCAATAACAAGGAGGCCAGTAATAATTGGCAATTTAACCTTCAGGAAGTAAAGTGACAGCCGGCTGGCAGCAACGCTTACAATTAAAAATCCGGCTAAAAAGAGAATAATATCGAGGTAGGTTTCCATAGGCAGTTGATTCCATTTGTGAATCTGAGACATAAGATAATTATTTTTTTCAAATGAATGCTTTAGATTCTCTTATTTACACAGACTTCGTGCATCCACTACAACCCAATTTTATATTTCAAATATATGGAACAAGCTTATTTTTAAATGCTGATCATTGATATGTCTAAACAAAAAGAGCTCCCTTAAAAGGGAGCTCTCTCTCAAATAAATTTCAATTTGAATTACTTTTCTTCTTTAGTAATTTCTTTATTCATCTTACGATTTTTCACATACTTCTCTAACCACTGATCTTGTTCCCATAGCATATGTAGAATAGATTCTTTAGCGGCATAACCGTGACTTTCTTTGGGCAATACAACCAAACGTACTGTTGCACCTAAGCCTTTTAATGCATTAAAATAACGCTCACTCTGCATGGTGTAAGTTCCCGAATTATTATCAGCCTTACCATGAATCAGAAGCAAAGGAGTTTTCATTTTATCAGCATTCATAAAAGGCGACATTTTGTTGTAAACCTGAGGCGCTTCCCAATAGTTACGCTCTTCACTCTGAAAACCAAAAGGAGTTAGTGTTCTATTATAAGCACCACTACGAGCAATACCAGCTGCAAACAAATTCGAATGCGTTAACAGGTTAGCCGTCATAAATGCACCATATGAGTGTCCACCTACAGCAACGCGGTTCCTATCGATATAGCCCAAATTGTCAACAGCATCGATGGCAGCTTTTGCGTTATCTACCAATTGTTTCATAAAGGTATCGTTAGGTTCAGTATCACCTTCACCAATAATTGGGAATGACGCATCATCTAAAACCACATAGCCTCGGTTAACCCAAAATATTGGAGAACCATACCATGGATATACAAACTCGTTAGGCGAACTTGTTACTTGTCCCGCACTTGCCTTGTCTTTAAATTCCTTAGGATACGCCCACATCAACATTGGTAATTTCTCTTTCTTCTCCATATCGTATCCAGCAGGAAGATATAAGGTCGCCGAAAGTTCAACACCATCTTCACGCTCGTATTTAATCACCTCTTTATGCACATTTTGAATGCTCTTAAAAGGATTCTCAGTAAATGAGATCTGCTGTGGTGCTATTCTTTTCTTGATATTACGAATATAATAGTTTGGATAATCGTTTTTGGACTGGACATTAGTGAGGATAATGCCTTTTTTGATGTTAATGACATCGGAAATACTCTCCAAAGTCGTTTTACCATCAGCTCTCCACAGACGATTAGTTTTTCCTGTTTTTAAGTTTATCTCATCAATAAAGGGACGAACACCTTCTTTGGAATAACCTCTACCATTCAAATAAGCATTATTGCCATCTAATTCAAGAGAGTAACGTCCGTATTGGTTTTTACTTGTCACAAAATTCCCTGGATCGCTGTACCTATCCTGATAGTTTCTCTCATTCAATACACGAGCTTCCTTTTCAGGATGTGCAGGATCAAATAAAAGCGTTTGGATTGTTCTGCTATTCCACCAATAGTTATAAGCTACAGCAGTCTGCTTATCTCCCCAAGTAACGCCTCCAAATCGATATTTTGTTTTTAATAAGGACTGAGCCTCTTGAGAAAAAGGGGCATCCAATGTAAACAGCTCATCACGGAAATCAACTTCTTTTGCAGGATCACCACCATCTAATGCTTCAACCCAATAAAGGCTTGATGGACGATCAGAACGCCAGGATAGATTTCTCATCCCTTTTCGTTCAGCCATAAAACCCTTAGGTAGATCTTCGATAAGAGGTACTTCAAGAATGGTTTTCACCATCACGCCCACTTGCGTGTAAATGATGGTTTTGGAAGGGAAACGATTCATAGGTACTAGGTAAGAAAAAGGTCTTTCAATAGTGGTCAGTAAGATATATTGACCATCAGGCGAAAAGGAAAAACTCTTGTACATATCTGCTTCTTTCCACAATTCTTTCTTACCAGTCAGACTCACTTTGTAAAGTTCTGAACGAACTAATTGTTCAAAATTAAATTCATCCGATTTATCCTTCAATAAATCCTGATAGGTTCTATTCTGTGCTTTTTTGCCATCGTTTACCGTAACAGTTGGCCCATAAGGGATCGCTGTCGATTTTTCAATTAAGACTTTCTTATTCTCAGGTAAAAACCTAACCAATAGAGATTTGCTATCACGATACCATGAAAAAGGACGTCCCATATTAGCATTCAATTTATCTTCAGATAATTTTGTAGCCTCTGCTTTTGCTATATCTAAAACCCATAACTCAACGCCTTTTAAAGTGGTATTGGTAAAGGCCATAAAATCCTCATCTGGAGACCATGAAAAGTTAGCAAAACGACCATCAATAGGTAATCCTTTAACAGCTATACTATTTCTATCTCCTACAATTTGAACAGCAATGCCTGTGATGTAACGCACACGACTTCCAATATTTGTTACCGGATTGATACGCAATCCACCCAATCGCAACTCTTGTTCCGATAATTCAATGATGGATTTGTAACGATTTCTCTCTAGTAAGACAATCTTGTCACCCTTACTGTTAATACGAACCGATGGAGCCATAGGCGCATCAGCCAAATCGAAAATAGCTTTGTCTGGTTTTTGATATTTAAGATCCAACTGTGCAAAACTGCTGGAATAAGCAAATACCAGAATACATGCCAAGGAAAAAATGTTTTTCATTTTAATCATGTGTTAGGTTGTTTTCATTGTCTTTTCTGATCAGCATTTGATAGGCTATGTCAAAAAAGAAATATTGATTGTGTTAGTTATTAAGTAAATACATAATATAAATCTAAACATAAATTAAATTTATAAATAGTTAAAAACAGTTAAACTATGCAATTACAACAAAGTTGACCCATCCAAAAGATTAACAAAGAACAAATCCCAATCTCAACTAGAGAATGGGATTTGCTTTTAATCATTAAGAGTTATTCGCTCTTTAAATCTGACGAATTTTCTGATTCCGTCCTATTGCAAAATAAAGCAAGGGTCCCAGAAAAGGTAAAAATATAGTGACAACGACCCAAATTAGCTTGTTAGATCCTGTAAACTCATTTCGCAAAATATCTATGAGTGCAATAATGGGTAGCAATGCAAATATTGCCAAAGCAAATAGAATAATTAAAATTTGCCACGGTCCTACTATTCCTAAATAAATCATCTTTCTTATTTTTAAATTTTATGAATTAAGTCTTAGTCCTTCAAATCCTTTTTTATTTTAATAATCTCTTTAATCATCCGCCTAGCAGTTCGTATCATCTTCTTCAACTCATATGTTTTACCCTTGATCGTTGTGGATATAAGATTTAATTTCAATTTATCCTCTGAAGCTTTAGAATCATTACAATTTAAGCAAAGTTTTATCTGAATTGAATCATTTTTTTCATTGCCTTTAAAGAATCCTTTTAAACTTTTCCAATCGTAATTCTTCAGTTCTTCCAAACTGTTTGCTTCTACAGAAAAAGAACTGACTATCGTTTTCAACTTTTGCTCTTGTGCCTGAGTATATCCAGCACAAAACATCAAAATAATTACAAGGAGTTTTTTCATTTTCAGATCTTTAATATTTAGTATTAAACTATTATTATTTTTTAAACAGGGAACTTTCTTAACGATTTTAAAAGCAGTTCTACCCATCTCTTTAATGCAATCAGTCTTCAAGAAAAACGATAAGGCTGTTTCTTATTCTCTTGACGCTATTTCAAAGGATTATACTTGTCTTTCAAAAGATTTTCAATAGATACGAAAAGGGCATCAGGTAAATTCTCCCAAGTGAACCATTCCCACTTTTCACATTTATCAGGTTCCATATTTCGCAAATCACCCGATTCATAGTCCGATAGCATAATGATCGTAACATAATGCTTCTGCTCTGCGTGAAAAACATCATTGGTTACGGTTCCAAATCGAACATTATTTATAGACAAACCTGTTTCTTCAAGTGTTTCACGAATAGCACAGTCTTCCCAAGTCTCTTGATATTCCAAATGCCCACCAGGAAAAGACCAAGTCCCCTCTCCATGGGCATTCTTCCTTTTACCAAGAAGAATCTTTCCTTCCCTGATAATGACAACCCCAACCCCTACTTTTGGTCTATTCCCTTCCATAATTTAGTTTTAAAAATACGCCCTTGTTTTCAGACTTGACTGAAAGCTTATCAAATTTATCAAAATAAACTCATATGCTCGATACTAAATCAAATAAAAACATATAGAATATAAGGAATTGCGTCCTTCAAACACTCAGGGAGTTTTCCGGAATATTATTCTTTGAGCATAAAAAAACCGGCATTGCCGGTTTTTAATGGGAGCTTATTATTATTATTGCTTATTTCGCATTTTTTTTGAATTCTTGCAGCTTTTCCCAGGCATTATCGGGGAACTCACTAACTATCTCTTCTAAGGCAGTTACTTTTAAATCATGGTTTTTATTTTTATAATCTAGATAAAGATAAGGGCCTACATAGCAAGCTCTTGCTTTGTGCACTTCTCTCATATCTGTACATCCATCTATATGCTTACCTCTATGTTTACGAACATTAACATCATACCACTCATGCCCCGGTGAGACCATTCCCCCCAAAAAAGTACTTGCAAAGGTTTTCTCTCTAACAAATTCCCTGTTAGCATTTTCCTTAGTCATTGCTCCTATTTTATCGCAATTTGCTTTAAATTCAGCCTCATTAACATCTCCATATCCGCCTTCAAATACATTGTTTCCCCATAAATCAGCGCCTAGTAATTGAACCACAATATCTCTTACTATTTCTCCAACTGAGCGAAATTCATCAATATCACTATTATCCTCTATATTGCTACATTTCCTCCCGTCTTTTTGGGAATTGCCCACAAGTGTTTCGTGGCTACCCGGCATTGTAAAAAGCCATTTCTGAGTCTCTTTATAGCAGTGGTATTGTAATACAGGTACAACCGGTGTAAAAGCATAGGTTCGCTCATCAGCTGAGTAGATTCCTACATAGCTCCTTGTGAGGTCCCAAGTGCCCCCAATTGTAAAATTACTTCTGGCTAGTTGCACTCTATTTATACGTGCTGTCTCTTCTTTTACTCCGTTTGTCGTAATCCAAGGTATTTTGACAACACCCGGGACCGGATCAATGCAAATAAGGTTTTTATGTTTTAAACGTTTATAATTTGTCCTGTTAAGTCTTTTGTTCACTACCATACATGAAATAGCACCGCGACTAAAACCGACTAAGTTGACTATAATATCGCCAATATTATCCCTTTCTATTGATTCGTAAAAATCCTGTGCTTCATTATGGCAAACCCAAAACGCTCTAGGTTGCCCGTTATAAGGATCCATCATGCTATAGTTTGTAACACAACCGTCTTGTCCTTTTCCACAACCTTCACTAATCATTTTAAAATAATTGTGGGTTTCACTCGTACGTTTTTTACCGTCAGGTTTTATATTGGCATCTAGTTCTTCATATAACTTACCGATTAATTCTTCATCAAAATTATTTTCTATATATATTCTTTCATCCATCCCTGTACCACAAATAAAGATTGTTACCACATTAATAGGTTCAACAACGCTTAAGTGGAAAACTTGGCTACCAAATACACCTGATTTATTAACCACTTGTATGGTAATATCTGAATTTATAAGATCATCTGCTACTTCCTGTGGATTAATCACGAGATCTGAAGTAGTTGTGTTGCCATCCTTAACCGTATTACTAAAGGATAAAAACCCAGGATTATTTACAATATTAAATACCAAAGCCTCGCCACCTTCATCTGTTGCAGTAATGGTGATTTGTTTCGTACGACCTGCAGTTAAAATAACATCAGCAATTTCTTCTAGTACTGGAGGAATAGCAGGTTTTTCTAATACATTTATTTTAAAACTAGTATTGTCCTTTTTCTCTGATTCATCATTCACTTCAAGTGATACATTATGTATCCCCAGTTCGTCTAAATTTGGAGCAATACTCAGATTTACAACAGTAGTATCTCCATTATAATGAGTCGTGTAAATGCTCACAAAATCAGGTTTTTCAATAAATTCAAATTTTAGTTGATCCCCATCAACATCTACTGCGCAGAGATCAAGATTGGTTGTTGTACCAGCTTGTACAGATTGGTCGACTATATCAATACATTTTGGGGAACTATTAGTCAGTTCTTTTTCTATTGTATCCTTGTCATCGCTACATGAATTGACCAGACATAAGGCCATGATCATAAATAGTATGACTCCAATAGCGTATTTTACGTCTATCTTTTTAAATAAATTATTCGTTTTCATGGCATAAAATTTTTAGGTCAAAAATCCTTCCTCATCATTTACAAAGTATGACATTAATCGAATAATTTTGGGGTATGAGAGGGGTACAAAAGGGCTATCTCTAGGGGTAGAAAGAGGGAAACAGTGAGCGAGTCTGTTGATGTCCTTTTAAAAAAAGGATATGCACTGAGTGAAGTATGACTTAGACTCAGAGAAAGGGAAAAGCAGGACATAATCTAGCTTATTCCCAAATTAGAATTTTGCCAAAAATGCTAGCAAAGAAATATCGGCACATTGCAGATTGAGCTTGTGTCGGAGTCGCCTGCGAGCGGCTTTAATGGTGTTCACTTGTTGGCAAGTGACATGCGCAATCTCTTTTGTAGAGAGGTTTAGTTTTATAAAGGCCAATAATCGCAAATCACATTCTGTTAAAGAAGGGTATTGCCGTAGTAAAGTGACAAAATAGTCTGGATGAACATCGCATATTCTGTTTTTTAATTCTTTCCAAATATTATCATTGGTCACCATAGCTATTTCATGCATGATGTCATTTATCTGGTCCTGACATGTTTTATCATTCTGCTGTGGTAATTTCTTCAGACATTTCAGTTTCAGCAACAATTGATTCAAAAGCTCGTTTGACTGGTATTGAATGAGGGTCGAATGCTCTAATTCTCTTTTTAATCGTTCAAGGTCCTGCTTTAAAGCTTGATTTTCAGCCTTCAGTTTTACTAGCATCTTTGAAAGATGCCCATTCTTAGCTGTTTTTATTTCATCAATTAACCGGACAGAAAGTACCTGAACCGTATCTCCATTGATTCGGAATGGGTACATCCGCATTTCACAAGGGAGGTGATTTTTATCACTAGTTGGCAGGGAGATGTGGGCAATTTCTCTTTCTGCATTTTCCAATTGGACTAATAAGTCTCTTTCCTCGGGCATCACCAACGATACCAGCGACCTCCCTATAAGCTCCTTGTATTCGTAACCTGTAAAACTAATAAATCGACTGCTCACATCGGTTATCTGGTCGTCTTTCACAAATACAATAGCTTCCATAGCCGCGTCTATCAAAGCCTTTAATCGTTTTTCGTTGCAGGAAGCTTCTTCCCTTTGTTTGTTTATTAGACAATTTTGTTGTTCAATGGTTTTTAAATGTCCTGAGAAATCAATAGCTGATTGAACCCGGGCCAATAGCTCAATTTTATCGAATGGTTTCCTTATGTAATCCATTGCCCCTGACTCCAATGCATATTTCAAATCAGCACTTTTCATCATAGCACCGGTTGCGATAATCATAGGGGTATTTCGTGTACTTTTATTTTTTCTGATACATTTGATGGCTTCTACACCGTCTATTCCCGGCAAATCCCAATCCATCAAAATCAGATCAGGCAGCTCTTTTAAGGCAATAGTTATCGCATCTTCGCCACAAGTAGAACACAGGATATTAAAGTATCCCCCTTCGAACAAACAGTTGAGCATCGATTGAAGGTTGTCCTGATGATCGTCGACAATGAGTATTTTTAAATTAGTTGTTTGCATCCTGATTAATGATTTGTCGCCTGATTAAGTAATTCAGTATATCTTGTTTGATTAGCTGTGAAAATGGCTGACTTCACATCGTCCACCCATCTCTCTATTTCGATATCCTGACTTGTATCTATAACCGATAATCTCTGAATAATTCGACCAGCCTTATAGATATTTTGAGTTTTCAATTCTGAGACAACTGGTTTTAATAAAACAAGAGCCTCATCGGGCAAAGTGGTTGACACCCGCTGTTTTTCAATTTTCATTGTTAAGGCAGCTTTATTATTCGAAGCAGGTAAGCTAAAAGTCATTGTTGTCCCTTTATCCGAAGTGTCCGATACCCATATATTACCATCCATGGCCTTTAAACTCATTTTGCAGAATGTCAGTCCTATACCGGAAGAGTGTTCAGAGCTGGTCGTCTTTGTACTGAATCGGGTAAACATATCAAATACCTTGTCTTTATACGCTATGGGGATACCTGATCCAAAATCCCTAACTTTAACAAAAACACAATCACCATTGATCTTGTGTTTTGACGTAATGTAAATAATGCCATTTAGATTTGAATATTTAATGGCATTGGTCAACAAATTAACCAGCACACGCACCAGTATACCAGGATCTGCCATAATGAATCCTGGTTCAGTTAAATTGTATTCAACCGACAGGCCCCTGTTGGCCATGAGAAAATCAACCTGATTGACAGCTTCACGAATAGCAGATTGAAGATTTACAGGTTGAATATCAAATTTTGGTCTTATTTTTTCCATATGATGCACATCAAGGATATTTTCTACCAAAACAAGCATTTGACGCCCCGATTCATTAATTTTTTTCGAATTTGATTTACTTATAACTGAACTACTATAGTTGAGAATCGCATTAAGAGGATTTTTCAGATCATGTATGATCGATTCAATCAAACTATTTTTTAAATGCTGTACCTCTTTTAACTCACGATAGGCCTGATTAAGACGGTCGCTTTGATCTTCGATATATTTCTTTTGTTCGGTGATCTTTATAATAGCTGTTTTATTCTCTATAAAAACATTGTGCGACAAGCGAACATAGATACCCTGACAGATGACGAAACCAGCCAGAATAGCAATAATCTCGACGGCTTTATTTATTATAAACGGGTCATTGTAGGTGAATACAGCGTAAACAATTGCTGTTATACAAATGGCAGTTATCAAATAGGGATGAATACCCCTTACAATAAATGCACAAACGGCCACATATAAAACACAAAATAAAGCAGCCTGAAAGGCATAAGTCGCAATGTATTTGGATTCGCTTTCGAACAACAACTTTAAATCAGGGATGAGAATAACAAAGAAGAGTGGATAAACCAAAATCAGATAGGCCTTTTTAACCGAAATGATGCCATATAGAAACAAACCAAAATCGACGAGACAGAGTGTTATAAAACCACCATAAACAAACATTAAAGGTCCGGCATATACAGCGTAATTGATATAACATTCTACTGAAGCCGTGAGCGTCGTGACAACAATAACCATCAGCACAACAATCCTATTGGTGCGATTATATTTTTGCTCTAATTTGTATGAGGCATATTCTTCCAACATACGCTAGTAATTAGGGTGTAATAGAAAACAAAAAAAAAGATGTACCTGCAAATGAATAAGTAAGTTACAGAATCTTTTCTTTAAAGTAACGATAGAAATAACAAGTTCCACTAAAGATAAATTCGCTTGCGTTGGTGGACTTAAACCATAGGTGAAATTACCATTCACACAATATGGTCAGTTCTTTAGATATAGCAGTCTCAACAGGGAAACAACCCATCTCATTCGTCGATAAAAAGCACCTATTTAATATCGGATAATGAGAATATCTGGAACAGGGAAATCAATTCAAATGCCAGTCTGAGCATCAATTCTTCCATCTCCATATTTAATGGTGCCAAGCTAAAAAACAGCCTGAGTCAAAGCAAATTTGATGTGGTAGCTGCCGATTGGATGTCTAAATACAAGTGGGCAATTTACAGTTTTATTGCCTGTGCATTTTGGAATTTAGTTGGAGCAGGTATTCTTGGATTCTTGATTAATCCACCTCTTGCACTTTACTACATGCAAGGTCTAAACACAACGCCTCTTCACGGTCACACCGCACTATTTGGTGTATATGGCATGTTGGGAATTATCTTACATAAGCCTCTCAACTCAAAAAAAAACACCCCAAATGTTGTGTCTAACATTTGGGGTGTTTTTCATTTTAAATATAGTGATTCATTTAATATCCTATTTTATTGAATCTAACTATTGTATCACAATCAGGGTCGATTCAGAATCATCCGCAGCTTCCTTATCAATCCATTCAATAAAAACAGTGAAACTAAGACTAACATTTGGATCTTTAATTAAGAAAGGACTGTAATCAAGCACCAATGAATGGTCATTACCAACTTCAAGAATCTTTGAAGGAGAAACATACTGCCCACGTTCCATTTTAACACCATCAATAATCCAATTGATACGTATTTCCTTTATTGAAGAAATTTCACCCATTTTAAACCAACGGGGACCAACTTTTTGAAGGTCTTTATCAATGGCAGCTAAAATATTAAACTCAGGAATTGCGTTAATTGATGTTCTAAACTGTATCGTACTGCTTCTCCCCACTTTTCCTAGAGGATCTCTGGCTTCAATATAAAAGCTATAATCCGTATTCGACTCAAGGTGAGTTAATAAAATTGGATTATTATTGGTATTAACCGCTCCGTCAATCTGACCATTACCTCTCACATTTCCGATATATCTAGTACCCGGATCAAGAGCAGTTCCATTAACATAGTAGGTATAAATCAAATTTGACCCATCTAAATCGGCAGCAAAATTGTTCTCTAATTCTAAATAGCTAAAGCCCGTATGTTTTATTTCAAGATTGGCATTCCAAACAGGAACCTGATTTTCAGGTGTTGTAAAGTCTGTGTTTTTTTCCAAAGCGATACTTCCATCGGCATGTTTAATGATCAATTGAAAATTGTAATGCGTTTGTTCCTTAAGTTTAGTGAGCACTTTGGATGATACCGCTTTTCCCCAATCTTCTTTTACACCATTCAGATGGGCTTCAAAAGTCATATTACTAAAATCATCAAATCGATCGCTATTCTTTGCCGTAAAATCATTCAAATCGATCTCAACCTGACTGTATGACTTTGGATCAATCACCATATTGAAGTCAATCGCTTGTGGATAAGCCAAGGTTTTTATATCAATCTCTTTCTCATAATCGACGCCTCTTCTTTTAGCAACAAGCTTCACTTTATAGTTGGTATTCGATTGCAGATTTTCCAAAGTATAGTGTCTATCAGAAGAAACCATGTTTTCCGAACCATTCATAAAAAGTTTGAAATAATCATTAAACGCGATTTCTGTAAGATTCCAGTTTAATTCAATTGATCGAACACCTACATCTCCGACATTTAGTATTAGCTCAGGAATTGCTTCCGCTTCGGTCGTAAAGTTGATGATCTGTTCATTTGTGGTCATGTTTTCAGACTTAGCCACAATCTTTGCCTCATAATCTTTACCCGCATCCAAATTGGTAAAGGTGAATGCATTCCCGCTTGCATCGTAGGTGTACGCTAATCCGTTCAAATACGCCTCATAGGTAATCGCTCCTCCCGAAGGTAATTCTGAATTAGTCCAGCTTACTTTTGCCTGAGATCTTGTGACCTCCTCTACTTTTAATTCAAAATCAGTAGGAAGCTCATGATTTAGCGTCGTAAAAGATACGGTTTGAGCAAGAGGGAAAATAACACTTTCACATCTGGCTTCAACCTTATATTCATAATTTTCACCAGCACGAAGCCCACTAGCCTGATAATATGCTTCTTCCAATCCTCTTATGGCAATCGAACCACTACCATAATAAACATCATAAGTCACCTTACTACCATCACTAGCCACACATTCCGTCCAGCTTAAAAGAGCCGATGTTTGTTTAATATCCTGCGAACTGATAGTAAAATCAGATAAGCTTGGTGCAGCAAGAGTCGTAAACTCAGTCGTCTTTTCCAGTGTTTTGCTGTAGGCATTTTTGGCCTCTATCTTTAGCTTATAAAGCTTCCCTGCTTCCAATCGGTCCAATAAAAGCTGATTGTCGTTGAAAATTTCACCCTTGAAAAAGCCATTGACAAACACCTTATAGCTAAGAATCACATTATTGTCACCTGTTGTTTCCCAACGGACAAGGGCTGATTTGTGGCTTATATTCTCTACGAAAACCTTAAAATCGGCAGGACCATCAGCTTCCAAAGTTTTAAATTCAACGAACTTTGTCTTTACTTTACCATGCTCATTTGCAGCCTCTACCGTAGCAGTATATGCCGTATTAAAACTCAAGTCCTTGAATTCATATTCCAAAACCTCAAGACCTTTAGCTTGTTCTACGCCATTCAACAAAACCCTGTAAGTCAATTCTTCAGATTCAGATCCGCTCCAAATAACTTTGGCACCTTCACCTGTCAAACTTTCAACTGAAAGAGTGAAATCATTGGGTTCAGCATAATCACTGGTTGTCAATTCCAAAACAGTTTCCACGGTTTTGTCAAACTCATTTTTAGCAATAAGTTTGATACGATATAATTTATTCCCTAGCAATTCGGTAAAAGTATATTCATTAACATCAAGATCTTCTGCCTTAAGCACATCATCTAAATAGATCGCATAAGACAAGCTTTGAGTCGGATCAGAATTCACCCAAGACACCTTTATTTGATCAGTAGACAATTCATCCTTTTTTAAACCAACTGCAGCAGGACTTGGCGTATCGTTAGTTTTTAAAGAATAGGACGCAATAATTTGTGTCTCATAGGTACTTTTTGCTATAACTTCTAAATTATAAGTTGTAAGGGCTTCAAGTTTCTCAAATCGATACTTCAGATCTTCAATAGCCTTTCCTTTCAATTCGTCATTCAAATAAACATCGTATACAATCTTCGATTTATCCGAAATAAGTGAAGCCGTCCATTGAATTTCAGCAAAATTGTACCCCACCCCTTTAACAGACACATCAAATTGAGAAGGACTCAATTTAAATTCAGGTTCAGAATTTGTTTCATCCTTGCTGCAACTCAACACCAGGCCTATAGTTGCTATCAACAACCACATCAACTTTACTTTCATATTCTCTTTTTATTTTCAATTTCATTAAAGCATAATTCAAGCTTGAATACACTTACAATACTTCCATCATTCTACAGATAAGAATTCCTCTTAAGCTTTCTTTTCTGTAGGTATAACAGTCAAATTCATTTTAACCCTACTTGAAAGACATGCTTTTTCTATTTTTTTTGCAAGCGTGCAAAGAAAATACATTTACTCTGATTTAACAAAATAACAATCTACTTATTATAAGCGTTTTGCAATTTTTAACACGCCATTAAAATTTAATACATAAATTCAATTATCAGAACGATTTACAACATTTTCAAATATTTCATATATCCATAGACTTTAAGATTAATTCATACGAATTATAAAATAATAATTTTAGCTTTGCCTCATATTAGAGAAAGAGATGTTCATGTCCTCTACTCTTGATTACAAAACAAAAAACCGAAACAAATGGAATTTTCATACCAAGCACCTGATACCAAGATTGAAAGCATAGAAACCTATAATAATTGGGATTTAGAAAAGCTGATTACCTTTATTGGAACAGAGTATCACCAGAAGATTGAAGCTGACATTAATGATTTAATGCCTCATATCGACAAAGTGGTTCGTGTGCATGGAGAATCTCATCCTCACCTACCAGCGGTTCGTAACTTATTCCTGCAGTTGGTTGCGGAGCTTAAGGTGCATACACAAAAAGAGGTGATGGTATTTGATTTGATTGATGATATTAAGTCTAATGTCGATATTCTAGAGTTTGAGATTTCGTCATTAGCTGGGAATCATATTGCTTTCGAGAGCGTTCTTGAAAATATTTCAGAACTAACACACACATTTACAGCCCCTGCAGGTTCATGCAAAACTTACAATATCGTTTATGATTCATTAAGATCATTCAACGAGAAATTAACGAACTACAGAGAGCTTGAAACTAAAGTGCTTTTCGAAAAGATTAAGGCTTAATAAAAAGCTTAAAACATAGAAAGAGGCTTGTCATAAATGACAAGCCTCTTTTTGTATCTGGATCTGACAGCTTAATGAATACAAAAAAACAGTAATATAGATGGGTTTTGTATCAAAATGAATCCTTATCTATCATTCCTTGTCATTAATCTGAAAACGAATAGTTGTACCTTTATAGAGAAGCCTACATACCAGTAGAAATAAAGTGCAGGCTTAGAATCTGTATTTTGAGACAGATAAAAAGCATGAACAGACCTGAACCAAGAAGGAAAGCTATCAGTGAAAGCAACAAAAAAGAAATGACATTTCGTTTTTATGCTGAGCTAAATGATTTCCTGCCTCCAAGGCGGAAACAGATAGTCTTTGTACAAGCTTTCAAAACGCCAGTTACCGTTCGTGAGTGCATTGAATCGATCGGCATCCCACTTTCTGAAGTCGATATGATACTCGTCAATGGAACATCAGTAGATTTAGAGTACAAGCTTAGCGAGTATGATTACATCTCCGTCTATCCTGTTTTTGAAACTCTGGATGTTTCAACAATCACAAAAGTGAGAAAAACAGCCTTGCGCACCACCCTATTTGTTGTGGATGCCCATTTGGGTAAACTAGCAAAGTACTTGAGAATGCTTGGTTTCGACACCTATTACAGATCGGATATCGGAGATGATGAGATTATTTCGATCGCCGCTAAAGAAAATCGGATTATTCTCACACGGGATAAACCCTTACTAAGATCGAAGGAAATTAGCCATGGTTATTTTGTGAGGTCCATCGAAAAACATGAACAGCTCAAAGAAGTTGTCAATAAGTTTGATCTGAAAAGCCAGTTCAGATCCTTTACACGCTGCATGACTTGCAATACAAGTCTAGAGAGAGCCAATAAAGAGAAAATCCAGAATAAAGTGGATCAAGATATCCTCAGAATCTTCAGCGCTTTTTTTTATTGCGAACAGTGCGATAAGCTGTATTGGAAAGGCTCCCATTTTAAGAGGATGGAAGCCTATATCAGAAATTTAATCTAATCGCAGGTCAGAACAGGCAATTGCCGTTATTTCATTGAGATCAGTAAGCATAAAACAGCCCTTACTCTTGTTTATTTCAAGCATATTTGCTTCGAAAAGAACTAGTCAACTATGGTAAATGTGCGCTTGTTGCAAGTCCTTTGATTGCCTCACTATTATTATCATACATAAATCTAAGGTGAGCACTATTTTCATTTACCTTAAACTCAATATTATTACAATAATAGGTTCCCTGTTTCATAGGGCATGCTAAGTCAAAATCTATTTGATTCAATACGAATTGTTTGCTTGTTAAAATTTTATAATTGATCGTTATATCCTGACTAATTAACTTGTTATCACTTTCAGTAAATCCAAAATCACTAAGGGAATTTTTCAAACTTTCAAGTTCAGATTGAGTCAGCGTTAAGTGAAGTTGTGTAATCCTATTAAAGCTCTTATTATACTCTACAGAATCAGCACTAATATTCAGATCTGTTGTTCTTCTATAAACGGCATATTTATCCCAGCTAATTACATTTTTAAGATCATCTCGATTAAATCCTACACTCATTAATTCTTCTTTAGGAGATTCCATAAGCCAGGAGAATATCCTCAAAGAATCGCTATGTTTTAAACTTAAAAAATTAAACCAGGGATATAATTTACCTTTACGCTTAATCTTTCTTTCTGAATAGGTAATATTCTCTTTTGTTTTATTCCAGTGATCTCTAATGGCATTTAATGTGCCTAGTTTATCTGTTCTAAAAGCAAGTCCCAATTCGCCAATTTTATCTTTTTTATCACCAGTTGGATTGAAGATCTCCAAATATTGATGTCTTCCAAATAAATATTTCCCTGTCCATGATTTTTTATCTGAATGAACAGTCTGTTCTTTATTGTATGAGAAATCATCCAACATTTTCATACAATCAAACAGATTATTAAAAGTAGAATCATCAATAACGACATAGAGATGGTTGAATCGTATGTTTTTTTTATAATTGGTTTTACTTTTATCAGTCACTGAAGTACAGCCAATAGCTAATAAAATAAACAGGCATAGATATCTCATTATTTTTTTTTAATGTCTAAACTAAGAAATGATAGGCATAAAGTTATATTCTAAATAAATATCGTATTATATATTTTGTTGCATTTAAGGGATACTATGAATAATGCGTGCAGACCTAAATCTATAGGTTTAGGTCTTTTTTAAAAACAATCACTCACACAGTAAACACATGTTTTTCAACCCATTTCTCAAACACATTTCTAAAATTATGAAAATTTAAAAGGCTTTCAAACTCTACTTAAAATTATATTTAAATAAGAATATAATATAAAGCCTTAATTCACATCTCCATCACTTGTGATTATCAACAATAAAAAATTTAGTCAAACAAAAAGCCAACTCCTTAAAGTCGGCTTTAAATACATACTAAAAAAAGGATTTATTTAATAGGTTTAATATTCTGATTGACCTTAAATAGGTTGTCTGGATCGTATTGCTTCTTAATTCGAGCCAAACGATCGTAATTATGTCTGTAACTCGCTTTAACACGTTCATGTCCTTCATCCATCATAAAATTAGAGTAAGCCCCACCCGAAGAATAATCGTGCAAGCCTTCCCAATAGGCCTTACACCATTTAGTAATTTTATCTGCATTTGCAGGATCAGGATCCACACCAACAATCACACCGGCATATTTTGCATCGCGATAAGCCCAAGGTGTTTCTTCTTTTCCTACCCTGCTTGCTGCACCACTAATGGGGTATAAATGCATTAGAGAAAGTGGCGTCGGGATACTCGATCCAAATTTTAAATGCTGTGCACTCACCTCTGCGCCCAACTCATTAAAAAAGTCAGCTCTCCAGTACAATTGCATGCCAGAAGGCATTAAGCCGTCGAAAAGGCTTTGTATAGCTGGATAAGGCATCTCGCCAACATGCTCAAAAATTGGATTTTTAGCTAATATGGGTTTGAAAGCTTCTTCCGCTTTAGCCATATCTCCGGTATAACACCAAACAATGCCACAGAATGGTTTAAGATGTAAGGCCTCTGGGAATGGTGGCCCGGGAACAACCATTGTGGTAATAAAACCATTCAATTCATCGGGTGCATTCGTAATAAAATCATGGTACCAGGCCATTATTTCTTCTGTTTGTTCAATTGGCCATAAAGTCGGTCCGCCAAAAACAGTTTTTACAGGGTGTGCCTGAAATTTAAAAGAGGTCACAATGCCATAGTTGCCGCCTCCGCCTCGTATAGCCCAAAACAGATCGGTATTTTGATTCGCATTAACAGTGACAAAAGAGCCATCTGCCAAAACCATATCAGCTTCCAATAAGTTGTCAATAGTCAATCCGTACTTCCGTGATAAATGCCCCACACCACCACCAAGCGTCAGACCTCCAACGCCAGTCGTCGAAATGATTCCTGCAGGAACAGCCAAGCCAAAGGGATGAGTCGCATGATCGACCTCTCCCCAAATATTACCTCCACCAACCCAAACGGTGTTATCTGAAGTATCGACTCGAATAAATTTGAGGCCGGATAAGTCGATCACCATTCCGGCATCGCACAAACCTAATCCCCCACCGTTATGTCCGCCGCCTCTAACAGCGATCAAAATATCATTTTCCCTTCCAAAATTGACCGAAGCCATCACATCAGCCACATCAACGCACATCACAAACATTCCCGGACGCTTATTAATCATACCGTTGTATACTTTCCGTGTTTTATTGTACGCCGCATCAACAGGCATCACCACTTTTCCTCTTAATTGACTCTTGAATGAGTCAATGATTGTCAAATCAAGATCTCTTATAGCCTTCATAATTATGGATTTTATATAGATGATGTATCAAAATTGATAATATAAAATTAGAATATGTAAGTGTCAGATCGTATCACATTTGATTCAATAGATGATACAATTGATTCATCATGGCTTGATCCTATATATATAACTAAGGAGAAGAGAGTTTAATGAAAGACGTTGGAAGGATATGATACCTTTTTCTAAATACCCGGGTAAAATAGGTTGGGCTATTGAAACCCAAATCGTATGCTATTTCGGCAATAGTTTGCCTATTGAGTTTTAGAGTTTTTAAGGATTGCCGCAGTCGTAATTCCTGAATGAGTTGATTGGGAGCTAATCCTGTTAATGATTTTATTTTTCGGTAGGTCTGTGATTTGCTTAATCCCATTATCCCACTTAAATCTTCACTTTTAAAGTCAGGATTAAACAACTCCTTATTAATGCTATCAACCAATTGAAACAAAAAACTAAAATCCTCATTTTTAAGCACTCTAAAATCATATTTCTTTATAGTAGGCGAATGAGTCTCTTTACTTGAAAGAGCTTTCGTATCCGTATCGATATACATGCTTCTCTTTAAGCCAAGAGCACTTAAGTATCGACCTTTTTTCTTAGTTCCCTCAAATAGATGTTCACCTTTTTCGTCCACAGGTTTTCCACTCACTAAGGATAAATAAAATTCAAAATTATCAGGAATAGATTTTAGGAGTTTGCCGATTTCTAAAGCGCATAATATGGCATCAGAAGCCCCAATGAACGAAGCCATAATATCATCTTCAGGTTGAATGAGAACAACACCCTTGTAGGCTTCAATCAATAGATGAATCTCATTCGTATAGTGCCCATATTGACCTGTCAAATCAACAAGGCTTATGGTGAGAAGTGTGCGATATCCTGTATCAAGCTCCCCGGAAACGGTATAAGCCAAATCGTTGACAGAATTCCCAACACCCAGGAACAGATTGAATTCATCATCTAAAACCTCAATAATATTACAAGCCGTATTGCCATGCGACTCTTTATGAACCTCGTTGCATGCTTCCTTGTTTGGGCCTTCCATCAGGCAGAATAAGGTTTTAGCATCTTCATTTACCCAATATTTTTTTTGGATCACACCAAATCGCTCTTGTACGGCCAAATCTTCCATATGAGCCTTAACAACATCTTCTACAGTAAAGCTGTCCGAATCCACGATATGAATATCCATATATAAAGGCATAGCATAAATTTTGATTCCTAATTTCACGAGCTTAAGATCGACTCAATTAATTAGGTAATAATGCTCTCCATTTTAAGCTATTCTTATAACTTTTGCAAGTTTTTCTTTTTTTGGACCAATCTAAATTAATCATCTTCTGAGCTTTATGAAAACAAAAAATCCCAGCTCTAAGGCTGGGATTTTAATTCATATCTATTGGATCACTTAAGTAGCATACTGCAATTGAACCAATGCATTGCTTCTATTCTCATAGGTAATTAAAGCTCTTCCAGAATACTATTCGAGTATTTTAACAATCGGATCAGATCATAAAACTTTCCGATATCTAAGTTTAAAACGGCTACAATACAATGCATTCCAAGTAAAATACCGTCAACTGATTTTTGATGTTCGATTACAGTTTTACTTATCAAGCTTTTTGTTTTACTATATCCGTCAGATTCATATGTGTTTAAGATATTAATAGTAAGCTCTTCTGCAGTTATTTCTCGCTTAACTGGCGTATATCCTATTTTCTTAATCATTGCTTCGGCAATCGCCCAAGTTGACCAAGGATTTTGACCCGTAATTAGGATTCCATCTTCAGTAATATTTTTCAAATATTGATGCCCTTCCTTGAATTGTGCTCCATTAGCAATCAACTTGTCTTGCAATAAAAAAGGGAATATTTCTTTTGCATCTGATTTTAAGAAAAGTTCTTCTTTATTGGTAAATGAACAAACCTGCTTTTCATTCAATAAATAACTGCCATCACTTAGACGTACATTAACCAATGCAGCAGGACCATGGCAAACTGCACCAATGACTTTTCCCGATTCATAGTATTGTTTCAAAATGCTTTGAATACTCTCATTATCAGGGAAGTCGAACATAGCCCCTTTTCCTCCTGCAAAATAAATAGCATCATAAGATTCACTCTTAACTTCTGAAATTTGAATACTATGTCGTATTTTATTTTGAGCAAGCGTATCATTTAAAAAGGCATAATCGTATATCCCCATGTCATCATCATCGATAACTACTGGGGGATTACCTCCCTTAAGACTGGCAATATCCACCTCAAAACCATTGGCTTTAAACACATAATATGCACGTGAGAGCTCGGTTAGCTCATAACCGGTTTTTTCATTGCTGCTACCCATCGTTTCGCAACTCGTAACAACAGCAAGAATTTTGCCTCGGGAGGCTAAATTATTATCAGATAAATAAGGAAGGTCCTTTGCTTGGGTTTGGCTTAATTTATCCTGATCGAGCCCAATTGGTATTAAACTTATGAACCAAAATCCGAAAGCTACAAACAATACAATTAAAAAGGCAAAAATACTTAGGCTCCATTTTAATATGGCAAACTTCTTAAATCTCAACATAGAATTTATTTTTTGATTTCAATAATTATTCAAATCAAGCTAAATTCTATGGCCTATTTTTGCAAAATGATCATTTACACATACAAAATGGTCAAACAGTTAATCTTTTTCTAAAAGCCAGTGGTGTCGTATTCGTTTGAGATTTAAAGGCAGTGTTAAAACTTGAAACACTATTGAATCCAGCTTCATAGGAGATTGATGCAATGGTGTAATCCTTGTATTTCTCGTCTTTAAACATGCTAATAGATTCTTCAATTCGATATTTATTGATGAAACTATTGAAGTTCATTTTGTATTTTTTATTTATAACCAATGAAAGGATTTGTGATGTTACATTTAGCTGTTTGCTTAAAGTTTTTAAAGTGAGATCACCATTTTTAAATTGTTTTTCAAGCACAGCAAGCTTTTGTACTTTAGTCCAGATCTCTTCAACCTGTTCATCGGAGACCAATGTTGTTTTATATTTTACCGTGTTTATATATCCTTTTTTTATTACGATTAGGCTAACTGTATAGGCTAAAATTGTATAAAGAATAGGACCGATTATATAAGGAATAACTTCATCGAATAGATTCAAAAAATAAACAAGCCATACAGCCAATAAAGAATAGAATAGTAATATCAATAATGAATAAGAGTTTGCATCTAAGCCTGAATTTTTATTCTTGCGAATAAGACGATAACAAAATATTAGATAAAGTAAATAGTGACTATAGTACGATAGAAATGCAAGTAGAAAAATCACCTTAGGAGTCGAACTTATTTGCTGAGTGTTAATCCAAACACTAAAAACTATTCCAAGCGAAGCCGGAATAAAGTGAAGTACATACTTTGTTTCAAACTTGAATTTTGAATCTAATAAGCTCTTTGTATAGAAATAAAATAAAGGTCCAATCGTCATTAATGATGTTAAACCAATAAAAACAAACCAAAGCTCTAATTCTTCTGCAAATTCAAGGAAAACAGATTTTCCAACTCTAAATGAGAGCACTAACAACAACAGAGAAAGAAATTTATTAGATGTTGTTTTGTATTTTTCTTGTAATTGCAGAAAAATGGCTAAGAATAAGCCATGTAGCACACCAAGACCACTAATAAGAATAAGGAATATATTGCTTGCCGACATAGTTTAATTAACGATTAATAGTAAGAGATCGCTTTCTGAATGTAGAACATCCATTGTGATACTTACAATCAGGTTTTGTTGTAAGAACATTTTCCTTAAGTAGCATACTGCAATTGAATCAATTTGTTGTATTTACCATCCGAAATCATCATCAACGTATCGTGTGTACCCTGTTCTACAATCTCACCTTGTTCCAGGACGATAATTTCATCGGCCTTTCTTACGGTGGACAAACGGTGTGCAATCACAATGGATGTTCTCCCCTTCATCAGTTTCTCAAGAGCTTCCTGAACAAGCTGCTCCGATTCAGAATCTAATGAGGATGTGGCTTCATCCAAAATTAGAATTTTGGGGTCCTTAAGAATCGCTCGTGCTATGGCTATTCGCTGACGCTGTCCTCCAGAAAGCTGTGTGCCACGCTCACCAACTATGGTATCAAACTTTTCGGGAAAGCGTTCGATAAATTCCAAAGCATTGGCCTTTTTAGCTGCTTCGTAAATGGCCGCTTCACTTGCACCAGGCTTTCCGTAAGCTATATTTTCACCTATGCTTCCTCCAAACAGAAAAATATCCTGTGGCACCAATGATATCTGACTTCTTAGAGCTGATAAGGGATAATCATGACTATCAAGCTGATCGAAGAACAAGCTATTCTTTGGTGGACGATGTAACATCAATAAAAGTGAAGCTATGGAACTTTTCCCTGCACCACTATGACCCACAAGAGCGATCATTTGATTACTTTTTATTTCTAAGTTGATATTATTCAGAACCTTTTGCTCTATTCTTGAAGGATAAGCAAAACTCAAATTATTAAAGCTAATCTCCCCTTGCATTTTAAACTTAGGATCAATCTCATGCATCTCTTGAATCTCTTCGGGTATCTCATCGTAAATCTTAAATAGATCTTCGGTAGCACCAATAAATTTCTGAATGTTGGTATATACATTCGCCAATCCGCTAATGGTTCCCCCCACAAAAACAGAATAAATGACAAAGGAGAATAAATCTCCAGACTGCATCTCTCCCGCTTGCAATAAACGAGAACCCTGCCATACCATAGCCGCAATGGCACCAAATAAGCCAAGAATAATGAAAGAGGAAAAGGCACCTCTGTACTTACCTCTCGTAATGCCTAAGTCGGCTATTTCTAAGGTCTTCTTTTTGTAACGGGCAATCTCAACATGCTCGTTGGTAAAAGCTTTTACAGATTGTATGCCCTGCAAAGTCTCTTCGATAATGGTATTCGAATCTGCCAGTTTGGTTTGTACATCCTTAGAGAATTTACGAATAAACTTCCCAAAGAACCTTGCCGCAATCATGGTTGGTGGCAAGGTGATCAGCATAAAAGCTGTTAGTTTTAGCGATATAATTGCCAAGAGGATAATCCCACCCGTAATAACAATAATCTGACGGATAAAATCAGCCAGAGTACTGGTCATGGTTTCCTGAAGTAAAATAACGTCGGCTGATATTCTGCTATTAAGTTCCCCGACCCGTCTTCTTTCGAAAAACGGCAAAGGCAGTTTTATTAAATGACGGTAAGTGGCTTGTCGCAATGCAGCCAGCGACTTTTCTGTTACGTTTACAAATAAGACAATACGGAAATATGAAAAGGTTGCCTGAGCGATTAAAACAAGTGCAATCAACATAGCTGTTTGATTCAATGTCTGTCCCAGTGTTGTGCTATTGCCCGTATTCACCAAATCGCCAAGAAGCTTTGGAAAAGCCAGGCTGGCTAAACTTGAACCCAATAAGAAGAAAATACCTAGAAAGTATTGCCCTCGGTAGGGTTTGATGAACTTATACAACCTAAAGGCTGATCTAATGCCACTGCTGTTTATTTTCCCTTTTGGGACATCCGATGTATCTGCTGTATGTGATCTTGCCATTCTTTGATTTTACTATTTGGTATTATTCTTAATAATACGGAAATTAGCCGAGCTATCGTTTTATCAGGTGCTCTTTTTTTAATTGGCGCCCAGAAATACATCTTCTCTCCATTTCTGGATGATAAAAAAAGGCAAAGAAAAAACCCAAACTCTTGTGGAGAATGGGCTATTCTTTATGATGTTAACGTTTTAGGTAAACTGCGTTTTAAAGCAGCTTACATATTGTTATGGATGTATTTATTCAATAACATATATTAATATAGCGGTTGGTATTTTTCCATCTGTATTATAGAGAACACTTCCATAAGAATTTGAACCTAGTCTTATATTTTTTCCATCATAGTTATATAGTACTGTCCCATAAGAATTAGATCCATGGCGTATGTTTGTTCCATCCCAATTATAAAGTATTTCTCCATATGAATTTGAGCCTTGTCTAAAGTTTATTCCATCCCAATTATATAGTACTGTTCCATAAGAATTAGAACCTTTCCTAATGTTTTTTCCATCCCAATTAATAATAACCGTTCCATAAGAATTAGAACCTTGTCTTAAGCTTATTCCATCCCAATTATAAAGTTCGGTACCATAAGAACTTGAACCTTTTCGGATATTTGTTTGTGCAAATATTGAAGTAGTACATAGAACCAATGCTGTTAATAAAAGTAGATTTTTCATAGTAGTTATTAAACATTTACTAACCATAACTAATTTACAAGAACCACACAATACTAACACTTTACGTATCACACGAAAGACATTATTTGACACCAATATGGCAGGATAAGTGTACCATTAAAATTAAACAAAATACTAACTAAACAATATCTATGCCACATGTAAAACAACAAACATAAATAAAATAGAAAAGCTCTACATGAGAATGCGCTTAGTAAAAACAAGGCAAACAAAAAGCTCAAACTCTTGAGGAGAATGGGCTATTATTTTGTGGTGTCAAGCCTTGACTTATATTTGATATCTTACTGTTGTTAATTAAATGCACAAACTTTCATCCCGACACATCGGGATCACCACCTGTTGCAGATGAACGTATGTTGTGCTTTAAAGTTCTATAGTCTATTTTCTTTTATTCGTTGTTTAATTTCCAAAGATACTGGCTCATAATCAAATAATTCTATTAATAGCTTATGATCATTTGGTACATTTTCAGCTAAATCAACCGGGAAATTATTTAATAATTTCAAGGCTTTGTATAAAAACCTCACAAATGGATTTATGGGTAAAAGCAAAAATGAGACTATGTTAATCACTTGTAATGGGATTGTCATATGTTTTATTTTTTTCTTACTTATATCCGAAATTTTCATTGCAACCTCTGGGAAAGAGTATGCCTCTGAGGATGTTAGTTTTATTCTTCGTTCATTTAAGTCATGACGCATGACAGTTTGTGCGGTAATTTCTCCAACATCTTCAGCCGAGATACTCGGTATAGCATTCTTACCTCCTCCAGGAACGATCATTTTTCCATTTCTCACAAATGCAAAGAAAATCTCAAAAGCAGGGGCATCACCTAAAATAGTCCAATTAAAATCCGATTGAGAAATCTTGGTCTCAATTTCGATTTTTATTTCTCCAAGTTCTGGAATTTTTAAATCCAAAAGTAGTTGCTCTCTCATTTCGTAACCAGACATATAAACCAATCTTGAGATATTTGCTTTCCTTGCTTCTTCCATAATCAGAAGCACTGCATCCCGCTCAATTTGTTTCATCTTTTTGATTAGTTTACTGTTCATTGCCGAAAGGCAAATTACAATTGAACTCACATTTTTAAGTGATTCAACAATGGTTTCATGATTTGTTACATCACCTTGAAATATATTGACTTTGTCACCAAATATTTTCCTTCCTTTTGTTCTATTTCTACTAACAACTTTAACAGACTGTCCTTTTTGAACTAATTTCTCAACGACCTTTCGTCCATAGTAGCCAGTCCCACCATAAATTACTATTTGTTTGTTGTCTCTGTTCATATTATAAAATTAGCAGAATTTTTCTCCACATGAAACACAAAGAGTATATAACAAGTATAGGGCTGTTACTTCTTATATATCGTCTGACAAAGAAAAAGCCCAAACTCTTGTTGAGGATGGGCAGAATCAACAGGAATTGAATCATATTAAATTAGAAGCTATCGGGAACTGATCAAACCGTTAAACATTTTAATTAGTCTGAAAGGCTTATGAATCTATTTAAGGAGCTGTTCACTAATTTTAGATAATAACAGTTCTTTTCTAAAAGGTTTACTAATAAAATCGGAACAACCACAGGCAATAGCTTTGTTTTTATCTTCTTCGGAAGAATATGCGGTTTGTGCTATTATAGATAAATTAGGCCTAAATTCTTTTATGCGTTTTGTAGCTTCGTAACCATCCATTTCAGGCATTTTTATATCCATTAATATTAAATCTACCTGTGGGTTCGATTTGCAAACCGCAATGGCTTCTATGCCATTTATAGCCCTAATAATATTTACTTTCAAGTCTGTGAGTAATTTTTCTAGTAGTATAAAATTAGAATCTTCATCCTCGGCAATTAAAACAGTTTTCGGCTCTGCAAATTCAACAATTAAGTCATTAATAGGGAGCTTTGGTATCGCTTTCGCATTTACAGTTTTGTAAGGCAGGGTAAAATAGAACACAGAACCTTTACCCGCTTCGGAGCTTAGCCAAATATTACCGCCAAGCATTTCAACATAAGCTTTTGAGATAGACAAACCCAAACCTGAACCACCAAACGTGCGGGCTGCAGTTGTTTCAACCTGACGAAAGCGTTTAAATATTTCGTCGTGCATCTCGGAAGAAATGCCTATTCCAGAATCTTCTACATAGAATTCCAGAAACTTATCTTTTAGTGTGTATCCAAAATTAACAAAACCATCTTGTGTAAACTTAAGGGCATTGCTTATAAGGTTAGTTAGTATTTGTGTTAGTTTAGTTGAATCGGTAATAATAATTGCTTCATCGTCGACCAAACTGGTTTGTAAACCAAACTTAACATTCGGATTTGTGTTTTCCGGAAAGAATTGATCGTTTATAAGCTTACAGATCAAATTGATATTGATTTCATTTTCCTGAATTTTTTCCTGTTCAGCCTCAATGGAGGCAATGCTTACTATATCGGTTATAATAGAAAGCAATTGATCGCTACTTTGTATAATTAAACTGGTGTAATATTGACGATCTTCTTGAAGCAAATCGGGGTCGTTAAGTAAACCCGAAAAGCCTACAATTGCATTCATGGGTGTTCGTATTTCGTGCGAAATATTGTGAACGAATGCAGTTTTTAGGTGGTCGCTTTCTTCGGCTTTCTCCTTGGCTATAATTAATTCTTGATTTGTATGATTAAGTTCTTCATTGATTTGCTGGTATTCTTTATTTTGCGACTCTATTTTAACTGTTTTTTCTTTAAGTGATACTTCTGCATTTTTACGCTTAGTAATGTCATGAATAATTGAATGTAACAAATCCTTATTATCAATTTTAATTTTACTACTTAATACTTCAACGTCCCTTATAGTACCATCCTTCAGTTTTTGTTTGAATTCAAATTGGTTTTTATTTTCGGACATGATACTTTCAATATTCTTTATAATTTCCTGAGATGAAAGGATATTGATTTGCCCGATTTTCATCTTAATCAATTCTTCACAGCTCCATCCATAATAGTTGGCTGCAGATTTATTAGCATCAACAATATTGCCGGTATAGGGGTCTATGAGAAGTTTCACAGCTGAGTGACCATCAAATATTCTGCGAAATTTATCCTCGCTTTTAAACAATGTTTTTTCAACTTCTTTTCTTTTTGCTGCTTCTCTTAAAAGATTTCTGACTTTAGTAAGCGAATAAAAATAAAATGAAAAAGCTATAAATAGCAAAGAAAAAACGAATATTAAACGATTACGAAACCGGGATAGAGCGGTATAAATATCTTTTTCCTGATAAGAAATAAGAATAGTCCAATACGTATTGCCAAGCGGAATGCGATAAAAAGCGTAATACAAATCTAACAGCTTAGTTTTATCATTATCATATACCTCCTGATGTGTAATTCTTCCTGTTCCCGTATTATCACTTTTTATTTTCTCGAGCAGCTCAATGGTAGAATCATCGTGTTCCGTAGTTTCAAGAATCGATTTTCCTGTGTGCCCGTTTATTGGACAATATATTTCGATACCACTTTCGCTAAGTAGCCATGCATGTCCGTTTTTTCTGTTCTTGATTTTTTCAAGATGTAGTTTTCCCAATCTATCAATTGGGATTAAAACGGAAAGGCTACCTACATAGTTTTTATTTTTAAACACAGGAACATGCAAGGCTATTGCTAAATATCCTTGTGCCGACATAAATACATCACTTACAACAGGCTTGTGATTAATAATAACTTGTTGAATATGATCCTGGTAATAGATATTATTCCCTATTACTGATTGATTATAAGGATAAGTGTACAAAATTACACCTGTTGTATCTATTCTTGTAATAGCTTTAACAATACTTTTACGGGTTTCATAATAGTCTGCCATTAATGCTTTACTCTCATCCGATAAATCTATAATTTCCTTAAACTTAGCCAAAAAAGCAAGTTCGGATTGGTAATCATCGAAGAAATAAGTAATAGCCTGAGATGTGGTTTCGGCTAATATTAATTGTTCATTATTGAATTCATTAATTGTATTGCTTTTAATATCTTCATAAATCATATAGAAGCTTAAAAAGAAAAGAATTAATGCAACTGGTATGAAGAAATACCGATTGAGGGATATTAATTTATTAGTTTTAAATTTTCGCATATTAATTCTCGATCTATTTTATTACTAATACGGCACTTAAGTTACACTAAAAAAATCAAAATTATCATCAAAACACAAGACAGATATTCGAAGTACTAGTGCTTTTAGAATTGAGCGTATTTGTTTTTTATTACAACCGATAAATTGTCAAAGGGAAGGTGTTATTTTGACTCATCTATAAGGATTAATACAGTGTTAATCAATGCATAACAATCGGGCTTTGCACTGCACATATAGTACTAGTCCTTATTTTTTTCATTACCAGCGCTAGCTTGGTTAAATAGATCTGTTTCATCCAGCATGTATTCTAAAATTGGGCGACACTTATTTTTGCAGGCCGGATAGAAAACTTTGTGTTCCTTTTCGTTATTCTTCATAGAATTCCCCCACCAAAATTCGGCTAAAGCGACTGGTTTCAAACAATTTTCAAAAGCATATTGCAGTAATTTAGGAGCAGCGCATTCACCAGCTGCTGCTGGTGGATTACCATGTGATGAACTCTCGAAAATTTGTAATACATTTTGCTCTATTCCCGAAGCGTTTAAAAATTGATAATTCTCGAATAGTTGTTGTTGCAAGGCAAAGGATTTTTGTTTTCTTTTTTCCGTCAGTAAACTAATTTCAGATGGCTTATCGGTCTTTTGAATTTGACTGCCGATTTCAGTCAACTCTTTCATGCCTCTATTAATAAAAAAATCATCTGTAGAATCGTCGAAGACCGAAGGAACGAATTTGTCGCATATGGTGTTTCCCTGTAGTTTCCCTGAAACTGTTCCTAGATAGCTGTAGGTATTATCTTCTTTTTGAACCACTAGAATTCCAAACATTTTTCCTTTTTGAATAAGAAAGTCATGTTTCCACCCTTGAGATTCTGAGCTAATAAATTCTTGAAATTCTTTTGCCGCTACCCTAGCAATCTCAGGAATAGATAATCCAAATGGATTATTGAGTTTTGCAGGGATATCGATCTCTGAAATATCGGTTTTAAAGTTGAAAATATGTTGCTTGTCCATTTCGTATTTTAAGAAGGTCAAAACTAAGCAAAACATTAAGAAATAATAGGGTCATATAAAAAAAAGCCGACTCGTTAAAGTCGGCTTTGCATTTCATCTTAATGCAATCTTATAAGCACTATGCCTTTTTATATCAAATGCTCATGATGGAAATATTTCTTCAAGTGCTTTAGTACGGAAGTCGAATATTTCATTCAATTTATTCTTAATGACCAAGGCATTCGCAATACTTCCTAAGAAACCCAATGGCGGTTGATAACTGACAATATCTTTCATTAAAACACCATTTTCTACAGCTATAATAAAGTGCTGATGATGCCATATTTTGTAAGGGCCAAGTCTTTGTTCATCTACAAAATATGATTTATCTCTGATATGTGTTATTTCAGTAACCCAAGTTGTGGGAATACCCAATAAAGGACGAACCGTGTAGCAAACAATCATGCCCTCATAAATTTTATCGGGCAAATTTAGCGTACGTATATCGAAACCCATATTGGGGGGCGTAATTTTTTTCAGATTCTGTGGAGAACTTATAAAATCCCACACCTCGTCTATAGAGGCATTAACAAATTGTTCTTTTTGAAATTGATAAAATGCCATAAAATTTCTTTTTAGGATGAAAGTTCCTCACTATGCAACAAGCGATATATATTCGTTCGGTGCTGGAGAATAATAAGTATCATACAAACCAATAAATAATAGAATGTTGAGCTAAGTCCGTGAATAAATAATTCACTTAGTGGTAAGCTTATTCCCAGAATAATAGACCCCAACGAAACATACTTAAGTCGCCACTTTACAACAAAATAGATAGCGACTGAAATAAAAACTGAAAATGGAGCAATCAATAGCGAGCTACCAAGTGTTGTATTCACACCCTTTCCACCTTTGAATTTTAGAAAGATGCTAAAATCATGACCAATAATGGTGGCCAGCGCAACACAAAAGACGTAGAATTCAGATCCTACCCTTTTTTCATCAATAAAATATAGGTAAAGAGCCACTGGTAAGAGTCCTTTAAGCATATCCAAAAGCTGAGTGATGATGGCGATTCTTTTTCCAGCAACTCTCCCCACATTGGTTGACCCCACATTGCCACTCCCCATTTCCATTATATTTTTGCCAGTATGGTATCGGGTTAAAATGTAGCCAAAGGGGATTGCTCCTAGTAAGTAGGACAGCAGTATAAAAGTATATTGAATGGTTATATTCATCTCATTTCTTGTAGAATGCGCAAAGCCTCGTCGACATGCTTTTCGGCTTGGATCTGGGAATTAAATAGGTAGGCTATTTCTCTTTCCTTATTCACAACATAAGTGACTCTGCCGGGAATTAATCCAAAAAAACTAGCCGGTACACCAAATAATTGACGCACTTTATTACCCGTATCGCTCAATAGCGTGTAATTCAGGCGGTGCTTTTTCGCAAACTCCAGATGACTTTCTACCGATTGGGCACTAATGCCAATAATCATTGCATCGGCATCGGCAAACACTTCAAACTGGTCTCGAAACGAACAAGCTTCTTTTGTACAACCCGGACTATCGTCTTTCGGATAGAAATAGATCACCAGATTCTTTTTACCCAATACTGTTTCAAGCTTAAATAATTCACCATTCTGGTCGTTTAATTCAAATATTGGGACTTTACTCCCGACTTCAATTTTTTTCATTTTTTCAGAATTTGTGTCAAAAATTAAATAAGCAATAAACAAGACTAAATAAATGGTCAGATAAAACAGGTAGAAGTTTCTAAACCTCTTGTATCTCTGATTGTCGGGATAGATGTTTCCCAAAAGGCCCTTAATTTCTTTCAAAAAAACCGGTTTGATATTTATTATCCAACTATCGGTTTGATACACCATTTTACGGAATTTGCTTCTGTAATAACTTAATGGCAGACCCCATGTTACAAAAAGTATAAACCAAATATTATTTGTGATAAAATCCATTGTCGATTATTTTTTAGGGAACCACGGAAAAAAAGAATTGGTTTTTTCAATGTATGCTCTGTATTGTGGTTTTGTATCGTTTAAGGTCTTTTCAAGCAGTGCCACGCCTGATACTTTGATAATCAATAAAGTCATTACAATAGAACCTATAATGTGCCAGTAACTACCAGCTGCTATGCTGAAAATTGCATAGGCACACCACACGGCTGAGTCGCCAAAATAATTCGGGTGGCGGGTGTATTTCCAGAATCCTGTATTTAGGACCTTTCCTTTATTTGCAACATCCCGTTTAAAACGCGCCAACTGAAAATCACCTCCTGCCTCAAACGTAAAACCTATAAGCCATACTAATATTCCAAGGTAATCCAGTATTGTAAGCTCTCCGGAACTGGTGCTCGAATTGACACCTAATAAGGGTAAAGAAACAATCATAATCAAGACACCTTGCAATAAGAAGGTTTGGAAAAAACTGAACCACCAATAACGTTTGGGGCCATAATTTCTTCTAAATTCCTGATATCTGAAATCCTCTCCTTTACCTATATTTCTAAAGGCAAGATATATGGCAAGCCTAAGCCCCCAAATACTAACCAAGCTTAAAATCAGTATTTTTCTGGCATTAACTTCGCCCGACATGAATACGTAAAACGCATTAACAAGTACAAAGCCAAAGCCCCAAAAAAGGTCGACAATACTTACATTCTTTATAAATACACTCCAAATCCATAACAGACTTACCAGAACTAAAATGATTAAGGAAGCTTGTAAAAACAGGGTCATCATTTGAGTCGTATTAATTGTTGAAAAGCAATGAAACAGCAAGAGCGCCATTGCCGGCATGCATACCAATAACTGGAGAAATATTGACAACTGATACTGGCTTTATTCCAGTCATCTCAAGCATTTCATCCTCTACCATTTGAGCTCCATCTGAATTGTGTGCATGCAAAATGATGTAGTTCCATAAGGTTTTTCCACGGCCCATCTTTTCAATATGCTTAAATATTTTTTGTAAGCTGGCTTGCTGGCTAAAGGTTTTTCCAAACAAGAGCGATTTGCCATTTTCGTCCATTGAAATAACCGGATTTAAACCCAGAGCACTGGCGATTATCCCTTTGGGTTTGGAAACCCTTCCTCCTCTAATCATCGATTGTAAATCGCGAACGCTTACAAATATTTTAGATTGGATAACATCCTTTTTAAGGGTCTTAACAATAGATTCCACCGACTCGCCAGCTTCAATATTTTTGGCTGTTTTTAATACAAGTAAACCCAATGCTCCCGATAAATTCTTTGAGTCGATTACATGAACCGGTTTTTGAAACTCTCGTGAAATGCGTTCGCCTGCTTTTACACTGTTTGAATAAGTGCCACTAAACTGACTGCTCAAATGCACAGCAATTATGGCATCGTAGTGCGAAGCCAAATGCGAATATAAGTTTGTGAAAGCCTGCTCATTTATTTGAGATGTTTTTGGGAATTCGGTTTCAGTTTCCAGCAAATCGTAAAACTGACTGGGTTGAATTGTAACTTTATCTAAATAATGGCTATCGCCAAAATTCAAATTAATAGGGACCATATTAATCTGATAAAAATCAATCAATTCCTGCGATAAATCACATGTTGAATCTGTAACCAGCGCAATATTCCACTTTCGTTTGCTTACAGCCTCCTGTTGCCGAACCATATCATCCACTTTCTGAAAAGTGATTGTTCCCATTTCCTTTAATTGATAAAAAAGTTCTGCTGGTTTGTTGGTATGAACGTGAATGCGACAAATACTTTCCGAACCGGCAACAACAACGGAATCACCATTTTTACAGAGGAATTTTTGAAGTTCAGATTTACTTTGGGTCATGTTTTTTATAATGGCCTCAGTGCAAAAACGGAAGGTGATTTCTTCTTCTGTTAATTCGTTGGAATGAATAAGTGAAATGTTCTCGGAAGCGTCAACCACGAGGTTTCGAATATTCCTATTTTTAATAAAACCGATGATGCCTTCAATAAATAAGACAAAGCCTTTTGCTCCAGCATCGACAAAATCCGATTTGCTTAATGCTTTCAATTTTGTGTTTGTTTCAGCCAATGATTTCTCTAATACGGCAAAAGAATCAATGATGACGTCTGCAAAACCAGTAATGCCATTCTTTTTACTGCTTAGAAAATCAGACCACTCCTTTATAACGGTTAACATTGTTCCTTCAACAGGATTTGCAATGGCTTCATACATATAGGGAATGGACTTTTTTACACTTTCAGCAAATTCCGTTAAAGTAATAATAGGTTTATTTATGGTTTCACGATTTAAACCATGCAGAAACTGTGCAAAAATAACGCCCGAATTTCCTCGTGCTCCAATTAAAGCTGCATCAGCAATATTACTTACGGTAGTCTTATATGATTTATGAGGTTTTATATTGTCGATAACCGAACGTACGGTCGAAGCAAGATTTGTTCCAGTGTCTTTATCGTTAACAGGAAAAATATTTATTCTATTTATTTCAACCTGATTTTTTAATATCTGATTTCCTCCTGCGATAAAAGCATAATACAAGAATTTTCCGTTAATAAAAGGTGTTTCAATGTTTTTCATGCTTATTATTAATTAATCCATTTCACAATATAAAAACCTGATAAACTAACGCTTGCTGATAAAATTACACCCCATAAGATATCGATAAAAACAATCGGGAGTGGCCAGCCTTTAAGAGTGGCCAAATTTGTTAAATCGTAAGTAGCATATGTAAATAGACCAAATAGAGCCCCCATCATAATTGCGTTAAAAACAGAGTCTTTTTGAACTGCCGGATAAATAGCAAAAATTGAAATCCCCGCAACATATATGAAGTAGAAGATAAAAGCTGCGGTCCAATTAACCTTATCAGATAATAAATCCCCAAGATATTTTTGATAGAGTTTTTTAGCAATAATGCCTAGCCATAGTAGGTCTATCAACAAAAAAACGATGAAAGTAAACAAGTAACTTATGAGAATACTTTTCATATGCACGGTGTTTAATAAGAAACAATTTACAAAGGCTTTTGTTCAACTTTTATCAAACTTGAGACATCATAACCGCGCTTTTCTAGTCGATTAAGAAACTCATTATATAATTCTTTATCCATTTGTGGATTGCGACTAAGAATCCATAGGTATTTATCAGAACTGCTCCCTATAATGGCCCATTTGTAATTCTTGTCAAGTTCCATTACAAAGTAATCGCCGTAAAAGAACAAGAAAAAAGCTACTTTCAATTTAGCTGGTGCTTTTTCGGGATTGGGGATTTTAGCTTTTCCTTCGGCCTGAGAAAATTCGCCGTCTAAACTATTTTTATAGCCACTGTTTATCACTTTAATTTTGCCATCATCACGCATAGAATACTCGGCTGTTACACCAACTAATCCGCGCTCAAAACTATGATCGTAACGAGCAATTTCATACCATGTGCCCAAATATTGTTGAATATCCAGCTCTTCAACTACTGTTTTATCAATCATAGATTTTTGTATTTTACAACTTATAAAAGAACTGCTGATAGCTAGAAAACTAAGTATAACTAAAGTAATATTTACACTTTTGCGGATTTTAAACATTAGATAAGCTTTAACGAATTTGATACATTTTGATAACTCTTACCTAAGTTAATTTTTTTATACTATAAACTAAACTAATTAGTTATATAAGTTATTTTTACTTAGTCTGAACGAGTTGTATTCGACGCAATACGTAACATCCGTTTAGTAGAAAAAGGCACAAAAAAAAAGCCGACTCCTAAGAGCCGGCATTGTATTGTAATCCTTGGGAAAGTTTATCTCCCCCAATCAGAAGTTTTTACTTTTTCAATCAAGTATTTCACATTCTCAACAGGGATGTTTGGCAATAAACCATGTCCCAGGTTGAAAATCCACTTGTGATCTTTACGACCAAAGTTTAGGTGGTATTCAAATTGCTGATCAATCGCATTCTTATCTGCAAGTAGAGCTCTAGGATCGAAGTTTCCCTGAAGAATCATGTCATCTCCTACAATCTTACGAACCTCGTGCAATGGTGTTTGCCAATCGACACTCACACAGTCACACAAATCGTAATTCACCATATTAATACCTGTTCCCAATCCCTTAGGTAGGTAAATAGTTTTCACTCCTTTTGCACGTACCGCACCAAGAATCGCTTTTACCGATGGCATGAACACTTCTTTATACAATTCGATAGGAATTAAGCCTGCATGCGTTTCGAACAACTGGAAAGCCTGTACACCATGCTCAACTTGCTTGAGTGCATAATGAATACTCATCTCAGTGATACGCGTCACCAACTTTTTCATGGTTGCCTTATCGCGATAAATCGCAGGTACAAAGTCAGGGAAATTCAAATTCTGACTAAAGCCTTGGAACATATAACACAATGTAGTTAATGGTCCGCCACAGAATCCAATCAAAGGAATATCAGCAGGTTTTGTTGCTAAAATCACATCGATAGCCTTATAAATATGCTCCAATCGCTCAGGCATATCCGTTAGGAAATTCAATGGATCTTCCACATCCTTAAGCGCCGTTTTAAATGTCGGTCCCTTACCTTCGAAACTCAACTCCATACCTAAGGCTTCTGGAATCACAAGAATATCGGAGAATAAGATAGCGGCATCAACGCCCAAATCGTGAATAGGAAGCAAAGTCACCTCTGCTGCTAGCTTAGGTTCTTCCATCATATGCTTAAAACCATAGGTTTCGCGCAATTTCATATAAGAAGGCAACACACGTCCGGCCTGGCGCATAAACCAAACTGGTGGTCGCTCGCGCTTAATGCCATTGATTGTATCTAGAAAAATAGAATTTGTCATATACTTAGTTATCGGTTATCAGAAGTTATCAGTTGTCAAAGTTAAATCGCTTATCAAAAAACGGGCAATTGAAAACCGATAACAGAAAACTTGAATTTATCGTTTGTTTAAAATCTCAGCTACTTCTTGTGCATGGTAAGTGATAATGATATCAGCACCCGCACGCTTAATCGATGTCATAATTTCCATCATCACACGATTTCCATCAATCCAATCTCTTTCTTGAGCCGCTTTCACCATAGAGAATTCACCACTAACGTTATAAGCAGCAACGGGTACATTAAACTCGTGCTTCGTACGGTAAATTACGTCAAGGTAACTTAAAGCAGGCTTCACCATTACGATATCAGCACCTTCTGCAATATCCATCTCTACTTCGCGAATAGCTTCGTCGCTATTACGAGGATCCATTTGGTAAGTGCTTCTATCACCAAATTGAGGAGCCGAACCAGCTGCTTCTCTAAATGGGCCATAAAAACCAGAAGCATATTTAGCCGAGTAAGCCATAATTGGCATTTTCTCGAAACAGTTCTCGTCTAAAGCAGAACGCATATGAGCAATACGACCATCCATCATATCACTAGGTGCAACCATGTCAACACCAGCTTCAGCCAATGAAACAGCCTGAGCAGAAAGCGTTACTAATGTACTATCGTTATCTACGTCACCATCGATAATGGTTCCACAATGTCCGTGAGTAGTATATTCGCAATTACAGATATCAGCGATGATATACATTTCTGGCAATTCAGCCTTAAGCGCACGTGTTGCTTTCTGAACAATACCATGTTCGTGACATGCAACCGTTCCATCCTCGTCTTTCGACTCAGGAATACCGAAAAGCAATACCGATTTCACACCAGCTGCATATAGTTCTTTACATTTTTCAACCAACATATCAACCGATAACTGATCGTTACCTGGCATCGATGAAATAGGGTTCTTAACCTTTTCACCTGGACATACAAAAAGTGGCATGATTAAATCATCAGTAGAAAGCGATGTTTCAGCAACCATATTACGTATAACTTTCGTGTAACGGTTTCTTCTTAATCGTGTTTGAGGAAATAATGGACGTAAACTCATCTTATATCGTGTTTATAGTTTGTATATAATTTGAATCTGATTTCGCGAAGGAAATCAAATCTTATTTTTTCTTATTGATAAAAGTTAATGCCTTTTTCCAGACAAATGGCTTTCATCTTTTGAGCTAATTCATCTGATTTGGCAACAGATTCTTCAAGAGGCACTTCAATACTTTCAACAATAAAATCACCTGTTTTTAAATCACCAACAACGGCAATCATGTTTAAGTGCTTAGCGTCGACAACAGCATGAGCAGCTAAAGGAAACTTACAGCCACCTTCAATCTCAGCCATAAAAGCACGTTCGGCCAAAACTGCAAGTTCAGTTGGTTTATGATTTACCTTTTCAACGGCGGCAATACATTCAAGATCATTGTCGCGAGTTTCAATGGTGATGGCGCCTTGTCCAATTGCTGGAATACATAGATCCACATCGATAAGCATCTCCTCGTCAAATTCGATACCCATACGATTCATGCCAGCCGCAGCCAATATAATGGCATCATATTCCCCATCATGTAACTTTTGCATGCGGGTATTGATGTTGCCACGTATCTCTTTAAATTCAATATCAGAACGTATATCAGCCAATTGAACCCTACGACGAGGACTGCCTGTTCCCAGGACAAAACCTTGAGGCATATCGTCGATAGAAACACCATCGCGAGTTAGAAACACATCACGAGAATCTTCTCTTTCAGGATAGGCTGCCAATTTCAATCCAGCTGGATGAAAACTAGGTACATCTTTCAAACTGTGTATAGCAATATCAGCCTCACCTTCCAGAAGGGCATGTTCCAGTTCTTTCACAAACACTCCCGTTGTTCCAAACTCAGTCAGCGAACGATTCAACACACGATCGCCTTGGGTACTGAACTTTTTAACTTCGAATTCGATATCTGGATTAGCCTTTTGTAGAAGTTCTACAGTCTGCATGGTTTGGGTATATGCTAGTAGGCTTGGGCGAGTTGCAACAATTAATTTCTTCTTAAGGGACATAGTCAAACGTGTTGTTTTAAGCACCTTCCACGATTCAAATTTCGCTTAAATGGTACTAATGATTGAATTACGGACTGATCATTTTATTGAAAAATGCAATCCCAAATTTCGTTCACCTAATTTGCAAAAAAAAAGCCATATAAACATGTTTATACAGCTCTATATTTTAATAAAAAATACGCTATTTTGTGTCAGGTTCCTGGAAAATCATATTCAAAGTTTCCATAGGACTCGATTGTGTTTTATGATGATCTTTAAGATGGCTGATACAAGCTCTGGCAATCTTATTCATCAAATTCGAAGTGATCTTCTCAACACGTTTTAATTCATCTTCACTCATCTTTGAGCGGTGATATTCCAACTCCTTATCTCTAATCTTATTCAGATTATCCTTTAAAGCTACAATCACTGGAGACAAGAAAGTGACTTCTAACCAACCGTAAAACTCACGAATGGAATCGTCAATAATCTCTTCAGCTTGAGGAATACAGGTTAAACGCTGCTGCATGGCTTCAGAGGTATGCTCTGAAAGTTCGTCAACAGAAATCACCAAGACGTTTTCTAGGGAATCAATTGCCGTATCGACATTACGAGGTACCGATAAATCAAGAATCAGTTTACAAGCTTTAGTATTCTCAAAATGCTCCAACATCAAAGTTGGATGAGGGGCTCCTGTCGCTACAATGATCACTTCAGCCTTATTAACTTCTTCAGTTAAGTGCGACATGGCACGATAATTAATATCGAATTTTTTAGCTAATGCTTCGGCTCTTTCCACATTTCGATTCACCAGAGTCAGTGAACGATTCTCCATATGTTTTACCAAATTACTACAGGTATCTTTTCCAATCTCACCTGTACCAAAAAGTAAAAAGTTTGCCGACTCCAAATCAAGCACTTTATCCTTTATATACTGAACAGCAGCATGAGAAACTGATGCGGCACCACGGCTTAATTCAGTTTCATTTTTGATCTTTTTGCTGGCTTTAAATACAAAGGAAAAAAGTCGATTAAGGAAAGAGTTAATCATCTGATACTTCTCAGATAATTGATAAGCATTCTTCGCCTGCCCTACAATCTGGAAGTCACCCACAATCTGTGAATCGATACCAGAACAAACCTCATAAAGGTGTTTGATACAATCACTTCCCTGGATGGTGTAGCCATTATAGCGGAAATCTTTTTCGTTGCCTTTACAGTAACTTAAGAATAGTTTAGTGACTAAATCCATGTCCGAAGTATGGGCATAAATTTCTGTTCTATTACAAGTGGATAAAACAAGTAAACCTTCAACGCCAGATTCTTTAGCATCCCGAAGCAAGGCTTCCTGATCCATTTGGGTTAATGAAAATCGTCCTCTTACATCCAAAGCCGTTTTACGATATGAAACACCTAAAACGAAAAATTTCTGTAAATTCTCTCTTATTTGCGATGACATAAATTGATCTAATTTTGAGTTCTTCGCTAATATACTAGCACAATATAGGCTTGAGTCCTTACCAAATATATAATTAATTACCGAAAAATAACTATAAATTCTAATCGGTTTTATAATTCAGAAAGAACCAAAATTAGTTAAAAAAACCTAAATCTTTTAAATTCAGACTTTAACATCCTAAATGCTCGTATAATAAATTCACTCACTTATACTCCTAATAACTCAACACTTATCTGTTTTAGATAGATATTGGTTAAGGATTATGCATATCCTTATTAAAATAATCAAGGATAGTATTAATCATTTCAATTTTCACATTTGCTTTAGCATGCTCGGGTTGTAAGTCACTTACTTTGATATAAAAACTCAAAGCTTTAGCCATATCCCCAAGTTGATGATGAATCTCACCAATCATGAAATTAGCTTCTATATGATTTGGATCCAAATCAATAACCTTATAGTAATCGCTATGCGCCAATTGAAACTCTTCAGCTTCAAAGTGCAACTTAGCATTTGATAGTATATCTTGAATTTCTTTCATCTTTCTTATATGAATATCCTACAAATCTAGTCATTTCAGTCATTTTTGCCTATAAATAAAGATAAGAAAATCGTTTTTTATTTCACAGCCGGCAAAAAGTTCGCTTTAACGCATTATCACTGACTTAATTCAATGTTTTACACTTACAAAAATTGCTTCATATATATCTAAAAAGGGAATCAATCGAGGTATGACCAAAGTAATTTTACGGCCTGACCATAGTAATTGTTTCCAAACAAATTAAGATGATTTAGGACGTGATAAAGCATGTAGATATTTTGTCGATAATCGTATCCTTCGGGAAGCGGATAGGTTTTCTGATAACTGGAATAAAAACTGGCATCAAAACCACCAAAGAGCCTCGTCATAGCCATTTCAGCTTCACGATGCCCATAATAAACGGCTGGATCGATTAAACAAGGCTGTAATTGTGAATCGCATAAAAAATTTCCAGACCATAAATCGCCATGCAATAATGCTGGCTTTTCCTCACTACCTTCTAATATATCTTCTATCCTATTTTCCAATAGAATGAAACCATTTTTCAACTCGGGTCCCACTAAGCCTTTTTCTTCAGCAAGCTTGTATTGATAAAGTAAGCGCTTATTGTAATAAAAATCACACCAGTTCTCAGCTTCAACCTTATTGCAAGTATTAATCTGAGGCGTTTTTCCGATATAATTATCCTGAGGAAAACCAAAACGAAGCGCACCATATTGATGCAGTCGTGCCAACTGTCGACCAAAATTCGAAAAGAAGTCGTAGCTAGGCTCACCGATATGTATTTGCTCTAAAAGCAAGCAATCCTTGTCGACAAACAAAACTTCGGGTACACGAATGCATCCTGCTTTTTTCAGCTCATGCAAACCTTTAGCTTCCTTTTCAAATACATCAGGTGCAGAACATGTCGTTTTCATAAAACAAGTGCTGCCCTTTTCGAAAGTCAGCAACTCAGCTTTTGAGATACAGCCCCCACTTATTGACTTTGTGGACAAAACTTTTTGTCCTGCCCAATCTTCAACCTTTGATATAACGGTTCTATAGTTTTCCATTCAAATGATTTAACAAGCCATCACAAGCATCTTCAAGTAAGTCTAATACCAACTCGAAACCTGCTTCACCTCCATAATATGGATCTGGAACTGTCTTGTAATGCTTATATTTCGAACAATAGTCTGTCATTTTTACGATCTTCTTCAAGTCATCCTGATTTCTGGCTTGAGCTTGTAGATCTTTAATATTCTGATCATCCATGCCAATAATCAGATCAAACTCATCAAAATCTGTTTTAGATTTGAATTGGCGTGAGATACTTATCAGATCATAGGAACGACGTGCAGCATGTGTACGCATTCTAGCATCGGCTCTATTTCCTTCGTGATGGCCAATAATACCTGCAGAGTCACACGACAAGTCGGACGATTTACCTGCCTTTTCAATAACAGCATTCATAACTGCTTCGGCACTGGGAGAACGACAAATATTACCTAAACAGACAAATAATAAGGTCTTGGTCATTTTATTTTCCATGGATGGATTCAATTCTTGATTCATACAGCTTATTCTAATTATTTGCCAAATTTACAGAATTGCTAATACAATCAACCTGTGAAAAAATCAAAAATATTACCCAACTGACTGGTACTTCCTTTATAGATCTCTGTGTATTTGCAACGAGTACAACTGACCGTCGTAAATTTCTTGTTTTGCACATCGAATATTTTGGCAAAAGCACCACCAGTGGCTCGAAACTCATCTGTTTCGTAATTCATATTACCACACTTCACACAAATATATTTGGATTGATTCATCTCTTTTATTTTCATTTATAAGTTAAATATAATAAAATAAGTGAATATGATGGCCAATGGCCTAAAACGAAAAATGGCCGACACCTGAGGTATCGACCATTAATAATTTTGTTTTATTCTACAATTATGCTTTTTGCTTCATAAATGAGTTATAAGCTAAATAAGCACCTAATAAGATAAAAGGTATACTTAACCACTGTCCCATATTTAAAGCCATTCCTTCTTCAAAAGCTTCTTGATTCTCTTTAATAAACTCGATAAAGAATCGTGCTGTGAAAATCAGCATAAAGAAGGTTCCTATCAAACGTCCTGAGAACTCTTTAGCATTGGTTTTCCAATACATATACATCAGTATACCAAAACTAAATAGATAACAAAGGGCTTCGTATAGCTGAGCTGGATGACGAGCTGCCAGAGGTTCGTAAATTGAAGCTCTTACAAATTGAAATCCCCAAGCCAAATCGGTTTGCGTTCCAATAATCTCCGAATTCATCAAATTACCCGTACGGATAAAGAAACCGGCTAATGCCACTGGAATTGCAACTCTATCAAGAATCCATAACATAGATTTCTTACTCACTTTCTTAGAATAAAAGTAAAGAGCTGTTAAAATTCCAATTGTTGCTCCATGAGAAGCTAAGCCACCATGCCAGATCTTTAATATTTCAGATGGGTGCTGAGAATAGAATTCCCAACCGTAGAAAAACACATGACCTAAACGCGCTCCAATAACTGTTGCGATTAAGGTATACATGAATAATTTCTCGAGCCATTCTAAAGGAATCCCTTCCTTTTTGAACATTCGCTCAACAAGTTGATAACCCAATAAAAAACCAAGAGCAAACAGTAAACCATACCATCGTACTGCAATTGGACCTATCTTAAATATTTCAGGATCTACATCCCAGAAGATTGATAGTAGCATATTTGTTAGATATTTAATATTTATTAGAGCCTTGAGAAGAAGCCAATCTTCTCAAGGCTCATAAATTCCTTAAGCTGGTATTCCTTTACCGTGGCATTGCTTAAATTTCTTTCCACTACCACAAGGACAAGGTTCGTTACGACCTACTTTCTGAACGTTACGAACTGGTTCAGATTTTTTAGTCTCTTTTCTTCCATCGCTACTTAAATCATCTTTCGAAGTTTTAAGCCCACTCATATCTGTACGACGACGTTCTTTTGCTTCCTGAATTCCATCAGGCATTTGCATAGGAATGTGACCTTTCATAAGTGTTGCAACCACAGATTTGTTTGTCGTCTCAATCATCGTTTTAAACAGATTGAAAGACTCAAACTTATAAATCAATAAGGGATCTTTTTGCTCGTATGATGCATTCTGTACTGACTGCTTCAAGTCATCCATCTCACGAAGGTGCTCTTTCCATGAATCATCGATGGTAGCAAGAATAGCAACTTTTTCGTATGCTCTAACCAGCTCTTCAGCTTCAGTTTCATAGGCTTTCTTTAGATTCGTAACAACCTGGAAATTCTTAGTTCCATCAGAAATAGGTACAACAATATTCTCGTACATCTCTGCTTTAGTTTCATACACATCCTTAATAACAGGATATGCCTGCTTACTGATAGTTTCAACCTTACGTTTATGAGCACCTAATACGATCTCATACAATTTCTGGCTGATATCTTCTGGCTTTTCTTTCTTGAATTCTTCCTCTGAAATAGGAGATTCAATTGAAAGTACCCGTATTAATTCTAATTTAAAATCTTCGTAGTCACCACCATGGTATTCACTTACCAAAGCTTCACAAACATCAAACATCATGTTTGCAATATCCACTTGAATACGCTCGCCAAATAATGCATGACGACGACGCTTATAAATTACTTCACGCTGTGAGTTCATCACATCATCATATTCAAGCAAACGCTTACGAATACCGAAGTTATTCTCTTCAACTTTTTTCTGAGCACGCTCAATAGATTTAGAGATCATTGAATGCTGAATAACTTCACCATCCTCAATACCCATTCTATCCATCAACTTCACAATACGGTCAGAACTAAACAGACGCATCAAATCATCTTCCAATGAAACGAAGAACTGAGAAGAACCTACATCTCCCTGACGACCCGCACGACCACGCAACTGACGGTCGACACGACGAGAATCGTGACGTTCTGTACCGATGATAGCTAAACCTCCAGCAGCTTTCACTTCCTCGCTCAACTTAATATCGGTACCACGACCAGCCATATTGGTTGCAATGGTAACAGTTCCTTTATGACCTGCTTCAGCAACAATATCTGCCTCACGCTGGTGTAATTTTGCATTCAGTACATTGTGTTTAATGCCTCTTAGTTTCATCATTCGACTCAAAAGCTCCGAAATCTCAACTGAAGTGGTACCAACCAATACGGGACGACCTGCTTTTACAAGTTCTCCAATCTCATCGATAACAGCATTGTACTTTTCACGCTTGGTTTTATAAACTAAATCCTCTCTATCATCACGAGTAATTGGACGGTTTGTTGGAATCACCACCACATCTAACTTGTAGATATCCCATAATTCACCAGCCTCAGTTTCTGCCGTACCTGTCATACCCGAAAGTTTGTGGTACATTCTGAAATAATTCTGGAGTGTAATGGTAGCAAATGTCTGTGTTGCAGCTTCAACTTTCACACTTTCCTTCGCTTCAATCGCTTGGTGCAGACCATCAGAATAACGACGGCCTTCCATAATACGACCCGTTTGCTCATCAACAATTTTCACCTTACCATCCATAAGAACATACTCAACATCCTTTTCGAAAAGTGAATAAGCCTTTAATAATTGATTAATGGTATGCACGCGCTCCGATTTAACCGCATAGCTTTGGATCATTTCATCCTTAGTCTTCAGCTTTTCCTCATCAGACATATCTGATTTCTCAATCTCAGTAACCTCAGATCCGATATCTGGTAAAATAAAAAATGCAGTGTCATCACTATCATCAGTAATCAAATCGATACCGATGTCAGTTAACTCTATTGAATTTTGTTTTTCATCAATAACATAATACAAATCATCAGTAATGATGTGCATATTTTTGTTATTCTCCTGCATGTAGAAGTTCTCAGTCTTCAACAATAAAGCCTTATTCCCATGCTCACTTAAAAACTTAATAAGTGGCTTCATTTTAGGCATACCCTTGAATGTTCTAAGCAATAACTTAGCGCCTTCTTCATGCTCTTTTTTATCCTCACTCTTCAATAAACGCTTAGTTTCGGTGAACATTTTCATCACCAAATCCGTTTGAGCTTTAGCAAGTTTCTGAACTTTAGGCTTCAACTCATCGTATAATTGATGCTCGCCTCTAGGAACAGGACCTGAAATAATCAATGGCGTACGAGCATCATCAACTAATACCGAGTCAACCTCATCGACAATTGAATAGTTGTGACGACGCTGAACCAAATCCTTAGGATTGGTCGCCATATTATCACGTAGGTAATCGAAACCAAATTCATTATTTGTTCCGAAAGTAATATCACAAGCATATGCTGCACGACGCTCATCAGAGTTTGGTGTATGCTTATCGATACAGTCAACTGATAAACCGTGGAATTGGTAAATAGGTCCCATCCACTCCGAGTCACGCTTAGCCAGGTAATCATTCACGGTAATCAAGTGAACACCACGACCAGTCAAAGCGTTCAAGAATACTGGAAGTGTCGCAACAAGAGTCTTACCCTCACCAGTCGCCATCTCAGCAATTTTACCTTGATGAAGAACGATACCACCAATCAACTGCACATCGTAGTGAATCATATTCCATACGACCTCAGTACCACCTGCATCCCAAGAATTGAACCAAATAGCTTTGTCACCTTCAATTTGAACATGATTTGCACGAGTTGCCAAATCACGATCAAACTGTGTTGCAGTTACCTCAATCTCCTCGTTTTCAGTAAAACGACGAGCTGTTTCTTTAACGATACAGAAAGCAGCTGGTAGAATTTCATTTAGAACGTCTTCGATTTTATCATCGATACTCTTTTCTATATCATCGATTCTATCGTAAGTTTCCTCTTTCTCGTTTACTGCAAGACTTCCTTCTTCAATTTTCTCTTTCAATGCTGCAATTTCATCCTTCTCAGCCTTGATATAATCTTGAATCTTATCTTTCAACAATTGAGATTCGGCACGTAGTCCGTTAACATCTAATTGCTTGATTCTCTCGTATTCTTTCTTAATAACCTCCAAGTATGGAGTTAATTCTTTAAGGTCTCTATCTGACTTATTACCAAATAGTTTACCTAATGTTTTATCTACAAAACCCATCTATTTATTTGTCTATTGATTTTAAAAAGAAGCAGTTGTATTCAAATCAAAAATCTATTGATTCATGAATTATCAACTACAGATAATAGCATACTTATTCTTAATTCAGTGTTTGAATTAAAAAAACTGTATTAAATGTTAGAGAATTAAGATAATCCTGGAGCACGTATACTATTGGATCCGGCAAGGAAGATTGATTCGTATTGATAATCAAAAGCAGTAATTGCTTCTGGAATTTCAACACAAAGCGGCTCATATAGATGAACAGCATCCGAATTTAAATGTGGGAATTTTGGTAATTCCTTTATTAACGGTAAAGTCAAGCTTTTTGCCGCATATATTTCAGAAATTTCCGAAGTATTTTGGGCAGGAACAAGGATTGGCAAATTGTAGCCATCTTCAAAACTATCAGAATGATCGGCATACCAAGCAGCAAAACGTTGCACATCATCAACCAGTTCCTCGTAATCTACATTAGGAACGGCCGATGCACAAGCTGTAAGCACCGAAAAAACGACAATAAGATACCTGTTCATATCCATGGGAATCAAAAGTAATTAATTTTCTTGAAACACCTAAGACTTCTTAAGGTAGTTTGTTAGATTGAGGCTTTAAAAGACTAACACACCGAATTTCGACATTCAGTCAACTTTTCACTAGATAAAACCTACTCAAAAAAAAAGTCTGTTAGAATCAACTAACAGACTTTTCAATATATTATAGAATCAATTAAGCTTTTGTTGCATCAACAAAAACTCTTGATTTAAATTCTTTATCAATCATATAAAGACCATTACCCTGACAACCAATCATCTTAAGTTGATCGATAATTTCACTAACACCAGACTCTTCTTCTACTTGCTCGTCAACAAACCACTGCAAGAAATTAACTGTTGCATGATCTTTCTCAGCAATAGCAACATTAACACACTCGTTGATTAAGCTTGTCACAAGCTCTTCGTGCTTTAATGTTTCTTCGTAAATATTTAAAACACCTTCCCACTCAGAAGGCACCTCAGCTATTGGATCAAGAATAACTCTACCACCACGCTCATTTACGAAATCCATCATTTTCATAGCATGAGAAGTCTCTTCTTCAAACTGAACTTTCATCCAATTTGCGAATCCAGACATACCATTAGCATTCAGGTAATTTGACATAGATAAATAGAAATAAGCCGACCAAAATTCCTTGTTAATCTGATTATTTAAGATCGCTTCTACATTCTTATTAAGAGCCATAATATTATTTTTAGTGTTATGTTTTGATTTTCAAATTCAAAAATAATTCTAATTTATGATTTAGACATAAAATCTGAATAATTAATTTCCTAAATCATAAAAATAGAATCAAATTCATTTCTTACTACTCTTAAAGGTTTGCAAAAAAGTCATTCCCTTTATCATCAACAATGATAAAAGCAGGGAAATTTTCAACGCGAATCTTACGAACAGCCTCCATTCCCAATTCAGGGAAATCAATTACTTCAATTGACTTGATACTGTTTTTTGCTAAGACTGCAGCTGGTCCACCAATCGATCCTAAATAAAACCCGCCATTTTCTTTACAAGCATCAGTAACAGACTGATAACGATTCCCTTTGGCAACCATCACCATAGAACCACCAAGCTTCTGAAATGGACCTACATAAGAATCCATTCGACCTGCTGTAGTAGGACCGAAACTTCCTGAAGCCATTCCTTTAGGTGTTTTAGCTGGTCCTGCATAATATACTGGGTGATTTTTGAAATACTCAGGCATTTCTTTTCCTTCATCCAACATTTGTTGAATTCTTGCATGAGCCATATCACGAGCTACAATTAAAGTACCGCTTAAGCTTAAACGTGTTTTAATTGGGTATTTCGATAATTCCTTTCGGATATCTTCCATTGGTTGATCCAAGTTAATTTCAACCGCATCCTTCAAGTGTGGTGCTTCTTTTGGAAGGTATTTAAATGGCTCCCTCTCTAATTCTTCTAAGAAAATACCATCTTCATTAATTTTTGCTTTGATATTTCGATCAGCAGAACAACTTACGCCTAATCCTACAGGACAAGAAGCCGCGTGGCGTGGCAAACGAACTACTTTTACATCATGTACAAAATACTTTCCACCAAACTGAGCTCCAATTTCACTCTTTTGGCAAATCTCTTCAATTTTTTTCTCCCACTCTAAATCGCGGAAAGCCTGACCACCTTCATTACCTTCAGTAGGCAAATGATCGTAATAGCCTGCTGATGCTTTTTTTACCGTTGCTAAAGTTGCTTCGGCGGAAGTTCCTCCAATTACTAATGCTAAATGGTAAGGAGGACAAGCTGAAGTACCTAAATCACGAAGCTTGTTTGTTATAAAAGCAGTTAAGTTCTTTTCATTTAAAAGAGCCTTTGTTTCCTGATACAAGAAAGTCTTGTTTCCTGACCCACCACCTTTGGTCACGAATAGGAATTCATAAGCATTACCTTGATTGGCATAAAGGTCGATTTGTGCAGGTAAATTAGTTCCAGTATTCTTCTCTTCGAACATACTAAAAGGCACAACCTGTGAATAACGAAGGTTACGCTCTTGGTAAGTATCATAAACCCCCTGAGATAAATGCTTCGCATCATCTACTCCCGTATAAACGTCTTCTCCTTTTTTACCAACTACAATAGCAGTACCTGTATCCTGACAAGTAGGTAATTCACCTTCAGCAGCTACAACTTGATTCAATAGCATAGTATGTGCTACAAATCTATCGTTATCAGAAGCTTCAGGATCCTTAAGAATGGTTCTCAATTTCTCAAGATGCGCTGGACGCAAATAAAAAGAAACATCAGCAAAAGCTTGCTTCGAAAGCATTTCAAGACCCTTAGGATCTACTTTAAGGATTTTTCTTCCATCTACATCAATCGTTGACACAAAATCTTTTGTCAATAGACGGTATTTGGTTGTATCCTTTGTAATTGGAAAAGGTTTTTGGTAGTTAAAATCGGACATCTTTATTGCTTTAAAATTTGAATAGTCTAATCTATTTGATTCTATGATGGGATAAAAACCATCTACAGATTCACAAATTTAAACAATAATATAATTAGAGTCGATTTTTAGGAGGTGTATTCTACAACATCTTAGTTGTAAAACATATTTATGACTTAAGCGCAAAAAGAGCTACTCTGTCATCCATGACAAAGCGGCTTCGTATGTCGAAAAGGGTTTGGCATTTAGTTTTGAGCTCACATTATTGGCAATAATAACCAGAACAACCTGCTTTGGCGTTTCGGTTATTGCAGCTAATTTATAAGAATAAAGTTCTGGGTTTAATTTTAAAAATGCGGAAACTCGCTTAAAAACACTGGGGTTGATATCAAACTTAACACCTCTTAGATCCGTTATGATCCCAATTGTGTTTTCAGAGAGCATTTGATTTGCCATGATTTCCTCAAAAGAAGAAATCACATCTTTTAAGCTCGCATTATCAGAAAACTTTCTGCAAAGAATTCTTTTCTCAAAAACATCTATATATGAATATTCAACGTTCATTCAATACAAGTTTAGTCACCTCCAATATTATTCATATTAATAGATAAATGCAAACATGTTTGAATTTTGTAAAACATGTCATTACTTGGGAGATTGTTCTATTCATATTTTAGTCGTCAATATCTTCAATCATCCATTTTACCGATGCCTCATAAGTTGAGAAAGGCTTCACCTTAAGTTTTGAACTGAGCTTGCTTACAATAGTAGCGAGCACAACTTGTTTGGGAGAATCTGTTATGGCAGCTAATTTATACTTATACAATTCAGGATTCCTTTTCATGAAAGCTGACATCTTTTTAAACACTTTAGGGCTAATATCAAGCTTTACACCCCTAAGATCTGTAATAATTCCACATGTGTTATCAGCAAGCATATCCTTATCAATAATTTCCTCAAAAGAAGCAATCACATCATCTATACTTATCTCTTTTATGAATTCCCTGTATAGAATCCGACTCTTCTGGTAATCAATATAGGAATATTTTACATTCATGAATCGTTTGTAGATTGAATAGAAACTACAAATTATCCATAAAAATAGCCTAATACAAATATTAGGCTATTAAAAATCAATTCTCTTCAATTATTCTAGAATCCTAAAGCATCCAGAACCTTTTCATTCAAATATCTGTTCTTACCTATATACGGGTAACAATGAATATGAATTGCAGGGTTAAAATTCATCTCAATAATAGAATAGTTCTGTTCTGTTGCAGGTGACTGGACATCAGTAATCATCATATCCAAACCTGTTATTTCAACATCTAAAGCCTTTGTCGCTTTTATAGCAATATCTTTATAGGATTGGTGAATATCATCGGTAAAGTCTATACTATCCCCTCCAGTACTAATATTTGAATTCTCACGCAAATAAACGATATCATCAGTTACAGGGATACTATCAAAAGTCAAATTTTGATCAGTTAAGAACATTTCTTCTGCTTCACCCAAGCTAATTTTCTCTAGGGGTGTCACATAGCCTTTCCCTCGTAAAGGATCTAAATTCTTTTTAACAACTAATTCCCGAATTGTGGATTGACCGTCACCTTTTATATTAGCAGGAACACGATGTAAAATCCCCACAACCTTTTCACCCATTACAAAGAATCGAAATTCTCTACCAGGGACAAAATCTTCAATCAGGATACTATTATCATGCTCAAAGGCAATTTCAACAGCTCGCTGATACACCTCTTCTTTGTTATTTTCCTTAAGAATACTAATTCCTAAACCAAAATTGGTAGACTTCGGCTTAATGACGATAGCACGATCTTCAAAAAGTTCAAAATCTGAAAGAGCCTTTTTCTTGAACAAGTAATTCATCCCACCTGGTACACAGATACCAAACTCATCGAGAATGGTTTTAGTCACCAACTTATTCTCCATCATTAGAACTGAACTGTAGTTATCCAAAGATGTACGGGTCGCTTGCATCACATATTCAACTTTATCACCTTGTTTTAAACGCACGAAATTTTCATTCTGATCAAGAATTTCGAACTCCACACCACGACGTAAAGCAGCTTTAAGTAACAACTGAGTTGAGAGTTCTAAATTTTCAAAACCGTGAAAACGGAAACTACTAAGTTCAGTTTCAAATTGATACTTTTTAGCTTGCCTCATATGAAAGTCAATGAAACCTTCTTTTAAAATATCTTCCCTAATTTTTAGCGAGGTACGCACAACAGTTCCATCCATCAGTTCATCGCAATGCTTCATTGCTGAAATATATTGCTCTTGATCAGCTAATTGTGCTGTATTTATAAAATTCTGAATTTCAGAATAGATTTCTTTTCCGAAATCGTGAACGAGTATATCTTCACCTTTAAAATTGGAAAGCTTTAAGTCTGATTTGAGACCATAACAAGCTACAAGATCTTGATTATTTGCGGCAATTTCTTGCTGCTTCTTGTCGTAAGAATCTGGCTCATCTTTAAATAAACAATGCAGCAAGAATAAATGCACCATATTTAATCTGTCTTTCGATATGCCCGCTTTTTCATATGGGTCAAGATCTAACAAACGAACTTCTACATGGGATATCCTTTCATTCTCATCGAACTTTAATCGGATAGGCAAATAAAGTTCCTCTTGTCCTACCAATCGCCCTTCTTCAACTAAAGTAGAAATCGATTTTGTGAAGGCATCTAAACTATTGAAATCGACAAAATACTCCTCTTCATTTCGATACCCACCCGAACTCGTTCGTATTGATACAGCATGACCACAAACAACCTGTTTCTTCTCTCCTGTTTTTAAGGATTTCATTTTAAATGAAGGGTCAGAAACAGGGCTTGAACCGAAAAGCCAAACCAAATACCAACGGTAACGCATAAAATTACGTAACATTTTAAAATACAATTCTTCTCTAAAAGATTCAGCATTACCATCTGGACAACAAATCTTAACTAATTTTCTTTCTAGTCGATCTGATAAAGAAAAATTGTAGTGAATACCTGTCAGCATTTGTCTCTCACGACCATATCGCTTGGCCAAAACCTCACGATAGCGTTCTTTACCTACACCCTTATCACCAAATTGAGCAATAGGAATATCTTCTTCATCTGGCAACAAAGGAGGCAAAGACTGTGGCCACAATAATTCATCTCCAATATTTTGAGTCACCACATCATGAAGCGTCTCCAGAAAACCATGTACTTTATCAATACTATCTAAAGGAGGCGTAATCATTTCAACTTGAGATTCAGAAAAATCAGTGGTTATATAGGGATGCTTGAACTTATCACCCAATATCCCTGGATGTGGTGTTGTAGCCATGTGACCACTTTTATCCACACGCACATTTTCCTTCTCTATTCCAAACTTACCATCGCAAATACTGCTACGGATGCTTTTATGCTCTAGTACCTCAAATAGGTTTTTATGAATGGTTTTCATATCGTTAATTTCTTAAAATGATCTACTTCACTATTTTTCAATGGTCGTCACTGATATCCTTTATCTAATTCTAATAACACACATGCTAGTCATCATTTATCTCTTATTAAAAACAAAAACCTTTTCAAATCGCAGGTTATTCTTCCTAAAATAAGCCTTTAAAATAAAAAATAACAAAACACCTTTTATAATACTGGTCAAACTTATACTCCACCACACTCCGTTCAAGCTAAGGAAAGTGTAAAAACCTAATACATAAGCAATAGGTATGCGAAGACTTGTGAAAATGACACTTACAATTGCAGGTACTGATGTTTTACCAACACCGTGAAAATTTGCAGCAGCAATCATTTCCATACACATAAACAACTGGGAGATGGCTAATATATTCAAATAGCTCTTACCCATCGCTATACTTTCTGCTTCGGGCACAAATATTGAGAATAAAGTTTCGGGTATAAGCAAAAACATGAAAGTGGTTATCAGTCCCACAACAAAGGCCATTTGCCAGGCAGCACGAAAAACTTTAGGAATCTGATCCATATCCTTAGCTCCATAATGTTTTCCTACAGTAATAGTAACCGCTTGCATGAGACCACCTACAATCATAAAGGTAAAGGCTTCTATCTGAACACCAATTTTTTGGACTGCAATAGCAGTAGGTCCCCATGAAGCAATAATGCGAGCCATTACAATATAAATTAATGAAAACGAGATACGCTGAATAGCCGCAGGAAAACCAACTTGAACAATAGACTTAATTTTATCTAAATGTGGGAAATAACCTCTTAACCTAATAGATGAACCGTGTTTGAAAGCTAAAATAAAATAGGTTAACGACACAGTACGACCAATAATGGTTGCATAAGCAGCACCCTCAACACCTAAATCTAAAAGAAAAATAAAAATTGGATCTAGGATGATATTAAGAGAGGTTCCAATCAAACTTGCCTTGAGTGATATTTTAGTTTTACCCTGAGCATTAAATATCGAAATGAAAAATAAATTTGTAAAATTCAGAACACCTCCAGCTGCTGCAATAATCAAATACGAAGTTGCCATCTCATTGACATGAGCATTCTTCATTTCAAAGAAACCAATAAATTCACCTGGCCAAATCAGTAGCACAGAAGTAAACATAAGTGAAAGGAAACCAATACCCCATAGACCCGAAATTGCATATCGGCCTGCTGAATTCAAATCTTTAGCACCTATTGAATGTGCAATCTTAACATTAACACCTACAGTAATAACGGAAGCAAGAGCCCAGCCAATATTAATAAAAAAGCCTGCTGATCCAACTGCAGCAACAGCATTACTACCCAGTTCTCCGACCCAAATCATATCGGTTAGGTTGTACGCTGTGTGTAAAAGATGTGCTCCAATTATGGGCAAAGCCAGAGTCAACAAATCTTTACCTACCTTAGAAAGAGATAATTGAGTCTTAATATTCTTTAATAATCTATATATCATTAGTGTTTTGCCTATCTTCAGTCTTGGATGAGTTATAAAATCACGCATTCGCGCAATATCTCACAAAAGTATCTATTGCAATTTGATTGTCAAAATTGAAAGAAGTTTTAACAAATTATTAATTAAAACAATTTATATCCTTCAGATTCAAACCAACTAATTTAATCAGAAATTATTCATTAAGCTTGATTAACTCTCATTTTTTAAATTTAGTTTTGATCCCAAATTTTAATCAGTCTATTTTATTAATTTCGTTGTGAAATTATCAATAGAATCCTACACAAAACACAAGCTCAAAATCATGATACATCAACTTCTGAAACAACAATTTGGCTTTCAATCTTTTGGTAAAGGTCAAGAAGAAGTGATTACTAAAATTACCAACAGAGAATCTGCGATTGCTATTTTCCCAACTGGTTCTGGAAAATCTCTTTGCTATCAGCTGCCTGCTCTAACGCTTCCAAACTTAACTTTGGTTGTTTCGCCTCTCTTGGCTTTGATTCAGGATCAACTTGATTTTCTGCACTCAAAAAACATATCAGCGGTTCGAATTGATTCTAGCCTAACAAGAGAAGAAGAAGTTGAAGTGATGAAAGGCATTAAGGATAAGAAACACAAGATCCTTATGATATCTGTAGAACGGTTTAAGAACGAACGCTTTCGTCGTTTCCTAAAGGAGATTCCCATATCATTACTTGTTGTAGACGAAGCTCACTGTATCTCAGAATGGGGACACAATTTCCGTCCAGATTATCTTAAGTTACCTGCCTATCAAAAAGAATTCAATATTGAGCAAAGCCTATTGTTGACAGCTACTGCAACACCAAGGGTTATTGAGGATATGTGCAAGAAATTTAATATTTCTAAAGAAAATGTAAATGTCACAGGTTTTTATCGTTCTAATCTGGACTTACAGGTTCTACCGGTGAGGCAAGTTGATAAGAATCAGATTTTAGCTAACATGCTTTCAAAGAAACAAGAGGAAGCAAGTATCATATATGTGACACTACAAAAAACAGCTGAAAATGTGGCAAGTTTCCTAAGCTCTAAAGGAATTGCTGCAACCGCCTATCATGCTGGCTTGAAAAATGAGATGAGAGAATCCATTCAAAATCGTTTCATGAAAAGCGAGATTAATTGCGTCGTTGCTACCATTGCCTTTGGAATGGGAATTGACAAAAGCAATATTCGCAACGTGATTCATTACGACTTGCCCAAGTCTATAGAAAACTATTCTCAAGAAATTGGCCGCGCAGGAAGAGATAATCAGCCAGCCAACTGTGTGGTTTTAGCAAATCGAGACAATGTTAATATCCTTGAAAACTTTGTATATGGCGATACACCAGAATATGAGGGCATCAAAAAGTTACTGGATATCATTCAATCCGCTGGTGAGATTTGGGATGTGAGATTAATTAATATTCCTGCTTTATGCAACATTCGCATGTTGCCTATTAAGACCTTATTGGTTTATCTTGAGATCATGGGCATCCTCAAGCCTCTCAACTCCTACTTTGCCACGTATCGGTTCACTCTAAACATTGATGATCAAACAATAATCAACAAGTTTAAAGGCGAAAGAAAGGAATTCATTCAAGAAGTATTCGACACATGCAATAAAGCTAGAAAATGGTGGACTGTCGATTTTGATAATATCAAAGAAAATCCTAAGCTCGATCGCCAACGCATTATTGCAGCTCTTGAATATTTTAGTGAACAAGGCTGGTTAGCACTAGAAGCTTCTCAAATGGCAGACGTCTTTTCAATAAAGGATTCAAACTTCGACACAGAAAAATTAGCTAAAGATCTTTTTGAAAAATTCAAGCAAAAAGAAGGCGCTGAAGTCAAACGAATTGAGAATATGATCTCCTTGTTTGAATCAGAAAGCTGTTTGAGCACAAGGTTAGCAGCCTATTTTGGAGAAACATTACCAATAGATGAGTGTGGTCATTGCTCTGTATGTTCTTCAGGCGCTGTTAAAATTGCTCAAACGGATAAACTTCCTGAATTTGAAAATTACAATTTCGAGGAGTTAACTCAAAAATTACGTAATAGCCTTAAGGGCAAAGAAAGCCCGGAATTGATCACTAAATTCCTATGTGGAATCTACACACCAAAATTCACAACAATTAAGGCTAAAGGAATGCCTGGCTTTGGGAAACTGGAAAGATACCGCTATCAGGACATACTAAATTGGGTTGAGGATAGTTTAAAGGTCTAAGAGGGAAAGGTGAAAGTGTGAAAAAGTCAAGGTTCACTGATGTGGACATCGGGAATATCTGTAACTCAAAATTAGATAATTCACCCTTTATTCCCGCAGCTTTAAGTTTGATTCACTTTATCCTTTAGACTTATTTACTTTAACCTTAAAATTACAAATTCATCTTTTGTTTCAGGTCGTTTCGATAGGAACGACCTACAGGCAATTCTTTTTCTCGTAAGTAGACTGTATTACCAGATATGGATTCAATTTTTGCCAGAGGAACAATAAATTGGCGATGTATGCGAATAAATCGGTCAGATGGAAGCATATCTACCAAATGAGAAAGCGTTTCACGACTAACAAGCTTCCCTCCTTCATGTCGGCAGATGGCATAATCGCCAAAACTCTCGAAATAATCGATTTTATCTAAAGAGAGACGAACAATCTTTTTATCTACCTTCAAATTAATCATTTCATCAGCCGGCGTAATTGCAATGACAGCTTCTAATTGTTTTTTCTGTCTATCATGATAACGATTCACAGCACGAGCCATTCGATCCAAAGAGATGGGTTTCATCAAATAGTCCACCACATCTAAATCGAAAGCTTCAACGGCATAATTTCTATATGCTGTCGTAAAAATAAGAGCAGGCGCATTTTTCAAGGACTTTAAAAATTGTAAGCCATTCATTTGAGGCATTTCAATATCCGAGAAGATTAAATCGACCTCATTCTCTCTAAGAAAACTCATAGCTGATGGTGATGAATTAAAACGACCAACAACTTCCATCTCAGGGAAGCTCTCCAAATGTCTTTCTATTATACGAATAGCGATAGGTTCGTCATCTAGCAGGAGGCATCTTATTTTTCGCATAATTCTCTATTTAAAATCATCAATCGTAATTCTACTTTAAAATACCCTTCTTCTTTTTTAATGATCAGACTATATTTTCCTGGATAGATCAGATCGAGGCGTTTCTGAAGATTCTCTAAACCAATACCACCATTCCCTTTAGGTTCATCACTATTATTAATAGGATTCTTAATTGTAAAGCAAAAATCTTTCTCCAAATTTAAACTAATCGAAATGGTACTCGCAACACCATCATTTCTAGCTGTGTGCTTAAAAGCGTTTTCTACCAAAGGTAAAAAAAGTAAAGGCGCTATCATTCCATTCATTTGCTTACCTTCCTCTAAGTCTATATCCAGATTAATAGCATCACCGAAACGACCTTTCTGAATCGCTGCATAGTTTTCAACTAGTTCGAGCTCCTTTGTAATTGGAACCTATTCAGTATTGCAACCATAAAGCGTGTAATCTAGAATTTCAGACAAGAGCATGATCATTCGCGGTGTTTCTTCCGATTTTTCAAGACTCAAACCATAAATACTATTCAAGGAATTAAATAAAAAATGAGGATTGACTTGAGCCTTCAGCAAACTCAACTCAGCTTCTTTTAAACGTAACTCAGTCTCTACCTTTATTTTATCCTGTTGTTCTCTTAGTCGTTGTTCTTGCAAACTTCTTTGAAGTTGGCGATAGGCAACCCCAACCAAAATTACAAAGTATAAACCTACGAGTAAAAAACGAACATCCATGGTTGCAGGATCAATTCCAGCAAGAGAATAATTCCAAACTAAAGCATAAAGACCTGCAATAATCATGGTTTCAATGCTCATTGACAAACAGAACAAGTAAAATAGATATAACCAAAATCTGAAATAGCGCTTTGTTAATAAATATCGGGGAATTAGAAAATTGTTCAAAAAACGTGTACAAACGTAAGCAAGAGGCACAAAACAAAGACAAAAGATTAAAGCGTTATAATAATCTTGGCTATATAGGCCAAAGAACACCGAAATGAATAAAAAAGCTATAAACCAAGTCAGCAGTGATAGAGCTGTTCTTCTCCAGTCTCCAATAAATTTTAAACCCAAATTTGAAATTTTCATCATAGCAGTTACGAAAATAGATATTTTAGTCTGAAGCAAAAACCTTTTACTTATGATATACGACAAACAGTCAAATTATAAGCTTAACGACAAATCAATATCATTGTACATGATCGAAGAAACCTTTTACACATCACACACACAAACCTCCAACAAACAAAGCATTATGATACAACATCATAAAATTCATCTCACATATGAAAACGATTGACTTGTATATAAAAAACGACTTAGCCTTATTTATATGTCATTCAACTTAAGTCTTTAACAGTTAAACGCAATAAATTTGAAAAGAAATTAACAAGCGATAGGTTTGATTCGTATTTTTGTTTAACCTAAACTTTTAAAAACATGATCGATCTTTTCTTTCAAGGCGGTACCCTATTCATGACTGTTATAGTGCTTACTGGACTGGGCGCCATTATATGGTCACTATTAACTTTAATCAAGTTTCTAAAACTTGGTTTTGTTACGAAACGACATTTAGATGCCATTTTATTCTTAGGAAGTATAAGTTTTTTCCTCGGCCTTCTTGGTCAAGGTATAGGCCTTTCAAATGCCCTTAATTCCATTCAAGATGTCCCATCAGTTTCACCAGCAGCAGTTGTTGGCGGATTAAAAGTAAGTATGATCCCACCTTTAACAGGTGCCATACTATTCTCTATCGCGGGCATTTTCTGGTTTGTTCTACGTTACATGAATGCAAGAAAACAAGAAGCTTAGAAAATCCCTAAGATTATAACAACCTACTAATTTGCCACAATCTCAAGACTGAGATTGTGGCTTTATTTTTGCCTTACTATTCGACACAAAACAAATCATAATCATTCTTTATGTTTTTTACATTTAATTTAACAAATTAAAAAAATATCTTTACTACCATCAAATAACTAATCACGACTAAAAAAACAAAGTGTAACTATTTCACGACCCAATTCGTTACTCTTAATGAAAACCCAAAATCAAATTATGACAAGAAACATTTTCATCCTACTATTCTGCCTGTTTTCATTTAAAGGCCACACCCAACAATTAAGTGGAAACATTTCAGACCTTGAAGGAAAACCTATTCCCTTTGCTAACATATTTATCAAAGAATTAGCTACCGGAACCACATCGAATATAGATGGACAATATCATTTAGATCTTCCTGAGGGTGATTGGCAACTTCATTATCGATATATGGGCTATAAAACCAAGGAAGTAAAAGTTAGCATGGGGCAAAATAATATGGAATTGGATGTTGCCCTTGCCCCCCAAACATACCAACTAAAAGAAGTGAAAATATTGGCAAGTGGTGAAGACCCTGCCTATTTCGTCATGCGAAAAGCTATTGGCATGGGTGATTATTATACCAAGCAGGTTAGCGAGTATACCAATAAGGTTTATTTGAAAGGTTCTGGTAAAATCACCAGTGTACCCCGCTTGTTCAAAAAGAAACTGGCAGAAGAAGATATTACAGTTGGAAGAGTTTTCGTCACAGAAAATATATCGAAAATCCATTTTCAACTTCCCAATAAAATTGAAGAAGAAGTTATTTCTATTCGGTCTTCAGGTTTAGATGACCAGGTAAACCCCATGCGATTTAGTACATTAAATCTTTACAATACACGCGACGAAGGTTTTATATCGCCTTTAGATAAGGCTGCTTTTACAGTCTATAAATTTCAATTGGTATCCCTATTTGAAGATCAAGGCAGAACGATCAACCAAATAAAAGTGATTCCAAAAAGGAAAGGGAAAGATTTATTTAATGGTTTTATCTATATCGCTGAAACCTTCTGGAACATTCATTCGGCAGATTTAAAACTAAAGCTTCCTATGACTCATGTTCACATGCATCAAATATACGCACCTGTAAGTAAAGATGTTTGGATGCCAGTTAGTCTGGACTACAAAATCAAATTCAAAGGAATGGGCTTCGGTTTGGAAGGCATGTATGTGGCTTCAATCAAAGATTATGAAGTAATATTGAATCCCGATTTAGATCATGACTATTTAAATCAAGAAGAACTGGCTAGAAAACAAGAAACTGAAGATATAAATAAGCTAAGCAACACAGAAGAATCAAAAGTTTTATCAGCTAAAGAAATAGAACGCAAGGCTGAAATTCAGACGCTTCTTGAAAAGCCGGATATGAAGAACGCCGATATGCGAAAGCTTGCTAGATTGATGGAAAAAGATAATTCAAAAAACAAAAAAGAGAAAGTTAGAGAGCCCCTGGAGATTAAGATCGAAAAGGTGAAAATGGCTAAAGGTGCCAAGACCAAAGATTCTTTATATTGGGACGAAATGCGCCCTATCCCACTCTCAAAAGACGAAAAAATCAGCTTTGTACAGAAAGATTCCATCGTAAAAGTTAAAAACACACCCGAATATAAAGATTCGGTACGTAGAGCCAACAGAGAGTTTAAGTTTGACCACCTACTTTGGGGCAAGACCTACAAGTATAAAGAATCGAACTCACGCTTGTCTACTCCAGGATTATTGAGCTTTGATAAAGTATCATACAACACGGTGCAAGGTTTTACATTCGATGCACCCTTCTCTTATTCAAAAAGTGATACACTAGGGCATTATTTTCAGGCAAATTCAGATCTCACTTATGCTTTCTCGCGTGAGCATCTTGATTTCACTCTTGGAAGTAAATACCGTTACAATGGAATGAAAAGAGCCTGGTTGGGTTTCAAGGCCGGTAGTAAAACTGTCGATTTTAACGAATATTCTGGAATTGACCCGATGCTAAATATGATAACGTCTTTGTATTATAAAGACAATCATATGAAATTATACGATAAGAATTTTGTGAATATCTGGCACCAAACTGATCTTAGTAATGGTTTAAACCTTTATACACGATTGGAATATGCCAATAGAAAACAGCTTTATAACAACAATAAATTCTACTTCACTGGTCCAAAGGATAACAAATATAGTCCGAACGCACCAGTAGGAATAAATCCAGACCTTATCCGTGATAATAAAGCCCTAACTTTAACTGCGCGCCTGGAATACACGCCTCGCCACAGATATACAGTAAAGAAAGGTGTCAAACGAATGACATCCTATCACTCACAGCCAACTTTTGGCCTGCTATACAAACAAGGCATCAAGGGTATATTAGACTCTGAAACAGATTTCTCATTCTTAGAAGCCTCGGTAAAACAAGAATTCCAGATGGGATTTAACGATCGATTAGCTTATAACTTAAAGGCGGGTTCTTTCTTATCGAACAAGCAAACTTACTTTGCCGACTATCGTCAATTTGGAACCAGCAAACCGGTCTTTATGATTGGTGGTGACATGAACACATTCCGCTTATTGGATTATTACCAACATGCAACAAATAAAGAATACGCTGAAGCTCACGTGCAATACACATCCGATCGATTCTTATTAAAACGCCTCCCTATCTTGAATAACTCTTTGGCTATACAAGAAAAGATATTTGTTAACTACCTGACCCACGCAGGGAAAAAGAATTATTGGGAAGTTGGTTATGGTTTAACTCAAATCTTCCTTCTTCTTGATTTGGAAGTTGTTTGGAGTTTCGACGGAAAGCAGCACAAAGAAACAGGATTAAAAATCAAGTTTAATATCTAGGGGGTTCCCTAGATATTTTTCCTTGCAGCTTCCTTTTCTTTCAGCTTATTTGACTTTCTTTGTGCAAAATTTGAATTTATGCCAATAAAACGTCATCCTAACTTACCTTTTGCCCCATCCAAATTTCCAATCTTTTACGGATGGATGGCCATGATTGCTGCCACATTAGGAATCATCTGTTCAATACCTGGTCAAACTATCGGGGTATCAGTTTTCACCGATTACCTGATCGATTCGCTGCAACTATCTCGTGACGCGCTAAGTTCAGCCTATTTGATTGGAACCGCTATGAGTTCTTTATTTCTGACCAAGGCTGGGAAAGTATACGATAAGTTTGGTGCACGTTTCACTGCAATTCTTGCTGGATGTGTATTAGCACTAACCCTACTACTCTTCTCCATAAGCGATCAAATGAGTAACAGTATTTCTTCGTGGACAAATATATCATTCTCAGCGGTCAGTTTTGTGTTGGTTTCAGCTCTATTCTTTATGCTCCGATTTTCAGGACAAGGAGTATTGACTCTAGCTTCACGAAATATGCTAATGAAATGGTTCAATAAAAACCGCGGATTAGCCAATAGTATTTCATCGGCCGTTCAATCTTTCGGATTTGCAGTAGCGCCTCTTTTTGTAGCAGGCTTAATTCATAGCACCGATTGGAGTGCGGCATACCTAATTATGGCAGCCATCATCGTCACTTTTATCATCTTTGCCTATATTTTCTATAGAGATAACCCTGAAGAGTGTGGACTTATTCCAGATGGAAAGGTAATTGAAGAGAAAAAGAAAAAAGCGTTTAAGGATAGTAACAAACAGTTCACTTTAAAAGAAGCAAAGAAGACACCTGTCTTTTGGGTTTATGCTCTGGCCATTGCCTTTAGTGCCTTCTTTATAACAGGCTTCACTTTCAATGTGGTTTCCATATTCGAGATTGCAGGATATAGCGAACAGAAAGCACTTAGTATCTTTATACCAGCTTCGCTGATATCTATCGTTGCTGCACTTGCAGGAAATGTGATTAGCGACTATATGCCACTTAAGAAAATTCTGATTATTTATCTGATTGGCTGCTTGCTTTCTTGTATTGGTTTATCCTTCCTTTCGCATTGGAGCGGTTACTACGTTCTGATTCTCGGAAACGGTATTATGGGTGGACTATTCTCGGTACTGGCTGCCATAACCTGGCCTCGCTTTTTCGGTCGCGACCATTTAGGAGCTATTAGCGGATTGGCCATGTCACTCATGGTATTTGGTTCAGCTTTGGCACCCCTATTCTTCAGCCGTATTTTCACCCTTACGGGTAGCTACCAACTTGCAGGTCTAGCAGGTGGTGTTTTAGTCATCATTCTACTTTTGTTCTCTTTAAAGCTGAACAACCCGCAGGAAGATTAATATCCAAGGATAAAAGAAAGAAGCTTAAAGGATAATCCCGATTCTCGGGACCAGCAATCCCGAAACT